>JBBECV010000001.1:0-35252 GCA_040881635.1 Thermoleophilaceae bacterium
CGCAACCTGGGTCTCACCGCGAATCAGCGGCCCCAGTGCTCCTTGGCGAGAACGAGCTGCTCGGGGAGGGCGACGCGGGCGGGCGGGGAGGGGTCGGCGGAGACGGAGACGGTCTCGGCGACGCTGTGGGTGACGGAGTAGCGGTCGCCGTCGGACTCGATCACGACGACGTCGTCGCTGGACTCGGCGAGGGTGCCCTCGAGGCCGGGCTTGAGGCCCGACTCCATCAGGTAGTGGAGCAGGTCCTCGGCCTCGTTCTCGAAGCGCAGGACGCGGACCGTGGCGCCCTCCTCGACGTCGGCGAGCGGGACGCCCGGCAGGCGGTTGTGAGTGAAGATCGGATGGCCGTGCGGGCAGGTGTCGGCGTCGCCGATCGCCTTGAGCATCCGCTCCTCGACCGTCGGCGACATCCAGTGCTCGAGCCGCTCGGCCTCCTCGTGGACCTGGTCCCAGGGGATGTCGAAGACGTCGGTGAGGAAGCGCTCGATCAGGCGGTGGCGACGGACGATGTCCTCGGCGTGCTCGCGCCCCGAGTCGGTGAACTCGATCGACTTGTCGGCGTTGCGGGTGATGTAGCCGTCGGCCTCCAGGCGGCCGATCATCTCGTGGACGGTCGGCGCGGAGACCTGCATCGCGCGCGCGACGTTCGCCCCGGTCATCGGCAGGCCGGCCTCCTGGAGCCAGAAGATGATCTGGAGGTACTCCTCCTCCGCGACGGTCGCCTGCTCGTGTGACACCTGGCTGCTCCTCGGGTCCGTGGGCTTCTGGGGCGCATGCTAGTGGTCGGCGAGCGGCTTCCCGGCGCGCGCGTCCAAGGCCCGGCTAGTGTTGTCCGGCGTCGTGAAGCTCGACCCCGGAACCCGCGTCCTGATCACCGGCGCCTCGCGCGGGATCGGCGCGTCGCTGGCGCGGGCGCTGGCCGAGCGCGGCTGCGTCCTGGGCCTGGTGGCGCGCGGCGAGGAGGGCGTGCGCGAGCTGGCGGAGGGGCTGGCGGGCGACGGACACGAGCCGCTGGCAGCGGACGTGGCGGACCGCGAGTCGATCGCGGCGGCGGTCGAGCGGTTCGGCCGCGTCGACGTGGTCGTGGCGAACGCCGGTGTCGCGCACTACGGGCCGTGGCTCGACCTCGACGTCGAGCTCGAGGAGCAGATGACGGCGATCAACTGGCTCGGCACGCTCCACACCGTACGGGCGGCGCTGGGAGGGATGGTCGAGCGCGGGCGCGGGCACGTGGTGGTCATCTCCTCGGGCGCGGCGCTGCGGACGTTCCCCGGCGCGGCCGTCTACGGCGCCACCAAGGCGGCCCAGCGCGGGTTCGCCGAGGGGCTTTGGCACGACCTCGACGGGACGGGCGTCGGCGTCACCGTCGTCTATCCCGGCGAGATCGGGACGAGCCTGCACGACCACCAGCCGGACAAGCTTCCGGCGTGGCGCCGGGGCGGCCACGAGGCCGACGTGGACGAGTGCGCCGCGGCGATCGTCGCGGGCGTAGAGAGGGACAGGCGCGGCGTGTACTTCCCGCGTGAGGTGCGGCTGCTGCAGACGATCCACGGGATCTCGCCGCGGCTGGCGGACCTGATGCTGCGGCGGCTGCGTGGCCCGAGCGCGGCACCGCGGAAGTGGTAGGACGCGACCTGTGAGCCTCCCGCTCGAACCGCCGGTCAAGCCACAGCTCGCGCGCTCGGCGAAGGAGGTGCCGGAGGGCGACGGCTGGCGCTACGAGCCCAAGTACGACGGCTTCCGCACGCTCGCGTTCCGCGACGGCGACGACGTGCGGCTTCAGAGCCGCGGCGGCAAGCCGATGAACCGCTACTTCCCCGAGGTCGAGGAGCAGCTGCGCGCGATGGCCGCCGACGGCGTCGTGCTCGACGGGGAGATGGTGATCACGGTCGACGGCGTACAGGAGTTCGACCTGCTCAGCCAGCGGATCCACCCGGCGGCGTCGCGGGTCGAGAAGCTGTCGGCGCAGACGCCGGCCGTCTTCCACGCCTTCGACCTGCTCGCGCACGACGGCGAGACGCTGTTGGAGCTGCCGTTCGACGAGCGTCGCGCGCGGCTGGAGGCGCTCGACCTCGCCCCGGTGCAGCTGACCCCGCTGGTGACGCAGACCGGCGACGCGCGCCAGTGGCTGACCGGCAAGTCCGAGGGCGTGATCGCCAAGCAGGCCGACGCCGTCTACCTGCCGGGCGAGCGCCGCGGCATGGTCAAGATCAAGCGCCTGCGCACCGCCGACTGCGTCGTGACCGCGTTCCGCTTCGGCAAGGCCGAGGGCACCGTCGGCTCGCTGATCCTCGGCCTCCACGACGACGAGGGCGAGCTGCGCGTCGTCGGCCACACGTCGAGCTTCGGCGCCAAGCAGAAGCGCGAGCTGCTCGACCTGCTCGAGCCGTACCGCACGCACGAGCGCGGGTCGGGCGAGCCGAGCCGCTGGAAGTCCGACGAGGAGCTCGTCTGGGAGGGGCTGCGGCCAGAGCTCGTCTGCGAGATCGCCTTCGACCACACCACCGGCGACCGCATCCGCCACGGGACGAAGTTCCTGCGCTGGCGCGAGGACAAGGCGCCGAGCGAGTGCACGATCGACCAGCTGCGCGTCTGATGAACCTGGGGCTCGACGGCAAGGGCTTCCTCGTGCTCGGCGCGAGCCGCGGCCTCGGCCGGGCGGTGGCCGCCGAGCTGGTCGGCGAGGGCGCGCGGGTCCTCGTCGGCGCACGCAGCCCGGGCGGCGTCGAGGCGGTCGCGTCCGAGCTCGGCGAGGCGGCCCGGGGCCTGGCGATCGACGTCGCCGATCCCGATGTCGGCGCGGTCCGCGGCGCGGTCGCCGACCACCTCGGCGGCGCGCTCGACGGCATCCTGGTCAACGGCGGCGGTCCGCCGCCGGGCAGGGCGCTCGACCTCTCGCGCGACGACTGGCGCCGGTCGTTCGACCTGCTGCTCGGCGGCCCGCTCGAGCTGCTGCGTGCGCTGGCACCCGAGCTGCGCCGGCCCGCGTCGGTGCTGTGGATCACCTCGTCGTCGGTGCGCCAGCCGATCCCCGGCCTCGACGGCTCGAACGCGCTCCGGCCCGGCGTCGCGGCGCTGGTCAAGTCGCTCGCGCGCGAGCTTGCGCCAGACGTGCGCGTCAACTCGCTTGCCCCGGGGCGCTTCGACACCGCCCGGCTGCGCGAGCTCGACACCGCCAACGCCGATGCTGCCGGGATATCGGTCGACGAGCAGCGCGAGCGTGCGGCGCAGGCGATCCCGCTCGGCCGCTACGGCGACCCGGCGGAGCTCGGCCGCGTCGCGGCCTTCCTGCTCTCCCCCGCCGCGTCCTACGTCAACGGGACGGCGGTGCAGGTCGACGGCGGCGTCGTCAGCGCGGTGCCGTAGGCGCTAGCTCTCCTCCTCGGCCTTCGCCTTCGAAGGCTGGACGCGCTTGGGCTCGCCCTTCTGCTTGCGGAAGTGAGGTGGCCAGGGGGCGTCGCCGAGGCCCTCGGCCTCGTCGCGGGCGGCGAGCTCGAGCAGGGCGTCGAGCGAGCCGGCGGAGTCGTGCAGGCCGGCGCTCGGGTCGCCGATCGCGCGCAGGCGGTCGGGCACGGTCCGCAGCGTGAAGTCGCCGAGCTCGGCGTCGGGCAGCTCGTCCCAGGTCAGCGGGGCGGAGACGCGGGCGGCGGGGTTCGGGCGGACCGAGTAGGCCGAGGCGATCGTGCGGTCGCGGGCGTTCTGGTTGTAGTCGAGGAAGACGCCGTGGCGCTCCTCCTTCCACCACTTCGACGTGGCGCGGCCGGGCATCCGGCGCTCGACCTCGCGGGCGAGCGCGAGCGCGGCGCGGCGGACCTCGGTGAAGTCCCAGCGCTGCTCGATGCGGGCGTAGACGTGGATGCCGCGCGAGCCGGACGTCTTCGGAAAGCCGGCGAGGCCGTGGTCGTCCAGCACCTCGCGGACGCAGACGGCGACGTCGCGCACGTCGGACCAGTCGCTCGAGCCGGGCGTCGGGTCGAGGTCGATCCGCAGCTCGTCGGGGTGGTCGCCGTCGGGCCTTCGCACCGGCCAGGGGTTCCAGTCGATCACGCCGAGGTTGACGCCCCACGCGAGATGGGCGCGGTCCTGGCAGACGAGGAAGTTGGCGCTGCGCCCGCTCGGGAACGAGATCGTCATCTGCTCGAGCCAGTCGGGCGCGCCCTTCGGCACCCGCTTCTGGAAGAAGAAGTCCTCCCCCGCCCCGTTCGGGAACCGCTTCAGCGTCGTCGGGCGGTCGCGCAGGTGCGGCAGGATCGCGTCGGCGACGGCGAGGTAGTACTCGCAGACGTCGAGCTTGGTGATCCCGGCGTCGGCGAAGAAGACCTTGTCCGGGTTCGAGAACCCGACCTCGCGGCCGTCGAGCTCGAGCGTGATGCGGTCGGTCGCAGCCATCTGCGAGACGATATGCCCAATGGTCCGGATGCCGGCGCTCGTGGCGCCCGACAGCTTCAAGGGGACGCTGAGCGCCGCGGAGGTGGCGGCGGCGCTCGCGCGCGGGCTGCGCGACGGCGGGCTGGACGCCGTGGAGCTGCCGGTCGCCGACGGCGGCGAGGGGACGCTCGACGCGCTGGTGGCTGCGCTCGGCGGCGAGCTGCGCGCGGCGACGGTGAGCGACCCGCTCGGCCGGCCGGTCGCAGCGAGCTTCGCGATGCTGGACGACGCCGTCGCGGTCGTCGAGGCGGCGCGGGCGAGCGGGCTCGCGCTGGTCGGCGAGGACGAGCGCGACGCGTTCGCCGCATCCACGCGCGGCACGGGGGAGCTGATCGTGGCGGCGGCCGAGGCGGGCGCGCAGCGGGTGATCGTCACGGTCGGCGGCTCGGCGACGACCGACGGCGGCGCCGGTGCCCTGGCGGCGCTCGACGAGGCCGGCGTGCAGCCGAGGCTCGAGGTCTGGTGCGACGTGCGCACGCCCTGGGAGGACGCCGCGCGGGTGTTCGGTCCGCAGAAGGGCGCCGACCCCGACACCGTCAGGCGCCTCGGGCGCCGCCTCGCACGCCTTGCCGCGCGCGCCCCGAGAGACCCGCGCGGGGTGGCGATGACCGGCGCCGCGGGCGGCCTCGCGGGCGGGCTGTGGGGCCACCGCGGCGCCCAGCTCCGTCCCGGCGCGCCCGCCGTCCTCGATGCGATCGGCTTCGACGACCGCATGCGCGAATCCGTCTTCGTCGTCACCGGCGAGGGCCGCCTCGACCGCCAGACCTTCCAGGGCAAGGCCGTCTTCGAGGTCGCCACCCGCGCCCGCCAGGGCGGTGTCGCCTGCCACGCCGTCGTCGGGCAGTGCGCCATCGACGCCTTCGAGCAGCGGATCCTCGACCTGCAGACGGTCGTCGAGGCCGAGACGCCCGCGGCCCTGGAAGCCGCGGGCCGCGACCTCGCCCGAGGATTCGCAGGTGTCCACTTGGAGCGCTAAGGTGGTCACATGCAAGAGGTCGGCGTGAGAGAGTTCAAGAACGGTGCGAGCCGGTTCATCGACCGCGTCGAGGCCGGCGAGGTGATCACGGTCACCAAGCGAGGCAGGCCGGTGGCGCGCGTCTTGCCCGTCGACATGCCGACCGACGTGGCGGAGCTGATCGCGTCCGGGAAGGCGCGTTGGAACGGGCGCCGGCCGGAGCTGCCCGCCCCGATTCGACTACGTGGAGATGGGCCGTCGGCCTCCGACTACGTGGCCGAGGGACGCCGCTGATCGTCTACGCCGACACGAGCGCCCTGATCAAGCTGCTGATCGACGAGCCGGAGACCGCGGAGACCCAGGAGGCACTCGCCTCGGCGACAGCCGTGGCCACGAGCACCATCTCCTACGTCGAGGCGAGAGCGGCATTGGCGCGGATGAGAGCCGGTCGCCGGTTCGGCGAGCGCGACATGCGCCGCGCTCGTCGCGATCTCGACCAGATGTGGCTCGACATGCTCTCCGTGCCGACCGACGACGAGCTGCTGGCGACGGCGGCTGAGCTCGCGGACGAGCATTCGCTCCGCGGCTACGACGCGATCCAGCTCGCGACTGCGGCGTCACTGCAGGGCGCCCGCGACCTGCGCTTCTCGTGTTGGGACATCGAGCTCAACGCGGCAGCGCGCAGGCACGGGCTCCGGCTGTCGGCGCCGAACTGAAGCTGGACCACCGCCCGACTCCGAGCAGGAGCCCGCTACGCCATCAGCGACTCGACGACGGCCTCGTAGAAGCCGTCGCCGTGGGTGGAGTCGGTGCGGGTGACGTTGGCGCCGTCGGAGAGGCTTGGGTCGGCGTTGGCGACGAGGAAGAAGCGGCCGACGACGGGGGCGACCTGGAGATCCTCGTGGGAGTCTCCGACGGCGATGCAGTCGTCGGGCATGTACTCGCGGGCGCGCATGTGGGCGGCGACGGCGGCGGCCTTCGACGCGGTGGCCGGGGTGAGGTGGTAGCAGCGGCGGGCGGCGTCGATCGTGCCGTTGTCGACGAGGCGCAGGCCCGGGTGGCCCTCGCGGTCCAGGAGCGCGTTGGCGTCGTCGACGTCGACGAGTCCGCGGAAGACGTGGGTCACCTCGCGGCCGAGGTGCCAGGGCGAGTGCGGCTCGAGCGTGCCGGCGTAGGCGTCGAGCAGCAGCGCCGGGGCGCCGGACTCCTCGATCAGCTCCCAGGGGGTGCGGCCGTCGCGCGGCTGGTAGTCGCCGCACAGCCACTGCTGCTCGCCCCCGATCACCAGGCCCCCGCCGATCTCGAAGCAGTAGGAGTCGGCGCCAATCAGGCGCGCGGGCTCGGCGACCTGCCCGCGGCGACGGCCGGAGATCGGCACCACCTCGACGCCGGCGCGGTGGCAGGCCTCCAGGCCGCGACCGGCGAGCAGCGTGAACGAGCCCTCGGCGTCGTGGAACAGCGAGGCGCCGCGCCCGAGCAGGGTGCCGTCGAGATCGGTGTAGACGCAGCGGAGCGGCATGCCCTGCGGAGCCTATGCGGAGCGGGCGGGGCGGCTCGCGGCGGAGCGCCGTCAGGCGGCGGCGGCCTCGGCGTACGGCGGGCGGTGGACGATCGAGTGCTCGAGGCCGCCGTCGCGCAGCCTGCCTTCGCGCCGCAGCCGCTCGCAGACGACGGCGAGCACTTCCTCGGCCATCGGGCGCAGGGCGTGCAGCGGCTGGTGGTGGTTGCGCCGCTCGCCGAGGTGGCACTCGGCGATCGCGTCGGCGCCGACCGCCTCGCGCACGTCGAGCAGCATCGCCGTCTCGACCGCGTATCCGGTCGCGAACGGGAGCTGCTCGAAGACCTTGCGCGGGGCCGCGACCTCGCCGGCGAGCGGCTGCGACAGCTCCGCGATGTCGGGGTAGAACGCCGCGAGCAGCGGCCGGGCGGTCAGCTGGCTGACGCGGCCGCCGCCGTCGGGCACGACCTCGTCGCCGCTGGTGAACGGCCGGCGGTACGTGCCCTTGACGAACTGGATCTCCGGCTCGCAGATCAGCGGCCCGAGCATGCCGGTGATGAAGTCGGGCGTGAAGTCGCGCGTGTCGGAATCGACATAGGCGACGATGTCGCCGCTGGTCGCGGCCAGCGCCCGCCACATCGCGTCGCCCTTGCCGAGCACCTCGCCGAGCTCGGGCCGCAGCCCACGCTGGCTGCGCACCTCGGCCCCGGCCGCGCGGGCCACGTCGGCGCTGCCGTCCTCGGAGTCCGCGTCGACGACCAGGATCTGGTCGACCAGCTCGCCGAGCGCGCGGATCCGCTCCACGATCAGGCCGACGGTGTCGGCCACCTCGCGTGCCGGCAGCACGACGCTCACCGTCTGCTGCTTGCGCTCCAGCAGGAGCTCGAGCGGAAAGTCCTCGTGGCTGAAGGAGCGGATCACCCCGTCCGTACTATGCCAGCGAGTGGCCACGGTGAGGACGAAGATGCCCTGGGAGGAGATCCTCAAACGGGGCGAGGGCGAGCAGCTCGTGGCGCGCTCGCGCGCCGGCGCACAGGCCGCGACGCGGGTGCCGATGCCGGACTCGCTGCATCCCGAGCTGCGCGCGGCGCTCGCGGCCGCCGGCATCGACGAGCTCTACTCGCACCAGGCGGAGACGCTTGCCTCGGCCTACGACGGCCACACGATCGTCACCACGGGGACCGCGTCGGGCAAGTCGCTCGCGTTCAACCTGCCGGTGCTCGACACGCTCGCCCACGACCCGTCGGCGCGCGCTCTCTACCTGTATCCCACCAAGGCGCTCGCCCAGGACCAGGCGCGCGCGCTGCACGCGCTGAAGCTGCGCTACCTGCGCCCGGCGATCTACGACGGCGACACGCCGAAGGAGGAGCGGCCCGCGATCCGCCGGCGCTCGAACGTCATCCTCACCAACCCGGACATGCTGCATGTCGGCGTGCTGCCCAACCACAAGGCGTGGGGCGACGTGCTCGCCAACCTCGCCTGGATCGTCGTCGACGAGGCGCACACCTACCGCGGCGTGTTCGGCTCGCACGTCGCGAACGTCCTGCGGCGGCTGCGCCGGCTCGCGCTCGCCTACGGCACCGAGCCGCGCTTCGTGCTCGCGAGCGCCACGATCGCCAACCCGGTCGAGCTGGCCGAGCGGCTGACGGGCTGCGACGTGCGCTTGGTCGACCGGGAGGGCGCGCCGCGCCACCAGCGCCAGATCGCGATGTGGAACCCGCCGCTCGTCGACGCGCGCACCGGCGCGCGCGCCTCGGCGCTGGCGGAGGCGGCCGACCTGCTCGCCGACCTCGTCGAGCAGGGGGTGCGGACGATCTGCTTCCTGCGCTCGCGGCGCGGCATCGAGCTGATCCAGCGCTTCACGCGCGCGCGGCTCGAGGAGCGCGGGCGCGCCGACCTCGCCGAGCTGGTGGCGCCCTACCGCGCCGGCTACACGCCGGCGCAGCGACGCGAGATCGAGCAGCGGCTGGTCGACGGCGAGCTGCTGGCGGTGGTGGCGACGGACGCGCTCGAGCTGGGCATCGACGTCGGCGAGCTGGACGCGGCGATCTGCGTGACGTTCCCGGGCACGGTGGCGTCGCTGCGGCAGATGTGGGGTCGGGCGGGACGGCGCGGGACCGGGCTGGCCGTCTACGTCGCCGGCTCGGACGCGCTCGACCAATTCTTCTGCCGCCACCCCGACGAGTTCCTCGACCGGCCGGTCGAGTCGGCGATCCTCGACCACGAGTCGGAGGAGATCCACCTCGCCCACCTCTGTGCGGCGGCGTACGAGCTGCCGCTGTCGCCCGGCGACGACGAGTTCCTCGGCCCACGCTGGGAGGCGTACGCCGAGCGGCTGGTGCGGCTCGGGCAGCTGCGCGAGCGCGGCGGGCGCTTCCTGCCGCGCGGCGAGGGCTTCCCGGCAGGCCGGATCCCGCTGCGCTCGGCGTCGCCGGACTCGGTGGCGGTGGTCGAGGCGGACGCGGGCGAGATCATCGGCTCGATCGAGGCCGCGCGGGCGCGCGCGGCTGCGCACCCGGGCGCGATCTACCTGCACATGGGGCGCGGCTACGAGGTCGAGGAGCTCGACGTGGAGGGTCGGCGCGCGCTCGTGCGGCCGTTCTCCGGCGACTGGTACACGCAGCCCAAGAAGGAGACCGACACCTACGTCGAGCAGGTGCTGGACGTGCGCGAGGTCGGCCCGGCGACGCTGTCGTTCGGAATCGTGTCGGTGACCGAGCAGGTGACGGCCTACCAGCGCAAGCGCGTGAGCGACCACGAGGTGCTCGACCTGATCGCGCTCGACATGCCCGAGGAGCACTTCACCACGCAGGCGCTGTGGTACGAGCTGCCCGAGCAGGCGCTGGCCGGCGACTTCCCCCTGGACGTGCTCCAGGGCTCGCTGCACGCGGCCGAGCACGCGCAGATCGCGGTGCTGCCGCTGATCGCGATGTGCGACCGCTGGGACATCGGCGGGCTGTCGACCGCCTTCCACGCGCAGACCGGCCGGCCGACCGTGTTCATCTACGACGGCCATCCCGGCGGCGTCGGGATCACGCGGATGGGGTTCCGCGCATTCGAGACGCTCGTCGCCGACGCGATGCGGCTGATCTCCGAGTGCCCGTGCGAGTCCGGCTGTCCGTCATGCGTCCAGTCGCCGAAGTGCGGGAACCTCAACGAGCCGCTCAGCAAGCGGGGGGCGCTGGAGCTGCTCGGGCGGCTGACCGCGGGCGGCTGACCGCGGGCGGCTGACGGGCGCTCGGGACCGCTGACGGGCGGTCGGCGTCGAGCCGCCGCGCGTGCCGCATTGCGCCGGCGATCGGATTCCTGCCGCTGGGCGAGCGGTTGCAGCCGCTCATAGATCGGGGCGCCGCGGCCGACATGAGGCGTGTGCGCAGGGCCCTCCTGATCTCGACCGTCGTGGCGATGCTGCTCGGCGCTCCGGCCGTCGTCGAGGCGGCCGACGGTGGCGCCACCGCGCCGCAGCCCGCGTCCGCGACCGGCGGCGCCGGCTACACCGACGGCGCGCCTGAGGGCGAGAGCCCGCCCGAGACGTCCGGCGACGGCCAGGGCGGCGCGGATGTCCGCACGGTCGCCGCCCAGCGACGGGCGGCGGCGAGGCGACGGGCGGTCGCGAAGCGACGCGCGGCGGCCCGGCGCAAGGCAACCGCCAGGCGGCGCGCCGCGGGGCAGCGACGGCTGGCGCGGGCCCGCAAGCAGCGCCGGCTGGCCCGCAAGCGGCGACAGCAGCGGCGTCAGGAGCAGCCCGCGCCGGCGCCGGCGCCCCCACCCTCGACCGACCACGTCTTCCCCGTCCAGGGTCCGTTCTCGTTCGGCGGCGAGGGCAGCCGCTTCGGCGCGGGGCGCCCGGGCCACATCCACCAGGGCCAGGACCTCTCCGCCCCGCTCGGGACGCCGATCGTCGCCCCGTGGGGCGGGACGATCGAGCGGATCGCCTTCCAGCGCGACGGCGCCGGCCTCTACATCGTGCTCGACGGCGACGGCGAGGACCGCGACTACGTCTTCATGCACCTGCGCCGCGGGTCGCTGCGCGTGTCACGCGGGGAGGCGGTGGCGAAGGGCCAGCAGCTCGCCGAGGTCGGCAACACGGGCGGGTCAAGCGGCGCCCACCTGCACTTCGAGATCTGGGTCGGCGGCGGCTGGTACACCGGCGGCCATCCGATCGACCCGCTGCCGTACCTGCGCGCCTGGCTGCCCTAGCGGTCGGCGCGGGCGGCGGGCGGCTCGTCGAGCGTGATGCGGAAGCTGCCGGACAGGCGCTCGGTCGACGCCTCGAGCGAGCCGACGAGCTGGTCGAGCGGCGCCATGGCGTCGCGGTCGGGCTTGGGGAACAGGCCGGCGAGGTCGTCGATCGGGAGCCGGTCGACGAAGCGGGCCACGAGATCCTGGGCGTCGCCGCTGACGACGACCGAGCCCTGCACGCCCTCGACGGCGCGGGTGCCGGCCGCGGCGAGCTGGCCGGCGAGGCTCGCGTCGTTGGCGAGCACGAAGGCGCCGTCGACGACGCCGAAGACGACGCTGTCACCGTCCTCGGTGGCGAGCGCGTAGAAGTCCTCGCCCTGCTTCGGCTCTGCGAAGCCGACGCGCTCGCCCAGCGCGCCCTTCGCCAGATCGGGCAGGAGCTCGCCGAGCTTGGCGAGCGTGCGCTCGAACCGCTGCGGATCCTCGAGCGTCGCGCGGGCGCCGAAGCTGCCGTCGGGGTCGATCGTGATCGCCAGGTCGTCCTCCAGCTGACCGAGCAGATCGTCGTCGATGTCGATGTCGAGCCGGCGCTCGATCTGGGCGCGCCCGGCGAGGAACGCGCCGAAGCGGTCGGGGTCGACCGTGCGCCCGGCGCGCTGAGCGAAGTCGAGGAGTCGAGCGGGGTCGCGCAGGGCGATTGCGGCCTCGCCCTGCCGGTCGAGCAGCTCCGGTGACGCCGGCCCGGCCGCGATCGGCAGGTCCGCCTCGGCGAGGCCCTCGGGATCGGTGTTGACGTTGACGTCGAGCGTCACCTCGCCCTCGTCGAACGTGAACGCGATCCCGCCGGTGCGCACGGCGTCGACCCACTTGACCTTCAGCGCGTCGGCGCTGTTCTCGCTGGCGCGCAGGATGGCCCCGATGTCGAGGTAGAACCGCAGCAGCGCGTCCTCCGGCAGGCCCTCGGCCGCGGCCTTGAAGTCGTCCTCGGTGAGGCGCTCGTCGCTGTCGCGCGTCTCCAGCGCCTGCTCGAGCTGGGCCTTCGAGCCGGCGACGATCAGCGTGTCGCCCTCGATCGCAAAGGAGTTGTCGAGCTCGTCCTTGTAGAACTGGGCTCCGTGCGCCTCGCCGTCGGGCTCGAGTCCCTTGCGGTCGACCAGCGCGTCGACCGCATCCTCGTCCGAGAGCTGGATCGCGCCGACGACCGGTGCGTCCTCGCTCTCGCCCGCCTCCTGTGCGCCGACGAAGTGACGCGTGCTCGGCGAGCCCGCGACGAACGCATTCCCGAGCCCTCGCTCGAAGCGCTCGAAGTCGCCGGTCCGCCCCTCGAGCAGGATCTTGAGCAGCTCGTCGACCTGCTCGCGCACGCCGAACCGCTCGAGCGCGTCGCGGGTCGCGTCGTACTGGCCGCTCTCGACCTGGGTGTCGATCGCCACCGCGAACGGCGCGTCCGCCGGCAGGTAGCCGAGCGCGTTGTCGAGCGGGCTATCCGCCTCCCCGCCCCCGCCCCCGCAGCCGGCGACCAGCATGAGACCGAGCAGCGTGAGTACGACCATGAGCTTGCGCATGGCGGCGGAGGCTAGCGGAGCCCCAGGCCGGCAAAGCCGGACTGCCACGACCGCCAGACCCCGCCCGCCCAGTCCCGGCGCTACGATCCGGAACCTAGGCGAGGTAGCTCAGTTGGTAGAGCACACGACTGAAAATCGTGGTGTCGCCGGTTCGAATCCGGCCCTCGCCATCTTGGGAATGGCCTGCTAATCGGCGGCTTTTGGGGCGCTGCTGGGGCCGCGAGGAGGGCGCGTCGAGCGGCGGATTTCGCGTTTGGAGTCCCAATCGGAGTCCCAATCCTGTTGCAAACAGCACAAACCTTGCCAGACGAGCTACCTACTCCGCCCCATAGGGCGAGGAGGTAGCGTCCCCGCCTCATCGATCTCGAATACGACATCCGGCTCGTGTCATCGAAGGTGAGCCGGTCGCGGGCCTGCCGAACCGTGTAGCCCGACCACCACGGAGGGAGTCCGAGCATGGCCTACGACCCGACCCCCGAGCAACGACTGATCCTGGCGCATCGGTCGCATCGCCACGGGCGCGTACTGGCAGGACCGGGCACGGGCAAATCCGCCACGGTCGTCGACCTCATTCACGGGCTGCTCTCGAGCCATGATGGACAGCAGCCGCGGATCCGGCTGCTGACGTTCACGCGCGCGGCGACGGCGGAGCTCGCCGGGAAGGTCGCCGCGCAGGAGGCGGAGGTCGAGCGGCCAAGCACGGTTCATTCGTTCGCCATCAGCGTGTTGTTGCAGAACCCCGGCTCGGCGCCGTTCGTTGAGCCATTGCGGATCGCCGACGACTGGGAGCAGAAGGAGATCATCCGGCCTGAGCTCGCCGACATGACCGGCGTCACGCCGACGTTCGTAAAGGAGCACCTGATGCCGGAGATGCAGGCGATGTGGCAGTCGTTGGTGCCCGAGCAGGACTCGGAGGTCGACGAGGCCACCCGCAACCGCTTCACCGGCGCGTTTCGCCAGCACCGGCAGGTCATGGGCTACGTGTTACTCGGCGAGCTTCCCGATCTACTCCGCCAAGCGCTCGAGGCGTACGACGACCTCAAAGGCATCGACTATGACTTCCTCGTCGTCGATGAGTACCAGGACCTCAACGCCTGCGATCTACGCGTCCTCAAGTTGCTAGCCGAGAGTGGCGTCGCGATCTTCGCCGTGGGCGACGACGAGCAGTCGATCTACGGCTGGCGGAAGGCGGAGCCGGAGGGCATCCGGCGTTTCCCCGAGGACTACCCAGGGGCCGACGACTACGTCCTCTCCGTCAGCCACCGCTGCGGCTCGGAGATAATCCGCTGGGCCCGGTTCGTCATCGAGACGGACCCCGCGCGTCCGCGGGACCGCGATCGGCTGGTTGCGGCCGACGGCGCGCCGCCCGGGGAGGTCGCGCTGCTCTCGTTCCCCTCGCAGGTCACCGAGGCCCGCGGCGTCGCGGACCTTGTCCAGAACCTCATCGAGAAGGAGGGCCTCAAGCCGTCGGAGATCCTCATCATGAGCCGCGGCGACTTCCGCGGCCACTTCAGCCGGCCAATCAAGACCGAGCTCGATAGGCGCGGTATCAGCGTTGACGACCCCTCCTGGGTGGACGAGGTCGTCTCCGACTCTGGCAACCGCGCCGTGTTGCTCCTCGCCAGGCTTATGGTCAACCCCACCGACTCGCTCGCGTGGTCGGGGCTTACCGTCCTCGAGCCGAACGTCGGTCCGGCGTTTCGCAAAGCGATCCACGACCGCGCGGTCGAGACCGGCACCACCTTCGCCGAGGCACTGCTCGCCGCCCATGCGAAGGACTTCGACTCCATGACCGGCGCCGCGCCGCGGCGAGCGAAGGCGCTCATCGACCGCACCTTGACGTGGCTCGACGCGAATCCGGTGCCCGAGGGCGAGGATGTCCCAGAGCGATGGGGCGACTGGCTGACGCTGGCATTCGCACACGCCGATGCGCCGGCGCGCATGTCCGGCGCACTCGCCGAGTTGCTCGGCGTGGTCGACCACGCCATCGAGGCGGGCGCTGACCTGCCGCGCTTCCTGGGCCAGATTCAGCCGCTCGCGAAGGACCACGCGAGCGCCCAGGCCAGCGGCGTGCGCTTCATGACCATGGGCCTGAGCAAGGGCCTGACCGTCGAGGCGTCGATCATCATCGGCGCCGAGGATGGGATCATCCCCGACCCTCGCCCTCGGGAGGACGAGGAGCGGCGCCTGCTCTACGTCGGCCTTACTCGCGCCAAGCGGTTCAGCTACGTCACCTGGGCGACGCGCCGCACGGGACCGACCGCGCGCGCGGGCACGCCCCGGGTCCAGGGGCGCCGCCTCCTCTCGCCGTTGCTGCGCGGCGGCCCCGTCGAGACGCAGAACGGCCAGGCGTACGTCCGGGATCGCTGGGGCTGACCCCTCGATCGGACAATCGCCGAGCGTGACCACCTGCGGGCGCGCATCCGCGCGTCGGTCCCCGAAGCCCGCCGCGCTGGGCAGGGTCGGCGTCCCGAGTTCGCGGGCGTTTGAGATGACGGCGACCCCGACGCGTGCCTCGAGGTTGACCGTCGCGGCATCGAGCCACCTATCCTCGAGCATGCCGGCGAACCGTCATGAGGGTTGCGGCGCGATACCCGGCGCGTGCTGCCCGCGCGGTCGCGTCCCTGCCGCTCACCACGCGGCACCGAAAACGACGGCTATCGAACGAGTCCTAGCCACCCGAAGTCGCGCTCGCAGCACTTGCCGAGAAGTACAAGGGTTAGGGCAGCCCGCGCCGCATCGATGGGGCGGATGGCTCAACTACCGCGGATCACCGAGGCGATCTCAGCGGCGAGCTCGCTGACGGTGCTGTCGGTGGTTCGAAGGGCGAGCTTGTCCGCCAGAGACGGGCTGTAGCGAATCACTTCGTCCTTGGTCACGTTGTGCCAGATGGGCAGGATGAGCTGCTGGCCTTCTGACGCCATCTCGCGGGTGACGAGCCCGTCGAGCTCATAGTTCGGCCAGTTGCGCTTGAAGAACGCGCTGGACAGGACCACGACCCCGAAGCGGCTGTTGGCGAGGCCGTGGTCAATACTGCGCCGAAGGCTCGACCCGATCGCCAACTCGAACTCGTCGTACCACACGTCGAGTCCCTCGGAGTCCAGTGCTCCGGCGAGCTCGCGCACGATCTCGTCCTTGTCCTCACTCGCATGGGAGATGAACACGTCGTAGTCCTTTGCCGATGGAGCGACTCCCGGGGCGTCATCGGTACCAGGGTATTCGGCCGCCGCTTCTGCGATAGATTGGAGGCTGACGATGTTCGGCGTCGCGCGCGGCATCGCCTCCGCCTCGACGAGCGGCCGAATGCTAATGCGCCCCCCGGAGCGCAAACCCCAGGCATGGTAAATCAAATACCAGTGCCCGCTTCGCGGAATGACGAAGTCGTGGGGGCTGCGCGTAATTAGGCCACCCCAGTACCGGTACTGACGACGGGCCTTGAACGCAGATAGTCCCGACGAGTCCACGAGCAGCACGTTCAGCGCGCTCGAGAGCTCGACGCGGTAGACGTCACCTCGTTTGCACTGCTTGAGATCGAAGTAGTTGAACCTCGGTCCCTGAGCCATGAGACGATTCAAGCACCGCGACCGGCTAGCCAGTAGATGTTTCGCGGTGTCCTGACGCTGCTTGCCGCGATGTTCCGGTCCGGAGCTGTCCCAACCCGCTCGGGCGAGCGCGGCTATTGACCCAGGCATCGACCCCAAGTCGCCAGAAATGTCATCGGGCTTCTGGGCTACTAGACGCAGCTACTAGGCCAGACATCGCTGAGTGCTGCGTCCGGATGCAAGGGCGGCCCGCGCGAGCACCCTCCAGGTCAAGCCGGGCGGCGGCCAGCACTGGCTGGGGACCTGTTTGGACTCGACGCGAGGCTCCCGCTGACGACGCGCACGGCGATCCTCCCGTGCTGCGGCTCGAAGGCCGGCGACGGTGATTCAGCGCCCCGCGGGTCTGCATACTTCGCCTCTGATGGCGGAGCGATGCGACAACTGTGGTCGGGAGGGGACCCTTACCCATGTCAAGGACGTGAGCCTGTCGAAGCGGCCGACGCACATCGATCACGGCGGCGGCGACCTCGAGGAGACGACGGACCAAACGGTCCTTCTCATCCAGCACTGCACGGTTTGCGACGAACCGACGCTGAGCAGCTATCGCTACGTCGACGGCTGGTCCGATCCCATGGATTTCATGGGTCTCAAGCGGATCCACCCGCCGATGCGCAACATGGCCGACCTGCCATCTCGGATCCGCGACCGATATGGCCGCATGCTCGAACTCCTCCATGCACCCGATGCGTTCGCTGTACGCGCCGGCCGGCTGCTAGAAGCCGTCTGCATGGATCAGGGGGTCCCTGACGGCGACCTCGGCCCGCGCCTGGATCAGCTCGCCGGTCGAAAAGGTGGGCGGATCCTTCCGAGGGCTCTCGCCGACCAGGCACACCTGATTCGTGAGTTCCGCAACCTCGGCGGCCACGACGGCGACGTAGAGGTCGAGGCCCGTGACGTGCCCCTAATTCGGGACTTCGCCGAGGGGCTGTTGGAGTTCCTCTACTGGGGTCCCGCGAAGCTGGAGCGCGGGCGCCAGGCGCTCCAGCAACGCATCGGGGAGGCGGGCGGCTCCCCCTGATCGGGCAACGTTGCCCGTGTCGGGTGGACTCGGCGCGGATCGCCGCTATTCGCGGAACGGGGCAGTCCACCCATAGAGCCAGAATCCCTCGGGATCCAAAAATCGTGCGCTTGGCTGCAGATCGGTTCCCCCATCGCACGCGAGAGGTCGGTGGTTGGAAGCCACCCGCGCCGATGCCGGCCCAAACGCGGGCCGTGGGTTCCTCGATCCCAAGCTGTCGGCAGATCTTCCGCGCAAGGACGTAGGGGACTTCGCGATGGTGCGGCACCACCGAGCGCGCGCCTCCTGGCCCTGCCCATCGGCTGTGCTTGCTGCCCTCGTCGATCTGACGGGAGCCATGAGCGCGCAGATGACGCTCGAGCCCTCCCTCGTCGCTTCATACAGCGACTGTGAGGTGGAGCAGCTCGCGCTCGCGGCCGTCGTCCTCGCCCGGCCCCGGGGAGAGCATCAGTCGCAAGGCGTCGATCACGTTGGTCCGCGCCTCACCGCGCGTGCGGCCCTGGCTGAAGACGCCGGGAACCTCGGGGATCGTGGCCACGATCCAGCCATCCTCGGCGTCCTCATAGACCGTGAGGTCAAGCTGCTCGACCGCCATAGCGGAGACGATACCGCGCCTGTCTTCGCTGGCCAGCGATCTCAGGGCCTGCTGGGAGCGGCGCACCCTCGTCAGGTACGCGGGGTCATACTCCGTTCTGGATGGCGGGCGATGGGGCGTCGGAGCGGTGGGCGGCGGTCGATCGTTACGTCGCTGATCTGCTTTTGGCGCCCGACCCGGAGCTGGACGCCGCGCTCGAGGCGAACGCCGCGGCGGGGCTGCCGCCGCACGATGTCTCGGCGATGCAGGGCAAGCTGTTATTCCTGCTCGCCCGGCTCGCCGGTGCGCGGTCGGTGCTGGAGGTCGGAACGCTCGGCGGCTACAGCACGATCTGGCTCGCTCGCGCGCTGCCGGCGAATGGCCGGCTCGTGACGCTCGAGATCGACCCAGCCTACGCCGCGGTCGCCGTCGACAACGTGCGCCGCGCCGGCCTGGCCGAGCGGCTGGAGGTTCGCGTCGGGCCGGCGCTCGACACCCTCGGCGCGCTGATCGGGGAGGGCGCGGGTCCGTTCGACCTGATCTTCATCGACGCGGACAAGCCGAACAATCCCGGCTACCTGCGGGGGGCGCTGGAGCTTTCACGGCCGGGCACGGCGATCGTCGCCGACAACGTCGTTCGAGAGGGAGCCGTGGTCGAGGTCGACAGCGACGACCCGCGGGTACAGGGAGTCAGGGCGTTCCACGAACTGCTCGCCGCCGACCCGCGCATCGACGCGACCACGATCCAGACCGTTGGAGCGAAGGGCTACGACGGCTTCACGCTCGCCCTCGTAACCGACGCCGGCGACGAGCGCTGACCGGGATCCATGACGCGCGGCGACTTCTATGCGTCGGCTTTCGGGGCGTTCTACAGCGCTTACATGGAGCGCCCGTGGCTCGCTCGGCGGATCAGCCGGCTGGTGTGGGGCGGCGACCTCGACCCGTACTACGCCAGCATGGCGGCGATCGGAGAGGTGCCTGAGGGAGGGGTGATCGTTGACTGTCCGTGCGGCGCCGGGCCGGCACTTCGCCTCGCCCCACCTCGTCCCGGCGTGCGGTACGTGGCCGTCGACCTGTCGCCGTCGATGCTCTCGCGGGCGCGGTCACGGGCTCTCGACGGAGGCCTTGCTGACGTCGAGTTGATCCGCGCCCAAGCAGCCGACGTTCCGCTTCCGTCGATGAGCGCCGACCTGTTCCTCTCCTTCTGGGGGCTGCACTGCTTCCCTGACCCCGCCGCGGCCATAGCCGAGGCCGCGCGGCTCCTCGCCCTCGGCGGGCGGCTCGTCGGATGCGCGTTCGTCCGCGGCGCCGACACCTTCCGTCAGCGCATGCTGATCCGGCCCGGGCTCGGCGACTTCGGTCAGGTGCCCACCGCAGCCGAGGTCAGCGCTCACCTCGCCCGGGCCGGGCTGGAGATCGACTCGACCGAGCGGCGCGGACCGATGCTCTACTTCACCGCCCACCGATGAACGACCGTGCGCTCCCTCTGACCGGCGGTTGTGGCTGCGGGTCGGTGCGCTTCGAGGTCACCGCCCCGCTCGCCGACGCCCTCTACTGTCACTGCAAGCGCTGCCAGCGGCGCAGCGGGACGGCAGCGTCCGCGAACGCGATCCCTGAGCCAGGTACGTTTCGGCTGCTGGCAGGCGAAGGCTCCTTGCGAGCGTGGCGGCCCGACGATGGCTGGGAGAAGTGGTTCTGCGGCGACTGCGGCTCGGCGGTCTTCAGCCGTCACCCGAAGGACCCAGACCGAATGAGCATCCGACTCGGAGCCTTCGACGGCGACCCCGGCATCCGCCCAAGCCGGCGTCAGTTCGTCGACTACACCGCCAACTGGGAGCCCATCCCCGACGATGGACTGCCCCGCCACCCCGAGAGCTCGCTCGAGACATAGTCGCTCCGCCCATCGGCGGTCAAGCGACGGCGAAGCTTGGGACCGCCTCGGACGACCCGCGCTGCCGAGGGAAGCCCGCGCGTGGTCGGACCCGGCACTGCGACGGCCCGGGGCGCCGTCGCGTCTGGGTACTGGCCTGCATGGCCAGTCCCAAGAGAACCGCTCAGCGCTACGCATATATGCTTAGCAGGACTCGCCGTGCCCGCAAGACCTCCTCATCGAGCCAGCCTGTCGAGGATCGCCCGGTCCTCCTCGATCATCTCGCGAACTCGCTCCCGAAACGCCTTGTCCTTGCGGCGCTCGGCGATCAGCAGATCGATCGCGTCGCGCACCGTGTCCGACACCGACTTGGACTCGGCGCGGGCAACCGCCTCGAGCTCCGCGGCTTTGTCGGTCGGCAGCCTGAGCGTCATCGCCTTGGTCTTCACGTCATCGCCTCCTCCGGCCCGCAAATGCTCGCCAGCGCATTTAGATAGCACGGTAGCTTGGTGTCAGCACTAGATGATAGCGACATCCATGGCCTCGACCTGGCCGACTACCTGCTGATCGCCGAGGCGATCCTCGGCGTCAGCGCCGACCGGCTCAGGCGCACCGCGGACCTTCCGCTCGCCGAGTCCGCGCTCGCCGCGCCGTTCGCCGGCTTCGGCGACCACGAGCGCTACCCCGACATCGCCACGAAGGCATCCGTCCTGTGCTCGCGACTCGTCCGCAACCACCCGCTGCCCGACGGCAACAAGCGCATCGCCTACATCTGCATGCGCGAGCTCATCGACGAGCACGCATGGCGACGACCGCCCGATGACGAGGCCGCCGGGATGGTCGAGCAGCTCGCCGCCAGAGCCATCAGCGAGGAAGACTTCGCGACCTGGGTCGCCCGCCACGTCCAGCCGTCAGAACCGCAGTAGGAGATCGCCTGTCGATCGCACTCCGGATGTGGAGGAGATAGACGCTCGTGTCCTTCAGAGCGGTACCGCCTCGCCCAAGATGCGATCACGCAGGTAGGGCGACAGTCCCCCCTCGCTGAGAACGTCGACGTGGACGCCGAGCACGTCCTCGAGCTCCTGAGAGAGGGCGACCAGATCCAGCAGGCTACGTCCCTCCTCCATCCGCACGAGCAGGTCGAGGTCGCTTCGCTCGTGACGCTCCCGACGGGCAGAGGACCCGAAGACCCGGAGGTTCGACGCCCCATGGGTCGCCGCCAGCCTGACGATCTCGTCGCGCCTGTCGAGCGGATCCGTCATGGCACATACGGTACCGAGCCGACCCGACGAGCTGGCCGGGCGAGCCACGGCTCTGCGCGAGCGGCTGCCGGCGCCAATGCGTCCGAGAAGCCACGGCGGCCGCCCACCGTTTGGGACTCCAACCGCCCCTGGTCATCGAGGCGCTGAGCCCCCGATTCTCGCCGCCGACACGGCGAAGTCGAAACCCCTCGTCCTCGCCGACGGCAATCCTGTCCAGCGCAATCGCCGCGGCGCGCTCCTTGACCGCCCACCTGCACCGCGTTAGCGTGGCCCTCCGGAGGACGAACTTCGCTCGAAGAGGGGGAGCAGTGGATGGTCGATGACAGCTGCGGGGCTTTCGACTCGGTCGGAAGCATCGATGCGGACGCGCTGAACCGATTCGTGGTCGGAGCCGACCCGGCGCCGCGGAGGATGTCGCCAGCTGAGGTGCGGGATCTCGGCGACGCATTCGCCCCGCTATTCCGGGCCAACGCCAAGATCCCGCGGTCCGCCCAGCAGGTGGTCGAGCGCATCAAGGCGGCCGCCCCCAAGAAGGGCGCGCTTCGGACACAGCGGTCGTTCGTCGTGGGCGAGGGCAGCCAGCTCCCGCGGACGCAGGCCACGGCGGGGGTCGCGCGCAACCTGCGCTTCATCGTCACGCTCGGCCAGGGGCCAAACGGGCCGGACGTGCTGCTGAGCGCCGGCGACCCGCGACAGGCCGACGGCGTCGAGGTGATGGCCTGGGACCGCAAGGGGGGCGGCTTCAACTACTACCGCTCCACCGGCCCCAACGCGATGTGGATGCACGCCGGCAATTCACGCGACGCGGTGCGCGACGCGAGCCGCGGGAAGGGCCCGTTCGAGAGCCATCCCAGCGGCGCGCTGATCATGAAGGAGCTGAAGACGCCATGGATCAACTGGCACTCACCGAGCGCCAACATCCCTGACAGCGCCTTCGCTTCCAACGACCCGCTACGCAGGCACGAGTGGTTCGTCGACAAGGACCCCGGCGGTGCGCTTGCCTTCGAGTTCGAGGCGGCCCGGCCCGCTATCGAGCGCTGGGCGAAGGCGCGCTTCGACGCGGTCCGCGACGGCAGCGGGCTCGTCACCCGCCCGCGACATGTCATGGAGCAGATCCTCGGGACTCCCAACCGGCGGCGCTCGACGGTCAACTTGGCAACCACGCACGTCGCCAACGCGGACCTCCGCCCATCGAGCATGCTCGATCTGCCGGCTACGTTCTTCGTCGACTCCGAGGGCCTCTCCGACGTCCTCGGACTGGCGCGACCGCCGGCCTTCACCGTCAGCGGCAGGATCTACGCCAAGTGCCTGACGAAGTTCGACGTCAGGATGGAGTCGAGCCCGGGTTTCGTGCGCAAGGGCGACACGCACTTCTGCTTCCTAGTCCCGGAGCGCGCCTTCGAGGACCAGGTGGTGCTCCGCCATGCGATCGACGTCGGGCTCCTCGGCAAGCGGCTCGCCGCATGCCTGCTGATGGTCGACCCCTGGAACCCCGTCTTCTCAGAGCGCCGCGCCGCGCTGCTCCGCCACGTGCCGGCCACCGCGAAGATCGCCAAGGGCAGGAGCAGCTTCTCGCGCGAGATGGTCGACTCGATCTTCGCCGCCGCCAAGATTGGCCCGCGCGGCACGCCGGAGGCGGAGTTCGTGGAGCGCTGGAAGGTCGGCCCGCGCTTCGCCGGCGAGTTCAACCGCATCCTCCGGCGCTACTACAAGGCGGTAGAGGCGAAGTTGAAGACGCAGGCCGGCTTCGAGCCCTACTTCAAGCTCGCCGAGGAGCGACGCCGGACGTTCCACGAGCTGCCGATCTCGGAGTTCCCGCTGCTGTTGCCGCACACGAACATCGAGCCGGCGCGCAGACGGATGCGGCCCGACGGCGCGGTGGCCGAGGGCTGACATGGCGAAGCTGAGACGGTTCAGCACCCCGGCCCGCGTCCCTGACCGGCACCCCGGGCGGTGGAGCGACACCGTCGCCGCCACGCTCCGCCCCTACGTCGGGCGCTTCCCGCAGTTCTACGACCCGACCGCAACCGACACCCCCTCCGTCGCGAAGGCGCCGATGATCTCCTGGAGCGCCTTCCCGGCGGTGCTGCGCGTGACCAATCCGCCGCCGCTGGAGCGCTGGCGGCTCGCGGACCGCGACCGCGCTCTCCAAGACGAGTACTGCGAGTGGTCGGTCGAGCGCAACCGGATGGGGAAGATCACCGGGATCGTGTTCTCGACCGAGCTGCCCGAGTACTGGGAGCACCTATTCGAGACCGATCCCAACCGGCTGCTCTCGCTCTACCGGAAGCTGGTCGACGTCCGCGTCAAGCTTTCGGATCTGCGCGCGCCCGGCGGCGGCTACCGGCCCGAGAACCGCTGGAACACTCGGCGGCCCGGACGCCTCGCCCACATGATCCAGGACACAAACAAGCTCGGGGCGGCGGTCGACTTGGTCGCGCGCGCGACAATCCCACGGGTCAAGAACGGCCGCCCGGTGACCGACCAGCAGGAGCTCGTGCGCTGCGGTCGGCTCGGCGAGCCGCTGCGCCACAGCGACCCGCAGATTGCCGCCGCCGTCAACCGGGCCGCCCGCGGGGGCAGCGAGATTACGTTCGCGGATCCCGTCGGGCTCTACCTCGGTCGGCCGCTGACGGCGGGAATGGTGACCCCCGACGGCACGGACGCCGCCAAGTTCTGGAAGGTCGAGCGCGGCAACGCCCAGCAGGCCCTGCGCGCCCGCTTCGAGGTGCCGGCGTCGAAGGGCTACGTCATCGGGGACATCGAGATCGGCGGACGCCCGATCGAGTTCGGCGGTCAGGTCGCCGAGCGCGTCCAGGTGTGGGTCAGCGCGCGCATAAAGCAGGGCAACCACGACCCGGCGCCGCGACCCTGTAGACGAGGCTAGAGGCCGAAGACGCTCGCGCCCGGGAAGGGCTCGCCGTTCCGTCGCGGTGGGGCTAGGAAGACGCCGGCCGCGTAGATCGACAGCAGGCGCGACATGCCCGGCGGCTGGCGGTCTGGGTCGCCGCCGAAGTTCACGCGGCCGAGCCAGCGCTCGTCGGTGAGCATGCCGAACAGCCGCTCGGTTGTGTCCTGAAAGCTGACGAAATTGAGGCCGGCCCTGAAGCCGGGAGCGCCCTCCTGCCACTCGAGGAACTCGTAGCCCTGACGGAAGATCCGCCTGCTCGCCGGCCCGCTGGCCGGCTCGACGTGGCGGTTCGCGCGCTGGACGTGGCTCCGCGCGACGAGCACGTCGGTGCTGCCGCGCGGCTCGCCGAACAACGGGTCGTTGGGCTCCTCCCAGATCTGCGTGCCGGCAACCGGGCAGGCCGGGTCGGCCCGCGGCTCGCCGCCGGGAGCGTCGACGAGCGGGCAGCCGCTGAGCTTGTCGCGGCCAACCAGCAGCTCCTGGTCGCGTCGCCCCAGACGCCGCCACGCGGCTAGATCGACACCGATCCGCATAAAGGCGAGGTAGGTCCCGCCGACGCACCACGGCTCCTCCTTGCCGACGTCGATCGCGATCGCCTGCTCGCGATCCTCGCTGCGCATGTTCGAGAGACCGTCGTGGAAGTCGATCCAGCTGCGCCGGTCCTGGCGCTGGAAGCCGATGTAGAACGTCATCAGTTCCAGGTCGGCGACCCCCTTGCCCGAATCGGCGCCGTCGGATAACAGCTTCCAGGTCTCCACGATCGTGCGATCGACTGCGAGCTTGGTGTCGCCCGTCACCTGCACGCAGATCTCCTCGGTAGCGAGGTTCGACCGCACGTCGGGCGCGTAATCAAGTCCCGACCCGGCCAGCAGTGACCCGCCGCCTTCTTCCTCCGGGGAGGCGAACAGGAATGCCTTCCCCAGGCCGTTCGGCCGCTCGCGCCGCACGCCGTCCAGCGCGAAGGCGTTGGAGCCGATCCCTAGCAGGAAGCGCAGGTTGTCCTGCTCGTGCGGCACCGCAACCGGGTCGAGGTCCGGAACTCGACCCTTCTTCAGCTCGGCGTATAGGCGCCAAAGGTCGGCCAGTCGCTGACCGGCGCGCGGGGCGTCGCAGTGCTCGGCGACGCGCAGGAACATGATCGCGAAGAACCTGCCCGGACGTGCCCCCGGAGCGTGATCGATGCCCTCCTGAAGAGCGCCGGCCACCATCACGCGACGGCCGGACGCCGCGGCCCAGGCTTCGGCAGGCCCGCCAACTTGTGCTCGCGCTCAAGAGCGCGCACGGTGTCGCAGATCCCGGTTTGTCGGCACTCGATCGGAGCGGCAGCCGGAATCACCTCGAACTCCGACTCGGTCGCCGGCTCCGTGGCACCGGTTGCGATCAGCGGCCCGACATTGAGCTGCCTGAGCAACTGGTGCCCACCCGTCATCCGCTGACGATCGCCTCCGACATGCACGTCGATGTCGTCGAGGAGGGCGTCGTCATCGTCGCCCGGCCCGAACTCGAGCCGCTGCCGAACCCCCGGTCCGCCGCGGCTTTCGCGCACCCACTCCTTGGGAATGTCCTCGTCGCCGACCTTGAACAGCTCGCGGTTGAGCGGTCGCAGGTACATCCCAAGCGGGTTGGCGAAGCTCAGCATCCGAGCGTTCATCACCTGGGCGTAGGCGCCCATCGCCGCCGCCGGATCGGCGTGGCGGCAGGCGAGCTCGCGCTGGTCCGCCGCGGCGAAGATGTCATCGCTCGCGGCCCGCCGAAACCCACCGTCAGGGTCGCTCACCGCATAGCGGCGCGCGCCGAACAGCACGATGAAGAGGAGGTCGTCGAGTCCGTTGATCGGATGGGTCATAAAGACCGCGTTCTCCCTGTTCAGCCGGCCCGCGGGGTTGGCCGGCACTCCGGCGCGCGCGAGAGCACGATCGCCGCCGTGCCCAGCCATCGTCAGTGCGAACCCGACACGCCGCTGGCCCTCGCTCAACACATGCGGGTCAGGCGCTCCGTAGAGGTCGGTCCAGGACGGCTCGTCGCCAAGCACCTCGGCGGCCACGACGAGCAGCCGCCCAGGGTCGTGCACGGCGAGCATCAGCCAGTACTCGCGCAACTCCGTCGTCACCTGCACGCGCTTCGGCCGCAGCCTTCCGCCGGAGTCGACCCGATGCACCACCGCGTACTCGCAGTACTCGTTGTGGAGCGAGTGACGTCCACAACTGCCCCAGTCGCTGAGCGTACGCACTGTCTGCTCGTCGACACAGAACGTCGGCTCGTGCGGGTCGGCCGGCCACTCGACCGCGTCGGTTACCTGCGGCTGCTTCACGCCCCCAGGGTCAAGCGTGAAGAAGCGCGTATGCAGGTCGCTTCGGGCGTCGTACGCGGCTGAGATCTCCGCGTTCCAGCGGTCGACCAACTCGTCGCCGACACGGTCGCCTCCCCCAGGTACGTCGTAGGCCATTTCCTTCTCCTCCCGTCCCTCCGATTGGCGGTGACGCTACCAGCCGGCGTGGCGCCCGCGCAACGATGGATGGACGATCGGTGGCGAGCAACGGCGTGCGAAGCCGACATCAAAGGCGACGGACGAGGCCTTATGCCGACCCTCGGTGAGTGGCGTACGCCTCGGCGAGTCGGCTTCCGTCGATCGTGTCGAGGTCGACGTGGAGGGTGGTCGTGGCGAAGTGCTCGAAGGTCATGGCCCGGACGGTTCGGCCTTCGCCGTCGCCGTACTCGGTCTCGCCGTCGCGGTCGAGACTGATGTCCTTGGTGTCGTTGGAGATCAGGAGCTCGGCGCCGCCCATGAGAGCGGTGTGGATGATCGCGTCGTCGTCGCGATCACGACCGTCGGTGTAGTGAGGGACCTTGTCGACTTCGAAGTCGGGCGTGATGTCGCCGCAGCCGGCGACCAGCGCCCGGTAGGCGACGTCGATTTGCGCGGCGGTCCACGGGGGCTTGGCGAGTTTGTCGCGCAGGTCGTGGAGCTTGCGGTGGTACTCGGCGAGCAGGGGCGGCGAGGCGATCGCCCAGCGATCGCTCGGGGCGCCCGGCGGCAGTAGCCCTGCGATGTGAGCCGCAGCCGCGTCGGCAGTCCCTACTGCCGTCTCGAGCGTCCCGGTATTCGAGGCGCCGGCCGCACGTGCGGCCTGGTGCTCGTGGCGGACCAGTCGGGCGCGTTCGACAGCGCCGCCGTAGACGAGCAACAGCCAGAGCTTGCGGCGCGCGCCGGCCGGCGAGAGGATCGCTCGCACGATCGTGTTGGTGTCGAGCACGACGCCGCCCATGGGGAGGCGATCCTATGAACGCGCCCGGCGGGCCCGGGCGGCTACTCGCCCAGGGCAGCTGCGATCTCGTCCTCGGAGACCCCGACGCTCGCGGCGTCGAGGTCAGCCAGCGCGGCTGCAAGATCGAACGTGCCGCGCAGCGAGTCGAGCAGGCCGGCGAGCGGGAGCCGGTACTCGCCGCCGGGCAACTCGAGATAGGGCACCTGACCGCGCTTGATCCAGTTCTGCACCGTACGCGTGCTCACGCGCAATAGATCAGCGACCTCCTGGGTCGTCAACAGCTGCACCTTGGTTGCCGTCTTCGTCGCCACAGCCATACCCCGCTTTCGCCTACCGCGCAGTCTACCACCAGGTTCGTGCCTTTCGCCAAATTCGCGCCCTGCGCTACATGCGCCAATTCCGCCGCGCGGCACACCTGGCCACGTAGACGCTGTCCGCCCTGCACGACGGACGGCCGCTCGGCATTGGGACTCCAACCGCCCCTGGAGTCCCAAACCCCCACGGATCCGCCCGCATCCACGGGTACAGCATCCACCGGGCGTCGCCCGGATTCCCCATTCTAGAGCGGAATATCGCCCCTCACAAGCCGCTCTCCGGCTCGCTGAAAATCGTGGTGTCGCCGGTTCGAGTCCGGCTCTCGCCATTCCCTGATTTCCGCTTTGTAGAGCGGAATCCGGGCTGTCGAGCAGGGCCGGGTCGAAAGCCTCGAGCGGTCGAGTTTCGGCGTCAGTCCCCAAACAGTCCCCAATCAGCCGCTCGCGGGCCTCACGGACGAGGCGATCGAAGCTGGCGCCGTGGCTGCGAGCGACGCGCTGCCCGAGCTGGGCGTAGACGTCCATCGTCATCTTCGAGTCGGCGTGGCCAACCTGGCCCATCACCCACTTGACGTCGAACTTGTTGGCCGGCAGCGCGATCGAGATGGAGGTCCGCCTGAGAGTGTGTGGAGTGACGCGCGGCAGCAGGGTCAGCTGGGACCCGCTGCAGGGCTGCACCGACTGGAGCCGCGCGCTGCGCCAGGCGCGCTGGCTCGCCGACGCCGACATCCTCGCCTGGCTCGAGACCGACGACCGCAAAGCCCCCGTCGACATCCTCCGCTCAAGCGGCGATCCGGCCGCTCAAAGCCAGCTCGAGGGCGTGCTCGCCCTCGACGCCCGCAACGAGGGCACCACCTACATGTCAGCCGCCCACCTCCTCCACGCCTACCGCTACCCCGAGGTTCTCGCCGCCTCCAAACCCGGCTTCACCGCGACCGACCTCCTCGACGGCGACGCCCCCACCCTCTACCTCACCTCCTCCTCCAGCTACCAGCGCATGCTCGCCCCGATCCTCGTCGCGATCGTCTCCTCGGTGATCGACGCCGCGATCGACCGATCACGCCGCAACGACCAACCACTCGACCCGCTCCTGCGTGTCCTGCTCGACGAGACCGCCAACTGCGCCCCACTGCGTCCGCTGCCCGCCCACCTCGCCGACGTCGGCGCCTCCACCGCCAAGATCTTCCTCGGCCCGATCCACGACGCCACCACCCGCCAGGAGATCACCGACCTCCTCGGCCAACAACCGGTCGACGTCGACGACCACGCCACCCTCGGGCCGAAGGCGTCAGCGCAGGATCTGCAGCAGCTCAAGGGAAGGCGCGCGCTAGTCGTGGCAGGAGCACTCCCACCAGCGGTCATTCGGTGGGAGCCGTATTGGCGTACGCGTCTGCCGCGGTGACCGCCTGCCGGCGCGTGCAGGCGCCCCAGGAAGGCACGCGAGCCCGCATGAGGGCTCATCTCGCGGCCCTCTGGTCATCGCTGGTGGAGGCCAGAGCCTGACCGCGTAGCCCAGATACGCTCCACAGGGCCGATGATCGATCGCGCACGGCAACCACGAATAGCCTCTCGATCTGGCCGCTTGCACGGCGTGGGCGGGACACACACGTCTAGCCCGCTGCCGAGCGCAGGCGTGGCCATGAGTGCTGATGGCGTCCTGCCACGGACCTATCGCAGGATGGTGCGGACCCTCTATGAGTTCGAGGGGTGGCGCTGCCTCTGGCGTATCCCAGCGTCGGCGCTGCTCTTCGTCACGGTGCCGCTGTTCCTCGTCGGGGTGATGGTCGCTGCGACTACGATCGACGGCGACGGGTCCAACTTCCAGAGAGGCATCATCGCGGCGGTCGTTGCCGTTGGAGGTGGGACGTACCTGTACCCGCGCCTCAACGGGCGGCAGCTCCACCGGAAGGTAATCGCCGATCGTCTGTGGACGTGGGAAGCGCCGAACCCGCCGACGCACATCCAGATCGCCCTGCGCGACATAGGCGTGGACAGAGCAAGACACGTTCTCCGACGCGCAGGCTTCAACCCCGGCGCCTTCCGGACGCCGCTCAGCGCACCGCCTGACGACGCGCCCGACCTCAATGTCCGCGTGGGCGTAGAGGAGCCTGCGGCGCATCCGCAGTCCTCTTCGGACCGGGATCGCGCGGAACGGATGGCAGACGCGCTCGACGCCGCCGGCATCCGGGCACGCATAGCGGGAATCGACGTTCCGTACGGAACTGCGCCCTGACGGGTGTGACGTAACGCGCGGCACCATGACGCCACCTCGTGGGGCGCGTACTCATCGCTCTCGCGGGCACCCGCGCGCCGCGCGGCTGGGCCCGAGTCAACGGATCGGTACTAGGACCGCAACCGCCCGCTCAGGCCACTGCCGGCACCCGTCAGGCGCAGGAGATACTCAGCGAGCGCACGGGGGGCCTGTCGCCCCTCCCTTGTGCTGCGAGGGTTTTAACGCATAGCGCGCTAGGGCAGCAACTGCCGATCTCGGGTGGCCTGGGCCAGGGCGGCCACACGCGACGAGGATGCGCGAGACTGGCCGCTACTCGTTCAAGCGGCGCCTGATCTGCTCGGCCTCCTCGCGCGCCCGCCCCGCGTCCTCGTTGTAGCCTGCATCCTCGAAGTGCTTCGAGAGCTCGCTCAACGCGGTGGCGAGACGCTCTTCCCAAAACTCTGGTCGGCTACGGGCTAGCGCGCGATAGATTCTTACGGCCTCCTGTTTTGGGCCTAGTGCCTCTGCATGGCGCCGAGCGTTCGCCAAGTGAGCGGCACGGTTGTCTAGCGTTGAGGCAAGGTCGCGCGCATGGGCGGCGGGGTTCGCCCTTGCAAGGGGCCACCGAATGGTGACTGCCTCCCGGCTGACGCCGATCGCCTCATCGAGTTGACCGCACGCTGAAAGGTGGACGGCGAGGTTGTGGAGCGAGCCGGCGAGAGCAGGCTCCTGGGCTGCAGGATGCTTCGCGGCGAGCTTACGCCGGATCACGACCGCCTCCCGGCTGGCATCGAGCGCCTCCTTGTGCCGCCCGTCATGTCGTAGTGAGACGGAGAACGTGTCTAGCGCCCTAGCAAGCCCCGGCTCATGAACGGTCGGATCGGCTTCAGCGAGTGGTCGATAGAGCTTCACGGCCTCGTCGATGGCATTGGTCCCTTGCTTCCAGTCGCCTGCAGCCAGATGGCGACTCGCCAGGTTGTTCAAAGCTAGGGCCAGGCTAGCCTGGTACGCGGTAGGGTTCTCTGATGCGAGTGCGCGGTAGGACTCGGTTGCTTTCTTGGTCGCGTCGAGTGCCTCCTCGCGTCGGTTGACGCCCGCCAGGCGGTTGGCGAGGTTGCCGAACGACATCGCGAGGTCAGCACGCTCGACAAACGGCAGGGACCGGTAAACGTCCAGCGCCTCCTGAACCCGAGCAAGCGCCTCATCCGCGTGTCCGGCGTCCGCCAGGTCGCACGAAAGGTTGTTCAGCGACCTCGCGAGGTCGCGCCTGTAAACGGGGTTCGTGTCTGCAACTGCGCGATAGGTTGCTACGGCCTCCTTGCTCGTGGCGAGCGCTTGGTCGTGGCGTCCGATGTCAGCAAGGCGGCTGGCGAAGTTGGTCAGCACTAACGCGAGAGCCGGCATGTAGCGGGTGGGGTTCGCGTCTGCGAGTACTCGGTAGATCGTCACAGCCTCGTCAACCGCGGCGAGTGCTTCTCTGCGCTGCCCCTTCGCCGCCAGGCGGACGGCCAGGTCGCTGAGAGCGCCAGCCAGGTCTGGCTTGTAGGTAGCTGGATCTTCCTCTGAGAGCGCGCGCCGATGCTGGACCTGCAACTCGCTGAGCGTAAGAGCGAGCGGGCTGAGGACAAGATCAGCCCTGTTCGGCGTCACGGCGACCGCATCATCGATGGTGTCCGGCCCGATCTCAATAACGCCAAGAAGACGATTGAGTGCCGCAGCCACCGTCGGCTCGCCAAGGATGTCCAGCCTTGCCGCCTGCTCTACCTGCCGAATCGCCGTATCGCAAAGATCGACGAGAGCCTCTGTCACTAGTGGGGAGACGGTCTCTGCGAGAGCGGGGCTGTTCGTCGCGGCCCGAGCGTAGGTGTCGAGCGAATGAGCCACCGTCGCCGGTCGCTGGTGCTCCAGCACTCCGCGCAGCACCGCTGGGCTCGATGCGAAAGTTGAGGCGACGAGGTGCTCGCCCACAAGGTCTGGCTCGAGGGCATTCCACCATCCCAGACCGGGGTACAGGTCGTGTGCCCAGCGCGCGAGGTCGCCTCGACGCTCAGCGGAGGCATCCCCCAGGTCAGGCAACAAGCGCAGCAGCTCGCGCGCCTCTTCCTCGCTCTCGGCGCGGGTGAGCGTGGCAAGTGCCACAACTCGTCTAAGGACGACTGGATCGCCAGGAAGTTGGCGAGCGTCGGCGGTTGCGATCCAGTAGCGCTGCTCATGCTGAAGAAGCTCATCGATGAGCGCCGTCCGCGACGTCGGGAGGTCAACGTGGTCGTGGACTCCAAGATATGCGGCAATGACGATCGCGAGCGGACCGTCGTAGAGTGCGTCGCTGAGGATCTCCGGCGCGGATGGCGCCGCGACCGACGCTCGGCTGGCGAACGCCTCGGCGGCAGCCTCGTACAGCGAGTCCCGCTCCGACCGGTCGAGGGGCGTGTCCGGGAGCACGTGGAGCTCGAAGCGATCGAGGGCCGCGTCTAGTGCATCGCTGTAGTTACGCAGCGGCTCGGCCCAGTCATTGGTCCGCCGCGGCGCATCCCGCACGAGTAGCACTAGCCGCACTGGGTTCTCGGCCGTCGCGGAGCTAGCCAGTTCGGGGATCAGGATCTTCAGTTGCTCGACGCGCGACTCGGCGTAGTCCACGATCACGAGGCGGGCCGTCGGGGCCTGAACTAGCGCGTCGAGCCCTCCTTGATCGGCGGACTGGGACAGCAACCCGGCGATCCAGCGGACTTCTGTGGTGCGCTCACAGAGCTCGACGCCGAGGCGCGTCTTGCCGCTTCCTCCCCGTCCCCCGATGAGGCAGCCCTTGAATGGCTCCTCCGCGTCGTGGATCCAGTCGATGAGCTGGTCTAGCAGCCCTTGGCGCGCCGAGAATGGAACGATCCCCGAGCGCGCCCGCACCATGCGCGCCGGCGACGCAGCCTCGGGCGGCAGCGGGACGAGCGCCGGCTCCAGCGGCACACCCCTCGACGCGCCGTCGTACGTGATGGTGATGTGCGATCCAGCGACGTGCTGGATCTGGACATTCCGGTTGCCGTGAAGGTACTGCCGGGTCACGTTCGGTTTCGCGCGCGCGTGGCTAGTGGTCGCCCTGCTCTGACGGGCGCGACCCGTAGCTCACGTTCACCGAGCTACGGTCGGTGACATTCACGGCCTGGACGTTCTGATCGCCGAACGCAAGCTGGGCGATGTCGCCGACGTCGATGCCCTCGCGGCGGGTCTCCTCGACTAGCTGCTCAAGCTCTGCTCGAAAGCTCGGATCGACGGCCTGTCGATCGATGGCGTCGGCCAGCGCCTGCAGGCGCGCCGGGCTGTCGGGCGCATCCTCGACGCGCTCGAGCGCCCGGAGACCCTCATCGTCGTCGTGGGCTGAGAATCGCGCCCGCACGGCCGCTGCCAGGCGCTTCAGCACCGCCTCACCGCCTGACACCGCCTGATCGGCCACGCGGTCCACTGTCTTCGCCACAAGGATTGCGGCAAACGCGGCTAGGCTCAGCGACGCCGGATCGACCACGGCTCCCTCCCGGATGACGGCAACAACAAGGTGCGTGCACGCTAGCGCATCGCAGCCCGTCGCCGCCCGCAGTGGCGGCGCATCGTCCGCTTGTCGGGCCGCGTGACGGGCAGGTCGTAGTTGCGCGCGACTTGGGCGATGCGGACGCTGTAGGCGCAGCGGATGCGCCGGTAGGGCGGCAGCCACTCGGCCGGTCCGGAGTCGCCCTTGCTGCTGTTGTTCGAGCGGTCGACGGCGAGCAGGTTGAGCGGGTCGTTGGCGAGCTGGATCCGCTTGGCGTCGGTCCAACGGCGGGCGCCCATCTGCCAGGCGAGCGAGAGCGGGAAGACGTGGTCGACCGGCACGGCGGCGGCCTGGGCCTTGCGGAAGCGGATGGCGGTGCCGGTGTAGGGGCTGCGCAGCCGGCCGGCCTCGACGACGCAGTCGTCGGTGTCGGGGCGGTAGCGGACGCGGAGCAGGTCACGGCGCAGGATGTCGTTGCGGGTGTCGCAGCCGTTGCCGGCCCAGGCGATGTTGATGGCGCTGTCGGTGCAGGCTGGGCCGAACTCGTCGCGGTCGTAGCGGGTGCTGGGTCCGGCGACGGCGGTGCGCACGCGGCGGATGAACCGGCGCGCCCTGCCGAGCAGCCGCTTGGGCACGCGCGCGAGGCCACGGCGCAGCCCGCGGCGGTCGCGCAGCGGCCAGACCGGCCGTCGCAGCGATCCAGGTGGCGGTGCGGTGGTCGTGCCGCTGACGGGGTCTGGGTCGGACGCTGGTGTGCGCCCGGTCTCGTCGGTGTCGTGCTGGGCGTGCCACTCGCTGCTGCACGGGCAGGGCAGCGACTCGCAGTAGATGCCGTCGCCGTCGCCGTCGCGGGTGTTGGCCGCCTCTTGGGCGGCGGCCTGGCTGTCGAAGTCGGAGCAGGTGGCGGCCTGCGCAACCGACGCGGTCGGTCCGAAGCCGGCGAGCGCGGTCAGCGCGGTCGTCAACGACGCGGCGAGCAGCACGCGCCGAGTCTTCGTAGCGGCGGTCATCCCGATCCGTCCCTGGTCGCGGTCGTGCGGGCGACATCCGACCGTGGGGGCAGCGCCCCCCTGATGTCGTCGACGGCCGCGGCGGCGCGAGCTCGCGCGAGCGCGGTTGCGGTCCCCTCGCCGAAGTCCATCGCAGCCAGTGCTCTCGCGTCTCGGCCCGTCGCGCGTCCGTAGTCAGCCCGAGTTGCGGTCGCGCGGCCCCGAAGGGGAGGGCCGGACGGCGTGCCTCTCCCGGGCCTGCACGCAGGCCTCGTCGGCGGCTTCGACCGTCAGCTGCGGTCGTCCACGGCTCATTTACTCGACCGCCGCAGCGTCTGCCTCCGTTTTCGACCGTGTCCGTCTCCGGCTGGCGGCCCGCGTCGGTCAGTCACCGACGGCGCCGAAATCCGGGCGTAGTTCACCCTAGGCGAGTGGTGCAGCGCTTGCGCGCCCGCTTGCGGGCGCGCTTCAAGGCGCTCCGACGTCGTGCCACGATCCGCCGGGCTCGAGCGGACGCTGGCCCGGTTGTTTTCGCGGCCCTGCGCTTCGCGCGGCGGTAGCGCTTAGCGGCTCTCGCGCGCTTGGCACGTGCCGTCGCGCATGCGGCTCGTGGCTCCGCGCCGGTGGTGGGAGTGGGTTGGGCGGGTGGCCCGATCGGCTCAGGCGGCGGGTCCGCCGGCGGAGGCACGGCGGCGATCGTGACGGTCTTGCAGCCGAGCAGCTTGTTGTTGCCCGGCCCCACGTTGATCGCATAGACGCACAGCGGCTGGCTGCCGGTCCTGCCCGTCGTGAACGTCTCATCGAACCCGTGGTAGTCACCAACGCCCGGAAACGCCTTGCCGACATCCGGCCTGTGCTTGTTCGCCTTGCGACTACCCAACGCAACACCACCAGAGCCAGCCTTGCCGCCGATGTAGACATGGACGTCGAGCGCCGTCGTCTTCGCGTTCGGATCGAACGCCCACCCACGCACCCGCACCCTCCCCGCCTCAGGCGAGCTGGCCAAGTCGTAGTGACCGCGCGGATTGGCGTCGGCAATCGTGACGGTCTTGCAGCCGAGCAGCTTGTTGTTGCCCGGCCCCACGTTGATCG
>JBBECV010000001.1:35352-37308 GCA_040881635.1 Thermoleophilaceae bacterium
GCACCCGCACCCTCCCCGCCTCAGGCGAGCTGGCCAAGTCGTAGTGACCGCGCGGGTCGTCGTTTGTGACTGCGAGCGACTTGAGGCAGCACCGTGCGTAGCCGCCCGCATCCTCCGCGACGCGAGCCCCGTCGCTGTTTCTTATCCAGTAGCCGCCGTAGTTGTAGCTCTTCGCCCGGACGGTGTGTCCACCGATGTTCAGGCCGTCGATGTTCACGTCGGTGCCGTTGCGGCGCAGGGAGAAGTGGACGTGCTTGAAGGTCGCTGAGCCGCAGCCCTGCCCTGTCGTCCCGATCTTCTGCCCCATCGAGACCTTGTCCCCTTTGGCGATCGAAGCAGACGCGAGATGGTAGTAGCCCGACTGCCAGCCGCTGGCGTGGTCAATGCGAATCTCGTAGCCGCCACCGCAGTTGGTCAAGCGCGAGACAGTTCCTGCGGCGACGGCGACGACGGTTCCGGTCGTGTTGTCGGTCTTACCGAGGTCGACGCTGTTCCTGGTGCCGGAGACGCCATTGTGCGGGTGGGGGCCGTTTGCTTGCCAGGTCTGCCCAACGGGGAAGGGCAGCTGCATTGGAATCGCCGCGAGTGCGGCACTCGATCCAAGCAAGGACATGAGCAGGGCGAGCGCGGCGACGCTGAGCGCGTGCGCGAGCCGAACTGTCCGCGACGGGCGACCGGTAGACGGCCGTGGCCACGTTTGCAGCGCGCGCCCGCAACCCCCACGCCCCCTTGTGCTACCCGCCACGTCGGCCATTACATCACACCTTGGACGGGCGTCGTTCACACCCTGACCGCGAACACCTTCTTCGGCGGCTACGGCGGGGTGCGGCTAGTCCTCCGGGAACTCGTCGGCCAGGTCCGCCGAGTTGCCGATGCTGTTGCGGATCTGAGGTCGGCGTGTCGTCACAGTGTTGAGCGTCAGACATGCACTGGCCGAGCCTTTGGGCTGCTCCGGCGTGTCGCAAGCGGGGAAAGCCGATCACGGCTTAGCGGGCGCAGTGGGTGCCGGTACTCCATACGGAGGCCCGGTGGGCGGGATGGCCCCTCCACGACCGTCCACGGACGGGGTAGCGGACCAGCCGGCTGCCGTGGCATGCCTTCAGCGGTCCGGGATCCAAGGGCCGCCCGCGCAGCCGCTTCTCATAGTGGAGGTGGGTGAACCGGCACGGCTGCGAATCGCCGGTGTTGCCTACGCGCCCGATGATGGTGTTGCGGCTGACCCAGTCGCCGTTGCGGACGGTGATCTTGGATAGATGTGCGTAGCGGGAGCTGACGCCGCGTCCGTGGCGGACGACTACCCAGTTGCCGAGGCTGCGGGAGTAGGGAGCGCAGCGATTGCTCCGGCCGCCGATCCTCACCTTGCCGGAGCCGGCTGCGTAGACGGGACGGCCGCGCGGTGCGCCGAAGTCGATCGCCCACCATGTGTGGTAGCCGCCGCAGCGCCCGGGGCTGCGGAAGGCGCAGCCGATGGTCCCCTTGCGGATCGGGAGCCACTCCGGCGAGCTGTAGCGGGGCAGGCGCTGCTGCTTGCTGGCCCAGAGGGGCTTCTTGCCACGGTAGACGACCAGGTTGCCGTCGGACTGCATCACCACCCGCGACCCGGGATGCCCATTCGTCCGCGACGACCACAACGCCCGCCCGCCCTTGCTGTAGACGACCAGGTTGCCATCGCCCTGCATCACCACCCGCGACCCCGGATGCCCATTCGTCCGCGACGACCACAACGCCGTCGACCCGTCATAGACCACGAAGTTGCCATCACCCTGCATCACAGCCCGAAACCGACCACTCGCCGACCGGATCAACTCGCCAGCGCGCAGCTGCTGCCCTGCGGTCAACGTCGACGGCACCGACGGCTTGACCACCGCCGTGTTCGACGCCCACAGCGCCCGTCCCGACGAGTAGACGACCAGGTTGCCGTCGGACTGCATCACCACCCGCGACCCGGGATGCCCA
>JBBECV010000001.1:37408-38429 GCA_040881635.1 Thermoleophilaceae bacterium
ACCCTGCATCACAGCCCGAAACCGACCACTCGCCGACCGGATCAACTCGCCAGCGGTGAGCTGATCACCGGAGTGGAGCTGGTCGCTGCTCGCTGCGGCGGTGGCGGGTTGGACGAGGCTCGAGGCGTGGTAACCGACGGCTGCGGCAGCGATGAGGGTCACCAGAAGGGCGTGTCTAGCGATGCCCTGAGGCATTAGACGGCCAACTAGCCCCCCGGCGGCCTGCAGATGCCTATGACCGTGACCGTCGCACTGGCGGCGATGGATGTGCGCGGCACGCAGCCTCCCTGTGGACATGGTGCGACCTCCTCGTCCGAGAGCAATTCGATCTCGGCTGAGGAACCCCCTGCCTGGGCAGCGCCTCAACCCCTGCGCGGACACTCTATAACGATGTGTTCCTATCCTGCGCTTTGCTAACTGCGACGCCCGGGCAGCCTTTCGGATCCTCACCGAGTGTGCCCGTCAGCATCAGCCTGGTTGGCGGTGGTCTTCGTCGCTAGCAGTCGAAAGGGCGGTTAGTGCCGACTTGAGGCCGATGTCGTCGACCAGCCTCCCGTCTGGCCTTGCTGGTGGAAGTCGTTCCAGCCGGACCCGATCGCCCCGGTGCGGGTGAAAAGCCTGCCGTCCTTCTTCACCACGGCGAGCACGAGCTGGCCCGACGGTCCCGCAGCGATATCGGGCTCCTCCCCCGGCGCCCAACTACCCGCCTGGCCCATACGCACGAACTCATAGCCGGGAGTGCCGATCCGGTAGTAGAGGTCGCCGCTCTTCTTTGTCGCGAGCAACCGGTAGCGGCCGTCGCTGCCCACGGTGATCGACGCGGTCGCCCAGCCACCGCTCCCCTGCTGGTGGAAGTCGCTCCAGCCGGACCCGATCGCCCCAGTGCGGGTGAAAAGCCTGCCGTCCTTCTTCACCACGGCAAGCACCAGCTGGCCCGACGGCCCCGCAGCGATATCGGGCTCCTCGCCCGGCGCCCAACTACCCGCCTGGCCCATACGCACGAACTCATAGCCGGGAGTGC
>JBBECV010000001.1:38529-46293 GCA_040881635.1 Thermoleophilaceae bacterium
AGTAGAGGTCGCCGCTCTTCTTTGTCGCGAGCAACCGGTAGCGGCCGTCGCTGCCGATCGTGACCGCCGCCGTCGACCAGCTGCCGGCCTTGCCCTGCCGGTAGAAGCCGTTCCATCCCGACCCGATCGCGCCAGTGCGCGTGTAGAGCGTGCCGTCCTTCTTGATGGCTGCAACGATGATCTGGCCCGACGGCCCGATCGTGATACCCGAGCCGCTACTCACATAGGGGCCTGACGATGGCGGGGGTGTGCGGGGCGGCGACGAATCCGGCCCGTTCCCGGCGGGGCCACCATAGATGAACTGCACGCCCGTGGAAACGGTGCGTGACGAGACCGCTGTGGTCACCGAAGGATCGGGCGAAAGACCCCGCTCGAGAGTGCTGAATGAGCCATCGGTGTTAACTCGCGTCACGTAGGCGACGTGACCTACTACGCTTCCTCCCCAGCCGCGAGGGAAGACCGCCACAGCGCCTCGTGCAGGCTTGGAGCCGACTGGTAGCCCCGCTTGGCGCGCGTTGTCGGCCCACCTCCATGCGTTCCACCAAAAGTCCGGGATGTTCCCATGGCCAGGTTGGAAAAAGACGCGGCCCGATGCCTTCCCTCCCTCCGGCACTCGGTGCGCGACGGCCTGGTGGTAGACGTCGGGGCGATGCGCGTAAGCCTCGTAGGTGCACTGGTCGGGTTCGAAGCGGTTGTTCGCAGCACCAAGACCATCTACCTTCCCCTGCGCCTGGGGGACGGGACTTGCCGTCGGAGGCCGGCGAGGGTGCCGAATCCGGAGCGTTCGCGGCGAGACAAGCTCGCTACTACCGCGACGAGATCGCGGCGTGCGGGCAACCCGTATTCGGATCGTGCGCGCAGCGCCACGACGCGCCCGACGCCGACTGTTGGCGCACCCGATCCGAATCCGCCAGGTCCCCGAACGGGCCCGACCGCCAACGCGCCAACGCAGCACTACATGACGGCGCCGAGAAATGAACATCCGTCTCTGAGTTCGCCGACTACCTCGCCGCTTGATCGTGAACGAGCACAGGCGTGCGCGGCGGGTGTCGAGCGCGATCAGCGCTCGGTCGCCCGGTGCTACCAGCACCGTGGCGAACTCCACAGCAGGCCGAGCCGAGTTAGCCGGCGAAGCGCAAGCGAGCGCAACCACGGCAGCTGAACCCACCACGGCCAGGAAGAGCGAGAGCCAAGAGCGCCACGGCGCTGGCGCGAACGAGACCGGTGGTGAAACCTGTGGCGTCGTGGCGCCCGACGCCCATCGGCATGTCCGCATGTGCGCGACTCCTCGTTTGGGAACGATGTTTTTCTCTGCTGAGGAGCCCCCTGCCACGGACAGCGCCTCAAGCCGTGCGCCAGGCAGCCTAGACGGTATGGGTGGCGTTGCCGCCCGGCGTGTTTGAGAGCGTCGACGCTCCCGCGCATCGTGTGGCGCGGGCTGGTTACCGCATCGATGGATGAGGAGCGTCGACATGTCAGACGGTATCTGCTTCGCGGGTCTTGATGTGCATGCCCGTAAGACGGCGGCGGCGGCTGTGCAGTTGGGGTCGGGTGAGGTGTTCCGGGCCCGGTTGGCGGGGTCGCCTGACGCTGTGGTCGAGTGGTTGCAGTCGTTGCCGGGCGAGGTGCGCGCGGTCTATGAGGCTGGGCCGACGGGGTTCGGCCTCGCGCGTGCCGGGCGCGCCGCTGGTGTGGAGGTGATGGTCTGCTCGCCTGGGGCGATTCCGCGCCAGCCGGGCGACAGGATCAAGACGGATGTGCGTGATGCGCTCAAGCTCGCGCGGTTGCACGCGGCCGGCCAGTTGCGGGCGGTCGTGGTGCCCGAGCCCGAGCTGGAGGCGTTGCGCGATCTGGTTCGTGCGCGTGAGGATCTGCGCGGCGATCTGATGGGCGCCCGCCACCGGATCTCGAAGCTGCTGTTGCGGCGCGGGCGGGTCTGGGACGGTCCCGGCCAGACGTGGACGCAGCGACACCTGCAATGGCTATCGGGCCAGCGGTTCGACGACCCGCTGATCGAGGCGGTCTTCGGCGAGTACCTCGCCCACCATCAGGTGCTGCTATCGCGCCGCGACCGACTCGACCGGCTGATCGCCGAGCAGGCCGTCGCCGGGCCGTGGGCGCCGACGGTCGCACGGTTGCGCTGCTTGCGCGGCATCGACACGCTGACCGCCGTCGGGCTGGTCGGCGAGATCGGCGACATCACCGCGTTCGCCCATCCCAAGCAGCTCGCCAGCTACCTCGGCCTGGTGCCCTCCGAGCACTCGTCCGGCGAGCGGCGCCGGCAGGGGTCGATCACCAAGGCCGGCAGCTCCCACGCCCGCCGGCTGCTCGTCGAGGCGGCCTGGCACTACCGCCGCCCGCCACGCATCTCGCTGACGCTGCAGCGTCGCCAGGCCGGCCAGGGGCCGGCGGCGATCGACGCCGCCTGGCGCGCCCAGCTGCGCCTGCACCGCCGCTGGGCCCACCTCGACGGCGCCCGCGCCAAGAAGCGCACGACCGTCGCCGTCGCCGTCGCACGCGAGCTCGCGTGCTTTGTCTGGGAGATCGCCCGCCAACCCGACTGACCCTGCCCTGACAACCCGTTCAGGGGTGGGGGTGGCGGCCGGCGCAGCGCCACACGGGACCCGCGATCGGGCTATGAGCACCAACCACGGTTGGCGCGCTCGATCCTAGACCGCGGCCCCGGCGCAGCGCAGAACCGTCATGAGGTAGCCAGCCCTCGCATATCAGCCTGAAGCGCCCTCGCCGCCCGGCCGCCACCCGCACCCCGAACCACACAACACGCCCCGCCACCCGCCACCACACCGGGACGACCGCCCCTACCCCCTTGACAAACGACCTCCCATATCAGCCCGGATCGTGCATCAAGGATCAGCGGGGGCCCCGCTGATCTGTCCGCCTGAGCAGGGATTCTTTGGCTTGTCGAAGGTCAAAGACCGAACTCGGGAGGTTCACCTTGAGGGTGACGCGCGATGGGCGCAATTTCACGGTAGATGTCGCGGCGGACGGAGAGGGGTTGGTCTCGCAGGCGGGGGCCGGTCTGTTGGCGGCGGTCGCCGACCGGGCGGGGCTGACGAAGGCGCTGTCGGATGGGCTGTGGGGGTTGCGCGAGCGGCGCGGCGGCCACGATCCGGGCCGCGTGATTCGTGATCTGGCGGTGATGTTGGCCAACGGCGGCGACTGCCTTTCCGACCTCGCCGGCTTGGGCGAGCAGCAGGCGCTGTTCGGCGATGTCGCCTCGGCCGCGACCGCGTTTCGGGTCGTCGACCGGATCGCCACCGCGCCTGATGGGCTCGAGCGTCTGCGGGCCGCGCATGCGGCGGCACGTTCGCGGGTGTGGGAGCTCGCCGGTGCGCCTGGCCGGGTGACCGTCGATGTCGACGCGACATTGGTCGGCTCCCACTCGGAGAAGGAGGGCGCCGCTGGCGACTACAAGGGCGGCTTCGGGTTCCATCCGATGCTCGCCTACTGCGATCAGACCGGCGAAGCGCTCGCCAGCGACCTGCGGCCCGGCAACGCCGGCGCCAACAACGCCGCCGACCAGATCGCCGCCGTCGAGCAGTCAGTCGGCCAGATCCCCGCCGAACACGCCGCCGACATCGAGATCGTGGTGCGCGCAGACACCGCCGGCGCCTCCCACGAGCTGGCCGAGTGGTGTCGCGACGGGCGGATCCGCTTCACGGTCGGCATGCCGGTCGGCGAGCCGGTTCGGGCGGCGATCCTCGCCGTCCCAGAGCGCACTTGGCGGCCGGCGGTCGACCAGGACGCCAGCCCGCGGCCCAACGGGCAGGTGTGCGAGATCACCGACCAGATCGACCTCTCGGGCTGGCCCGCCGGTTCGCGGGTGATCGTCCGCCGCGAACGACCCCACCCCGGCGCCCAGCTCGCGTTCACCGACCACGAGGGCCACCGCTTCCAAGCGATCCTCACCGACCGCCCCGGCGACATCGCCGAACTCGAGCGCGACCACCGCGCCCGCGCCCGCGTCGAGGACCACATCCGCGCCGATAAAGACACCGGCCTGACGAACCTGCCGTTCCGCGCCTTCGCCCACAACCAGGTCTGGCTCGCCCTGATCGCGCTCGCCCACGACCTGATCGCCTGGACCAAAACGCTCACCCTCGAAGGCGACCTCGCCCGCGCCGAACCCAAACGCCTGCGCCACCGCCTCCTGCACGTCGCCGCACGCCTGGCCTTCCACGCCCGCACCGCCACCCTGCGCCTCCAAGCCAGCTGGCCATGGGCCACTGACCTCGCCGCCGCCTTCACGCGGCTCAGAGCGCTACCACCACCAGCCCACTGACCCCCGCCCCCCAGGGGCCCCCGCCGACGACCACCCCGCCGCGCCGACCGCGATCGCCCCTGCCCCAACACGGGCCCACGCCACCGCCGCCGACCCCGCAACGACCCCTCCAACCCCCCGCCGGCCAGGCGGCCCTGCCGCTACCCCTACACAGCCAGCGAGAAGTCACACCAGACGGCCTGATGCACGATCCGGGCTAATACATGTCCAGTACACGAGTGCATCACCGGGCGAGGGCGATTACGGCGACCGCGAGCGTGGCGAAGCCGACGAACACCAGAACCCACGTCAGCCGTGCGAGCGTCCGCGTGAGGGCGATCGTCGCGGCGGTCGCCTCGTCGTTCTGCTTCCAGCGGACGACGACCGACTCGGCGAGTTCACGACCGATGCGGGCGGCGTTGCGTTCCTGATGCTGGCCTTCGAGACGGGCGAGCAGGAGCGCCCCAATGAGCGACAGCGGCCAGAAACGCGGTAGCCGCACGTCGGCCAGCCGGACACCACGCCCGTCGCAGCTCACGACGACTCAGTCGTACTCGCCCGGGGTGGCGCGCCGGGCAGGGTCGTCGCCTTCTCCGCGCGGCGGCGGCCGACGCCTGGAGTGACCAGGTCGGTGATGAGTCGGACCTGCACGATGCCGTCCGACCTCACGAGCGCCTGAGCAGCGCAAGGAACTTCGCCACGACCCCGTCCGGGTTCTCGAAGCACTCGCCCGCGTCGAACCTCTGGACCTTGTGCGCGCCGTGGAAGTGGAACGGGCGGTCACGCTCGTGGTCGCGCGAAGCGAGGCCGGCGTGCCACTGCTCGCCATCGACCTCCAAGACGCCCCAGCGCCCTTCGAGCATCACGAGGAAGTCAGCCTCGCAGTTGCGCCGCCGACTTACGGAGCCGATGCGCGAGCGGCAGTTCGGGACATACATGACGCCAGCGCGGTCGAGGGCCTGTGCGATGCGGACCTCCGACTCGGAGCGGAAGCGCAGACCCTCGTAGGTCTTCGTCGCCTTGAAGCCGATGGCTTGGTTGTCCACGTCGCGGCCTTCGAGGACGGCGAGCAGCTCGTTCCGCCAGTCCGCCGAGTTCGGCACGACGACCGACGCGCGTGCCGTGATCGTCACGGTGTCGTACTTCGGAGGAGCCATGGCGTGAGCGGCGTGCTGGAACGCCTTGTGGAGGTTCGTGCTCTGGTCGCGCAAGAGGTCGTAAAGCTTGCGCGGCCCGTAGAAGGTGAGCGTCAGGCCGTACCACGGCTCGAAGTTCGAGTCGTCCGACTCCTCGTACGACTCCAGCGTGGATGCAAGCAACAGCCGAGCCTCCTCCTTCTCGTCGCCCTCGATGAAGAAGCGCGCCATCGAGGCGAGGAAGCGGTCGGGGTCGACCGGCGGCGGATCGGGCGGCGGGTTGCCGTTGGAGTCCACGACCGCATCGCGGTCGTAGGAGAAGTGGTAGCCCTCGGGGTTGAAGTCGTCTGACATCTCGGCCTCCTGGCGGCCGTAGCGGTGAAGGCGCAAGTAGCTTGCTGATGAGGGCGGACGGAACGGCGACCCTAGTTAGAGTCCTTGACCATGGACACCTACCGCATCTACTCGGGTAGCGAGGAGGTCACCAACGTGACCGGCTACCCGCTCGAAGACGAGGACGAGGCGAAGCGGCTGGCGCAGGAGATCAGCGCGGGTCAACCCGGCTCGACCGTCACCGTCAACTCGGTGAGCAGCCAGCCGGCGGGCGGGTGGACGCGGACCGTGGCCACGTACATCGACGGGAAGCCGCGTCCGTGGGTGTGGAAGGTGACGTTCCTCGGACCGATGCCGAACCTCGACGACAACTTGCGGCTTAACGAGAAGGGCATCAGCTACATGGGCGGCCACTCGGAGCCGATGCCAGGCGGCGTGCGCGCCGGATTGTCGCGCCACGAACTCGCCGTGGAGGCCGAGAGCGGCGACGAGGCGGTTCAGAAGGTCCGCGATGCCCTCGGAGGGCAGGCGTTCCAGTACAGCAACTGGACGCACGAGCCGGGCGACGACGAGTCGGTCCGCTACCGCTTGGAGGATCAGGCGGGCGAGTAGCGGCCCTGCTTCCGGCCAAGTGGTGGTCGGAACGGGAGCTGGCCGGGGATCGAGCGGTGGCCGGAAGATGGACGGAGTCGGCCGCTCGCTGCTGCCGGCCATCCGGCCAAACCCCTTATAGGCGGCACCCATGAGCGCGCAGATGGCGCTCGAGCTCTCGTCGCTTCATGCAGCGACAGTCAGGTGAAGCAGCTCGCGGCCGTCGTCCTCGCCCGGCTCCGGGGAGAGCATCAGCCGCAGGGCGTCGATCACTTTGGTCCGCGCCTCGTCGCGCGTGCGCCCCTGGCTGAAGACGCCGGGAACCTCGGGGATCGTCGCAACGATCCAGCCGTCCTCGGCGTCCTCGTAGAGGATCGTGAGGTCAAGCTGCTCGACCGCCATACCGAAGACGATACCGCGACTGGTGCGGTCAGCCAACAGTCTCAGGGCTCGTCGGAATCGCGCGCCGACGGGGCTGGGAGGAGCGGTTCTGCCGCCGGCCGCGGCTCGGCCATCGCCAGCGGCCGCCCCCAGTTCGCGGCGCGGCGGGCGGACCGTGGCGTTTGGGGACTGGTCGGACCGGCCAGTCCCCAAACGCGCCCGAAACCCCTGGAAACCGCCTGCATCAAGACGGGGGCCGCTCGTCGTCTTCCTCCTGCTCATCGGGCGTTTCTTTCGCGGCGCGACCGCCCTCTGAAAATCGTGGTGTCGCCGGTTCGAATCCGGCCCTCGCCACTCCCTGATCGCCGCTCTCTAGAGCGGAATCCTGGCTGTCGGGCGGGGACGAGGTCGGTCTGCTCGTCGGTCATCATCCATGAAGCTGGCTGGCGGCGAGTGCGACGGCTTCGCTTAGCGTTCCCGCCTCGGCATAGGCGCGTTCGGCCGAGTCGTCCGTCGCGGACGCGAGCGCAACTGACCACTCCGAGTGGATCCGCTGAATGTCGAGGACATCCACGCCGTGCCGATCGCAAATCGCCTCGACCTCACTGAGCGTGCTCGGCATCGTTCCCTCCCATAGTCGTGGGCATCCCCGACTTTGGACCCTACTTAGTGTAGACACTATGGTCAACCAGTCGGCGCTGGCGAATGCTGCGCCGTCGTGGCGGTCGAGGACGAGAACCAGCAGCGTGTGGGCGCCAACATCAAGGCCGCGCGCGAAGCGCTCGACTGGTCCCAGGAGGCAGCCGCCGCCGAGGCAGGCATGCACCCGACCGCGCTGAGCATGATCGAGACCGGGGCGAGGGCGCCAAAGCTGGACACGCTGATCCGCCTTGCATTTGCGCTCAGCGTGGAACCGGGCACGTTCTTCTCCGGCGTGAAGCGCCCAGAGGGCGCACGTCCTCGGCACGGCGCGGACTGAGGGTCGTCTAGGTGTAAGAACCGGCCAGGTTGTTCTCGGTCAGCTGGTGTAGGCGGCTGATC
>JBBECV010000002.1:0-46084 GCA_040881635.1 Thermoleophilaceae bacterium
CCCCCCCCCCCCCCCCCCCCCCCCCCCCCCCCCCCCCCCCCCCCCCCCATCCCATCCTCCGTCCGCACGCTCCGGTACACCAGCCCTGTGCTGGTCGAGCTGCGGATCGAGAACCTCTTGCTGATCGAGCGGGCCGAGCTGCGGCCGGGCCGGGGCCTGAACGCGATCACGGGGGAGACGGGCGCGGGCAAGACGGTGCTCGCCCATGCGCTCGACCTCTTGCTGGGAGGCAAGCCCCGCTCGGGGATCGTTAGGCCCGGGGCGCGTGAGGCGTACGTCGAGGGCGCGTTTGAGCTGCCGGCCGGCCTGCTCGACGACGACGGCCTCGCCGACCTGCGCGAGCGCGTCGGCGATGCCGGCGACTGCGAGATCGTGCTGGCGCGCCGCGTGTCGGCCGAGGGACGCACGCGCGCGTACGTGCAGGGGCGCTCGGCGACGGCGGCGGACCTGCGTGAGCTCGGCGGCCGCCTGATGGCGTTCTTCGGCCAGCACGAGCACCGGCGGCTGACGGTCGCGGCGGCGCAGCTCGACCTGCTCGACGGCTTCTGCGGGCCGGATCACCTCGCGTTGCGCGCGAGCGTCGCGGATGCGCACGCGCGCGCGTGCCGGCTGCGCGGCGAGCTGGAGCAGCTGCGGGGGCACGGGGGCAGCCGCGACCGCGAGCTCGACCTGCTGCGCTACGAGATCGACGAGATCGACGCGGTCGCTCCGAGCGTCGAGGAGCGCGAGCGGCTGACGGCCGAGCGCCGCCGGCTGCGCGATCTCGACGGGCTGCGCGAGGCGGCCGCGGCCGGCGTGGAGGCGATCGCGCCGATGGATGGCGACGGCGGAGCGGCGGAGCGACTTGCGGGCGCAGAGCGGCTCGCCGACGCGGTCGACGGCGCGGATCCGCAGCTCGACGAGCTGGCGGCGCGGCTGCGCGCGCTGCGCCTCGAGGCCGAGGACCTCGGTGGCGAGCTGTGGCGCTACCTCGACGCGCTGGAGGCCGATCCGCAGGGCCTCGAGCAGGTGGGGGCGCGGCTGAGCGAGTACGACCGGCTCGAGCGCAAGCACGGCGGTACGGTCGAGGCCGTGCTCGCGCATGCGGAGCGCTGCCGCGCGGAGCGCGACCGGTTGGAGGGCGGAGAGGAGGCGATGGCGCGCGCCGAGGCGGCGCTCGCCAAGGCCGAGGCCGAGCTTGCGATGGCAGCCGGGAAGCTGACCGAGGGCCGGCGCGAGGCGGCGCCGAAGCTCGCCGAGCGCGTCGTGGAGGAGCTGACGGCGCTCGCGATGGACGGCGCGTCGTTCGAGGTCGCGCTCGCGCCGCGCGCGGAGATCGGCGCCGGCGGGGCGGAGCGCGTCGAGCTGATGCTCGCTCCCAACCCCGGCGTGCCCGCGGCGCCCGTGCGCGAGAGCGCGTCGGGCGGCGAGCTGTCGCGCGTGATGCTGGCGCTGATGGCCGTCGCCGGCGCCGGTCGGTCGCCGACGCTCGTCTTCGACGAGGTCGACGCCGGCGTCGGCGGGCAGACCGCGCGCGCCGTCGGAGAGCGCCTGCGCGGCCTTGGCGACGGCCGCCAGGTGCTGTGCATAACGCACCTGCCGCAGATCGCCGCGATGGCCGACACGCACTTCAGGATCGAGAAGTCGGCGGGCGGCGACGTGGCGCGCACGAGCGTCGAGCGGCTCGAGGACGGCGCCGTCGTCGAGGAGCTCTGCCGCATGCTGGGTGCCGACGCCTCGGACGACGGCGCCCGCAGGCACGCACGGGAGCTGCTGGCCGCGTGACTGTCGTCGGCGCGCGCTATGGTCGTCTCGTGGCCGGCACCCGCTTCATATTCGTCACCGGTGGCGTGGTGTCGTCGCTCGGGAAGGGGATCGCGGCGGCCTCGATCGGTCAGCTGCTGGTCGCGCGCGGCCTGTCGGTGTCGCTGCAGAAGTTCGACCCCTACATCAACGTCGATCCGGGCACGATGAGCCCATTCCAGCACGGCGAGGTCTTCGTCACCGAGGATGGCGCCGAGACGGATCTCGACCTCGGCCACTACGAGCGCTTCACCGACGTCAACGCGACGCGCAGCTCGAACGTCACCACGGGCGCGATCTACGACTCCGTGATCCGGCGCGAGCGCCGTGGCGACTACCTCGGCGGGACCGTCCAGGTGATCCCGCACGTCACCGACGAGATCAAGAGCCGCATCCGGCGCGTCGCCGACATGGACGACGTCGACATCGTCATCACCGAGATCGGCGGCACCGTCGGCGACATCGAGTCGCTGCCGTTCCTGGAGGCGCTGCGCCAGTTCCAGGTCGACGAGGGTCGCGAGCGCTGCATGTTCCTCCACCTCACGCTGGTGCCGTTCCTCGGCCACGCCGGCGAGCTGAAGACCAAGCCGACGCAGCACTCGGTCCAGGAGCTGCGGCGGATCGGCATCCAGCCCGACATGGTGATGTGCCGCTCGGAGGAGCCGCTCTCGCGCGACATCCGCGAGAAGATCGCGCTCTTCGTCAATCTGCCGATCGACTCCGTCGTCTCGGCGCGCGACGTCGACTCGATCTACAAGGTGCCGCTCTACTTCCGCGCCGAGGGCGTCGACGACCAGATCCTCGACCGCTTCGGCATCGAGACCGAGTCCCCGGACCTCTCCGGCTGGGAGGCGATCGTCAAGCGCTACGACGAGGCGCGCGAGGTCGTCAGGATCGGCCTGGTCGGCAAGTACACCAAGCTCGAGGACGCCTACCTCTCCGTGATCGAGGCGCTCGGCCACGGGGGCGCGCACCACGGCGGCAAGGTCGAGATCTGCTGGATCGACTCCGAGAAGCTGAACGGCGACGAGGAGCTGGCTCAGCTCGAGGGCTGCGACGGCATCCTGATCCCCGGCGGCTTCGGCGAGCGCGGCGTCGAGGGCAAGATCCGCGCCGCCCGCTGGGCGCGCGAGAACGGCGTGCCCTACCTCGGCATCTGCCTCGGCATGCAGGTCGCGGTCGCCGAGTTCGCCCGCCACGTCGTCGGGATGGACGGCGCGAACTCGACCGAGTTCGACCCCGAGACGCCGTTCCCCGTCGTCGACCTCCTGCCCGAGCAGAAGGAGGTGCGCGACATGGGCGGCACGATGCGCCTCGGCGCCGATCCCGTGAAGCTGCACGAGGGCACGCGGGCGCGCGAGGCGTACGACGAGGCGGTCATCTACGAGCGCCACCGCCACCGCTACGAGGTGAACAACCATCTGCGCCGCCGGCTGGAGGGTGCCGGGCTGGTCTGCTCGGGAACCTCGCCCGACGACCGCCTCGTCGAGATCGTCGAGCTGCCCGACCACCCCTTCTTCGTCGCGTCGCAGTTCCACCCCGAGTTCAAGTCGCGGCCGCTGCGTCCGCAGCCGCTCTTCCGCGAGTTCGTCGGCGCCGCGCTGCGCCGCTCGCGCGAGCAGACGGGGGAGGCGGACGCCGTCGGCGACGGCGACATCCGCGCCGCGACCTCGGACCGCAGCGGCTCCGAATCCCGCGTTTGACCGCGACCGGGCCCGAGCGCGAGCGGCTGGCGGCCGACTTCACGCGCCTCTGCGAGATCGAGAGCCCGTCGCGCCGCGAGCGCGCGGTCGCCGACTTCGTGGCCGCCGAGCTGCGCGCCTGCGGTCTCGACGTGGCCGAGGACGGCAGCGGCGCCGCGACCGGCTCGGACAGCGGCAACCTGCTGGCCCGGATTCTCGGCCCCGCGGGCGCGCCGACGGTGCTGCTCTGCGCCCATCTCGACACCGTGCCGCCGACGGCGCCGATCGAGGTTCTGCGCGAGCACGGACGCCTCACCAACCGCAACGACGGCATCCTAGGCGCCGACAACAAGGCGGCCGTCGCGGCGCTGCTCGCGGTCGCGCGCCGCTACGCGGGTGGTGGCACTCCCGTCGGGCTCGAGCTGCTGCTGACCACCTGCGAGGAGATCGCGCTGCTCGGGGCCACGCAGCTCGAGCACGAGCTTAGCTCCGACTTCGGCTTCGTCTTCGACCATGCCACGCCGATCGGCGAGTTGATCGTCGCCGCGCCGAGCTACTACCGCGTTGACGCGGACGTTCACGGTGCGGCCGCTCACGCCGGAATCAGGCCGGAGCGCGGCCACAACGCGATCGCCGCCGCGGCGAAGGGGATCGCGGCGATGCGGCTCGGCCGCCTCGACGACGAGACGACCGCGAACGTCGGGACGATCGCCGGCGGGACCGCCGCGAACGTGGTCGCCGAGCGCTGCCGCGTCGAGCTCGAGGCGCGCAGCCTCGACGAGGAGAAGGCGGCGTCGATCGTGCGCGAGATGGTCGACGCGCTGACCGAGGCGGCAAGCGACGCCGAGTGCGACCTCGAGCTGAACGTCGAGCAGCTCTTCAGGGCGTACCGGCTCGCCCGGAGCGCTCCGCCCGTGCGCGCCGGGGTCGCCGCGCTGGAGGCGCTGGGGATCGAGCCGCGGCTGATCTCGACCGGTGGCGGGAGCGATGCCAGCGTGCTCACGGCCGCAGGGTTGCCGGTGCTGAACGTGGCGAACGGGACGGAGCGCAACCACGAGCCGGACGAGTCGGTGACGGTGGAGGCGCTGGAGCTGGGGCTGGACGTGGCGCTGGGCGTGGTCGAGGCGGCGGGGCGGATCGGCTGAGGGACTGGCGCGGGGTGGTCGCGGAGCGCGATCCCCGCGAACGGAGCTGACAAGCAACGCTCCTCTCGCGGGCATCGCGCTCCGCGGCGACAGGGGCGTTGCAAGGTCCAGGATGGGGGCGTCCTGGCGCGAAGAAGGGTGGATGGTCGTTGCGGATCTTGTCGAGCGGCGTCCGTTCGAGCACCTGGTGCTGGACTTCCTGGCGCACCTGGAGTTCGAGCGGGGGCTGTCGCGGAACACGCTCGAGGCGTATCGGTCCGATCTGCTGCAGTTCGGGCGGTTCCTGGAGGAGCGGGGGCTGACGGCGCTCGGGGTGGCGCCGGTGGATCTGGCGGACTTCCTGGCCGGGCTCGGCGGGTCCGACGGCGGGTCGGCGTCGGCGGCGACGGTGAACCGCAAGTCGGCTTGCCTGCGGTCGTTCTATCGGCATCTGAGGCGGGAGGAGCTGATCGAGGGGGATCCGACGGCGAAGCTGGCGCGGGCGCGTCCGAGCCGGCGGTTGCCGAACGTGCTGACGCGTGGGGAGGTGGGCAAGCTGCTGGAGCAGCCGAGCGGGACCGAGCCGATCGAGCTGCGGGATCGGGCGCTGCTGGAGCTTATGTACGCGTGTGGGCTGCGGGCATCGGAGGCGACGGCGTTGGAGGTGACGGACGTCGATCTGGAGGAGCTGGCGCTGCGTGCGCACGGGAAGGGGTCGAAGGAGCGGCTGGTGCCGGTCGGGAGGACCGCCGGGGAGGCGGTGCGGCGGTACCTGGAGCGGGGGAGGGGTCAGCTCGTCGGCGACCGGGTCGAGCGGCGGCTGTTCGTGAACTTCCGTGGCGGGCCGCTGACGCGCCAGGGCCTCTACAAGATCGTGCGCAGGCATGCGCGGTCGGCCGGCCTCGAGCAGCGGATGAGCCCGCATACGCTGCGGCACAGCTTCGCGACGCACCTGCTGGCGGGCGGCTGCGACCTGCGCTCGGTTCAGGAGATGCTGGGGCACGCGGACGTTTCGACGACCCAGCTCTACACGCACCTGTCGAGCGAGCGGCTCAAGGACGTCTACTTCCGCGCCCACCCGCGCGCGACCGCCGGCTGAGCGCCTGATACAAGCCTCTCGAAATGCCCGAGCTGCCAGAGGTCGAGACGATCCGCCGCCAGCTCGCGCCGCGGCTGGAGGGGCGACGGGTCGAGCGGATGGAGGTCCTCGACCCGCGCTGGTGCGAGCCGGCGGCGCCGGCGGAGGTGGCGGACGCGGTCGAAGGGCGGCGCGTGGATGCGCTCGAGCGGCGCGGCAAGTACTTCGACGTGGTGCTCGAAAACGAGGTCCACCTCGTCATGCACCTGCGCATGACCGGCAACCTGCTCCTCGTCCCCGCCGGCCAGGACCCCGAGCGGCCCTACGTGCGCGTCCGGATCGAGCTCGACGACGGCGCCGTCGTGCTGTTCGCCGATCCGCGCCGGTTCGGGACCGGCGTCGTGCTGCTCGGCGACCGGGTCCGCGACGCCTACTTCGACGAGCGGCTCGGGGTCGAGCCGCTCGGCCCCGACTTCACCGCCGACGCGCTGAGGTCGCTCGCGCGCGGCCGGCGGGCGCCGGTCAAGGCATTCCTGCTCGCTCAGGAGCGGGTCGCCGGCGTCGGGAACATCTACGCCGACGAGGCGCTCTTCCGGGCGCGAATCCATCCGCTGAGAGCGGTCGGGACGCTCCGTCGCCCGCAGCTCGAGGCGCTGCGCGAGGCCGTCGTCGCGTCGCTGGAGGCCGGCATCGACGCCCGTGGCGCGTCGATCGACGACTTCCGCCACACCGACGGCGCGCGCGGCAGCTTCCAGGACCGCTTCCTCGTCCACCGTCGCGAGGGCGAGCCGTGCCCCCGCTGCGGCGCCGAGATCGTCAAGCTCCGCGCCGCCGGGCGCGGCACCTACATCTGCCCGAGATGTCAACCACGCCCACGCGGATAAGTCCATCCGCGGACCGGACCATGATCTGAGATGGGATGTCAGCCAGCTTCAAGACCGAGGCCGTGGTGCTGCGGTCGATCCGCTACGGCGAGGCCGATCGCGTCCTGCACCTGTACAGCCTCGACCGGGGACGGATCGGGGCTGTCGCCAAGGGGGTGAGGCGCACCCGCTCGCGGATGGGCGGCCGGCTCGAGCCGCTGTCGCGCGTGCGGCTGGTGCTGCACCAGGGCCGGGGCGACCTGTCGACGGTCAGGTCGGTCGACACGATCGCGGCGCATCCCGGCCTGCGTGAGCGGCGCGCGTCGCTCGAGCGCGCCACGCAGGCGTGCGAGGCGGTGCTGCGCCTGTTCGACTCCGCGGAGGCCAACCGTGCCGCCTACCACCTGCTCTGCAACCAGCTCGCGCGGCTCGACGCCGACCCCGCGGCCGCCACGCGCGCTCAATCGCTGGCCTTCCGGCTCAAGCTGCTACTCGCGGCCGGCTTCGCGCCCGAGCTCGCCGCGTGCGCCTCGTGCGGTGAGGCCGACCACCTGGCCGGCTTCTCGCCCGCCGCGGGCGGTGTCGTCTGCGCCGGCTGCGAAGCGGGCTCCTTCGCGCTCGGCGAGGAAGCGCACCGCTTCCTGGTCGACGCCCTCGGCCACCCGCTCGCGGACGCTCCCGTCGCCTCCGCCCCCGCATTGGGGCAGGCCGACCGCGCGATCGCCGAGACCCTCGAGCACCACGCCCACGTAAGGCTCAGGCGCGTCGCGTAGGTCAGGCGTTCCAGCTGCGGATGACCTGCGTCTCGCGCTCCCAGCCGAGCGTGCTGAGGGTGCCGGTGGAGAGGGCGAGGCGGGCGCCGCCGTCGGGGGGCATGCCGATCCACATCGCGGCGAGGACGCGGAGGACGTGCCCGTGGGCGACCACCGCGGCATCGCGGTCGGCTCCGCTCAGCTCGGCGAGGACGGGTTCGAGCCGCGCTCCCACGTCGGCGGGCGACTCCCCGCGGGTCTCCGCACCGTGGGTCCAGACCGTCCAACCGGGCACCGTCTGGCGCAGCTCGGCGGTGGTGACGCCCTCGGCGTCGCCGTAGTCGAACTCGACCAGCTCGGGCCGCTCCTCGGCGCGCTCGCCGAGCCCGGCCAGCCTGCAGGTCTCGACCGCCCGCCCGAGCGGGCTGACCAGCACGCGCGCGAAGTCGCGCTCGGCGAGGCGGGGTCGCAGGGCACGCGCCTCGCCGCGGCCCGCGTCGGTCAGGGGGATGTCGGTCCTGCCGGTGTGGCGGCGGTCGCGGCTCCACTCGGTCTCGCCGTGGCGGACGAGGACGATCTCGGGGGGCATGGGCGCCAGGCTATGCGGACGTCAGCGCGGAGGGAGTCGCGAGCCGCTCGGCGTCCTCCTGGGCGAGCACGGAGAGGAAGTCGTCCCAGACGTGCAGCATGTGGCGCTCCATCGCGGCTGCGGCCCGCTTCGCGTGCTTGCGCTCGATCGCCGCCACGACCCGGTCGATGTCGTTGAGCGACGCCACCCGCTTGCTCGCGTCCGGCGCGGTCACCGAGCGCGTCAGCGACGCGACCTCGGTTATCCGCTCGAGCGTCGTCATCAGGATCGGCTGGCGGCTCGACTCGGCCACGATCGCGTGGATGCGGGTGTCCGCCGCGGCGAAGACCTCGTAGTCGTCGATCTCGTCCTCCATCAGCTCGATCAGCCGGCGCATCTCAGCGGCCTCCGTGTCCGTCCGTCGCGCCGCCGAGTACTCGGCGGCGAGCGGCTCGAGCCGCAGACGCACCTCGAAGACACCGTCGAGATCGACCTCCACCACGTACGTCCCCGAGCCGTGGCGCGCCTCGAGCACGCCACCGCTGCGCAGGCGCCGCAGTCCCTCGCGCAGAGCCGGGCGCGACAGGCCGAGACGGTTCGAGAGCTCGCGCTCTGGCGGCAGGCGACTCCCCGGTCCGTACTCACCGGAGGCGATCAGTGCACGGACGCCGCTTGCTGCACGATCTGCGGCAGTATCCACCCCGCGAGTCTAACGTCGGCCGGAGGGGCTCGCAGCGGACCGGGCAGGGCTCCGGACGGCAGTCGGAGCCGGCCCGGTCGCGCGAGGTAGGACACCGGCACCGGCGGCGGCGCCCGGAGGGATGGGCAAGCCGCCGCCGGCGAGCAGCGCTCTGCGAATTCGGGCGGGCGGGCCCACGGGGAGGGTTCGGTCCATGTGCGCGCCCGCACCGACCGCAGCCGGTGCTGCCTCGATCCGGAGCCGGGCAGAGCCCAGCGGGCAGGCCGGATCGAAGTTGTTGATGTTGACAGGCCCTCCGGACAGAAGCCAGCCCCGTCGGCGGGTGGCACCCTCCTTGCGACTACCGCTGTGCGATTGGCCTGACCACATTGGTCTGACCAAATGTAACCACATGTCCGAGGTAAAAGCAAGTGCCAAGCACAGACGGTTACCGATGGTGTCCGCGCCGCCCGGCGTTCCTGGGACAATCGGGGCATGGCGAGCGGCACATCCAGCGGCATGGCCGGCGGACGCTTCGCCGATCGAGTCGCCGAGATCGAGGGGCGCTGGCTCTCCCCGCTCGCCACGCGCTCTTACCCCGCGCGCCGCGACCGTCCCGAGCCCGACGCCAACCACCGCACGCCGTTCCAGCGCGACCGCGACCGCATCGTCCACTGCAAGGCGTTCAGGCGGCTCAAGCACAAGACGCAGGTCTTCATCGCCCCGGAGGGAGACCACTACCGCACGCGGCTGACCCACACGCTCGAGGCGTGCGGGATCGCCCGCAACGTCGCACGCGCGCTCGGCCTCAACGAGGATCTCACCGAGGCGATCGGGCTCGGCCACGATCTCGGCCACCCGCCCTTCGGCCACATCGGCGAGCACGTCCTCGACGACTGCGTGCAGCAGCGCTACGGCGTCCGCTTCCGCCACAACGAGCACTCGCTGCGAGTCGTCGAGCGCCTCGAGCGCGACGGACGCGGGCTGAACCTCACCGAGCAGGTTCGCGACGGGATCCTCAACCACACCGGCTCCGGCGCCGCCGCGACGCTCGAGGGGCGGATCGTGCGCGTCGTCGACCGGATCGCCTACATCAACCACGACATCGACGACGCGCTGCGAGCGGGCGTGATCGAGCGCGCGGACCTGCCCCAGGCGGAGATCGCGGCGCTCGGCGAGACCGGCTCCGAGCGGATCGAGACGCTCGTCGTCGACCTGCTCGAGCGCTCGTCGGCGAGCGGCGACGTCGTCCAGGGCGACGACGTCGGCGGCGCCATGCTGCGGCTGCGCAAGTTCATGTTCGACCGCGTGTACCTCGGCGCCGATGCGCAGCGCGAGCGGCCGCGGATCGAGCGGCTGCTGCGCGCCCTGTTCGACCATTACGCCGACAGCCCTCCGCCCGCGATCGCCGCCGGCGCGTCCGAGCACGAGCGCGTGGTGGACTACCTGGCAGGCATGACCGACCGCTTCGCCATCCGGGCCTTCTCGGACCTCTCGCTGCCGCAGGGCTACTGATGGCGCGCTACACCCAGGACTCGATCGAGCGCCTGCGGGAGGCCGTCGACATGGTCGACCTCGTCGGCGGCCGGACGGACCTGCGCAGGGTCGGCTCGCGCTGGGTCGGCCTGTGCCCGTTCCACGAGGAGCGGACGCCGTCGTTCTCCGTCGATGCCGACCAGGGGCTCTACCACTGCTTCGGCTGCGGCGTGGGCGGCGACGCGATCGGCTTCGTGCGCGAGACCGACCAGCTCGAGTTCGCGGAGGCCGTCGAGACGCTCGCCGAGCGCTACCGCGTGGAGCTCGAGCGCGAGCGCGAGGACCCGCGCGAGGAGGAGCGCCGGCGCCGGCGCGAGCGGCTGCTGTCGCTGCTCGAGCGCACGACCGCCTTCTACGAGAAGTACCTCTGGGAGTCGCGCGAGGCGGCGCCTGCGCGCGACTATCTCGCCGGGCGCGGGTTGTCTGAGGAGGTGCTGCGAGCCTTCCGGGTCGGGTGGTCGCCGAAGGGCTGGGACCGGCTGCTGGCCGGCGCGGTCCGCGACGGGTTCGAGCTCGACGAGGTGGTCGCCGCGGGGCTCGCGCAGCGCAAGCGCTCGGGAGACGGCGCCGTCGATCGCTTCCGCGAGCGGATCATGTTCCCGCTCGCCGACGCCCGCGGGCGCGTGCTCGGCTTCGGCGCGCGCGCCATGCGCGACGACCAGGGCGCCAAGTACATCAACACCTCCGAGAACGACGTCTACCACAAGGGGCGCCAGCTCTTCGGCATCGACAAGGCGCGCGCGGTGGCGGCGAAGTCGCGCCGCGTCGTCGTCGTCGAGGGTTACACCGACGTGCTCGCCCTGCACCAGGCCGGGGTCGCCGAGGCGGTGGCGATCATGGGCACCGCGCTCACCGAGCACCAGCTCGCGGAGCTCGCGCGCGCGGCCGGCGCCGACGGCACCGTCTACCTCGCGCTCGACGCCGACCGGTCGGGCCAGCAGGCGATGCTGCGGGCGGCGGGGATCGCCGAGGACCGCGACGTCGAGCTGCGCGTCGTCGAGCTGCCCGAGGGCGCCGACCCCGCCGAGCTCGTCGCCGCCGAGGGCGCGGAGGCGATCGTCGGCCGGCTCGAGGGAGCGCTGTCGGTCCCGGAGTTCGCCGTGCGCAGGGTGCTGGCGGACGCCGGCCTTGGCACGCCGGAGGGCCGCGACCGCGCGCTCGGCGAGGTTGGCGAGCTGATCGCCGCGACGCCGGAGCGCAGCGCGCGGCGAGACCATCTCGTGCGGCTCGTGGCGGACCGGCTCGACGTGCCCCCGGACTACGTCGTCTCGGCCGTGGCCGCCGCCGCGCCCGCGCGTGAGTCGGGCCGCGGCGACGGCGACCCGGGCCCGGAGGCGCCGTTCGCGGCAGAGGGCGAGCCGGCGGGTGGAGCGCCCGTCGCGCGCGGACCAGGCGCCGCTCCACTCGAGGCCGAGCGCGTCTTCCTCGCGCTCTGCCTCGGCGCGGGGCAGATCGGCCGCGAGTACCTCGACCGCCTGACGCCGGAGCACTTCTCGTCCGACCTGGTGCGCCGGGCGCGCGATCACCTCGCCGAGCGCTTCGGCGACCCGCTCGCCGACCTCGATCCCGGCGATCGCGAGCTCTCCGGCCTGGTGGCGGGAATCGCGCTGCGAGCGGACGAGCAGCAGCCGCCCGAGGAGCCGCTGCTGCGCATGAGCTTCCTCGCGCTCGAGCTGCGGCGCATCGACAGGGGCGTCAAGCGGGCGCTCAGCGACGGCGACTTCACGACCAAGGACGAGCTCGCGAGCGCGCGCCAGCGGGTTCGCAAGGAGATGGACCAGGTAATGGGGCAGGTGACGTGACCGACAGGGGGGATAGCGAGGCCGCTGGCGACGCGGGCGGCGACCAGGAGCTCGGGCGCGACGACGACGAGGCGGCCGATCGCGACGTCTACGACGCGTTCCACGAGGGCGGCGTCGTCACCGCCGGCGTGCGCCCCTCGCCGCCGCAGGGCGGAACCGAGGACGCCGTCAAGCTCTACCTGCAGCGGATCGGCCGCGTGCCGCTGCTCACGCGCGAGGACGAGGTGCGCCTCGCCCGGCGGATCGAGCACAACGACATGGCCGCGAAGAACGCCCTGATCGAGGCGAACCTGCGCCTGGTCGTCTCGATCGCGAAGCGCTACCAGGGGCGCGGGCTGACGCTGCTGGACCTGATCCAGGAGGGGAACATGGGCCTGATCCGCGGCGTCGAGAAGTTCGACTGGCGCCGCGGCTTCAAGTTCTCGACCTATGCGACCTGGTGGATCCGCCAGGCGATGACGCGGGCGCTCGCCGACCAGTCGCGCACGATCCGGATCCCCGTCCACATGGTCGAGCGGATGAACAAGGTGCATGCGGCCCGGCGCCAGCTCGCGCAGCAGCTCGAGCGCGACCCGACGCCGGCCGAGATCGCCGCCAAGCTCGAGATCTCCGAGGCGAAGGTCCAGGAGCTGCTCAAGCTCGGCCAGGAGCCCGTCTCGCTCGAGACGCCGGTCGGCGCCGGCGACGAGGCCGCCGAGCTCGCCGACTTCATCGCCGACGACGCGGACGACCGGCCGCTCGAGGTCGTCGCCAAGGCGCTGCGCGAGGTCGACGTCCAGCGCCTCCTGCGCAGCCTTCCCGAGCGCGAGCGACGGGTGATCGAGCTTCGCTACGGCCTCGGCGACGAGGATCCGCTGACGCTCGAGGAGATCGGCCGGCACGTCGGCCTCACCCGCGAGCGCGTCCGCCAGATCGAGGTCCAGACCCTCCACATGCTCCGCGACTCCGGCCGCGCCGGCTCGCTCGAGGGCACCACGGAAGACCCTTCCTGACACAGCGGATAGGCGTGCTCTTCCGTCCGGTGGCCCTGCAAATATGCAGACATGGACGTTGCGGCGACGACGGTCAGAGAGTGCCCCCGGCATGGCGCGACGCGCTTCCGCCTGCGCCGCGACGGGCACTATCGTTGCGGACGTTGCGCCTCGGAGGCGGTGAGCCGGCGTCGCAGGCGCGTGAAGCAGATCCTCGTCGACGAGGCTGGCGGCAGATGCGCCGTATGCGGGTACTCCCGCTACGTCGGGGCGCTGGAGTTCCACCACCGCGACCCGGCGACCAAGGAGTTCTCCCTTGGCCACCAGGGCGTGACCAGATCGCTCGAGAAGGCACGCGCCGAGGCGGCCAAGTGCGTGCTCCTCTGCGCCAATTGCCATGCCGAGGTGGAGGCCGCTATCGTTGCCGTGCCGGAAGGGGCGGCGCCGTTGGCGGGCGTCTCGTCCGCCATCGATCCGGGGTAGCTCAATTGGCAGCAGCGCTCGGCTGTTAACCGAGAGGTTGTGGGTTCGAGTCCCACCCCCGGAGCTCTCGAGGTGGCGCTCAAAGCGAGTTGGGCGCGGCCGAACGGGACGCGAACGCCTCCAACGCCCGCGCGGCTCGCTCGTCGGCGCCGTGCGCGCGCGACCACTCGGCGAGCTCGCGTGCCCTCGCGGCGTAGCCCGGCTCCGCGATCACCTTGCGCACCGCCAGGCGGATGCCGCGCGGGGTGACCAGGCGGCGCGGGAGCGAGGCGCCGCAGCCGGCCCAGGCGACGCGTGAGGCGTTCTCGGCCATGTCTCCGGCCGCCGGGGCGCCGACGACCGGCACGCCGCACGACAGGGCTCGCGCGACCGTGCCGTGGCCGGCGTGGCACACCACGGCGGCGCAGCGCGGCATGGTCCGCGAGTAGGACAGCCAGTCGACGACGCGCGCGTTCGCCGGCACCGCGTCTGGAAGCGGGTAGCCGGGACGGTTCGTGGTGGCGATCACGCGCACCGGCTCGCCGGCGAGGCCCTCGAGCGCGGCGGCGATCATGAGGCCGCGCGGATCCTGGGACGTGCTCGGCGCGATCAGCACCAGCGGGTCGTCCCCGGGGGGCAGCTCGACGTCCGCGAACGGCCGCTCCCACAGCAGCGGCCCGGTCACCTCGAAGGCCGGGTGCCACGCGCGCCGGGGGTACTCGAGCTGCGGAAAGGTGGCCACGAGCGCGAGCTCGCGCGATATGCCGTTGTGGGTGTAGTCGAGCGGCGCCAGGCCGACCCTCGCCCGCGCCGCGTTGAGCTCGTCGCGACCGCGCAGCTCGCCGCGGCGCAGGAGCGGCTGCATCAGCGCCCAGGCGCGGCGGCCCAATCGCGTGCGCGGCAGCCGGGCGCCGATCGAGTACGGCGGCAGGCCGGCCTCGGAGGTCGGCAGGACGTGCGGGATCAGCGTCGCGAACGGCCGCTCCTCCATGCCGGCCGCCAACCCGCCGACCGCCGTGAGGATGTCGGAGACGACGACGTCCGGGTCGAAGGACCGCACCAGGGCCGCGGTCTGGCCCGTCGCCTCGACGGCCGCCTCGTAAGGCGTCAGGTCGCGTCCGGTCGGGAAGACGGCGTACTCGGGCGCGGGCGCGAACTCGACGCCCTCGCGCTCGACGTCCCCGCGCCAGCGCTCCCAGGTCTGCATGCAGACCGCGTGGCCACGCAGCGCCAGGGCTCGCGAGAGCGCGATCGCCGGGAACGCGTGGCCCGGGTCGCCGAACGCCGTGACGAGGAAGCGACGCGGCGGCGGCTGCTCGTCGCTCGAAGCCGCGGCCGGGCCCATGGCACCGCCCGAGTCGGCGGTCTGCGGCCGCCGGCCGCTCAGACCATCTCCGCGATCTCGCGGATCATCCGCTTGCGCGCCTCGGGGTCGAGCGAGATCGGCGTGAGCATCAGCGTCCCGACGCCCGCCTGGTCGAACACCTCGAGCCGCTCGGCGATCCGCTCGCGCGGGCCGACCAGCGACGTCATGTCGATCAGGTCCGGCGGCAGCGCGGCGGCGGCCTCCTCCTTCTTGCCGGAGAGGTAGAGGTCCTGGACCTCGTCGGCCGCGTCCTCGAAGCCGTAGCGGCGCACGAGCGCGTTGTAGAAGTTCTTCTTCTTTGAGCCCATCCCGCCGACGTAGAGGGCGAGCAGCGGGCGCACCGTGTCGCGCGCGCGGTCGATGTCGTCGTCGATGCAGAGGTTGACCATCGGCGCGATGTCGAACGAGGCGTCGATGCGCTTGCCGTTCCCGGCTCGCTCGGCGCCCTCCTCGAGCAGCGTGCGGAACTCGGCCACGTGCTCGGGGGAGAAGAACGTCGGGATCCAGCCGTCGGCGATCTCGCCGGTGAGGGTCGTGTTCCTCGGCCCGATCGCGGCGATGTAGATCGGGATCCGCTCCTGGACCGGCGCGATCATCAGCTTCAGCGCCTTGCCCGGCCCGTTCGGCAGCGGCAGCTGGTAGATCTCGCCGTCGTACTCGACGCGCTCGCGCGCGAGCGCCATCCGCAGGATCTCGACGTACTCGCGCGTGCGCCGGAGCTGGCGCGCGAACGGCTGGCCGTGCCAGCCCTCGGCGACCTGCGGGCCCGACGAGCCGATTCCGAGGATCACGCGGCCGTTCGAGAGCTGGTCGAGCGTCGCCGCGGTCATCGCGGTCATCGCCGGCGTGCGTCCCGGCATCTGGAAGATCGCCGAGCCGATCTTGATCCGCTCGGTCTGGGAGGCGAGCCACGCCAGCACCGTGGCGGTGTCGGAGCCATACGCCTCCGCCGCCCAGACCGACTCGAATCCGGCCGACTCCGCCTCCCTGACGATGTCGAGCTGCTGCTCGGACGTCAGTCCGAGGCCCCAGTAGCCAACGTGCAGACCCAAGCGCATCGCAAATCTCCCCTTTGTCAGCCGGCCGCCGCGGGCGAGACTACAGCGCCTCGCCCGGCCGGACGAACTGCAGCTCGGGGACGATGCACGCAGGCGACGTGCTGAGCAGGTACCGCACCGCGCCGGCGATGTCCTGCGGCTGGATCATCTCGTCCTTGGGGACGCTCTCCTCGACCCAATCCGTCATCGCGGTCGCCACGAAGCCGGGGCAGAGGGCGGTCGCCTGGATGCCGTCGGTGGCGTGCTCCTTGTGCAGCGCCTGCGTGAAGCCGACGACGCCGAACTTCGTCGCCGAGTAGGCCGCCAGCCAGCCCTGGCCCGACTTGCCGGCGATCGACGCGGTGTTGACCACGAGCGCCTTGCGGTGCTCGGCGCCGGCCTCCTTCAGCATCGGCAGGCACTCGCGCGTCGTCAGGTAGACCGCTCGCAGGTTGACGTCCAGCTGCATGTCGAGCGCCTTGGTCGTCTGCTCGGCGATCGGGCCGCCGATGCCGACGCCGGCGTTGTTGACGAGCACGTCGAGCCGGGCGAAGCGCTCGCGGTGACGGCGGACGAGCTCGAGGATGTCCTGCTCGTCGGCCATGTTCGCCGGCACCGCCTCGACCTCGATCCCGTCGGAGCGCAGCGCCTCGGCGGCCTGCTCGAGCTTCTCGGGCCGCCGCGCCGACAGCGTGACGTCATAGCCGTCCTCGCCGAGCGCCCGGGCGATCGCGAGCCCGATCCCACTCGAACCGCCGGTGACCATTGCAGCGCGTGCTCTCAAGGGACTCTCCTCCATGCCGTGTGCGGGCTGAGCGGCAGGCTATTTGAATCTCACGTTAAGCCGGGCGGGAACCGGCGCCGGCGGCCAGCGCCGTCGCATACGCTTGGAGTCGGTGATGTCGGGAGCGCGTTTGGCGGCCGTCTTGACGGTCATGGCGGTACTGGCGCTGGGCGCGGGCGCATGCGGGGGCTCCGACCCCGACGCCGTCGTCGGCACCCCGCCGCCTCCCGCGAAGCCCGAGGACTTCCCGGACCCGAAGGGCAAGACGCTGCAGGGCCTGCTCAGCGAGGTCGGCGAGTCCGGTCCGGTGCTCGCCGCCGCGGTGTCTCAGTTCGAGCCGGGCAAGAACCGCTTCGGCTTCGCGCTGTTCGACCTGGCGCGCGCGCAGATCGCCGACGCGCCGGTTGCGCTCTACGTCGCTCCCGTCGGCGGAGGCCCGGTGCAGGGTCCGATTCCGGCCCACTACGAGGAGCTGACGGTCGAGCCGCAGTTCCAGAGCCGCTCGGTCGCTTCCGATCCCGATGCGGCCAAGTCGGTCTACGTGGCCGAGCTCGAGCTGCCGAAGCCCGGCCGCTACGAGGTCATCGGCATCGCTCGCCTCGACGACCGCCTCGTCGCCGCAAAGCCCGCCGGCGGTCCGATCGCCGTCAACCGCAAGAGCGTGGTACCCGCGGTGGGAGAGCCGGCGCCGGTCGTCCACACCCGCACGGAGGCCGACGTCCACGGCAACCTGGAGGAGATCGACACGCGCCAGCCGCCGTCGACGATGCACGACGTCGACTTCGCCGACGTCGTCGGCCGCAAGCCGACCGTGCTCCTGTTCGCGACGGCCGCGCTCTGCCGGAGCCGCGTCTGCGGGCCGGTGATCGACGTCACCGAGCAGGTCAAGGCCGAGCGCGGCGACGAGGCCGCCTTCGTCCACGCCGAGATCTACCGCGACAACGACATCGGCAAGGGCTTCCGTCCCGAGGTCGCCGCCTGGAGCCTCCCGACCGAGCCCTGGGTCTTCACGATCGACAGCGACGGTCGCGTGGCCGCCCGCATCGAGGGCGCCTTCAGCGCCGACGAGCTCCACGACGCGATCGACGCCGCCGTCGGCGGCTGACGCGCCCCGCGCAGCGCCGCGCGGCGATCGTGTCCCGGCCCGGCTGGGCGGGTTCGGCCCCATTCCGGCCGCAAGTCACGTCTCGCCGAGCGGCCCAGCCCGATCGCCGACCGACGCGCGACTTGCGGCCAAAGTGCGGCCGAAACCACGGCCTGAGCGAGGTCAGAGAACGGTGCGCCCGAGCGCATACCCGGCGGCCGCGGCGGCCAGGCCGAGCACCACCGACGCCACCACGTAAGCCGCTGCCCGGCCCGGCTCGCCGGCCTCCACGTCCAGCACCGCCTGGACCGAGAAGGTCGAGAACGTGGTGAAGCCGCCGAGGAAGCCCACGCCGAGCGCCGCCCGCTCCTCCTCCGAGAACGCGTGCGCCGTGACGAGCAGGCCGAGCAGGAACGAGCCCGCGACGTTGATCGCCACCGTGACCCACGGCAGCGTGCTTCCGTGGAAGGGCGTCGATAGCGCATAGCGCGCCAGCACGCCGCCCAACCCAGCCAGACCGACCCAGAGCACCGTCATCAGGCCCGCCATCATCGCCTTCGCGTAGGACGCCACGGCACCGGGGGATACTGCGGGGCATGCGCGACGACCCGCCCACGCGCCCGTGCCGGCGATGACCGCCGCGGTCGACCTCTACTGGCTCCCGCTCGGGGCCGGCGGGCACTTCGTCAAGCTCAACGGCCGCGCCTACGAGGCGCTCGTGGCGCGCGTCGAGCGGCGTCCTCCGTGCGACCTCTACCACTCAGCACTCGAAGTTCGGCTCTCGGAAGCGAGGTTCGTCATCGAGCAGACACCGGTCCCGGACCTCAGCGGCCGGGACCGCGGCGTAGTCGCCGAGGGCCCGGTCGGCAGTCGGCGGGCAGGACGATTCCGCCTCTTCCGCTACGAGGTCCGCCTATGGCGCGGGGGTAGCATTCCCGACGTCGCCGCGGCCGTCGACAGTCCGCGGCGCCTGAGCGAGGACGAGGCCCGCGCGCGCCGCGTCCTCGCCACCGCCGGGGAGGTGCCGGCCCTCGTCTGGGGCCGCGACGAGCTCCGGACGGGCGAGATGTGGAACTCCAACTCGATCATCGCCTGGACCCTCGCGTGTAGCGGGATCGCCGTCGACTCGATCGCTCCGCCACCTGGCGGCCGCGCCCCCGGCTGGCACGCCGGCCTCGTCGTTGCCGGCAGATCGGCCGCGACCCAATAGTCCCGCGCTCGTCGCTTGGGCCTAAGATCGGGCCTTGAGGGCCGGTAGCTCAGTTGGTCAGAGCAGCGGACTCATAATCCGTCGGTCCCAGGTTCGAGTCCTGGCCGGCCCACTGTGGGGATAGGAGGACAGCGTGTCCCCGGGAAGTAGGTTTGCCGTAGACCCGCCGGGACGCGCTTGAGCCGCGCTCTCCCAGTGGAAGGGACATCGCCTCCGTGGTTGCGCAGGTCCCGGATGCTCACCTGGCCCATGGCGGCGTGTGTATCACCCGTGATGCAGCTGGAGGTGGACCGAGGTTTCGGGAGAGAGCATCGGAGGGTCGGAGGCGGTTCGTCAGGTGGGAGACGGGTACACCCACCGGGTTCAGCGAGCAGGAGGAGGAGCTATGAGGGTGATCGTGATCTACCGGCCGCGGACCACGCCGCCGCCGGAGGCGATGGCCGGGATGTTCGAGGGGGTGCGGGTCTGGCTCGAGAACCACCGGTCGAAGTTCGAGCAGGTGGACTTCTTCGTCGGCGGGGGCGGCTACGGGGTCGGTGACTTCGACGGCTCCGAGGAGTTGATGCAGATCGCCGCGGAGCACCCGTTCACGCCGTTCTCCGACGTCGAGGTACGACCGGTGGTGGGAGCCGACGAGGCTTTGCGGATGCTTCAGGAGGCGCTTGCCACCAGCACCCAGTGACGGCTGAGGGTCGAGAGCTGGTGGCGGCGATGCCACGCCGGGTCGCCACCAGCTGCGTCGACGGCCGGAATGCGCGATGCGCGTCCGGGTAGCGCGCCGTCATGGCAAGCGTGACCACAGAGGCCGTCACCCTCAATACCGGCACCGAGATGCCCGTGCTCGGGCTCGGCACCTGGCAGCTCGCCGGTGACGACGCGGTCGAGGGCGCCAGGCACGCGCTCGAGATCGGCTACCGGCTGATCGACACGGCCGACGACTACTACAACCAGCACGAGCTGGGGGAGGGGCTGCGCGCCTCGCCCGTCGAGCGCGACGAGGTCTTCGTCGTCTCGAAGGTCGAGGAGGACGAGGACTCGTACCAGGGGACCCGCCAGCGCGTCGCCGACCTCGGCGTCGACCGGCTCGACATGTGCCTGATCCACCGCTCGCCGCCGTCGGGCGCCGGCGAGGAGCTGTGGGAGGGCCTGATCCGGGCGAGGCGGGAGGGGCTGACGCGCGAGATCGGGGTCAGCAACTACACGAGCGAGCAGGTCGACCGGCTGATCGAGGCGACGGGGGAGACCCCGGTCGTCAACCAGATCGAGTGGAGCCCGTTCGGCCACAGCCAGGAGGTGCTCGACCACGCGCGAGAGAGGGGCGTCGTGATCCAGGCCTACAGCCCGCTCACGCGCATGAAGCGGCTCGACGACGACACGCTCGCCGAGATCGGCGCGGCGCATGGCAAGACGCCAGCGCAGGTGCTGCTGCGCTGGGACATCCAGGTCGGAACGGCAACGGTGCCGAAGGCGGGCAGCGCCCGGCACCGGGAGGAGAACCTCGCCATCTTCGACTTCGAGCTCGACGACGGCGAGTTGCGACGGCTCTCGGCCCTCAACGAGCACTACTCGTCGCTCGCGAGCCTCCCGTACGTCTGACGGGCACGGGCGCGCAAATAGACTCGGATGCGTGGCCCGGCCGCGCACAGCCGACCCTTGGGACGACACCGACGTCATCGACGAGCGCGCGCCGCGCTTGAACCAGTCGATCGTCGGCATCGTCGCGCTGCTCGGCGTGGTCTTCGGCTGGCCGCTCGCCTGGGCGCTGATGGGCGCGCAGCTCGCGATCGGGCTCACGCTCGGCCGGCGCTTCTGCCTCACGTGCGTCGCCTACTTCAGCCTGATCCAGCCGCGCTTCGGCGAGGGACCGCTCGAGGACTCGCGGCCGCCGCGGCTCGCGAACGTCATCGGCGCCCTGTTCCTGCTCGGCGCGGGCGCGGCGTGGTGGGTCGGCGCGCCGGCCGTCGGCACGCTGCTGGGGGCCATCGTCGCGGCGCTCGCGCTGCTCGCCGCCGCGACCGGCTTCTGCGCCGGCTGTGAGATGTACAGGCTGAGCGCGCGGCTGCGCGGGATCTCGCCGCGCCGCCACAGCCACATCGATCCGGCCGACCTCGGCAGGCTGAACGGACATCCGCGCACGCTCGTCCAGTTCAGCCATCGGCTCTGCTCGGACTGCCACGACTGGGAGCGGCGACTCGCGGGTGGGCCGGAGCCGCTGATCGTCCTGGACGTCAGCGAGCGGCCCGACCTGGCGCGAAAGTACGGCATCGCCGTCGTGCCGACCGTCTTCGCGGTCGGCAGCGACGGGACGGTGCTCGAGCGGCTCGCCCCCTAGACGCACGTGCCGGGCCGGGGGCGCTCTTCCGGGCGCCCCTGTACCTTGGCTGGCCGTGCTGCTCGCCGCCCTCGCGTCCGTCGACGTCCCCGTCGCGCTCGGCCCGAAGTGGATCGATCCGGACTTCCTGATCGAGACGTTCGGGATGCTCGGCGTGCTGGCGATCGTGTTCGTCGAGTCGGGCCTGCTCGTCGGCTTCATGCTGCCGGGCGACTCGCTGCTGTTCACGGCCGGCCTGCTGTCCGCGGCGGGCACGCTGCCGGACGTGTGGATCCTGCTGCTGACGATCCCGGTCGCCGCGATCGCGGGGGACCAGGTCGGCTACCTGATCGGACGCAAGGCGGGCCCGGCGATCTTCAAGCGGCCCGACAGCCGCTTCCTGCGCCCGGAGCACGTCGAGCGCTCGCAGGAGTTCTTCGACCGCTACGGCGGCCGGACGATCGTGATCGCCCGCTTCGTGCCGATCGTCCGCACGCTCGCCCCCGTCATGGCGGGCGTCTCGCACATGCGCTACCGGACGTTCGTCGCCTACAACGTGGTCGGCGGCGTCGGCTGGGCGGTCGGCGTGACGACGCTCGGCTACTTCCTCGGCCAGGTCGACTTCGTCAAGGCCAACATCGAGCTCATCATCCTGGCGATCGTCGGCCTCTCGGTCGTTCCGATCGCGGTCGAGATGCGACGCGCCGCACGGGCGCGCCGCATCGAGGCCTGACCGCTACTCCCGCATCTCGGCGGCCTGCTGGCCGCCCTCCTCGCGGGCGGTCTCGCGCGCGCTCTCTGCCGCCTGCTCGGCGACGTGCCGCCCGCGCTCGACGGCCTCCTGGCCGGTCTCGCGCGCCTGGTCCTTGATCTGGTCGGCCATCGGACCGATCCGCTCGTCCTCGACCTTGGTCGACGGAATCGCCATGCCCGCGACGAACCCCACCGCCACCGCCCCGGCGGCGAGCCCGATCGGGTTCTCCTGCGCCATGCCGACGGCCTGCCGCGCGCCACCCTTCACCTGGTCGGCATCGGGCGTCGCCCCGGTCACGCTCGCCTTCATCCGGCCGAGCCGGTCGCGCGTTCGCCCCGGCACGTCCGCCTTGTAGCCGAGCGCATCCATCGTCTCGCCCATCTCGCCACGCGTCTCCTCTATGTCCTGCCTGATCTGGCCCGGGTCCTTGCCCATCTCACGTCCTCCTTGGTGCTGTCGATTGCCTGCTCGGGAACGGCCGGCGACGCCTCCTGGACCTTCTTGCGTCCGGCAAGCGCCAGCACGCCCGCCACCGCGGCGTAGACGACCGTCACGATCAGCGCCGCCAGCCAGAGGGCCATCCCGGTCGCGAGCGCCGCCATGAGGGCGGTGGTCAGCGCGGCGAAGGCGACGACGCCGAAGAGGCCCGCGCCGCCGAACAGGCCGGCGCCCGCGCTGGCGACCTTGCCCTTTGCGGTCAGCTCCGCCTTGGCGAGCTCGATCTCCTGTCGCACCAGCTTCGTCGTCTCGTTCGAGAGGTCGCGCAGCAGCTCGCCGGCGCCGCGCTGGCGAGGATCGTCGTGGGGTGCTTCGTTCGACGCGGCCATCGCTAGAGCCGATCCGCTCGGGCGCCGGTGCCGGCGTAGGCCGTCCCCGTCATCGTCGCCGTCGGTAGGCCGGGGGTCGGCTCGCGCCCCTGCCCGGGCATGTCGTCGAGCGACCGGTCGGCGGCCGAGCGCTGATAGCGCTCGCGGCTCGATGCCTTCAGCAGCCGTGACGCGGCGAAGCCGAGCGCGACGCCACCGGCTGCCAGCGCCCACGGGTTGCGCCGGCCGAGGTCCTCGACGTCGTGCAGGATGCGATCGCCGTCCGACTGCTCGAGCCATCGGCCGAGCCGCTCGGCGCGGTCGGCGGCCTGGTCGGCGAGTCGCGCCGGTCCATCCTTGCCCTGCTTGCGCAGCTCCTCCGAGACCGAGCGCACGTCCTGCGCGTTCGACGTCACGCGCTGGCCCATCTCGGTCGAGCGCTGGTCGACCTGCTCGCGCGCCATGCCGCGGGCGCGATCGCCGGCCTGCTCGGCCTTCTCGCGCGCCTGGTCGGCCGCCTGCCTCGCCTTGCCGTCCTCCGGCTCGGCCGTCGTCCGGCCCGCCTCGCCGGTTGGTGTCGAGTCCGTCATCGCGGACCTCCTTCTTCGGGTGGCCCTGCGTACCCGGAGCCACGAGCGCGTTAACGACTCCTGGGCCGTATGTCAGGCGCGGATCTCGAACGGCAGCGCGTCGGCGACCTCGCGCAGCAGCGGCGCCTCGACGTCCCGCCGCGACGGGTGCAGGTCGACCCCCGCCGGCCACTCGATGCCGACGTCCGGGTCGTCGAAGCGGATGCCGCGCTCGAGCTCGCCGTCGTAGTACGACGAGCACTTGTAGACCACGTCCGCCACGTCGCTCGTGACGCAGAAGCCGTGCGCGAAGCCGACCGGGACGTAGAGCTGGCGCAGCCGCTCGTCGTCGAGGTCGAACCCCTCCCACTCGCCGAACGTCGCCGACCCGCGCCTGATGTCGACGACCACGTCGACGATCGAGCCGCGCGCGCAGCGGATTAGCTTCGCCTGGCCGGTGCCGACCTGGAAGTGCATGCCGCGGACCACGCCGCGGGTCGAGCGCGAGTGGTTGTCCTGGACGAAGTCGACGTCGACTCCGAGCGCGGCATACGCGTCGCGGCGGTAGCTCTCGTGGAAGAACCCGCGGTTGTCGGGGTGGACGGTCGGCTGGATCAGCACGGGTCCGTCGAGGCGAGTCGGCAGCCGCTCCACGGCGGCGCAGGCTACCCGACGCGATAATGCCGCCCGATGCGGGACCCCGGCGGCGTGAGCGCACCAACCGTCGCGATCCTCTGCGGCGGCCGCGGCACGCGCCTCCAGGAGCAGTCGCAGTCGATCCCCAAGCCGCTCGTCGAGATCGGGGGCCGCCCGATCGTCTGGCACGTGATCCAGATCTATGCGGTCCAGGGCTTTCGCGACTTCGTGCTCTGCACCGGCTACCGCGGCGAGTCGATCGAGCGCTTCGCGGCGGAGGCGGAGTGGCCGGACGGCGTCAGCGTCCGCTGCGTCGACACCGGCCTCGACACGCCGACCGGCGGGCGCCTGCGCCGCGTCCGCGACGAGCTGCGACCCGGCACTGCGTGCGTGACCTACGCCGACGGGGTGGCCGACGTCGACCTCCGCCGCCTGCTCGCGTTCCACCGCGACCACGGCGCCGCCGCGACGATGACCGTCGTGCGGCCCGCGCTCCAGTTCGGCGTCGCACGGCTCGACGGCGACGGGCGCGTGACCGGCTTCGACGAGAAGCCGCGCTCCGAGCATTGGATCAACGGCGGCTTCCTATGTTTCGAGCCGCGCGCCTTCGAGCACTTCTCCTCCGACAGCGTTCTCGAGCGCACCCCGCTCGAGCGCCTCGCCGCGGACGGCGAGCTGCGCGCCTACCGCCACACCGGGTTCTGGGAGTGCATGGACACCTACAAGGACGCCGTCCAGCTCGGCGATCTCTGGGAGGACGGCAGCGCGCCCTGGAAGCTGTGGTGAAGGAACTGCCGGGCGGCGGGCGAAGAAGACCGCCGTGAAGGTCACGGCCACCGCAGCGCTCACCCTCTCCTCCGAGATCCGCTCCCGCTTCGACGAGTTCTCGCGTTCCCAGAAGGACGTCGGCCAGTACATCGTCGACCACCTCGACGAGGCGTCGTTCCACACCGCCGAGGAGCTCGCGCGCCGCGCCAGCACCTCCTCCTCGACCGTCGTGCGCTTCGCCCAGGCGCTGGGCTTCGAGGGCTTCCCCGAGCTGCAGGCGGCCGCCCGCGACGAGTACCGCCGCGCTCGCGAGGGCGAGCAGGGCACCGCCGACCTCGCCAACCCGCCGCTGTTCCCGATCGACCAGACCGAGTTCGAGGCCGCGCTCGCCGCCGATCACGTCAACGTCGAGGAGACCGCGCGCAAGCTCGACCGCGAGGAGGTCGCCCACTGCGTCGAGCTGATCTCGCGCGCCGACCGGCTCGTGCTCTGCGGCACCGACCAGATGGCCTTCTTCGCCAGCTACCTGCGCCACCTCCTGATGCTGCTCGACGTCCGCTGCGAGGTCGTCGCCAGCCCGAGCCAGGAGGGCCTGGCCAAGCTCGGCCGCATCGACGACCGCACCGTGCTCGTCGGGTTCTCCGCCGGGCGCCCGCACCCGCTCGTCGTGCGCGCGATGAAGCTCGCCCGCAACCGCAACGCCGCGACGATCTCGGTCTCGGACGCCACGCTCTCCGAGATCGCCAAGCTCGCCGACCACAAGCTCTTCTACTCCTCCAACAGCCCCGCATACGTCCGCTCCCACGCGGCGCTGCTCAGCATCGTGCAGGCGATCGCCTACGGCGTCTACGCCATGGACGAGTCCGCGTACGCCGACCGCATAAAAGCCTTCAAGCTCAAGTAATCGAGTAGATCTGGGGGGGCTCTCGTCCCCCAGGCCCCCTCTCTGGCTCCTTGGCCGGTTTCGCGGTGTTGCCTGGCTGGCCTGCGTGGCTCGATGGCGAACGTGAACGTACTTCGAGGCTGCGGGGGTGGAGGCCGCGTACTATTGGCGGCCGATGAGGCAAGAGGGGACATTTGCGGTCAAGGCGGGCCTGGCGGAGATGCTGAAGGGCGGCGTGATCATGGACGTGGTCACCGCCGAGCAGGCGAAGGTGGCCGAGGCTGCGGGTGCATGCGCGGTGATGGCGCTCGAGCGGGTTCCGGCGGACATCCGGGTCGCGGGGGGCGTGGCGCGGATGGCGGATCCGACCAAGGTCGAGGAGATCCAGCAGGCCGTCACGATCCCCGTGATGGCGAAGGCGCGCATCGGCCACTTCGTCGAGGCGGAGGTGCTGCAGGCGCTCGAGGTCGACTACGTCGACGAGTCGGAGGTGCTGACGCCCGCCGACGAGGCCCACCACATCGACAAGTGGCAGTTCACGGTCCCGTTCGTATGCGGCGCGACCAACCTCGGCGAGGCGCTGCGCCGGATCGGCGAGGGCGCGGCGATGATCCGCAGCAAGGGCGAGGCCGGAACCGGCAACGTCGTCGAGGCCGTTCGCCACATGCGCAGCATCGGCGGTGAGATCCGCCGCCTGACGGTCCTCGACGAGACCGAGCTGGCGACGGCGGCGAAGGAGCTTCAGGCGCCGCTGCCGCTCGTCCGGGACGTCGCGAAGGCGGGACGGCTGCCCGTCGTCATGTTCTCCGCCGGCGGCGTCGCGACGCCCGCCGACGCCGCCCTGATGATGCGCCTCGGCGCCGAGGGCGTCTTCGTCGGCTCCGGGATCTTCAAGTCCGAGGACCCCGAGCGCACCGCCGCCGCCGTGGTCGAGGCGACCACCCACTTCCAGGACGCAGAGCGCGTCGCCGCCGCCTCGCGCGACCTCGGCGCGCCGATGACGGGGATCGGCATGGACGCCGTCGAGGCGCAAGGCGGCCTGTTGCAGAACCGCGGCTGGTGACCGTAGGCGTACTCGCCCTCCAGGGCGACTTCGAGGCCCACCGCAGGCTGCTCGAGCAGCTCGGCGCCGACGTGCGCGACGTGCGCGTGCCGGCGGACCTCGAGGGACTCGACGGCATCGTGATCCCCGGTGGCGAGTCGACGACGATGACCCATGGGATCGCGCGCGAGGGGCTCGCCGACCCGCTGCGCGATCTCATCGCCGGAGGAGTCCCAGCGCTCGGCACGTGTGCGGGGCTGATCATGCTCGACCGCGACCATCTCGGCCTGCTCGACGTCGTCGCCGAGCGCAACGCCTTCGGGCGTCAGGTGCGCAGCTTCGAGGCCGAGCTCGACCTCGGCGACGTGGCGGCGGGCGTCGCCGCGATCTTCATCCGCGCGCCGTGGGTGCGCGAGCACGGCGACGCCGTCGAGGTGCTGGCCGAGGTCGAGGGGCATCCGATCGCCGTCCGCCAGGGCGACGTGCTGGCCGTGGCGTTCCACCCCGAGCTCAGCGGCGAGACGCGCCTGCACGAGTGGCTGCTGCGCCGGATCGCCGAGCGGCGCGATGCGGCGACGGTTCAGACTGCGACGACGATGGCGAATGGAGGCCGAGCACGGTGAGGGATTCTCGAGTCGAGGCGCTGGCGCAGATACTCGTGCGGTACTCGACGAAGGTCGAGACGGGCGACGTCTGCGTGATCCAGGGCCCGACGACCGGCGAGCCGCTGATCCAGGCGGTCTACGAGGAGGTGCTGCGTGCGGGCGGGCTGCCCGTCATGCAGCTCGTGACCGAGGAGGCGCAGGCCGCGTTCTTCGAGCTGGCGTCCGACGAGCAGCTCGACTGGGTCCAGCCGCCGGCCGAGTGGGCGGCCGAGCACGCCGACGTGCGGATCGTGGTGATGGCGGACGCGAACGCGCGCGCCCTCTCCGGCGCCGACCCGGCCAAGCAGGCGCGCGCGCAGCGCGCCCGGCGCAAGATCATGGAGATGTCGATGCGCCGGGCCGCGGAGGGCAAGCACCGCTGGGCGCTGACGTTGTTCCCGACGCACGCGTACGCGGGCGAGGCCGGGATGTCGCTGTCCGCCTACGAGCGCTTCTTCTACGACGCCTGCTTGGTCGCCGACGGCGATCCCGTCACCGCCTGGCAGCGCCAGTCCGACGAGGTCGTCCGGCTCGCCGAGTGGATCGAGGGCAGGGAGGAGGTCCACGTCACCGCGCCAGGGACCGACGTCAGGCTCGGGATCGCCGGGCGCACGTGGGTGCCGTGCGTCGGGACGCACAACATGCCCGACGGCGAGCTCTTCACCGGTCCGGTCGAGGACGCGGTCGACGGCGAGGTCGCGTTCTCGTTCCCCGCGAGCTACGGCGGCCGCGAGGTGTCCGGCGTGCGGTTGCGCTTCGAGGCCGGACGCGTGGTCGACGCGTCCGCCGAGCGCGGCGAGGCGTTCCTGATCGAGATGCTCGACACCGACGACGGAGCGCGCACGCTCGGCGAGCTCGGCATCGGGACCAACTACGGGATCGCGACCGCCACCAAGGAGATCCTGCTCGACGAGAAGATCGGCGGCACCGTCCACATGGCGATCGGGGCCGCCTACCCCGAGACCGGCGCCGTCAACAAGTCGGCCGTCCACTGGGACATGGTCTGCGACCTGCGCCAGGGCGGCTCGATCCACGTCGACGGCATCGAGCTCCAGCGCGACGGCACGTTCCTCGTCTGACCGAGAGAGGATCAACCTCCAACCGGCCAGGCGAAGCCACCCCAGTGCAGGGGGTGGGGCCCGACCCACCACCGGGAGCCTCATCTTTCGCGAGGCGAAATGTGAGGCAGCGCTCCGCGCTTAGAATCCCCGCCATATGTCAGGCCACTCGAAATGGGCGTCGATCAAGCACAAGAAGAAGGCGACCGACGCCAAGCGCGGCGCCCTCTTCACGAAGCTGACGCGCGCGATCACCGTCGCCGCGCGTGAGGGCGGGGGAGACCCGGACGGCAACCCGTCGCTCGCGCTCGCGGTCCAGAAGGCCAAGGACGCGAGCATGCCCAAGGACAACATCGAGCGCGCGATAGCGAAGGGCACCGGCGCCGACCAGGACGCCGACGCGTTCGAGGCGGTCGCGTACGAGGGCTACGGCCCCGGCGGGGTCGCCGTGCTGATCGAGGCGCTGACCGACAACCGCAACCGCACGAGCTCGGACATTCGCCACGCGTTCACCAAGCACGGCGGCAGCCTCGGCGAGCCCGGCTCGGTGGCATGGATCTTCGAGAAGAAGGGCGAGATCCTCGTCGACGCCGGCCGCTACGACGAGGACGACCTGATGCCCGCGATCGACGCGGGCGCCGAGGACGTCGTCGCCGACGGGGACTCGCTCGAGATCGTCACCGACGCGACCGACGTCGCGACGATCCGCACGGCGCTCGAGCAGGCCGGCGTCGAGGTTCAGTCGGCCGAGACCGTGATGCGCCCCACCAACCGCATCGAGGTCGACGAGAGCGCCGCCGGCACGCTGATGCGCCTGCTCGACACGCTCGACGACAACGACGACGTCCAGTCGGTCCACGCGAACTTCGACATCGCCGCTGATGTCTTGGAGCGCGTGGCGGCCGGCTGAGGACCGTCCCAGGGAGGCATCCGGTCCTGCGTGGAGAATCTGGCCGGTGGTGGTCGTCCTTGGCATCGATCCCGGCACCGCTAACACCGGCTACGGCGTCGTCGTGGCGCGCGGGCATCGCTTCGGCGCGCTCGACGGCGGCGTGATCCGGACGTCGGAGCCGCAGCCGATCGAGCAGCGGCTGGCCACGATCCACGCGCGCGTCGGGGAGCTGATCGCCGAGCACCGGCCGGATGCGGTCGCCGTCGAGGAGCTGTACTTCGGCCAGAACGTGCGCACCGCCTTCGCCGTCGGCCAGGCGCGCGGCGTGGTGCTGCTGGCGGCGGGCAGCGCGGGCGTTCCCTGCTCCTCGTACACGCCGCAGCAGATCAAGCAGGCCGTCTGCGGCTCCGGCGCGGCGGCCAAGGACCAGGTCCAGCGGATGGTCGGCGCGCTGCTCTCGCTGGCCGAGCCGCCGCGGCCCGACCACGCCGCCGATGCCTTGGCGGTGGCAATCTGCCACGCGAACGGTGCGCCGATGGCGGCGGCTATCGCCGCCGGACACGCCTGAGGACTCGCACGGGGGAGGCGTCCGGGCGCGCGCGCAGAATCAGCGGCTGTGATCTCGTCCGTGCGAGGAGAGGTGCTGGTGCGCCGTCCCGGTGAGGTGGTCGTCGAGTCGGCGGGCGTCGGCTATCGGCTCGCGGTGTCGGGGGTGACGCTCGCGGACGTGCCGGCCGTCGGCAAGCCGGCGCTGCTGCACTCGCACCTGGTGATGCGCGACGACGGCATCCACCTGTTCGGCTTCTCCACGGAGACCGAGCGCGAGCTGTTCCTGATGCTGATCGGCGTGCAGGGAGTCGGGCCGAAGGTCGCGCAGGCGGTGCTCTCCGGCGGACCTCCGCGCGAGCTGCTCGGCGCGATCGCCAACGGCGACGCCGCCCGCTTCCAGGCCTTTCCCGGCATCGGCAAGCGCACCGCGGAGCGGATCATCGTCGAGCTGCGCGAGAAGGTCGCGGGCGCGGTCGCCGACGAGATCGTCATCAAGCGCGCCGCGGACGACCCGCGCTCGATCGCGCGCGAGGCGCTGCTCGGCCTCGGGTACACGCCGCCGGAGGCGGATTCGATGCTCGACGGCGTCGACGGCGACAGCGCCGAGGAGCTGATCTCCGAGGCGCTGAAGGCGGTCCGATGAGCGGCATCCGCACGCCCGGCGTCGAGCGACTGCACGACCCCGTCGTCGAGGGAGGGGCGGAGGAGGAGCTCGACCGCTCGCTGCGGCCGAAGCTGCTCGCCGACTTCGTCGGACAGCACCAGGTCAAGGAGCAGCTGGGCGTCTTCATCGAGGCCGCCCGCGCGCGCGGCGAGGCGCTCGACCACGTGCTGCTCGCCGGGCCGCCGGGCCTGGGCAAGACGTCGCTCGCGCAGATCGTGGCGAACGAGCTCGGCGTCGAGATGATCTCGACGGCGGCGCCGGCGCTCGAGCGCAAGGGCGACGTGGCCTCCTACCTCTCGTCGCTGGAGCCGCGGTCGGTGTTCTTCGTCGACGAGATCCACCGGCTCCCGCGCGCGCTCGAGGAGACCTTCTACCCGGCGATGGAGGACCGGCGGCTGCCGATCACCGTCGGTCAGGGCGCCGGAGCGAGGGTCGTCAACCTCGACCTGCCGCCGTTCACGCTGATCGGCGCGACCACGCGCGCGGGCCTGCTCACGACTCCGCTGCGCGACCGCTTTGGCGTCGCGCCGCGGCTCGAGCTCTACGGCGCCGCCGACCTCGGCCGGATCGTCCGCCGCTCGGCGCGGATCCTCGACATCGAGATCGACGATGCCGGGGCGGAGGCGCTCGCGGCCCGGTCGCGCGGCACTCCGCGCGTCGCCAACCGCCTGCTCAAGCGCGTGCGCGACTTCGCCGAGGTGCGCGGCGCCGGCAGGATCGACGCCGGCGTCGCGGTCGAGGCGCTCGAGCTGCTCGACGTCGACCGCCTCGGACTCGACCGGCTCGACCGGGAGATCCTGCGCGCGATCTGCGGCAAGTTCGGCGGCGGCCCCGTCGGCCTCTCGACGCTCGCCGTCGCTGTCGGCGAGGAGCAGGACACGATCGAGGACGTCTACGAGCCGTACCTGCTCCAGCAGGGCCTGATCATGCGCACGCCGAGGGGCCGCGTCGCCACTCCGGCGGCCTTCGCGCACGCCGGCCTGGAGCCCCCATCCGAGGGCGCACGGCTGTTCTAGCCCCTCGCTAAGCTGCGCCACTGTGCCGAACTTCATCTGCCCGAGCTGCGGCGATCGCAGCGTCTCGACCGAGCGCACGGCGGGCTTCCAGAGGCGCGCGCGCGGGTGCAAGAAGTGCGGCTTCGGCTTCCTCTTCGAGCTGCTCGACGACTACTACCCGGCGCCCAACGCGGCCTTCTTCCTGACCGACCAGGAGGGCCGCCTGATCGGCGCCGGACGCGGTGCGCGCGAGCTCACCGGCCTCGGCGACCTCGACGTGATCGGACGCCCGGCGGGCGAGGTCCTGGGCCTCCAGTTCGAAAACGGGAGCGACCACCTCGGCACGGCACTGGAGTGGGGCGTTAGGGTTCTCGATAAGCCGGTGGTGGTCAACGCGGAGGGAGACAGACCTGAGCCGGCAGTGGCTGACATCTTCCCCGCGTACGACGACGATGGCGGCCTGCTGCTCGTGCTCACGCCCCGATAGGCCCGGGGCACCCCGACTCAGATGACATCCCGCAAGCGCAACCTCTCGATCATCGCCCTCGTGCTCGTGCTGCTCGCCGCCTCGGCGACGGCGATCGCCACGAAGCGGACCGTGCTCGGGCTCGATCTGCGCGGCGGCGTCGAGCTCGTCTACGAGGGCCGCCCGACGCCGCAGGTGCCCGAGGTCACGCCGGAGGCGATCGAGGACGCGATCGAGACGATCCGCAAGCGGACCGACGCGCTCGGCGTGTCCGAGCCCGAGATCCAGCGCGCGGGCGAGAACCAGATCTCGATCGGGCTGCCCGACGTCGACAACGCCGATCGCGCGATCGACCAGGTCGGCACCACCGCCCAGCTGCAGTTCTACGACTGGGAGCCCAACGTTCTCGGCCGCCAGGGCCCCGACGCGCCCTTTGCCGGCCCGGACGCCCTATTCGAGGCCGTCGAGGTCGCGACCGAGCAGGAGCCACGCCCCGAGCCCGTCGACATCCCGCCGGGCGGGCCGTCCGACGAGATCGAGCAGCGCTTCGACGGCGACGGCAAGAAGATCCGCACCCACTACGACCGCCGCAACGACAGCCACACCGGGCGCCTCTACCTGTTCGGCCCCGACAAGGAGCTGATCGCCGGGCCCGACTCGAGCTGCGAGGAGCTGGTAACGGACTTCGAGGGCGTCGACACAGGGCCGGAGCGCACGCAGCAGGACATCCCGAAGGACAGCGAGTGCCAGGAGGCGCTGGCAAGCGTCCCGATCGGCGAGGCCGACGGCACGGGCCGGTCCGCCGCGACCCCGAAGGGCGGGCCGCCGGCCGGCTCGCAGGTGCTGAAGGTCCCGCGCGGGATCGTCGTGATCGAGGCCGAGCGGGCGCCGAACCAGCCCGAGGACGTCCAGAACTACTTCGTGCTCGAGGACGACTCCGAGCTCTCCGGCTCCGACATCAAGAACCCGGAGCAAAACTTCGACCAGCGCACGAACGAGCCGATCGTGACGATGGAGTTCACCGACGAGGGCCGCCGGTCCTTCGCGGCGGTGACGAAGCGGATCGCCGACCGCGGCTCCGAGGCGTCGGTCTTCCTGGGGCCTGGAGCGGACCCCGAGCAGGCCCTCCAGCGCTTCGCGATCACGCTCGACGACGAGATCGTCTCGCGCGCGACGATCGACTTCCGCGAGAACCCGGAGGGCATCGACGGCCGCACCGGCGCCCAGATCAACGGCATCGGCAACATTCAGGACACCCAGGATCTCGCCGAGAGCCTGCGCATCGGTGCGCTGCCGATCGAGCTGCGGCTGGTCTCGCAGACCCAGGTCTCCGCCTCGCTCGGCCAGCAGGCGCTAGACCAGGGCCTGCTCGCCGGCGGCGCGGGCCTCGGCCTGACGATGCTGTTCCTGCTCGGCTTCTACCGCGTGCTCGGCGGGGTGGCGGCGCTGGCGCTGATCATCTACGCCGTCTTCCTGTTCGCGCTCGTCAAGCTGATCCCGATCACGCTGACGCTGCCGGGCATCGCCGGCCTGATCCTGACGCTCGGCGTCGCGGCCGACGCGAACATCGTCATCTTCGAGCGCATCAAGGAGGAGGCGCGCGCCGGCAGGTCGATACCCGCCTCGATCGCGAACGGCTACCAGAAGGCCCTGCGCACGATCATCGACGCGAACGTCGTCACGGTCGGCGTCGCGTTCATCCTCTTCACGCTCGCGACGGCGGGCGTCAAGGGCTTCGCCTTCACGCTCGGGGTCGGCACGCTGGTCTCGCTGTTCACGGCCGTGCTGGCCACCTCGGCGATCCTCGGCTCGATGAGCCGCACGCGGCTGATCGGGTCGCGCTTCGCGCTCGGGGTCCGCGGCGAGCCGAGCGAGGGCCCGCGCTGGCACATCGACTTCATCGGCAAGTCGAAGTGGTTCTTCTCCGGCTCGGGCCTGATCCTGGTGGTCGGCGCGCTGGCGATCGCCGGCATGGGCATCAACCTCGGCATCGACTTCGAGTCGGGCACGCGGATCAAGACGCCGATCGCCCAGGAGGCCAGCGTCGACGACGTCCGCTCGACGCTCGCCGACGTCGGCCACGCCGATGCGGAGATCCAGGAGGTCGAGGAGCCCGAGCTCGGCGACACCGTCTTCCAGATCTCGACGGCGACGCTGTCGTCGGCGGAGGTGAGCGAGGTCCGTGAGGCGCTCGATGCCGGCTACGGCGTCGAGCGGGCCGACTTCACGGTCAACTCGATCGGGCCGACGTTCGGCGCGCAGGTCGCGCGCACGGCCCTGATCGCGGTCATCGCCTCGCTGCTGCTGATCTCGATCTACATCGCGCTGCGCTTCGAGGCGAAGTTCGCCGTGCCGGTCCTGATCGCCCTGTCGCACGACATCCTCATCACGGCGGGCGTCTACGCGCTCACCGACCGCGAGCTGACGTCCGCCACCGTCGCGGCGATGCTGACGATCCTCGGCTACTCGCTCTACGACACGATCATCGTCTTCGACCGCATCCGCGAGAACGTGCCGCGCATGCCGCGTGCGGCGTTCGCCCAGATCGTCAACCGCTCGATGTCCGAGGTGCTGACGCGGTCGCTGGCGACGAGCTTCTCGACCCTGCTGCCGGTTGCCGCGCTGATGTTCTTCGGCGGCGAGACGCTCCAGGACTTCGCGTTCGCGCTGCTCGTCGGCGTCGCGTCCGGCACCTACTCCTCGATCTTCATCGCCTCGCCCGTGCTGACGCTCTGGAAGGAGCGCGAGCCGGTCTACGTGCGCCGCCGGCGCATGATCATGGATGAGAACGGCGGCGTGGTCCCGCCGTTCGCCTCGGGCGTGCTCGGGGATGGCGATGGCCAGCGGCCGGGCGTCGCGCCTCCGCGCACGGCGCCCCGCCCCGCCCCGGCGGCCGCCACTGCCGCCACGAGCGCGCCCCCCGCATCGCCACCGCCGACGGCGCCGAGGGGCGACGGCGATGGCGGCGGCAACGGCTCGGCCGACGACGCCGCGGCCGCCGCACGCAAGGCCAGGCGCGCGCAGAACCGCGCTCGCAGGAAGCACGGGAGGCGCTGACGATGAGCATGGTCGTGTGGGTGATGATGGGCATCGCGCTGTGGCACTTCGCCGTGTTCGTCCCAGACCGCTTCTACGGCGGGATCGTCGGCGCGTTCCTGGCGGCCTGCGCCGGTGCCGCCCTCTTCGGCTTCGTCGTGTCCGGATTCACCGTCCCCGGAACGAACGACACGGACCTCGTCCAGGCGATCGTGGCCGTCCCGGGCACGATCGTCGCGCTGGCGATCTCCTGGTGGTACGGCTCGAGGACCGAGGGCGAGCACCGCCCGGACGTGCTGTAGGCCGTCCGCCGACGTGCGTCCGGGGCGGCGGCGACAATGGCGGCGTGGTTCGCGAGGTATCGCGCTGGTCGTGCGACCCCTATGGGGCGGCTGATGCGGTCGTGCTCGCTGAGCAGCTCGGCGTCTCGCCGGCGACCGCGGCGATCCTGGCGCGGCGCGGGATCGCCGACGTGGCGGGCGCGCGTGCCTTCCTGGCGGCTGCCGAGCGCCACCCGTCCGAGCAGCTGAACGCGGTCGGCGCCGCGTGCGAGCTGGTCCTGCGGCACGTGCGCGCAGGATCGCGGATCGTCGTGTTCGGCGACTACGACGTCGACGGCGTCTGCTCGACTGCGATCGCCGTCCGCGCGCTGCGCGCGCTCGGCGCCGATCCCCGCTGGCGGCTGCCCAGCCGGGAGGAGGGCTACGGCCTCGCGGACGCGACCGTGCGCGAGCTCGCCGCGGACGGGGCGGGCCTGATCCTGACGGTCGACTGCGGCGTCACCGCGGTCGACGAGATCGCGCTCGCCCGCTCGCTCGACGTCGACGTCGTGGTCACCGATCACCACCGTCCCGGGCCGGCGCTGCCGGACTGCCCGGTGGTGCACCCCGCGCTCGGCGAGTATCCGTTCGAGCATCTCTGCGGGGCGGCGGTCGCGCTCAAGCTGTCCGAGCGCCTGCGCGCCGCCGCGGACCTCGACCCGGCGTCGGCCGAGGAGGACCTCGACCTCGCGGGGCTGGCGACGCTCTGCGACATGGTCCCGCTCGTCGGCGAGAACCGGCGGATCGCAAGGGCGGGCCTCGAAGCGCTCGCGCGCACGCGCAAGGCCGGGTTGCGCGCTCTGATGCGGGTGGCGGCGCTCGATCCCGGCGACGTCGACGAGCGCGCCGCCGGCTTCCGCCTCGGCCCGCGCCTGAACGCCGCCGGGCGGCTCGGCCGCGCCGACGGCGCGCTCGAGCTGCTGCTGACGGAGGACGGCGAGCGTGCCGACGAGATCGCGAGCGAGCTCGACGGCCTCAACCACGACCGGCGTCAGCTCGAGCGGGCGATCGCGCACGAGGCCGAGCGCCTGTGCGCCGACCAGCTCTCGGCGGCCGCGATCGTCGTCGCGGGCGAGGACTGGCACCCAGGCGTAGTCGGCATCGTCGCCTCGCGGCTGGTCGAGCGCCACCGGCGGCCATGCGTCGTGGTCGCCCTCGACGGGGACACCGGCCGCGGCTCGGGCCGCAGCATCGCGCCCTACGACCTCCATGCGGGCCTCGGCGCCTGCGCCGGCCTCCTGCACCGCTACGGCGGCCACCGCATGGCCGCCGGCCTCGAGATCGCCGCCGACCGCTTGCCGGATCTGCGCGCCGGACTGGCCGCGCACGCCGGCGCCGCGCTCGCCCCGGGCGACCTCGTCCCGGTCCAGGAGGCCGACGCGGTCGTCCCTCCAGGCGCTCTGACGCTCGACCTCGCCGAGGAGCTCGAGCGGCTCGGGCCCTTCGGCGCGAGCAATCCGGCGCCCGTGCTGATGGTCCCGTCGGCCCGGGTGGAGCACGTCACCGCGATGGGTGAGAAGCGCGAGCACGCCCGCTTCACGCTCGCCGGCGGCTCCGCCCGCGCGCGCGGCGTCGCGTTTCGAACCTCGCAGCGCGCCCTCGCGGACGCCGGCTCGTGCGAGCACGACCTCGCCGTGTCGCTCGAGCGCAACCGCTGGAACGGCGCCGTCGAGGCCCGCGTGGTGCTCCGCTCGCTGACGCCGACGCGCAGCGGGACGATCGAGGACCTCGCCACCGAGCCGGAGCTGCACGACGCAATCGACCGCGAGCTCGCCGCCGACCCCGCCGCCTGGTGGCCGGCGACCGGACCCGCAAGGCCTCGCCAGATCGTGGCCCGCCACGGCGAAGGGCTCGCCGGCCTCGCGGGCGACCTGCTGACGAGCGGCGAGAGCGTGGTCCTGGTCGTCGCCGACGTCGGCCGCCGCCGCGGCGGACTCGAGCGGCTCGTCGGCGGCATGGCCCCGGACTCGCTGGCGGTCGTCTCGTGGGAGGCCCTCGGCGCCGATCCCGATGTCATCGGCGCGTTCGCCCACGTCGTCGCAATCGATCCGCCACCGGTCGGCGACGGCCTCGCCCTGCTGGCGGGTCCCGCCGCCGACGGGCCGGCGACCGCACATCTCGCCTGGGGCGAGCCCGAGCGCGAGGTCGCCCTCGCCTGCTGGCGCGAGCGCCTCCACCTGCGCCCCGCGCTGATCGACCTCTGGCGCGCCCTCGATGCCGCCGGCGCGCTCACCGGCGCCGATCTCGCACACGTGCTGCGCGGCACCGGCTCGCACCCCCGCTGCGCCAGCCACTGCGGCCGGCTCGTCCGCGTCCTCTGCGAGCTCGGCCTCGCGACCTGGGAGCCCGACGCCGCCGGCGGTCCACGCCTGCTCACGGGAGCCGGTGGCCGCACCGACCTCGACCGCTCGCCCGCGCACCGCGCCTACGCCGCCCGCCTCGCGGCGGCCGAGCTGTACCTCGGCGCACCGCAGCGCGAGCCGGTGCGCGCCGCCGTCTGAGCCCCGGCGTGCCGGCGGGGCGCCGTTCTACACTCACATCCATGGGCAAGCCCTCCAGGACAGGGATCGTCGACCCCGATTTCGAGCGTGAGCCCGTCGGTCGCGTCGACGGGCCGCCGGCGGCCGTTCCCGACGACCGGCTCTCCACCGAGGAGCGCGTGCTGCTCGGCGACCTGTTCGCGGTCGTGGAGGAGCACGCCGAGGAGGCCGCCGAGCCGGTCGACCGCGCCAAGGTCGAAGAGGCGTTCGCCTTCGCCTGCGAGCGCCACGCCGACCAGCGCCGCGCCTCCGGCGACGACTTCATCGTCCACCCGGTCAGCGTCGCCAAGATCTGCGCCGGCATGCGGCTGGACACCGCGACCCTCTGCGCCGCCCTGCTGCACGACACGGTCGAGGACACCAGCGCCTCGCTCGACGCGGTCCGCGACCAGTTCGGCGACGAGGTCGCCCAGCTCGTCGACGGCGTCACCAAGCTGACCGGCATCACGTTCCAGAGCCGCGACGACCGGCAGGCCGAGAACTACCGCAAGATGATGGTCGCGATGGCCTCGGACATCCGGGTCATCCTGATCAAGCTCGCCGACCGGCTGCACAACATGCGCACGATCGACGCGATGCCCAAGCCCAAGCAGCAGGAGAAGGCGCGCGAGACGCTCGACATCTTCGCCCCGCTCGCGCACCGGCTCGGCATCCACGCGATCAAGTGGGAGCTCGAGGACCTCGCCTTCGCGACGCTCCACCCGCGCAAGTACAGCGAGATCAAGGGGCTCGTCAGCCAGCAGCGCGACGAGCGCGAGAGCTATGTCTCGCGCGCCGGCGAGTACCTCTCCCAAGAGCTCCAGGCCGTCGGCATCGACGCCGAGATCTCAGGCCGCGCCAAGCACTTCTACTCGATCTACTCGAAGATGACGCGCAAGGGGCGCGAGTTCAACGAGATCTACGACCTGACCGCGATGCGGGTGCTCGTCGGCTCGGTCAAGGACTGCTACGGCGCGATCGGCGTCATCCACTCGCTCTGGAAGCCGCTTCCGGGCCGCTTCAAGGACTTCGTGGCGATGCCGAAGTTCAACATGTACCAGGCCCTCCACACGACCGTGATCGGGCCCGAGGGCAGGCCGCTGGAGATCCAGATCCGCACCCCCGAGATGCACCACACGGCTGAGTACGGCATCGCCGCCCACTGGATCTACAAGGACGGCAAGAAGCGGCCCGAGGAGAAGGTCGAGTGGCTCAAGCACCTCGTCGACTGGCAGAAGGAGATGCAGGATCCGCAGGAGTTCGCCGCGACACTGAAGGCGGACCTGTTCGAGGACGAGGTCTTCGTCTTCACGCCGAAGGGCGAGGTCAAGTCGCTCGCCGGCGGCGCGACTCCGCTCGACTTCGCCTACGCCGTCCACACCGACGTCGGCCACCGCTGCGTCGGCGCGAAGGTCAACGGCAAGATCGTGCCGCTCGGCTACGAGCTGCAGTCCGGCGACATCTGCGAGGTGCTGACGTCGAAGAAGGAGCGCGGGCCCTCGCGCGACTGGCTCTCGCTCGCCAAGACGACGCGCGCCCAGTCGAAGATCCGCGCCTGGTTCAAGCGCGAGCGGCGCGAGGACTCCGAGCGCACCGGCCGCGAGATCCTCCAGGAGAGCCTCCGCCGCCAGGGGCTGCCGCCGCAGCGGATCGCCGGCTCGCCGCTGCTCGCCGACGTCATCCGCGAGATGGGCTTCCGCAAGGGCGACGACTTCTACATCGCGCTCGGCCAGGCGAAGGTGTCGGCGAAGGTCGTCACCCAGAAGATCATGCAGAAGCTGCGCCAGGGCGAGTCCGCGGTCGACTCCGGCGGTCCGGCGGCGCTGCTCGAGACCAAGCGCGAGGGCTCGCGCTCGACCGGCACCGCGTCCGCCTACGGCATCGTCGTCGACGGCATCGACGACGTGATGCTGCGGATGGCCAAGTGCTGCCGGCCGGTGCCGGGGGACCCGATCGTCGGCTACATCTCGCTCGGCAAGGGAATCACGATCCACCACGAGGCGTGCACCAACGTCCGCGCCCTCCAGCGCAACCCCGAGCGCTTCACCAAGGTCTGGTGGGAGGGCGACGCCTCGGGCGCCTCCTTCCGCGCCGAGATCGAGATCGACGGCTGGGATCGCCACCGCCTGCTCGAGGACCTCTCGCGCTGCCTCGCCGAGACCGGCGTCAACATCATCGAGGCCCGCTGCACGACCGTCCACCCGATGATCAAGAACCGCTTCGTCGTGGAGGTCGGCGACACCCAGGCGCTCAAGCACTGCATCCAGCGCCTGCGCAACATCGACTCGGTATTCGACGCCTACCGCGTCACGCCCACCTGAGGCGCCGCCTCAGGAGACGACGGTCAGGGCGCCGGGGGCGGCGCTGAAGCGGATCGAGTCGTGGTCGCCGATGTAGTCGCCGTCGACCTGGACGGGGAGCGGGCGGCTGTCGGCGCTCTCGACGAGCGCCTCGGCGACCTCGGGGAAGCCCCCGATCTGGCGGTGGCGTGCAACGGTGGTGGACCGGCCGGAGAGCAGGCGCGGGATCAGTGTCGGCAGGTCGACCGGCGCCGCGCGGCGCAGGACCGACACGCTGAGCGATCCGGTGTCCAGGCCGGCGCCGCCGCACACGCGGATCGGCCGCGAGCCGAAGAACGTGAACGGGTCGGAGTTCTGCGCGACGACGGTGACGCCGTCGACCGCCTCGCCGTCGATCGTGACGCGCATCCGCGGAGGGTTGAGCAGGTAGCGGCGGTTGAAGGCCGAGAGCGCGGCCCAGCTGTAGTACCACTCGCCCAGGCGCGCCTTCAGCCGCGGATGGGCGTCGACGCGCTCGACGACGCTCGCATCGAGGCCGACGCCGGCCGAGAACACGAACGCCCGGCCGTTGACGTGGCCGACGTCGACCCTGCGCGGACGGAAGTCGTCGGCGAGTGCGAGCAGGTGCTCGGTCGCGTCGACGACGTCACCCGGAATCCCGAGCGTGCGGTGGAAGACGTTGGTCGCGCCGCCGGGCAGGCAGGTCAGCGGCGTGCTCGACCCGACCAGGCCGTTGGCGGCCTCGTTGACGGTGCCGTCGCCCCCGAACGCCGTGACGACGTCGTAGCCCTCGCCGGCCGCCTCACGGCAGATCTGGGTCGCGTGGTCGCGCCGCTCGGTGTCGACGGCCTCGACGTCGTAGCGCGACTCGAGCGCGTAGACGACGAGGTTGCGCAGCCGGTCCGACACCGTCGTCGCGTACGGGTTGACGATCACCAGCATCCGCTTCTTCTCGGTGCGCGCGGGCAGCAGGCGCCGTGCGAGCTCCTCGGCGCGTCCCTCCGCGCCGGAGCGGGCGACGGCTGGGGAGCTCGGCAGATCGTGTGAGGGCACGACAGACGCAAACCCCACCAGTCCGCCTCCGTTACGAATCGGGCGGCTCGAGGGCCTCGAAGACGGCTCTGCCGTCGCGTTCGACCTCACCTACGCGGCCGGCGTTCAGCAGGAGGTCGGTGTGGCCGAGCACCTCGCTCAGCGTCAGGTAGGCCTGCGTGACGGCGATGTTGCCCCACAGCGACTGCGCCAGCTCGTACGCGCTGCGCGGGCGCTCGGCGATCAGGCGGTGGAGCTTGTCGGCGCGGCGGCGGTGGAGCTCGAAGCGGGTGTCGATCAGCGAGCGGTGGTCGGTGACGGGATCGCCATGGCCGGGGAGGACGACGTCGAGGTCCATCTCGCGCGTGCGCGCCAGCGAGTCGAGATAGGCGGCGAGCGCCTGCGGCCGTCGCGAAGACCCGTCGCGCGGACGCGTGATCAGCGGGTTCGACGATATATGGCCGAGCAGGTGGTCGGCCCCGATCAGCATCCGCCGGTCGGCGTCCTCGAAGACCGTGTCGGTCGGCGAGTGCCCGGGACGCCAGTGCACGCGCAGGCTCCGTTGGCCAAAGGCGATCTCGTCCCCGTCGCGCAGGACGCGCGTCACCTTCGCCGGCGCTCCCCACGCGCGGAACGCACGCGATACGGACTGCAGCGCGCTGACGACGTCGGGCGGGATTCCGTGGCGCAGCATCGTCGCGGTCGCGAACTCGTCGTCGGCCTGCATCTCCTCGGCGAAGCGCTCCACGATCGGCAGCGCGTGGTCGATCGCCGCCACGTCGGCTCCAGATCGTGCCGCGACGAGCCCCACCAGCCCGAGATGGTCGATGTGCTGGTGGGTGATCACGACCAGCTCGATCTCCTCCAGCCGCCGCCCGAGCGCCTCCAGGCCGCGCGTCAGCTCGTCGAACGACGTGCCGGAGTTGGGGCCCGCGTCGACCAGCGTCAGCGGGTCGTCGTCGATCAGGTAGGCGTTGACCCGCCCGACCGCGAACGGCGTCGGGATCGACAGCCGGTGGACGCCCGCCGCGGCCGCGGCCGCGAACCCGTCGGCGCTCGCCGCGTCCGTCACGCGCGGATCAGGGCGAGCAGCTCGTCGCGTCTGGCGGCCATGTCGTCCGCCGACACGAGCGACTCGACGTTGAGCCGCAGCAGCGGCTCGGTGTTCGACGGGCGCACGTTGAAGTGCCAGTCCTCGTAGTCGACCGACACGCCGTCGAGCCACGAGACTTCGCCGTCCCCGTGGCGGTCGGCGATCTCGCGCATCTTCGCGTCCTGGTCGGCGACCTCGGAGTTGATCTCGCCCGAGATGAAGTAGCGCTCGCGCAGCGGCGCGAGCATGTCGGCGAGCGTGCGCCCCTCCTTCGAGAGCAGCTCGAGCAGCAGCAGCGCCGGCAGCGTCCCGGAGTCGGCGCAGTAGAAGTCGCGGAAGTAGTAGTGGCCGGACACCTCGCCCCCGAACGCGGCGCCCTCGTCGCGCATCCGCGTCTTGAAGAAGGCGTGGCCGACCCGGTTCACGCGCGCCGTCCCGCCGGCCTGCTCGACGACGTCGCGCACGGCGCGGCTCGCGCGCACGTCGTAGAGGATCGTCGCGCCCGGCTCGCGCTCGAGGATCGACTTGGCCAGCAGCGCGGTCAGGAAGTCGCCGTCGACGAACGCGCCGGTGTCATCGATGAAGAAGCAGCGGTCGGCGTCGCCGTCCCAGGCGATCCCGAGCACGGCGCCCTCGGCGCGGACCTTGTCGACGACGAAGCGCCGGTTCTCCTCGAGCAGCGGGTTCGGCTCGTGGTCGGGGAGCTCGCCGTCGGGCTCCCAGTAGGTGCGCACCTGCTCGATCGGCAGCCGGTCGAGCAGCGGCCCGCACAGCGGCCCGGCCATCCCGTTGCCGCCGTCGAGCACGACCTTCATCGGGGCGACCGCGTCGACGTCGATCCAGGCGATCGCGTCGCGCCCGAACGGCTCGTAGACGTCCTCGCGCTCGATCGCACCCGCGGCGCCCTTCGGCGCCGGCAGGCCAGGGCCGGTCAGCAGCTCGCGCAGCTCGCCGATCCCGGCGTCGCCCGACAGCGCCAGCGCCCCGCGCCCGACCAGCTTCGCGCCCGTGTACGCCTTCGGGTTGTGCGAGGCGGTGCACATCAGTCCGCCGTCGAGCTCGCGCGAGCCGACGGTCCAGTAGAGCATCTCCGTCCCGACCATCCCGATGTCGAGGACCGACGCGCCCTCCTCGCTCATCCCGCGCGCGTACCGCTCCGCCAGCGCCGGCGCAGTCAGCCGCATGTCGCGCCCGAGCGCCAGCCGCAGCTCCGACGGCGCCACGCCGTACATCTCGGCCAGCACCCGCGCGAACCCGCGCCCGACCGCATACGCCACGTCCTCGTCGATCTGCGAGCCATGCAGCCCCCGCACGTCGTACGCCTTGAAGATGCCCGGATCGATCTCGCTCACGCGGCCGGAGGCTACAGCCAGCCGCGCGCGCGGAAGTAGCCGAGCATCCCGAGCAGCATGCCGACCATCACCGCGACGATGGCGGCGAAGGCGGCGAGCGAGTCGCTGCCGGGGTCGCCGCCTCCGGGGAGGCCGACGTTCATGCCGAAGATGCTCGCGATCAGCGTCAGCGGCAGGACGACGACGCTGATCGCGGTCAGGACGCGCAGGATGTCGTTGACGTGGTGGGAGATGACCGACTCGTTGGTGCTCTCGAGCGCCTCGACGACCTCCTTGTAGTTCTCGAGCATGTCCCAGATCCGCTCGGAGGCGTCCTGGATGTCGTCGAAGTAGATGTCGAGGCTCTCGGCCATGTAGCGCTGCTTGGTGCGCTCGAGGTCGCGCAGGGTCGAGCGCTGCGGCCGGATGATCTTGCGGAAGTTGATGATCTCCTGCTTGACGTTGGAGATGTCGCGCACGACCTCCTCGGAGCGCCCGAGGAAGATGTCCTCCTCGATCTGCTCGAGCTTGTTGCCGACCTTGCGCAGCATCGGGAAGCAGTAGTCGAACGAGTCGTCGACGATCTTGTAGAGCAGGTACCCGGGGCCGTTGGAGAGCAGCTGCTCGCGCATCTCCTCCGACGAGCGGCAGCGCTCGAACAGGTACTCCACGGGCGGGATCGGCCGGTTCGGCAGCGTGATCAGGAAGTCGGGGCCGACGAACATGTCGAGCTCTGCGGCGTTGAGGCGCCTGACGGCCTTGTCGTAGACGGGGAAGTGGAGGACGATGAAGAGGTAGTCCGGGTACTCGTCGATCTTCGGCCGCTGGTTGCGCGAGGCGACGTCCTCGTAGTCGAGCGCGTGGAAGTCGAAGTGCTCCTGCAGCCAGGCGCGGTCGACCGGTCCCGGCTCCTGGATGTTGATCCAGCGCAGCGGCCGCTCGGCGACGGCGGGCGCGCCGTCGCTCGCGACGATCTCTACGTTCGGCTCAGGGGCGGCCGGCGACGGCCCGGCGTCGGGTCCGATCCGCTGAGCGCGGCGGAGTCTTGGCCTTGGGATGCTCGGCATGGGTCGGGACTGAGCGGGTCTTCGGTCGGGGCCGCCACGGAGGTGATTCTACCCCGGAGCTTGATTCCGTCCCCAAGCGCGCTATCCTGTCCGGGACTGACATAGCCGTACGCATCCAGAGGGGTGGAGGGAAATGGCCCTACGAAGCCCCGGCAACCATCCAACCGGCGACAGCCGCGAGGAAAGGTGCCAAGTCCATCAGACCAAGGTCTGGAAGATGTGACGAAGCGCTTGAGAAGCCTCCGTCACGAAGCAAGCGGCGGAGGCTTTCGACATGAAGGGGACCATCCAATGGCTCTAGAAGCGCTCAAGTGCAAGGAGTGTCAGACCACCTACCCGCTCGAGGCGCGCTACGTCTGCGACGAGTGCTTCGGCCCGCTCGAGGTCGCGTACGACTTCTCGGGGCTCGACGCGGACTCGACTCGCCGCCGGATCCAGGCGGGGCCCCGCACGATCTGGCGCTACGCCGACTTCCTGCCGTTCGAGGCGGCGCCGCGCGACACGCTCGGGACGGGCCTGACGCCGCTGCTGCGTGCCGACCGGCTCGCCGAGCGCCTCGGCCTCGGCGAGGTCTGGGTCAAGAACGACGCCGCCAACCCGACGCATTCGTTCAAGGACCGCGTCGTCACGGTCGCGCTGGCCAAGGCCAAGGAGCTCGGGTACCAGGTCGTCGCCTGCGCCTCGACCGGCAACCTCGCCAACGCCGTCGCCGCGCACGCGGCCGCGGCCGGGCTCGACTCCTACGTGTTCGTGCCGTCCGACCTCGAGGAGCAGAAGATCCTCGCGACCGGCGTCTACGGCACCAAGCTCGTCGCCGTCAAGGGCAACTACGACGACGTCAACCGCCTCTGCACCGAGCTCTCAGGCGAGCGCGACTGGGCGTTCGTGAACGTGAACATGAGGCCGTACTACTCCGAGGGCTCGAAGACCGTCGCCTACGAGGTCGCCGAGCAGCTCGGCTGGCAGCTCCCCGACCGCATCGTCGTCCCGATCGCGTCGGGCTCGCTGATCACGAAGATCGCGCGCGGCTTCGAGGAGTGGCTCGAGGTCGGGCTCGTCGCCGGCGAGCTGCCGACGTTCAACGGCGCGCAGGCCGAGGGCTGCTCGCCCGTGGCGCAGGCGTTCGCCGCCGAGCGCGAGTTCTGCGCGCCGGTGAAGCCCGACACGATCGCCAAGTCGCTCGCGATCGGCGACCCCGCGGACGGGCCGTATGCGCTCGATCTTGCGCGCCGCACCGGCGGCGGGATCGACGCGGTCACCGACGAGGAGATCAAGGCCGGCATCCGGCTGCTCGCCGAGACGACGGGGATCTTCACCGAGACCGCGGGCGGCGTCACGACGGCGACGCTGGCAAAGCTCGCCGAGCGTGGCGACATCGGTGCCGGCGAGCGCGTCGTGCTCGTGATCACCGGCGAGGGCCTGAAGACCCTCGACGCGGTGCGCGGCAGCTTCGAGACGATCGACGTCGAGCCGACGACCGAGTCCTTCGACGCCGCGGTCGGCGTCGAGGCCGTCGCATGACGACCGCGGCCGGCCAGGCGTCGCGGGGGTCCGGGGGCGTGAGCCCCC
>JBBECV010000003.1:0-43621 GCA_040881635.1 Thermoleophilaceae bacterium
GAACCTACGCGTGCCCCATTAAGCGTTCTTAAGGGATGGAGAGGGATCGGGGGGCGCGCGCCCCCCGGCCCCCGCGTTGCCATGGCCGGCCCCGTCAGTCTGACTCGTCGCCGAGCGTGAGCACGGACAGGAACGCCTCCTGGGGGACCTCGATGCGGCCCACCTGCTTCATCCGCTTCTTGCCCGCCTTCTGCTTCTCGAGCAGCTTGCGCTTGCGCGTGATGTCGCCGCCGTAGCACTTGGCGATCACGTCCTTGCGCATCGGCTTGACCGACTCGCGGGCGATCACGTGCGAGCCGATCGCGGCCTGGATCGCGACCTCGAACTGCTGGCGCGGGATCTGCTTCCGCAGCCTCCCCGCGAGCCCGCGACCGGCCGCGTACGCCTTGTCCTTGTGCACGACCATAGAGAGCGCGTCGACATGGTCGCCGGCGAGCAGGATGTCGAGCTTGACGAGGTTCGACGGGCGCATGCCGGTCAGCTCGTAGTCGAGCGACGCGTAGCCCTTGGTGCGCGACTTGAGCTGGTCGAAGAAGTCGAGCACGATCTCGGCGAGCGGCAGGTCGTAGTGGAGCTGCACGCGCCGCTCGGACAGGAACCCCATGCCGACGTGGTTGCCGCGCCGCTCCTGGCACAGCTCCATCACGGCGCCGACGGCGTCCTTCGGGCAGAGGATCGTGGCGCGGATGTAGGGCTCGCGGATCTCCTCGATCACGCCCGGGTCGGGCATGTCGCTCGGCGAGTGGACGAGCACGACGTCGCCGTTGGTGAGCGTGCACTCGTACTCGACGTTCGGCGTCGTCGCGAGCAGCTCGAGGTCGTACTCGCGCTCGAGGCGCTCGCGCACGATGTCCATGTGAAGCAGGCCGAGGAAGCCGCAGCGGAAGCCGAACCCGAGCGCCTGGCTGGTCTCGGGGTCGTAGGAGAGCGCCGCGTCGTTGAGCGCGAGCTTGTCGAGCGCGTCGCGCAGGTCGGCGAAGCGGTCGGTCTCGACCGGGAAGAGGCCGCAGAACACCATCGGCTTGACCTCGCGGTAGCCGGGCAGCGGCTCCGCGGCCGGGCGCGCCTTCGGCGTCAGCGTGTCGCCCACGCGCAGCAGCGACACGTCCTTGATGCCGGTGATTATGTAGCCCACCTCGCCCGCCTGGAGCTCGTCGACCGGCCGCATCAGCGGCCCGAAGAAGCCGATCTCGTCGATGTCGGCGACCGTGCCGGCCTGCATCGCGACGATCGCGTCGCCGCGGCGCAGGACCCCGTCGACGACGCGGACGTACGCGATCACGCCGCGGTACTGGTCGAACTCCGAGTCGAAGATCAGCGCGCGCCCCGGCGCATCGCCCTCCCCCTCCGGAGACGAGATCCGCGCGACGATCGCCTCGAGCACGTCGGTGACGCCCTCTCCCGTCTTCGCCGACATCCGGATCACCTCGTCGGCCGGCTCGCCGAGCAGCTCGGCGATCTCGCCCGCGACCCGCTCGGGCTCGGCGCCCGGGAGGTCGATCTTGTTCATCACGGGGATCAGCTCGAGGCCCGCCTCTACGGCGAGGTAGGTGTTGGCCACCGTCTGCGCCTCGACGCCCTGCGAGGCGTCGACGACCAGCACCGCGCCGTCGCAGGCGGCCAGCGAGCGCGACACCTCGTAGGTGAAGTCGACGTGGCCGGGCGTGTCGATCAGATGCAGGCGGTAGGTCTCGCCGTCCTTCGCCGTGTACTCCACGCGCACCGCCTGCGCCTTGATCGTGATGCCGCGCTCGCGCTCGAGGTCCATCGAGTCCAGCAGCTGCGGCCGGTGATCGCGCTCGTCCACGGTGCCCGTGACCTCCAGGATGCGGTCGGCCAACGTCGACTTGCCATGGTCGATGTGGGCGATGATCGAGAAGTTGCGGATGTTGCCGGCGGGCGCGCTCACGGCCACTGATTATGGAGGCGCGCCCGCCCGGCGACTGCCAGCACGCGCCCGTAACCTCCGTCGCCCTCCTGCGCGCCGTCCTCTTATGGGATCCCACTTGATGGCCCATAGGACCCCTCAACTGAACAGGGATGCGGCGAAGGCGGCGGCGCTGGCGGTCGGCGACGTCGATCGCGCGATCGCGGAGCTGGCCGGCCACCAGCACGGCGTGGTGGCTCGGAGGCAGCTGCGAGCGCTGGGCGTAGGGGTGGACGCGATCGCGAACCGCGTCAAGCGCGGGCGGCTGCACGTCCTGCACCGCGGCACGTATGCCGTCGGCCATGCGGTCGTGAGCGCCGACGGGCGGCTGATGGCGGCCGCCTTGGCGGTCGGCGAGGGCGTCGTCGTGAGCCACGCCTCGGCCGCGGACCTGTGGGGCCTGCGGCCGACCAGCCGGCGCGACGTCGACGTCACCACGCCCCGTGCGAGCCATCCGCGCCTGGGGATCAGGGTGCACCGAAGCGTCACGCTGACGCCGGAGGAGGTCACCACGGCACGCGGGATCCCGTGCACGGCGGTCGCCCGAACGCTGATCGACCTCGGTGAGGCCGCGTCACGGCGGGCGGTCGAGCAGGCGCTCGACCGCGCCGAGGCGCTGCGCGTCTTCGACCTGCGTGAGATCGAGGCGGCGCTCGAGCGCCACCGCAGGCGTCGAGGCGCCGCGACTCTCCGCGCAGTACTCGAATCGCACGCGATCGGCGCCACCATCACGCGCAGCGAGCTCGAGGAGCGCTTCTTGGCACTCTGCCGACAGGCCGGCCTCCCGGCCCCTCAGCTCAACGTTCCGCTCGCGCTCGCCGACGGCGAGGTGGCGACCGTCGACGCCCTGTGGCGAGATCAGCGCGTGGTGGTCGAGACCGACGGCCGCGCCTCCCACGCCACGGCGGCGGCGTTCGAGCGCGACCGCTGGCGCGACGCCCAGCTCCAGCGAGCCGGCTACGCCGTCGTTCGCCTGACCTGGCGCCGAGTCGTCCACGAGGCGCCCGCAGTGGCGCGAACGCTCCGCGAGCTGCTGCGCGATCGCACCCCAATCCAGTGATCCGATCCCACTTGATGGCCCATAGGACCCCTCAACTGAACAGGGACGGTCGGGAGGCGGCGCTGGGCCAGGGCGAGCGGTCTCAGCGGCCGAGCGTCAGCGGCGGCCGGAGCGCATGCCGAGTAGGAGCCAGAGCGGATAGGTGAAGAAGATCGCCGCGCTGATCGCGTGGGTGCGGGGACCGGCGCGGCGCCAGTCGAAGCGGGTGACGCCGGAGTTGAGCATCCAGTCGCGGCCCGACTCGGCGCGGCAGGCGCGCCAGATCGGGCGCGTCCAGGGCTTGTCGAGGTAGAGGCCGACGCTCACTCCCCAGAAGACGGCCAGCGTGGTCGCGGCGACGGCCGCGTCGGCGACGGCGGGGCGATCGTCGCCGGCAACCGCCGAGTAGGCGCGGCCTTGGGCGTAGAGCAGGGCCGGGTCGATCAGGAATGACATGTTGGGCTCCTCTGGCTTGGCTTGGCGGGGCGTTCGAGCAGGTGGAAGGCGAGCCGCGTGGCGAGCGCCATGATCGTGAGCTGCGGGTTGACGCCGAGGGCGCTCGGCACGACCGAGCCGTCGGCGACGTAGACGCCGTCGACCCCGTGCAGCGCGAGGTCGCCGTCGACCACGCCGTGGGTCGAGCGGGCGTCGGCGCGGGCGGTCCCCAGCGGGTGGAAGGCCATCGGGCGCAGGTCGCGCGGACGCGCGCGCTCTGGCCGCACGTCGCGCGGAAGCGGCAGATACACCTCGCGCGCGCCGGCGGCGAGGAACAGCTCCTCCATCCGGGCGAGGCCGACGCGGAAGCGCTCCATGTCGCGCTCGCCGAGGTCGTAGCGGATCAGCGGCCGTCCGGCGACCGCTCGCACGCGACCGCGCGAGCTGTCGCTGACCATCAGCCCGAACTGGGCCAGGTTGCGGTAGCGGCGCATCGCCTCGTCGTGGCGGCGCCCCGTGAGCGGCAGCGCCAGCGCCGCGTACGACGGCGGCCCCGCCGCGCCCTCGAACATGATCCCGTCGTCGGCGAACTCGTCGACGTAGAGGCTCTGCGGGACTCCGCGCGCCATGTCGACGACCTCGTCCATCAGCGCGAAAGTCCCGAGCGCCGGGTGCAGCGACAGGTTGCGCCCAAGCTGGCCGGACCCGTGGCCGAGCTCGTTGCGCTCGAGCAGCAGCGGCGTGTAAATCGTGCCGCTGGCAACGACGACCGTCGGCGCGTCGACGGTCAGGCCACCGCCGCCTGCGAGCCGCGCCTCGACGCCCCGCGCGCGCCCGCCGCGGACGACGATCCGGCGCGCGTCGGCGCCGGTGACGATCGTCGCGCCGGCGGCACGTGCGCGCGGCACGTACGTGATCCCGGTGTGCTGCTTGGCCGATGTCGGGCAGCCGTAGGCGCATACCCCCGAGCCGACGCAGCCACGGGCGTTGCGGCGCAGGTAGCCGTGGGACCATCCCAGCCGCTCGGCGCCGCGCCGCGCGACCGCGGCGTTGCCGCCGGCGAGCTCGGGCGTGACCTCGCCGACCGACAGCGCCTCCTCGACGCGCCCGAAGCACGGGCGCAGCGACTCCTCGTCGAGATCGAGGCCGAAGTCGTCGCGCCAGCGCTCGAGCACGCGCGGCGGCGTGCGGAAGCAGGTGCCGGAGTTCACGAGCGTCGTGCCGCCGATGCCGCGCCCGAGCGGCAGCAGTATCGGCGGCCTGCCGATCGTCATCGACTGGCCGCCGTCGCGGTAGAGCTTCGCGAGCATCTCCGGTGGCCGCGCGCTGAAGTCGTCCGCGTCGTGCTCGGGACCCTGCTCGAGCACGACCACGCGCGCGCCGCCCTCGGCGAGCTCGGCGGCCACGACGGCGCCCCCGGCCCCCGCTCCGATCACGCATACGTCGGCGTCGAGCGTTCGTGCGGTCGTCATCGCAGGACCGCCGCGGGCCGCCGGCACGTCGTGCGAGCCGCCGACACCCACGTCTGCGCCGGCGGCGTCACGGCCGCCCCTCCGCCCGGCGCAGCCCACGGCCGCGCGCGACGATGGCGGCCGCATCCCAGCCGAGCGGGCGGCTGACGGCGGGGTCGTCGTAGCGGCCGAGCGCGACGACGGAGCCCGCCAGCTGATCGAGCGGCGCGAGCCGCCTGAGCAGCGCCATGCCCCGCGGGCGCACAGCCAGCGCGAGCAGCGCGCGCAGCAGCGGCCGCTGAGGCCAGGGCGCCGCCGCGACGAAGCTGTCGAGGCTCCCGCTCAAGCGGCGTTGCCCATTCGCCGCTCGTGGATGGCGGCGAGCCGCGACATCGCCGTCGCCGCCGCATCGCCGTCGCCGTCGCCCACGGCCGCGGCGATCTCGCGGTAGAGCGGCTCGACCTCGCCCCTTGGGGAGACGAGCGCGACGAACCGCGACGCGTTCGCCAGGTACAGCTCGCGCACCGAGCTGACGATCAGCTGCAGGACCAGGTTGTCGGCCGCCTCGACCAGCGCCGCGACGAACGCCCAGTCGGCGAGCTGCGCCCCCTCGTCGTCGGCGGCCGCGCCGACCGCCCCGGCGAGCGCGGCGATCTGCTCCGCCTGCTCGGCGCTCCGGCGCTCGGCCGCGAGCCGCGCGACCTCGGTCAGCAGCAGTCGCCGCGCCTCGAACAGCGGGCCGACGACCTGCCCGTCGACCCGGCCGAGCAGCGCGAGCGCCTCGATCCCGGACTGACGCCAGTCGAGCACGCGCGTGGGCTCGCCGTGGCGCACCTCGACGAGCCGCAGCTGCTGGAGGCGCTTGAGGGCCTCGCGGACCGACGCCATGTTGACGCCGAGGTCCGCCGCCAGCGCGCGCTGAGCGGGAAGGCGCTCGCCGGGCGCGTAGTGGCCGGCGACGATCGCCTCGCACAGCCGTGCGAAGACCCGGTCGGGAACGGACGTGCGCTCCACCGGCGACAGCATGCCGGCGAATGTATCACTGTTCCGAACAGTCGCGGTAGGCGGCGGCCGGCGCGAAATGCGACAACCTGACCGCGGGCATCCGGCGCAGCGCCAGAGGCCGCTACTGGGCCGCGCGCCGGCGCAGCAGCCGGGCGACCTGGCGCGCCTCGGGCACGCCCAGCGCCCAGACGGCTCCCGCGTAGCCGACGAGGCCGGCGGCGATCGCGGCGCCGACCGCGACGATCTGCGCCAGGAGACCTCTGCCGAGCGCGTCGTCGAGGCCGCGCCAGGCCAGGTAGGAGATCGCGGCCAGCGCCGCGGCGGCGACCAGCATCCGCACCAGCGCGCCGAGCGTGCGGCGGCCCTCGATCCCGCCGAGCTCGCGGCGCAGCAGCCAACCCTGAGCTGCCGTCATGACGAGCGTGCCGGCGACCGTCCCGATGATGATGCCCGCGATCCCGAACGGCCGGTAGAGGGCCAGCGCGACGGCGGCGTTGACCGCCATGTTCACGACCGCCAGCGCGGTCGTAGCCCACGGCTGCTGCAGGCCGAAGAACGTGCGCGTGAACAGCAGGCTCATGCCCTGGAACGGGAGCGAGATCGACCACCAGACCATCGCCGTGGCGACGAGGTCGGTCGCGTCCGTGCCGAACGCCCCGCGCTCGTACACGAGCCGGGTGATCGGCTCGGCCAGCACCGCCATCAGCACCGCGCTCGGGATCAGCAGCAGCAGGATCTGCCGCACGCCGTTGGCCATCGTCGCGCGCAGGTCGTCGCGCATGCCGCGCGCCGCGAGCTTCGACAGCGTCGGGAACAGGACGGTCGCGATCGAGATCGAGAACAGGCCCTGCGGCAGCTGGTAGATTCGGAACGCCTTGTCGATCGCCGCCGGCGCCTGATCCGAGACCAGCGTGCCGACGAGCGAGTTGATCAGCAGGCCGAGGTTGATCATCCCGAGCGCGAGCGTCACCGGCAGCATCAGCCGCAGGACGCGCAGAACGTGCTCGTTGCGCAGATCGAGCGCGATCGAGAAGCGCCCGCCACGCCCGCGCAGCCACGGGATCGGCAGCAGGAACTGCACCAGCGTCCCGACCAGCACGCCGATCGCGTAGGCGTAGATGCGGTCTTGGCCCTCGAACAGCGGCGTCATCCCGACGAGCGCGCCGATGATCACGACGTTCCAGGCGACCGGCGCGAGCGCCGGCACGCTGAAGTGCTCGAAGCTGTTGAGCATCCCCACGATCAGCCCCGAGAGGGCCAGCATCAGGACGATCGGGAACATCAGCCGGGCGAGCGACACCGTCAGGTCGCGCAGCGCCGGGTCGTCGGCGAAGCCCGGGACGATCAGCGACATGATCGGCTCGGCGAGCAGCACGAACAGCGCCGTCGTCAGGCCGAGCACGAGGACGATCAGGAAGAACAGGCTCGACGCGACGTGGAACGCCTCGCGCCGGCGGCCCTGCTCGAGCAGATCCGTGAAGACCGGCACGAACGCGCCCTGCAGCGCCGCGTCGGCGAACAGCGCGCGCACGAGGTTCGGCACCTGGAAGGCGATCGTGAACGCCGACATCGCACCGCTGACGCCGAAGTAGCGCGCCGCGACGATCTCGCGCGCCAGCCCGAGCACGCGCGAGAGGCCGGTCGCGGCCGAGAAGAAGGCGGTGCTGCGGGCGAGCCGGCCGCCCCGATCGCCCGGGCTCTCACCCCGCGGCGCGGGCTCCGCGGTGGTCGAATGGGCCATCCCCGCTACACTACGCCGCCGCCGCGCCCTTCCCTTGGTGTCGCGGTCTCTGAGCACATGGCAAACATCGCGTCACAGAAGAAGCGAATCCTGCGCACCGAGCGTGAGCGGCAGGAGAACCGTCGCTACACGTCGGCGATCAAGACCTACTTCCGGCGCCTCGAGGCAGCCGCCGAGGCCGGCGACGCCGACACCGCCGACACTGAGTTTCGCGCCCTCTCCTCGCGCATCGATCGCGCCGTCAGCACCGGCGCCATCCACCGCAACACCGGTGCACGCAAGAAGTCCCGCGCCGCGCGGCTGCGCGCCTCCGCCACCGGCGCGTAGCGTCACCGCAGGCACAGCTTGCGCCGGTCGGCGATGACGGCGCGGGCGGCGATCCAGGCGGCAAGGTTCGAGCCCAGGTCGAGGCTCGACGCCAACGTCTACACGCGCGACCTCGAGACAGCCGTCCGCTGCATGCGCGCGATCAGGGCGGGCACGGTGTGGATCAACGACCCGCTGACCGACAACGACGCCGGCCCGTTCGGCGGCTTTCCGCCGCACGGCCCCTCAAGCCGCTCAGGCGGCCGCTGCCAATGCCAGCGTGACGGCGGTGTCCTCGCCGAGCGTACCGCCACCGCGCAGCTCGACCTCGAGGTCGGCGAAGCGGCAGAGGGCGCGCTCGAGCGACTCGCGGTCGGCGCGGCGGGCGAGCGCGACGATCTTCTTCGCGCGCCAGGGTGGTGCCTTGAGCGCGCTGGCGAGCTGCTTCTCGGTCGCGCCGTCCTCGAGCAGCTCGACGGCGCGGTGGACCTCGCGCAGCCGGCCGACGATCGGGTAGACGAAGCGGCTCGGCCGCTCGCCGCGCTGGGCGAGGTCCTCGGCGAGCTCGATCGCCGCCTCGGCGTTGCCCTCCGCGAGCGCGTCGGCGAGGTCGTACACCTTCGCGCTGCCCTCGCCGGCCGTCAGCCGCTCCACGTCCTCGACGCGCGCGGTCGGCTCGGGATGGAGCGCGATCGCGAGCTTCTCGATCTCGCGCGTGAGCCGCTGCTGGCTCGGGCCGGCGAGCGCGACGAGCGCCTTCGCGGCCTCGCCGTCGAGCCGCAGGCCGAGCTCGCGGGCGCGCCCGGTCGCCCACTTCGGCAGCTCCCACGGCTTGGGGGCGGCGTGCTCGCGGATCTCTCCGCCCGCCGTCTCGACGGCGTCGACCAGGCCCTTGAGCGGCTTGCCGCGGACGACCAGCACGAGCACCGTGTCAGGCGTCGGAGCGGCGAGCGCCTCGATCAGCGGCGCGGCGTCCGCCGCCTTCCATGCGCCCACGTCGTCGACGAGCAGATAGCGCGTGCCGGTGGCGAACGTGAGCGCCGCGAGCGAAGCGGCGACCTCGCCGGCGTCGTCGGAGCGCGCGTCGAACGCCTCGATGCCGCCGGGCCCGTTCTCCGCCTCGGCGCGCTTGCGTACCCGGGCCCGCCACGCGTCGATCTTGGCGTCGTCGTCGCCGCAGATCAGGTACACGGGCTTGAGGTCGGCCACGCACCGATCCTACGGACCGGCGGCGACGACCCCTCACGCACCCGCCGCCACCACCGGTGCGGCCACCTACGGCGTGTCGAGCGGGCCTCCCCCCCTCCACCTCGACGCGCATCGCGCCATTCTCGACGACGACGCGAATCGTCCCGTCGCGGTCGTTGCGCCACGTCGGCACGCCGGCGCGGCGCAGCGCCGTCAGCGTCGACGGGGCGGGATGGCCATACGAGTTCTCGCCGACGGGAATCGCCGCGAGCTCGGGGCGCAGGCGCTCGAGCAGCGCGGGCAGGCCGTCGTCCGCGCTGCCATGGTGCGCGACCTTGATCGCCTCGACGTCTGGCAGCGCGAGCGGCAGCAGCGCCTCGCTCTCGGCGTCGCCGGAGAGCAGCAGATCGAAGCTGCCGGCGCTGACGACCGCGACGACCGCGCGCGGATTGGGGTCGTCCGGCGGCGGGCCGGGCGGGCGGGGCGGTGGCGAGAGCACCTCGATCCGCAGCGACCCGGCGTGGACGGTGAGTGGCGCCGTGGTGGCCAGCCGCCGGGCACCGCCCGCGACGGCCCGCGCGGCGATCTGCCGGAAGCCGCGGTCGCGCGTGCCGTCGCCGCCGTCGAGCAGCAGGTCGACCGGATACCGCTCGACGACATCCCTAAGGCCGCCGTGGTGGTCGCGCGAGGCGTGGGTCATGACGAGCGCCGATAGCCGCCCGACGCCCGCGCGCCGCAGCAGGCGGGCGACGCCGCCCTCCGGCGGTCCGCCGTCGAAGAGCACCGCGCTGCCGTCGGGATGCTGGACGAGCGTCGCGTCGCCCTGGCCGACGTCGAGGAAGCTGACCGTGAGCTCGGTCGGAGGCCCCGCCGGCGCAAGCCCACGCGCGACGACGAGCATCGTCACGAGCGCCGCCGCGACCGCGAGGGCGGCCCGGCGCGAGCGCGGCAGGCGCCGCACGCGCGCGACCGCCGTCGAGGCCCGCGTGTCGAGCCGGCGCACGACGCGCGCCGCCGCCACGACGGCGAGCGCGATCGCCGCGTAGGCCAGCCCGACCGCAACCGGCCCGGCGAGCGTCAGTCGCAGCTGCCCGCCGGGTGCGTCGGCGAACAGGGCCGAGAGTCGCTCCAGCCCGTCGACGAGCGGGCCCAGCGCGATGCCCACGGCGGCGTTGGGGAGTGCGCCGGCGCCCGCGAGCGGTCCGCCGACGGCGATCGCCTGGCCGAGCGCCGCCCGCACCATGCCGAGCCACATGATCGGTGCCACCAAGGGCAGGGCGGCGACATTGGCCGCCAGCCCCGCAACCGGGACCGTGCCGAAGTGGTGGGCGACGAGCGGCGCGGTCGCGACGGTCGCGGACACGGTCAGCGCGACGCCCTCCGCGACGGGCGCCGGCAACGCGGTCAGGCGCCGCCGGATGCGCGCGGCCAGCAGGACGATCCCTGCCACCGCGGCGAACGAGAGCTGCCAACCGACGTCGCCGACGGCACGCGGGTTCAGGGTCAGCGTGACGCAGGCGGCGAGCGCGAGCGCGTACCAGCGCGACGCGGGACGCCCGGCCGCCATCGCGACGAGCCCGGCGGCGCCCATCACCCCCGCACGCTGGACCGAGGGCCCGCCGCCGGCGAGCGGCACGTAGAGCGCGATCAGCGCGAGCAGGAACGGGATCCGTGCCGTGTGCGACAGTCCGGTCGCGGCCAGCAGCGGCAGCGCGAGGACGACGAGCAGCATCACGTTCTGACCGCTGACGGCGAGCAGGTGCGCCAGCCCCGCGTCGCGGAAGTCGTCGCGCACCGTCCGTGGGATCGACTCGTCCGCGCCGAGCACCATCCCCCGCGCCAGCGCGGCGGCCGTCGGCGACAGGCCGGTGGCGATCGCCGTCTCGGCCCGTCGCCGGATCGCGTCGATCGCCCCGGCCGCTCCGTCCCGCCGGCCGCCGGTGGCGCGGACGCGCTCGACGTCCAGCTCGCCGGCGACGCCACGGCGACGCAGGTACGCGCCAAGGTCGAAGCCGCCGTCGTCGGCGCCCGCGGCGAGCGGCTGGAACGAGCCCGTGAGCATCAGTTCGAGCCCGGACCCCGCGGCGCCGGGGAGCCCCGCGCCTCGTGGCAGGCGCGCGAGCAGCCGCGCGCCCGCGTGCGGGCCGGACGCGAGCTCGACCTCCGCCGACGCCCCGAACGGCCCGCTCCGCGGCGCGTGCAGGAGATGGGCGCGGCCGGAGATCCGCTCGCCGGCGGCCAAGCGCTCGGCCGGCGCGTCGATCGCCGCCAGCCGCTCCGCGACCACGACCGCTCCCGCGAAGAGCCCGACGGCGACGAGCGCGACGGCGCGTGCGACCGTCACCGGCTCACGGCGTGAGCGCCTGCCGCAGCGCCTCGAGCCGCTGCTCGCCGATTCCGTCGACGTCGGCCAGCTCGTCGAGCGACGCGAAGCCGCCGCGCGCCTGGCGGTCGTCGACGATGCGCTGCGCGAGCGTGGGGCCGATGCCGTCGAGATCCTCGAGTTGCTCGACCGTCGCGGAGCCGAGGCTCACGGGCGCGTCGGCGGCGACCGCCGCGGCCGCCGCCGAGCCGCCGTCCATGGCCTGCGCCGGGACGACCACCTGCTGACCGTCCCGCAGCGGCGCCGCGAGGTTGATCGCGGTCAGGTCGGCGGCGCCGTCCGCCCCACCGGCACGCCGCACGGCATCCTCGACGCGCGCCCCGTCCGGCAGCCGGTACACCCCCGGCCGGCGGACGGCACCGGCGACGTGCACGTACGGCCCGGGGCGCCGCGATCCGCCACCGCGCCGGTCCGCCGCCGCGTCGGCGCGCGGCACGTGTACCGGCGGCGTGGGCGGCGTGGGCCCGAGCATCCGCAGCGCGAGCAGCACCGCCGCGACGGCGGCGACTGCCCAAACCAGCGTCTGCCAGCCGCGATCGTCCACGCGCGCGACGCTAGGCCGCCGCGTGCGACCGCCGGCCCGCTAGTGCTACAGCACCGCTTCAGCGCAGCGACAGCGCGTACTGGAAGCCGGTCGCGTAGCCGGCGCTGCCGCCGAGGGCAACGATCCGGTCGGCCGCCTGGCTGAGCGTCTCGGCGTCGCGGTAGCCGATCCCGTGACGGCGATCGATGCGGTGGAGCTGGTTGGAGATGTGACGCTCGACCCTGCGCGCCAGCGGGCCGGAGCGGTAGTCGGCGCGGATGATCTGGCGCGGCGTGCGCGTCGGCAGCTCGCGAATCCGGCGGGCGACGCGGTTGAAGGCGCGGCAGCTCGCGCCGACACCGCGCACGTCGCGGTAGGAGGCGACGCGCCGCGCCTGGGCGGCGACGGCCTCGTGCAGCAGCGGATCGGAGACGTCCGCGGCGTGCAGCCGGTCGGCGAAGCGCTCGTAGGCCGCGGCGAGGATCTCGATCCGGGCCTGCCGCTCGGCGACGAGGTCGCGCATGTCGGCATGCAGCGTGCGCGCGGCGCGGACGTACATCCCGCGCTGGGATGCGTTGCGGATGCGGCGGATGCGCCTCCAGCCCGGGCCGCTGCGGCGACAGGCGCCGAGGTCGTCCAGCCGCTGCGCGCCGAGGCGCTCTATCGCCGCGGCGGCGGCGCGCTTGCCGCGCGCCAGCTCGTTCGTCGCCTGCTCGATCCGCTGCAGGTCGGTCGCGGCGCTCGTCGCCGGCGCCTCGTCCGCCCGCGCGTCGACCGCCAGGCCGGCGGTGAGGGCGATCGTGGCGGCGACCGCGGTCAGGAACGGGCGCAGGGAGATGCGAGCATCAGCCACACCGCATTCATCGGCACGACGCCCCGATCCTTGATCGCCTCAGTAGCGGTGCGCCGCTACCGGCCGACGAGGTTGACGAGCTTCCCTGGGACGACGATCGCCTTCACGATCTCGCGCCCGTCGAGGCGGTCGGCCAGCCGCTCGGAGGCGCGCGCGCGGCGCTCGAGCTCGGCGTCGGTGGAGTCGACGGATGCCTGGAAGCGGTCGACGAGCTTGCCGTTGAGCTGAACGACGATCTCGGCGGTGTCGGCCCCGAGCAGCGACTCGTCGGCCCGCGGCCAGGGCTCCTCCCAGACGCGCCTGCCGGTCAGCAGCTCGTAGGCCTCGCTGCCGAGGTGCGGAGCGAACGGGAAGATCAGCGACGCGGCCGTCGCGGTGGCGAAGCGCAGCTGGGACGAGCCCTCCGGCGTGGCGAGCAGCTCGTCGCGGTGCTTGGTGATCTCGTTGACGAGCTCGATGACGGCGGCGATCGCGGTGTGGGTGGCGAAGCGCTCGCCGAGGTCGCGGGTGACCTTGTCGATCGCCCAGTGCGCCTTGCGCAGCACGGCCGTCGGCTCGCCGGCCGGCGCCTCCGACGGCTCGGTGCCGTCGGCGGCGTCCGCGGCGGCGCGCCACAGCCGGGCGAGGAAGCGGGCGATCCCGTCGACGCCCTTGTCGTTCCAGTCGCCGCCCTCGGCGGGGTGGCCGACGTAGAGGATGTAGCAGCGCGCCGCGTCGGCGCCCTTCTCGTCGACGATCGCGCGCGGGCTGACGACGTTGCCCTTCGACTTCGACATCTTCGCCCCGTCGCGGGTCACCATCCCCTGGGTGAACAGGCGCGCGAACGGCTCCTGCGCGTCGAGCAGCCCGATGTCCGCGAACGCCTTGCAGAAGAAGCGCGCGTACATCAGGTGCAGGATCGCGTGCTCGACGCCGCCGATGTACTGGTCGACGGGCATCCAGCCGTCGAGCGCCTCGCGGTCCCACGGCGCCCGGTCGTTGCCGGCGTCGCAGTAGCGCATGAAGTACCAGGACGAGTCGACGAAGGTGTCCATCGTGTCGGTCTCGCGCCGCGCGGCCCCGCCGCAGGAGGGGCAGTCGACGTGGAGCCAGTCCTCGGCCGCCGCGAGCGGCGAGCGGCCCTTGGGCGCGTAGTCCTCGACGTCCGGCAGCACCACCGGAAGCTGCTCGTCCGGGACCGGCACGAGCCCGCACGCGTCGCAGTGGACGATCGGGATCGGGCAGCCCCAGTAGCGCTGGCGCGAGAGCAGCCAGTCGCGCAGGCGGTAGTTGACCGCCGGCCTGCCCTTGTCGTCCGACTCGAGCCACTCGACGATGCGGTCGAAGCCCTCGCGGTTGCGGATCCCGTCGAAGCGGCCGCTGGCGGTCATCGGCCCGTCGCCGGCGTAGGGCAGCTCGTCGCCGCCCTCGATCACGCGCCGGATCTCGATCCCGTGGCGCTGGGCGAACTCGAAGTCGCGCTCGTCGTGGGCGGGGACGGCCATGATCGCGCCGGTGCCGTACTCCATCAGCACGTAGTCGGCGACGTACATCGGTATCTGCTCGCCGTTGACCGGGTTCGTCACGGTGCGGCCGAGCGGCACGCCGGTCTTCTCGCGGTCCTCGGCGCCGCGCTCCTCGGCCGACTCGGTCAGCGCGCGCCGGATGTAGTCGCGCACCTCCTGCGAGTCGCTGAGCCGCAGCACGTCGGGGTGCTCGGGGGCGAGCACGAAGAAGGTCGCGCCGAAGAGGGTGTCGGGGCGGGTGGTGAAGACGGGGTAGTCGGTGCCGAGATCGTCGCAGCGGAACGTCACCTCGGCGCCCTCGGAGCGGCCGATCCAGTTGCGCTGCATCGTGACCACGTTCTGCGGCCAGTCGACCGTGTCGAGGTCCTCGAGCAGGCGGTCGGCGTAGTCGGTGATCTTGAAGAACCACTGCTCGAGCTGGCGCGGCTCGACGACCGCGCCGCAGCGCTCGCAGCGGCCGTCGACGACCTGCTCGTTGGCGAGCACGGTCGCGTCGTCGGGGCACCAGTTGACGGCGGCGTCGCGGCGGTAGGCGAGGCCCTGCTCGTAGAGGCGCAGGAACAGCCACTGCGTCCAGCGGTAGTAGGCCGGCTCGTGGGTGCCGAGCTCGCGCGACCAGTCGATCGAGATGCCCCAGTCGTGGAACTGGCGCCGGAACTCGGCGATCGACGCCTCGGTCGACTCGCGCGGGTGCTGGCCGGTCTTGATCGCGTGGTTCTCCGCCGGTAGCCCGAAGGCGTCGTAGCCGAGCGGGTGCAGCACGCGGTGGCCGTTGCGCCGCTTGAAGTGGGCGATCGCGTCGCCGACGGAGTAGACCTTGAGGTGGCCGATGTGCGGCTCGCCGGACGGGTACGGCAGCATCTCGAGGACGTAGGACTTCGGCCGGCCGTCGTCCTCGTTCGACACCTCCCAGGTGCGCTCGCCGGCCCACACCTGCTGCCACTTGCGCTCGATCGCGCGCGGGTCGTAGCTCTCTGCCGCCATGCCGCACGGCAGGGTATCCGCTCGCCTCAGGTGGGCAGCGACGAGCCGGCGAAGAAGAAGAACCAGATTCCCATCGCGATCACGCCGATCCCGACGCTGATCGCCATCACGACGTCCAGCACCGTCCGCGGCGGCCGGCCCTCGTTCTCGGCTCTGAGACCGCGATTCCACGGGAAGATCGGCCGCGTCGGCTCCTCGTCGCCAGCCACCTGGCTGTAGGCGCGGTTGAGCAGCGACAGCAGCTTGGCCAGGACGACCGCCGTCACGACGACCCCGGCCAGCACCACCAGGAACGGCCCCATCGCCGCGGCCTGCGTGTCCTTGTTCATCTGCGACGCGACCCACAGCCAGCCGATCGGCGACGCGATCCAAAGCGCCACGCTCCCGAGCGCCATCAGCAGGATCAGCACGCCCTTGGCGAGCGGCCTGAGCGGCGAAGCGGTCATCCCATGTCGAGCCTACCCGCCCTGAGGACGGGCAAGCGGCGGTCGCAGGGCGAGTGCTAAGGCGGCGGCACGAGTTGGGCAAACGGCTGTCCGTGGCGCGTGATCAGCAGCCGCTCACCGGCCGCGGCGCGCTCGAGGTGGTGGCCGAAGCGGTTGCGAAACTCGTGCGATCCCATCACCGTGACATCGGCGGGCTCGCCCGCAGTGGAGCTGAGGGGACTCGAACCCCTGGCCTCCGGCGTGCCACGCCGGCGCTCTTCCAGCTGAGCTACAGCCCCGAGACGAGACCAGTCTATAGCGGCGAAGTCGAACTTGGCCGCCCAATTGAGGCCGGCGCGCTGCCCGTTGCGCGTCTCAGCAAGGCGTAGGAGGATCTGCTTGCGACTGCCGACGAACGCGATCGGCATGAAGTAGCAGCGCTCTGTCTCGGGGCAGTAAGCCGCGACGCCGTCGATCTCACGGTCCGTGTATCCGCGTACGAGCATCCCATCGCGCGTACGCCGACTGGAGTAGGCACGCACGATCACGACGTCGCCCTGACGAGACGCCCACTTGCATTGCACACGAAGCAGCCGATCGCCAGCCTCGAAGATCAGGTCGCACCGCCCGCCCTCCGCCATCGGCCGGTACACGTTCAGGCCGGTGCGTAGAGCGGCGTGGGCGACCGCCGTCTCGGCGATGGCTCCCTTCTGATCGGTCGTGAGCACGGTGCGAGACTACGTGCCCGGCCGCGCCATTTGGCGCCGCTAACCGGGTTGTCACAGAGTTGTGACAGTCACTCGACGACGCGCTGCGGGGCGTCGCCCCAGAGCTTGTCGAGGCGGTAGAAGTCGCGGGCCTCGGGGGTGAAGATGTGGACGACGCAGTCGAGGTAGTCGAGCAGGATCCAGCGGGCCTCGGTGCCCCCCTCGGAGCGGCGGGGCAGCAGGCCGTGGGCGTCCTTGAGCTCCTGGTGGACGGCGTCACGGATGGCGTTCGTCTGGCGCTCGGTGTTGCCGGAGCAGATGACGAGGAAGTCGGTGTAGCCGACGAGGCCGCGGACGTCGACGACGCGGACGTCGATCGCCTTGCGGTCGGACGCGATCTCCGCGATCCGGTCGGCGAGCGCGGCGGCGTCGAGCGCCGCGCCCGCGCGTCCGGCCGGCAGCGGCTGCTCGGCGCTCACTGCGCCGCCGCCGGGGTCGGGGCGGCGTAGAGGCGCTCGGCGGCGATGCGCTCCGCGACGCCGCCCGGCACGAAATACCGGATCGGGAGCCCGGCGGCGACGCGCTCGCGGACGAGCGTGGAGCTGACGTCGATGCGAGGCATCTCGAAGGCCACGACCGAGCCGGCGCCCTCGATCCCCTCGAGCGCGGCGACGACGTCCGCGCGCCCGACCCCTCCGCGCTCGGCGACGGCGACGCGCGCGAGGCGCAGGACGTTCTCGGGCTCGCGCCACTCGCGCAGCCGCAGCGCCTGGTCCGCGCCGAGGATCAGGGTCAGGTCGTCGGCGGGCGCGCTCTCTCGCAAGGCTCTCAGTGTGTCCACCGTGTAAGAGATACCCGGTCGATCGACCTCGAGCGCGGACGCCTCGAAGCGGTGATCGTCCTCGACGGCGAGGCGCGTCATCGCCAGCCGCTCGGTGGCCCCCGGGTCCGAGTCGAGCGTGCGGTGCGGCGGCTCGCCGACCGGGACGAGCAGGACGCGGTCGAGACCGAGCCGCGCATGCGCCTCCTGGGCCAGCCACAGATGCCCGAGGTGCGGCGGGTTGAATGCGCCGCCGAGGATGCCGACGCGCGACCCGCGGTCGCCGGAGGCGCGCGTCACTCGCGGATCTGGCCGGCGCCCTCGGCCACGTACTTGTAGGTCGTCAGCTCGCGGACCCCGATCGGGCCGCGGACGTGCAGCTTCTGCGTCGAGTTGCCGATCTCCGCGCCCATCCCGAAGACGCCGCCGTCGGTGAAGCGCGTCGATGCGTTGACGTAGACGCACGCCGCGTCGACCTCGTGCGTGAAGCGCTCGGCGGCCTCCGTGGAGTCGGTGACGATCGCCTCGGAGTGGCCCGAGCTGTAGCGGTTGACGTGCTCGATCGCCTCGTCGAGCGAGTCGACGACCGTCACAGCGAGGATCAGCGCCAGGTACTCGGTGCCCCAGTCGTCCTCGCCGGCGTCGACGAGCGAGTCGGCGAGGTCGCCCGCGAGCGCACGGGTGCGCGCGTCGACGCGCAGCTCCACGCCGGCCTCGCGCAGCTCGCCGAGGATCCGCGGCAGGTAGTCGGGCGCCGCGTCGGCGTGGACGAGCAGCGTCTCGACCGAGTTGCAGACCCCGGGGCGCTGCACCTTCGCGTTGACGGCGATCCGGACCGCGTGGTCTAGGTCCGCCGTCGCGTCGACGTAGACGTGGCAGTTGCCGGCGGCCGCGTAGATCACCGGCACCGTCGCGACCTCCTGCAGCGCGGCCTTCAGGCCCTCGCCCCCGCGCGGGATTATCAGGTCGACCACGCCCGCCTGGGTGGCGATCTCGCGCAGCTCCTCGCGCCCGCCTCCGGCCACGAGCGAGACGGAGGCGCGCGGCAGCCCCGCCGACTCGACGGCCGCGCCGGCCACCTCGGCGAGCACCGCGTTCGAGTGCGTCGCGGCCGACGAGCCGCGCAGGACGATCGCGTTGCCGGACTTCAGGCACAGCGCCGAGCAGTCGATCGTCACGTTCGGCCGCGCCTCGTAGACGACGGCCACGACCCCGAGCGGGACGCGCAGCTTGCGCATCTCCAACCCGTTCTCCAGCCGCCAGCCCTCGAGCACCTCGCCGACCGGGTCCGGCAGCGCCGCGATCCGCCGCACGTCGGCCGCGATCCCGTGCACGCGCGCCTCGTCGAGCTTCAGCCGGTCCAGCAGCGCCGCCGAGAGCCCAGCCTCCGCGCCGGCCTCCATGTCGAGCGCGTTCGCCTCCAGCACCTCGTCGAGCCGCTCTTCGAGCGCGCTCGCCATCGCCTCCAGCGCGGCGTCCTTGGTGCGGTCGTCGACGGTCGCCAACCTCCGCGACGCCTCGCGCGCCGCGAGGCAGACGTCGGCGACCGATTGCGCGGCGGTTGCCATAGGAGCAGGGTACCGCGCTAGTCGAGGACGAAGTAATCCCTGTGGATAGCCTCCTCCGCGGCGCGGGGGATGGCCTCCTGGACGGCCGCCGTCTTCATCCCCTTGATGCGCCGGAGCTCGCCCGCCGAGTAGTTGACGATCCCCTTGCCGATCGACCGCCGGCCGCCGCCCGCGGCGCAGATGTGGACGGCGTCGCCGGCGCTGAACTCGCCCTCGACGTCGACGATGCCGACCGGCAGCAGGCTGGTGCCGCGCTCGCGCAGCGCGCGCTCGGCGCCGTCGTCGACGGCAAGCGAGCCGTGCGCGGGCTTCGCGTACTTGAGCCACAGCTTGAAGCTCGACACGCGGCCCTCCTGCGGGTGGAAGCGCGTTCCGATCGCCTCGCCGGCGAGCGCGCGGCGGACGGCCGCCCGGTCGCGGCCGCGCGTGATCGTCGCGGGGATTCCGGCGGCCGTGGCCATCTCGGCGGCGACGACCTTCGACCGCATCCCGCCCGACCCGAGCGGCGAGGCCGAGAAGCCGATCTGGAGCTGCTCGAGCTCGGAGAAGTCGCGCACGTCGGAGACGAGCTGCGCCTCCGGGTCGCGGCTCGGGTCCGCCGTGTAGAGCCCGTCGGTGTCGGTCAGCAGCACGAGCCGGCTGCTCCCGAGCAGGATCGCCACCTGCGCAGCGAGAAAGTCGTTGTCGCCGAAGGAGATCTCGTCCGTCGTGGTGGTGTCGTTCTCGTTGATGACGGGGACCACGCCCCAGTCGAGCAGCTTGCGCAGCGTCCGACGCGCGTTGACGTAGTGCGTGCGCGCCGACATGTCGAAGAACGTCAGCAGCACCTGGGCGCTCGGCACGCCGCGCTCGGCGAGCAGCTCGTCGTAGGTGCGATAGAGCTTGCCCTGACCCACCGCCGATGCCGCCTGCAGCTGGTCCATCGCCGCCGGTCGCGCCGGCAGATCCATCAGCCTCATGCCGCGGGCGATCGCGCCCGACGTCACGACGACGATCTCGTCGCCGACGCGATGGCGCTCGGACACCGCGTCGCAGACGCCCGCGAGCACGTCCGTCCGCACCTCTCCCGAGGGGTCGGCGACGATGCTCGACCCGAGCTTGACGACCAGCGAAGCCATTGCGCGGGGGAGCCTAGCCTCGCGGCGGTGGGACTGGAGTTGGGACCTGCCCACCGGGCCGGCGGCGAGCGGTCGTGGGCAGGTCCCAACTCCCGCCTCGACAGTGGCTTCAGGTCGGGTCGAGCTCGAGCACGACGCCGGCGATCTCGATGTCGTCGCCGGGGGCGAAGCCGGCGGCCTCGAGCGCCGCGATGACGCCCATCCGCCGCAGGACGTCCTCGACGTAGCGCTGCGACTCGTCGTTGTCGAGATCGTGGCGCGCGAGCAGCCGCTCGACCCGCGCGCCGGTGACCCGGAAGCCGCCGGAGTCGGTCCGCGCGACGTAGAAGGCGTCGTCCGCGCCGGGACGGTAGACGCGGTGCTCGGCGACGACCTCGTGCGGCTCCTCGTGCGCAGGCTCCTCCGCGGGCACCGAGCGGACGATCGCCGTGCGCAACGCGTCGAGCCCGAGGCCCGTCGCGGCGGACGTCGGGACGACGTCGAGCACGGAATCGCCGAGCCGGTCGCGCCACTGCGCCACCGCCTCCTCGACGGCCTCGGGCGCCACCAGGTCAGCCTTCGACAGGCACAGGATTCGCGGCAGCGCGTCCAGCCCGTGGCCGTGCTCGCGCAGCTCCGCCTCAACCGCGCCGTGGTTGGCGAGCGGATCGGACCCGTCCAGCGGCGCCAGGTCGAGCACGTGCACGAGCACGCGGCAGCGCTCGACATGCGCGAGGAACTCGTGACCCAGGCCCGCTCCCTCGTGCGCCCCCTCGATCAGCCCCGGGATGTCGGCCACGACAAGCTGGCGCGCCTCGGTCTCGATCGTCCCCAGCACCGGGTCGATCGTCGTGAACGGATAGCCCGCCACCTTCGGCCGCGCCGCCGTCAGCCGCGCCAGCAGCGAGCTCTTGCCCGCGTTCGGCAGCCCGACCAGTCCGGCATCGGCCAGCAGCCGCAACCGCAGCTCCAGCGTCCCCTCCTCACCGTCGAGCCCCCGCTCGGCCATCCTCGGCGTCTGCCGCGTCGGTCCCGCGAACGCCTTGTTCCCCCTCCCTCCTGGCCCTCCGCGCGCCACCACCGCTCGCTGCCCCGGCTCGACCAGCTCCCAGCGCGCCCCCCGCTCCTCGTCCTCCGCCACCGTCCCCGGCGGCACGCGCAGCTCCAGCGGCGGCGCCGTGGCCCCGTGCCGCTGCCCTCCCTCCCCATGTCCGCCCCGCTTGCCCTTGTGGTGCCCCCCGCGATGGAACTCCGACAGATCCCTCCGCGACGGATCGCAGACCAGCACCACGTCGCCCCCGTTCCCTCCGTCGCCCCCATCCGGCCCGCCCTTCGGCACATGCGCCTCCCGCCGGAACGACACCACCCCATTCCCCCCTGCGCCCGCAGACACCCGAATCCTCGCCCGATCGTGAAACACCGCCGGATCGTACGGGCTGCATGTCGGTGCTACGGAACGACAGGCCCTGCCACCAGCCATGGCCTTCGCGCCCTGGGCCCGCCTGCCTGCCCGCCCGCGGATCTCTGTCTACTCGAAGTCCGAACTCAGCTCCGCCTCAGTGTCGTGGTCCCTGGCGTCGCGTTCGTAGGTATCGGCAAGGGTGCGGAGCACGCGACTGGTGCGCGGCCATCTGCCGCTCGCTTGCCTAGCCCACTCGCGGTACCGGTTGGCTAGTTCCCGCTCCTGCGCGCCTCCGTCGTAGACGCCGCGGGTCGTGATGCCGCGGCGGTTCACGACGCCGAGGTGCAGGCCCGTCTCGATGTTGGCGCTCCCGATCGTCTCGACGAGGTATCGCACTGGCTCGGCGGGCCAGAGGCCGTCGGCGCCGTCCGGGCTCCCGGCGAGCACCTGCCCGATCTGCTCGTCGCCGATGTCCTCGCGGTCAGCCTCGGAGAACGCCAGACGCGCGTCGCGAACCCACCTGCCCAGGTGCTCGGCGTCGATGCTCTTGCCGTCGTCTCGCAGCCCGGGAATCTGTCGCCAGTCGTGCAGGATCGTCCACGCGTGCTGGGCGAAGGCCTCGTCGCCCTCGTCTAGCTGACGACGTTCCTCGTGCTTTCCACGGTAGACGCGCGAGACGAGCTCAACGAAGAACGCCGGGCTGTCGGCGAGCTGGCCGTAAAGCGCTCGAGGGCGGCGATGGTCCTCTAGGAGGCGGAAGTACACGAGCTCGTAGGTCGCCAGCGCCTCAGCGGGGAAGCCCTCTCTCTCCAAGAAGTCGAGAAGCATCCCGACCTCGTAGCCGAGCGACTGGGAGGTAGCCTCGCGCGGATCCGCCCGGACGGCGACCTCGAGCACGTTCTCCACGATCTCTACGGTCAGGACGCCTGGCTCCTTGGACTCATGGTGGAGCGTCGAGGCGAGCATGTCGATCGCCGCCCATGCACGGCCGCGCCTCAGCAGCTCGTGGATGGCTCGCTTGATGTCCTGCGGAAGGACGTGCCACGGGCTCATCCCCTTCCAGTACGCGTCATAGAGGTCGCCGTCCAGCTCGTTGAGGGTGTCCCACAGCTCTCTAGTGGGAGGTGCGGCGAGCGCTAGCGCGGTCCTTCGCTCGCCGGCCTCCTTCTCCGTCTGCCCCAGCGTCTCGCGAAGCCAGGGCACGCCCTGGAGAAGGAGCTTGTGCGAAGCCCAGCTACGGGCGGCGGCCTTGAGCGCGGCGCTCTCTGAGTCGAGCCAGGTCAAGAGCGCTGGCGTCAGGCTCTCCGGCGCGATTCGCGCGAGTGTCCATCCAAGCTGACTGGGCGCGGCGCTTCGCTCGGTCAGCGCCCGCAAACCATCAACAGAGTCGGCGTCAATCGTGTCGGACAGCGCCTCGGTCCGCAGCTCTAGGAGTCTCTCGTCGTACGTCTCGTCCCCGAGCACGGCGTCGGGGAGGTCCGGGTGCCAGTCGAACAGGTAAGCGAATCGCGCCACGTTCGAGGTCGGCTCGAGCCGCTTGGCGACCTCCTCCATGCGCAAGAGCGGCGCGTCGTCCATAGACCACTCGGCTGAGGAGAAGCGACGATGCCGCGAAACCTCGCGATTGACCGCGTCCCATAGATGCAGGCGATCCTCGGCGTTCAGCCAGTCCGCCTCGGGGAGCCGCTCGATGGCTGCGAGCAGGTTCTCCCTCGCGCTCGGCGGCAGGGGCCCCAGCCGAGTGGCCAACTCCCCCCAACGCTCGGCGTCGCCGCCAGCCAGCTCGATCGACAGGGCGACTAGCTGCTCGATGAGTTCCACCCACTCGGCGACGGGCATGTTGCGCGTCTCCGGCTTCCAGTCCCGGTAGCGTGGCGATGCGGGAGGAGAGGAGACGCCGCGGAGGGTGGGCCATAGCTTCAGGACCAGCTTCCAGCCGACGTCGGGGAGCTGGTCGGCGATCTGCTCGACCGCTCGTTTCCTAAGGTCGAGCGGCGCCGCGGTGTGTCTGATCCAGCCGACGAGGACGGACTGCAGGCTCTCTAGTGGGCGATTGGATAGGCGGCCGCCCGGATCGATGTCATCGAGACGGGCGAGTGCACGAGTGGCCTCGACCAGGAATTCCGGTGACCAGCAGAGGAGCTCCAGCGCCCAAAGGAGCTCGGGGTGGGGAGAGGAGCCGAACAGCCAGGAGTCTCGGTCGCTGTCCTGGAACATCGTCCCGAGCAAGGGCCGCTCACGATCGAGGTCGGCGTGCACCGCATCGAGGAACACGTCGGGGGCGCCCTCGGCCAGCGCCTTCATCTCGCTGGCGAGGGAGCGCCAGGTCTGTCCCGTCGAGTCCGCGCTCGCACGCTCGAGCACCTGACGGACCGCGCGGCGGGCGTGATCGGCGGCGGTGACGCCGTCGCTCATCGGGGCGGCGTCTGCCCACCCCAGCAGCGCGATCCCGCGCGCGAGCCCTTCCCGCAGCGCCGACGAGTACCTGCGACCTTGACCCATGAAGGCCGCCAACGGCCGCTCGTCGGGCCGTAGGTCGACTCTTGGATCGTTCTCCAAGAGGGCATCGAGCACCAGCTCGTGCCAGCGCTCGAGGTCGTCCGCCGTGAGCGAGTCTCCGAGCACGAGGAAGGCCTCCTCCTCGGAGGCGAGGTGCCAGCGCGACCCCGTCCGGACGAACGGCGGATCGTCCGTCTTGCGCCAATGGAGCAGCGTGCGCTCGACGGTCCGCCAAGGCTGGTCGACGACCTGGCAGATCGCTTCGAGGTCCTCGTCCTTCGACGTCCACGATCCCACGAGCACTAGCGGAGCGAGCGTGCCCTGAGCGGGAGGCTCGCCCCACACCGGGCGCGTGAACCGGGGATCCTTCGCGAGCTTCCGGATCAGGGAGGGCATACTCCGCCGCGCCAGTGCCGACATCCGGTACGCCTGGTCCGAGTCGACGCCCGCTGCCTCGAGGGCCGCCGCCGCCTCCTGCCGGTGCGGTCGCGGCAGGGTGATGTGCTCGTCGCGAACGACCTGGTTCCAGCCGACGGGCAGGACGACGTGATGCTCGTGCTTCCTGGCGAGCCCCAGGTGAGGATCGTCGAACAGCGGGACCAGCGTCATGCGCCCCGGCTGTGCCGCGACGCGATCCCAAACCTCGTCCGAGGAGACGAGGAGAAGCGGATTCGGCTGGCTGCCCTCCCGGGTCATCTCCTCGACGGTCGCGCAGACGAACGCGACGGCGTCGTCACGCCACGTCGCCTCCACGACGACCGCGGCGGGCCTCTCACCCGCGAGGAGTTGCGCTAGTTCTCGCCGCTCCGCGTCTCGCCCGGCGAGGAACAGCGACAGCGGCAGCGGCGGCTCAGTGCGGGAGCTGAAGCGCCCCCACCAGCGCTCCGAAGTCTCGGCATCGCGCGGCCGGCGCCCGAGACGCTCGGAGATCCACTGGTGGACGGCAGGGGTCTGCTGGAGCCACCCCTCGAAATCGTCCGCATCGATGACCTTGACGTCCGCAAAGTCGCCGGCTTCTCGACGCTCGGCCGCCCAGGCGTCAGCGCCAGCCCAGCGACGCGGCGTCGCGAAGACGAACGTCGTCTCGCCCGGCGTGGCCCCGAGCGGGTTCTCGACGCGCTTCGCGTAGTCGCCCTTCGCCTTGGTCGCCGGGCTCGCGCCGACCCCAAACTCGAAGCGCAGCGACCCCCTCGGCAGGAAGGAGCTTCCGTCGGAGTCGGCGCTCCCGTCCCATCCCGCGGCCGCAATCCCCTCGTGCGCTCTGATCGAGACGTTCGTGAGGCCAGGCGTGACCGTGATCAGCCGCCGCATCAGCTCCGGGAACGCCTCGCGCGCGTCCATCGTTCCCGCCCAGGAGCTCAGCTGGGTTGCGTCGATCAGCTCGGGACCAATAGTCAGGCGCTCGTCGCCGACGGAGGCCACCGACGCGCCGCGCTGACGCTGCAACCGCTCGACATCGCTTACGTCGAAGCGATGGAAGCGCGACCCAGGGACCTTCGCGCTCTTAAGGATCCCGTCTCGGGCCCAGTTTCTGACCGTGTTCTCATGCACGCCAAGCCGGCGCGCCGTCTCGCGCACGCTAAGATAGTTGGTAGCTAGCGCCTCAGACACAACTTCATGATAACAGATGCCGCCTTAGTGACTTTGTAGACCAGGCGGGGCAGCAGGCCCCGAGGCTGACATCGCCTGGGTTCCGACAGGACAGTCCGGACGACGTCGTCAGCGAACGAGTCCCGGTGGGCTGGTCGGCTATGACCGCGACAATCGCGAGCCCGGTGGCGATTGAGATATGGGATGCCAGCGCGCACCTGCCCAAGAGCCTGCTAGACCGACTCCGGCCCCCGGGCCGTCATCCGCGCCTTCGTAGGACGCGGACGCGGGATCGTCGCCGCAATATCTGCCTTCGCACCGCATCCCATGCAGTCGCACCGCCGACGCCGCTTCCGCGGGTGGCGACGGTGGCGACTTTCGCGCACAGGCGGAGCTTGCGCGCAGCCCAAGCCGTCTAACCCCGCGAGCGCCCTACACGGCAAGCCGCGCCAGGCTGTGGGCGGAGTCGCACGCGGAGCCGAGCACGAAAGGCGCCACCGGAGACGGGACCCGCGGCCACGAACGCCCGAGCCCTAAGCCGTCCCGCCTACCACGTATCGACCATCGTCCGGCGACGCTCGAAGCCAGCCGGACGCGGCGCGGTGGCAAGCGCCCCGACGAGCCGCGCCCGCGTGTCGGCCGGGTCGATCACGTCGTCGATCTCGAAGTGGGCGGCCATGTTGAGCGCGCCGCTCTGGGAGCGGACCTGGGCGACCAGGTCGCGCACGCGCTGCTCGCGCTCGGCCTCGTCCTCGATCGCCTCGAGCTCCCGCCGCAGCGCCAGCCGCACCGCCCCCTCGACCCCCATCGCCCCGAACTCCCCCGTCGGCCACGCGACGTTGAGCAGCGGGGCGTGGAAGTCGCCGCCAGCCATCGCCTGTGCGCCGAGTCCATACGCGCGCCGGATGACGACGGTCAGCCACGGCACCGTCAGCGTGGCCGCGGCGACGAACAGCCGCGAGCAGCGGCGCACCATCGCCTGTGCCTCGGAGTCGGGCCCGACCATGAAGCCGGGCGTGTCGACGAGGGAGAGGATCGGCAGCCCGAATGCGTCGCATAGCTGCAGGAAGCGCGCTGCCTTGTCGGAGCCGTCGGCGTCGATCGCCCCGCTGAGGTGCGCCGGGTCGTTCGCGATCACGCCGACCGCGCGGCCCTCGATCCGCGCCAGCGCGGTGACGATGCCCTTGCCCCAGCCGGCGCGCAGCTCGAGCACCGAGTCGCCGTCGGCGAGCAGCTCGATCGCGGCGCGCGCGTCGTGCGTCCGCTTGGGGTCCTCCGGCACGACCGCGCGCAGCTGCCGCTGGTCGGCGCAGGCCCACCCGTCCACGTCGCCCTGGAAGTAGGACAGGAACCGCTTGGCGACGTCCGCAGCCGCCGCGTCGTCGTCGGCGACGACGTCGATGACGCCGTTGGCCGCCTGCATCTTCACCGGCCCGACCTCCTCGGGGGTGAAGCTCCCGAGCCCGCCGCCCTCGATCATCGCCGGGCCGCCCATGCCGATCGACGCCTCGGGCGTCGCCACGACCAGGTCGCAGCAGCCGAGCAGCGCGGCGTTGCCGGCGAAGCAGTTCCCGGAGGCGATGCCGACGCGCGGGACGAGGCCGCTGAGGCGGGCGAAGCTGCGGAAGGTGGGGACGACGAGGTGGAAGAGCTCGGACTGGTCGGTGTCGCCGGGGCGGCCGCCGCCGCCGTCGGCGAAGAGGACGACCGGCAGCCGCCGGCGCTCGGCGAGGTCGAGCAGGCGGTCGGCCTTCTTGTGGTTGCGCACGCCCTGGGTGCCGGCGAGGACCGTGTAGTCGTAGGCGAGGACGGCGCAGCGGGAGCCGTCGGCGCCGAAGGCGCCGCCGTTGACGGCGCCGACGCCGGCGACCATGCCGTCCGCGGGGGTACGCTCGATCAGCTCCTCCTCGGAGCGCCGCGCGCGCTGGGCGGCGAGCGCGAAGGCGCCGTACTCGGAGAAGCTGCCGGGGTCGCAGAGGTCGGCGACGTTCTCGCGCGCGGTGCGGCGGCCGGCGGCGTGGCGACGCTCGACTGCGTCGGGGCGCGCCTCGTCGAGGATGGCGCGGCGGCGCTCGAGCACGCGCCGGAGGTCGGCGCGGATCGCGTCGGCGTCGGACTCCGCGGCCGGCTCCGCGCCGGCCGCCGGCGCGGGCTCGCCGTCGCGCGGCTCGACGGCGAAGAGGGCGTCGCCGGCCTCGACCTGGTCGCCGACGGCGACGCGCAGCTCGCGCACCACGCCCGCGGCGGGCGCGGTGACCTCGTGGTGCATCTTCATCGACTCGAGGACGAGCACCGCGTCGCCGGCCGAGACGGACGTGTCCGCGCGGCGGACGACGTCGACGACCACCCCGGTGAACGGGGAGGCGACGCCGACCGGACCGCCGTCCTCGCGAGCGCCGGCTGCGAGATCCGGCATGGCGGCGAGCGCGGCGGTGCTACTCGGCGGTGTCGACCGAGACGAAGCGCCCGCGGCGGCCGGTGCGGAACTGCACCGTCCCGGCGCGGGCGGCGAAGATCGTGTCGTCCTTGCCGATGCCGACGCCGTCGCCGGGCTTGAAGCGGGTGCCGCGCTGGCGCACGATGATCTCGCCGCCGGTGACGGACTGCCCCGCGAAGACCTTGACGCCGAGGCGCTGTGCGTTCGAGTCGCGGCCGTTGCGGCTCGACCCAAGTCCCTTCTTATGCGCCATCGCCGTCCTCCTTCTTGGCCGCGGGCTTCTTGGCCGCCGGCTTCTTAGCGGCGGCCGGCTTCTTCGCGGCCGGCTTCTTCGCGGCCGGCTTCTTCGCGGCCGGCTTCTTGGCGGCCGGCTTCTTCGCCGCAGCCTTCTTCGCCGCCGGCTTCTCCGCCTTGGCGTCGGACTCCGGCGCGTCGGCCTTCTTCGCCGCGGGCTTGCGGCTGAGCAGCTTCATGTCGCCGATCTCGATCCGGGTGAGGTCCGAGCGGTGGCCGTAGCGGCGCTTGTAGCCGCGCTTGGGCTTGAACTTGAGCACGTGGATCTTCGGTCCGCGCTCGTGACCCTTGACGACCGCCTCGACCTCGACCTTGTCGAGATCCGCGCCGGCGAACACCGCGTCGCCGTCGCCCTTGAAGAGCAGTGGCTCGAGCTCGACCTTCGCGCCCTCGTCAGCGGGCATGCGGTCGACGAGCAGGGAGTCCCCCTTCTCGACGCGGTACTGCTTGCCGCCTACTTTGACAATTGCGTACATGAGATAGAACGGCGCCCATGGTCGGGCGCCGGCCAGGCAGTGTAGCGCCCGCCCGCGACCCGTGGCTGTGGGAGCCACGGGTCACGGGTCGCGCTCAGTCGTCGTTGGCCGTCGCCTCCGCCTTCTTGCGCCGTCCGCGACCGCCGCGGCGCCCCCGGCGTCGCGGGCGCTCCTCGTCCGCCTCGGCGGGCGCGGATGCGGATGCGCCGTTGGACGGCGACGCGTCGGTGACCTCGGCGCCCTCGACGAGCGTCGCAGACGCGGCCGAGCGGCCGACCTTCTCGATCCGCACGAGCGTCTTCTTGCCGATCAGGCGGCCGGCGCCGGCGACCGAGATCACGTAGCCGTCGAGCTTCGCGACCGCGTCGTCCTCGTTGTACATGTGCGGCTCCTCGATCGTGACGAGCACCTCCTCGCCCTCCCCGAACGGGAGCGCGCGCTGCTCGACCTCCTCGAGCGAGCCCTCCATCGAGACGGCGAAGTGGTCGAGCGGAAGCGCCTCCGAGCCCTCGAAGTGGAAGTGCTTGCCCGTCTCCTGCTCGATTTGGAGCAGCGGACGCCCGGGGCCGCCGGCGAGCAGCGCCGCCACACGCGGGTGCAGCCGGATCAGGAACGCCTCGGGAGCGGGCCGCTCGGCGGCGACCTCGCGCAGCCGGCGCTCGGCGTCGATCGCCACGGTCTCCTCGGACAGCACGACGCCCTCGCCGTTGCAGGTCGGGCACGTCTTGGTGAGGATCTCGCGCACGCCCTCGGTGACGTTCTGGCGCGTCATCTCGACCAGCCCGAGCGGCGATATCTCGACGACGTAGGTCTTGGTGCGGTCCTCGTCGAGCGACTTGCGCAGCGTCTTGAGGACGGTGTCGCGGTTGCGCGCCCGCGCCATGTCGATGAAGTCGATGACGATGATGCCGCCGATGTCGCGCAGGCGCAGCTGGCGCACGACCTCCTCGGCCGCCTCGAGGTTGGTCCTGGTGATGGTGTCCTCGAGCCGGGCGCCCTTGCCGCGGCCGACGAACGAGCCGGAGTTGACGTCGATGACGGTCAGCGCCTCGGCGTAGTCGATGATCAGATAGCCGCCCGAAGACAGGTCGACGCGGCGGTGCAGCGTCGACTGAATCGCCTTGTCGATCTCGTAGCGCTCGAACAGCGGCACCTTCTCGTCGCGGTAGAGCTCGAGCCGCGGCAGCAGCTCGGGCGCCGTGCGGTTGAAGAACGACTCGAGGCGGTGGTGCTGCTGCTCGTCGTCGACGAGCACGGAATCGAGCTGCTTGGAGAAGATGTCGCGGACGACACGGACCGACAGGTCGGCCTCCTGGAAGATCATCGTCGGCGCCTTCTCCTTCTCGGCGCGCTCCTGGAGCACATCGTGCAGCTTGTGGAGGTACTTGATCTCGTGCTCGAAGTCGGCGCGCTTGGCGCCCTGCGCGGCGGTCCTGACGATCACGCCGCCCTCGCCGACCTCCAGGCCCTTGACCTCCTTGCGCAGGCGGTCGCGCTCGGAGTCCTCGAGCCGGCGCGAGACGCCGACGCCCTCCCCCTGCGGGGTGTAGACGAGGTAGCGCCCGGCGATCGACAGGTTCATCGACAGCCGCGAGCCCTTGGTCTTGAGCGGGTCCTTGATCGCCTGCACGACGATCTCCTGGCCCGGCTTGAGCAGGTCCGTGATCTGGCGGCCCTTGCCGGCGCCGCCGCCACGGCCGCGGCGCGCAACCTCGACGCCGGGCATGACGATGTCGTCGGCGTGGAGGAAGCCGTTCTTGTCGAGCCCGATGTCGACGAACGCCGCCTCGAGCCCGGGCAGGACGTTGTCGACCTTGCCCTTGTAGACGTTGCCGACGATCGAGCGCGATCCGCGGCGCTCGACGTACAGCTCGGCGACCTTCCAGCCCGCCTGCTTCGCGGGCGTGCGCCCGCCCTTCTTGGCGCCGCTCTCAGCGGAGGGCGAGCCCTCCGTCTCGAGGATTCCGACTCTGGTCTCGCCACGATCCACCGTGACAAGTACTTGCTTTTTCAAGGGGTCCTCTCATATGGCTAGGTCCCGGCCCTTCGCGAACGCCGTCTCGCGCGCCTGCGCGTGGACGCTCTGCAGAAGCCCGAGAGCGATGAAGGTGACCAACACCGACGAGCCGCCATAGCTCATGAGCGGCAGCGTGACGCCTGTGATCGGCATGATGCCGATGGTCATCCCAACGTTTACGAAGATCTGATGCATCAGCATGGCAAGGACGCCGGCCGCTATCAGCGTGCCGTACAGATCCTTGGACATCGTGAGTATGCGTAGCGCGCGCCAGATGAGGAGCGCGAACAGGGACAGCACGAGCGCCGCCCCCATGAATCCGAGCTCCTCGCCGACCACCGCGAAGATGAAGTCGGTGTGGTGCTCGGGCAGGAAGTCGAGCTTGGTCTGGGTGGCCTCCTCGCCGCGGCCGGTCTTCCCGCCCGCGCCGATCGCCACCTTCGACTGCTGCTGCTGGTAGCCCTCGTCGCCCGGGTTGTCGGCCGGGTTGACGAAGGCCGTCAGGCGGTCCATCTGGTACGGCTCGAGCACCTGCACCCCGGCCGCGGGCGCAGCGACGAGCACGACCGCCACCGCCGCCGTGGCGAGCGCGCCGAGGACGGCGAAGTGCGTCCAGCGCGTTCCGGCGACGAAGAGCACGACGAGCGCGATGCTGACGTAGACGATGCCGCTGCCGAGGTCGGGCTGGCCGATCACCAGCAGCGCCGGGACGAGCGCCAGCAGCATCACCCGGCTCGTCGTCTCGCGGTCGCCGATCTGGCGCACCCGGTCGACGATCACCGCCGACAGGGCGAGGATCAGCAGCACCTTGCCGAGCTCGGACGTCTGGATCTCGAAGAACGGCAGCGCGATCGAGCGGCGCGAGCCGTGCGTGACCGGGCCGAGCGCGTAGGCCACCAGGATCGACGCGATCAGGAACACGTAGATGCCCGCCTTCCACTCGCGCAGGCGCGTGTAGTCGATCCGAGACACGAGCAGCATCAGGCACATGCCGACGGCGACGTAAGCGGCCTGGCGGTAGAGGAAGTGGTTCGGGCTGCCCGCGATGTCGTCCTGCGTCGCCGTGGCGATCGTGTAGAGCGAGCAGGCGGTGAGGCCGAGCACGGCCAGCAGCAGCGGGACGTCGATCCGCACGTGGCGCGGCCCCGAGCGGTCGCGGAACTCGCGCACGGTCGCGCCGAGGGAGGTCGCCTGCATCAGTGCCCAACCCTACCCATCGCCTAGTCGAGCGCCGTGCCGACCGGCACCGTCGGCGTGTCGTCGACGTCGAACAGCGCCGCGAGCAGCTCGCGCGCGCCCGGCGCCGCCGTCTCCGCGCCGAACCCGCCGCCCTCGACGGTCACCGCCACGACGTAGCGCGGCCGCGGGTACGGCGCCAGCGCCACGTACCAGGACTGGTCGACGCCGCTCGTGGTCTCGGCCGTACCGGTCTTGCCCGCGACAGCGATCGGGAAGCCGGCGAACACGGCTGTCGACGTGCCGCCCGGGTCGCTCGCGGCCGAGCGCAGCCCGTCGAGCACCGCCTGGCGGTGCGCGGGCTCGATGTCGAGCCTGCGCGCCTTCGGCGGCGCGAGCTCTTGCAATGCCCGCCCGCTCGAGTCCTCGATGCGCAGCCCGAGGCGCGGCGTCACGACCCTGCTGCCGTTGGCGACCGCGGCGTACGCGACGGCCATCTGCAGCGGGCTGGCGAGCAGGTCGCCCTGCCCGATCGCGAGGTTGACGTTGTCGCCCACCGACCATGGCCGATCGGCGAGGCCCTCCTCGTACAGATGGTTGCGCCAGGCGGGCGTCTGGACGCGCCCGGGCTCCTCGTTCGGAAGGTCGATGCCGGTCTCGTGGCCGAGCCCCAGCTTGCGTGCCCAGCGCTGGATCAGGAGCCCGTCGCCGGCGGCGTCCGCCTCCTTGCCGAGCAGGTAGAAGTAGACGTCGCTGGACACCGAGAGCGCCTCGCGCAGCGCGACCGGCCCGTGCGCGACGTCGCCGGCGTTGGCGAACCGGACGTTGCCGATCGTGACCGACCCGCCGTCGAAGACGACCTCGTCGGGAGCGACCAGGCCGCCCTCGAGCGCCGCGATGGCGGTGATCAGCTTGAACGTCGAGCCCGTCGGATAGCCGCCCTGGATCGCGCGGTTGAGCAGTGGCGTGCCGGCCTCCTCCGACGTGACGCGCTCCCACTCGCGCGCGGGAACCGACCCGGTGAAGATGTTCGGGTCGAACGACGGCGAGCTGCCGAGCGCGAGCATCTCGCCGGAGCGGACGTCCATCGCCGCGAAGCCGCCGGGCAGGCCTCCGAGCGCGGCCTGGCCTGCCTGCTGGGCCTCGAGGTCGAGCGAGAGCCGCAGCTGGCGGCCCTGCTGCGGCGGCTTCGCGGTGAGCGGCTCGCCGTGGATCCTGCCGAGCGCGTCGACCTGAAGCCGCGTGGCGCCGTTCTTGCCGCTCAGGAAGCGGTCGTACTGCGCCTCGATGCCGCTCTTGCCGACGAGGTCGCCCGGCTCCGCATCCCCGTAGCCCCCGCCGTCGAGCTCCTCCTGGCTGATCTCGCCGATGTAGCCGAAGAGGTGAGCGCCGACGGTGCCGTGCGGGTAGCGGCGCAGGAAGACCCGCTCGGGCTCGACGCCGGGGAAGTCCTCGCGGTGCTCGAGCAGGTAGGCGAGCAGGTCGCGGCCGACGTCCTCCTTGACCGTCGCGGTCGAGTACGGGACCGCCTCGAGCTGCCTTTCGACCCTGCGCGCGATCCGCTGCGGACGCATGCCGAGGAGGCGCCCGAGCCGGTGGTAGACCGCGCGCCGCTCGGCCGCGGAGTCCGGCAGCCGCGCCGGCGAGAGCTTGACCGAGACGCCGATGCGGTTCTCGACCAGCACCCGGCCCTCGCGGTCGACGATCTCGCCGCGCGGAGCCTGGACCTTTATCGCCCGGACCCGGTTGTCGTTCGCCTCGGCGCGGTAGCTCTCGCCGGAGAGCACCTGCAGGTACCAGAGCCGGAAGAAGATCAGCGCGAACGCGAGCAGCGCGATCCCGCCGAGGATCGCGACGCGCACCGCGAGCTGGGGCGTCAGCGAGGGAGAGCGGTCGCGGGAGTCGAGGTACACCTCAGATCTCCAGGCCGCGCAGGCCGATCGGCCCCGCCTCGCGCGGGCCGCGCCGACGCTGGCGTGCGGCGATCGGGTCGACGGTCAGCACGGGGCCCAGCACGCGGCGGCAGAGCGCGAAGACTGGCAGCGCGAGCAGCGCGCCGAGCAGGGTGGTCGCGAGCATCTCGCGCACCACCAGCGGGCTCACGGTCGCGCCGATCTCCAACATGAACGAGACCGCGGCGTAGGCGACGACCCAGCCGAGGGTCGCCGCGGCGCCGACCGGGATCGGCAGCAGGCCGTGGGCGGGATCGCGGACCTCGCGGTAGCGGCCGACGCCGTAGCCGACCGCGGTCAGCACGAGCGACGACGCCCCCATCGTCTGGCCGACGAGCAGATCGAGCACGACGCCCGTGGCGAACCCCATCGCCGCGCCGGGGACGGCCCCGGCGTAGATCGCCACCGCGGCGACCACGAGCGGGGTGAGATCGACGTAGCCGCCGAGCACGCGCCCCGAGCCGAAGCCCGAGATCTGCGCCAGCACGGCCACGAGCGCGATCGCGCCGCAGCGGAGGAAAGCTCCCGGCGTCGGGGTCACCGCAGTGCCGTCCCCGCCTGCTCGGTCATCCCGTGCTCGGTGAGGACCTGGACGTAGTCGAGCTGCCTGACGTCGGCGAACGGCTTGACGTGGACGCGCTGGAACTGCTCGAACTCGTCGGGATCGACGCCCGTGACACGTCCGATCGCGATGCCGCGCGGGAAGAGCGACTCCACCCGCGACGAGGCGAAGCCGCTGGTGACGACGGTGGTGCCCTCGGTGACGCGACGTCCCTTGGGGATGTAGTCGAGCAGGAGGTCGTCGGGGTCGCCGACGGCTGGCGTGACGATGCCGGTAGCGCCGTTGGGCATGATCTGCGCCGAGACGGCGCTCGACGCGTCGGTGATCAACGTCACCTCCGCCGTACCGCCCGTCACGCTCGTGACCTTGCCGGCAAGGCCCCCGGCGGCGATCACCGGCTGGTCCTCACGCAGCCCGTCGCTCGAGCCCTTGTCGATCTTCACCGTCGCGTACCAGACGGTCGGCGAGCGCACGATCACCCGTGCCGTGACCGCCTCGACTCCCTCGGGGAACCCCTCCGACTCGGTCAGGTCGACGATGCCGCGCAGCTCGCGTACGTCGCGCCTGGCGGTCTCCGCGACGCCCAGCCGCTTGCGCAGCTGCTCGACCTCGGCCCGCAGCTCCTCGTTCTCCCCCTTGGCGTCGAGCGTGTCTCCGAACCAGCCGAAGAGGTCGCGGACCGGCTTCAGCGCGCGGTTGGCGCCCGTCTCGAGCGGCGCGAACGCCTCCTGCGCGCCGCGCTGGAGCGTGTGCAGCACGCCACCGCCCGACTCGCCGAAGTAGGCGGTGAGCATGCCGATCGAGAGCGCGACGAATACCGCCAGCGCCGCCCGTCGGCGACGGATCACCTTGCTGTCGAACACGTCCGGACTCCTCCGGCGCCGTGTCTACCGGCGCCGACCGTTTCGGGAATTCTTGTTGGCGCGGTGGATGGCCTCGAACTCCTCGAGGCTGCGACCCGATCCGACGGCCACGCACGTGAGCGGGGACTCGGCCAGGTGAGCGGGCATCTGAGTCTCGTCGCGCAGGCGCTCGTCGAGGCCCTGAAGCAGGGCGCCGCCGCCGGCGAGCATGATGCCGCGGTCCATGATGTCGGACGAGAGCTCGGGCGGGGTGCGGTCGAGCGTCTCCTTGACCGCGTCGATGATCGCCTGGAGCGGCTCCTCGAGCGCCAGCCTGACCTCCTCGCTGGTCAGCACGACGGTCTTCGGCAGCCCGGACACCAGATCACGGCCGCGGATCTCGGCCTGCATCTCCTCGGGCAGCGGGAACGCCGACCCGATCTCGAGCTTGACCTCCTCGGAGGTCTGCTGGCCGATCATGAGCTTGTACTCGCGCTTGACGTAGTTGATGATCGCCTCGTCGAGCTCGTCGCCGCCGATCCGGATCGACTGCGAGACGACGATGCCGCCGAGCGAGATCACCGCAACCTCGCTCGTGCCGCCGCCGATGTCCACGACCATGTTCCCGGTCGGCTCCCCGACCGGCAGGCCGGCGCCGATCGCGGCCGCCATCGGCTCCTCGATCAGGTACGCCTGGCGGGCGCCGGCCGACAGGCAGGCCTCCTCGACGGCCCGCTTCTCGACGCCGGTGACGCCGGACGGCACGCAGACGACGACGCGCGGGTGCGCCCAGCGGTTCTGGTGCACCTTCTGGATGAAGTGGCGCAGCATCTGCTCGGTGACGTCGAAGTCGGCGATCACGCCGTCCTTGAGCGGACGGATCGCCTGGATCGTGCCGGGCGTCCTACCGAGCATCCGCTTGGCCTCGATGCCGACCGCGTGGACCTCGCTCGTGCGCGAGTCGATCGCGACCACGGACGGCTCCGAGAGCACGATTCCGCGCCCGCGCACGTACACGAGCGTGTTCGCCGTGCCGAGATCGACGGCCATGTCGCGGCCGCCCATTCCTGTCAGGTAGGAGAAGATGCCCATCGGAGGATCGACTGAGGATACGGCCTGCGCCGCTATCCGTGGCGAAGCGGCAAGTCCGGCTTCAACTTCAGCAGGGTAGCCAGCGGCAGGCCGACCACGTTGAGGTAGTCGCCCTCGATCCAGTCGACCAGCGCCGCGCCCTTCCCCTGGATCGCATAACCGCCCGCCCGGTCGCGCCACTCGCCGCTGTCGACGTACCAGCGCAGCAGCGACTCGTCGAGGTCGCGGAACGTCACGGCCGTCCAAGCGGTCAGCGTCTCGAGCGCGGAGCCCTCCCGCACCGCCACGGCGGTGACCACCTCGTGCTCCCTCCCCGAGAGGTCGCGTAGGAAGGCCGCCGCCTCATGCTCGTCGCGTGGCTTCCCGTAGATCCGTCCGTCGAGGTAGACCACCGTGTCGGCGGCCACCACGAGATCGCCATCGACCGCCTGCGCCTTCCGAACCGCATTCTCGGTCGCGACCTCGACCGGCTCGCCCTCGCTCAGCTCCTCGACGTCGGGCACGTCGACGTCGAGCTCGACGCCGATCTGCTCGAGGATCGCCCGCCGCTGGGGCGAGCGCGAGGCGAGGACGAGCCGGCGGGCCACCGCGACGCTCGGGTGCCGGCTAGGCCAGCTCGGGGAAGAAGATCCCGATCTCGCGCGCGGCCGACTCGGCCGAGTCGGAGCCGTGGACGAGGTTCGTCTGAACCTCGAGCCCGAGGTCGCCGCGGATCGAGCCCGGCGCAGCCTCGATCGGGTTCGTCGCGCCGATCAGCTGCCGTGCGGCCTTGACCGCCTCGTGGCCCTCCAGCACCAGTGCGACGAGCGGGCCGCCGGTGATGAACTCGACGAGCTCGCCGAAGAACGGCCGCTCGCGGTGCTCGGCGTAGTGCTCCTCGGCCGTCTCGCGTACCACGTCCATCCGCTTCAGCGCTGCGATTCGCAGCCCCTTGCGCTCGAACCGGGCGATCACCTCGCCGGTCAGGCCGCGCTCGAACGCATCCGGCTTGACCAGGATCAGGGTCCTGTCCACGTTGCTCCTTTCGATGGGGATTACTGGCGCGCCGGCGGACCGCTTGGGCGCTCGACCTCGGTGGGCGCGTCCGCCGGGGCGGATGCGCGCTCGCGGCGCGGCTCGGTCGGCGGTCGCCGCTCGCCCTTTGGCCGCTGCTCGGCCTCGCCGGCGGCGGGAGCGCGCGGCTGCGTCCTGGCGGGCGGCCGGTCGCGGCGCCGCTCGCGCTTGCGCTCCTTGGCGGGCGCGTGCGCCACCTCGGCCTCGCAGTAGGGGCAGATCTCCCAGCGCGGGTCGAGCGGCTTGCCGCACGTCTCGCACGGCTGCTTGAGCCGCCGCCGGCAGCTCGGGCAGCGCAGGAACGAGCGCTCGACCGGGTGCTCGCAGTACGGGCACGCCTGCTCCTGGGCGGCAGCCAGTCGGGCCTCCGCGGCCGCGATCTCGATCTCGCGCTCGTGCACGTCCTCGAGGAACTCGGGCGGGCGCACCACCATGTAGACGATCGTCCCGACGAACGGGAACAGCGCCGCGGCGGCCGCGCAGCCGACCAGCATCGGGTCAGCGATGCGGCGCTTGGCGTCGGCGTACGTCCAGTAGACGAGCGCGAGCCAGAGCACGACGAGGAACAGCAGAAGCAGGTTGACGGCCAGGTTGAGGCCGTCGTTGGTGATCCCGAAGATCGCGAGGGGCGCCATCGTGCGGGGCAGCCTAGAGGAAGATCCGGCCGATCCCGTAACCGACGCCGAAGAAGACGAGGATCACCGTCGCCACCACCACGGCGACGAGGGCGATCATCGCGCCGAAGCTGGGGCCGTCTCCTCGGTCCATCGTCGCGGAGATCCTGCCACGCGGCGCCCCGGGCGGTCTAGAGGGTGGATGAGCGGACCTCCCCCGCGGGGCGCGTCAGGTCGGCGACGAGGTAGATCGAGCCGGTCGCCAGCACGGCGCCGGCGGCCCCCGCGAGCTCTCGCGCCCGCCCGACGGCCGCCTGTGGCGCCGCGACGATCTCGGCCTCGACGTCGCCGAGCTTGGCGGCGAGCGCGGCCAGGGTCGCCGGCGGCAACGCGCGTGGATTCGAGCACCGGGTGGCGACGACGGCGTCGGCGAGCGGCATCAGCTCGGCGAGCATCTCGGCGGCGTCCTTGTCGTCGAGCACGCTCACCACCAGCACCACCGGCGCGCGGTCGCGTACGAGCTCCGGGACCGCCGCGGCGAGGGCCGCCGCACCGGCGGGGTTGTGCGCGCCGTCGTAGATCGTCAGCGGACTTTCGGAGACGACGTCCATCCGGCCCGGGATGCGCGTCTCGGCGGCGGCGCGGCGGACGGCCCGCTCGTCGAGCGGCCGTCCGAGCAGCGCCTCGGCGGCCGTCCGGGCGAGGGCGAAGTTGCGCCGCTGGAAGCCGCCGTGGGCGCGCAGCTCGAGCGCCTCGCCGGACATCTGGGCGGTGGCGGCGGGCGCGACGAGCAGTCGTGCGTGGCGCTCGGCCGCGACCCGCTCGGCGACCGTCCGGGCCTCGGGGTGCAGGTCGGGAGCAACCACGAGCGTCGCGTGGTCGCGCACGACCGCCAGCTTCTCCGCCGCGATGTCCGCGATCGTCGGGCCGAGCCAGCGCGTGTGCTCGAGGCCGACACCGGTCAGCACCTGCACGCGCGACGGGATCACGTTCGTGGCGTCGTAGCGCCCGCCGAGCCCCGCCTCGACCACGGCCACCTCGACGTCGCGGGCTGCAAGCTCGTGGAAGGCGGCGGCCGTCAGCGCCTCGAACTGGGTGATCCTGTCGTCCTCCGCGCCCGCCGCGCGGTCGACCAGCTCCGCCGCACCCGCGACGCGCTCGACGGCCGCCGCGAAGCGCCGCGCCGACACCGGCTCCTCCCCCACCTCGATCCGCTCGCGGAAGCGCCGCAGGTGGGGCGAGGTGTAGCTGCCGGTCCGCAGGCCGTGGCGCTCGAGGATCGCCGCGGCGAAGCGGACGGTCGAGGACTTGCCGTTCGAGCCGACGACGTGGATCTGGGCGAAGCGCCGCTGTGGCATGCCGAGCGCGGTCGTCAGCCGGTGCATGCGGTCGACTCCAAACCGCATCCCGAAGAGCTCGAGCCCCAGCAGGTGCTCCTCGGCCTCGCGCTCGCTCCAGGCCACCGGCCTCAGCCCAGGCGCTCGAGGTCCGCCCGGTAGCCGGCGAGCTTCGAGCGCTCGCCCTCCACCACCTCGGCCGGCGCGCGCTCGACGAACGGCTCGTTGGCGAGCTTGCGCTCGAGCCGCTCGATCTCGCCTTCGAGCCGCTCGCGACGCTCGGCGACCTTCGCCGCCGCGGCGTCCGGGTCGAACGCGTCGGTCGGCAGCAGCTGCACCGCTCCGCCGGGCACAGGGATCTCGGCGGCCGCCGCGTCGCCCTCCGAGCGCAGCTCCAGCCGCGCCAGGCGCTCGAGGTGCTGGGCCGCGCCGTCGTAGCCGTCGGCGGCCAGGCGCGCCGGGAGCAGCGCCGACGGCTTGACCCCGGCCTCGTCGCGGTAGCGGCGCAGCTCGGTGACGGCCGCGATCACCCGGCCGACTAGCTCCTCGGCCTCGTCGTCGATCCGCGACCCGTCCGCGACCGGCCACTCCGCCACCGCGAGCAGGCCGCGCTCCGACGCCGATCCCTCACCGCCCCGGCCAGGCGCCACCGGGGGGAGCAGATCGGGGGGCTCACGCCCCCCGGACCCTCCACTCGTCGTTGGCCGGTCGGTTGAGACATGGGGCAGGAATCCCCAGATCTCCTCGGTGACGTGGGGCATGATCGGGTGGAGCAGGCGCAGGCTGCGGTCGAGGCAGAAGAGGAGCGTCGCCGAGACAGCGGTGCGATCGCGGGACTCGTCGTAGAGCCGCGGCTTGGCCATCTCGAGGTACCAGTCGCAGAGCTCGGACCAGAAGAAGTCGTAGAGGTCGAGCGCGGCCGCCGACAGCTCGAAGCGGTCGAGCGCGGCGGCAGTGCGCTCTGTGATCCGCTCGAGCCGCGAGAGGATCCAGCGGTCCTCGGGCGCCTCGGCAGCGTCCGGCGAGGGGGCGACGCCCTCCTCGACGCCGAGCAGGATCAGCCGCGACGCGTTCCAGAGCTTGTTCGCGAGGTCGCGGCCCTGCTTGACGCGCTCCTCGTTGAAGCGGACGTCCTGCGACGACGACGAGGCGAGCAGGCCGAAGCGCAGCGCGTCGGCGCCGTAGGCGGGGAACTCGCCGCCCTCCTTGTACACGGGCGGCCGCGGGCCGCCGTCGATCAGGTCGAGCGGGTCGATGCCGGTGCCGAGCGACTTCGACATCCGCCGCCCGTCGGGCGCCTGGATCACCGAGTGGATCGGCACGTCGGTGAACGGCAGCTCGCCGGTGAGCTCGATCCCGAGCATCACCATCCGTGCGACCCAGAGGAAGATGATGTCGCGCGCCGTCGAGAGCACGTCGGTCGGGTAGAAGGCGCGCAACTCCGGCGTGTCGTCGGGCCAGCCGAGCGTCGCGAACGGCCACAGCGCCGACGAGAACCAGGTGTCGAGGACGTCGGGGTCGCGCGTCCAGCCGTCGCCGGCGGGCGCCTGCGCGCCGACGTGGACCTCGTCGCCGCGGTACCAGACCGGCAGCTGGTGCCCCCACCACAGCTGGCGGGAGATGCACCACGGACGGATGCCCTCGAGCCAGTCGAGGTAGACCCCGGTCCACGGCGACTCCGGGTGGAAGCGCAGCCGCCCCTCCTTCACGGCCGCGATCGCCGGGCCGGCGAGCGTGCCCATGTCGCAGAACCACTGCAGCGAGATCAGGGGCTCGATCCGCATCCCCGAGCGGTGCGAGCAAGGGACGTCGTGGACGTAGGGCTGCGTGCCCGAGACGAGGTCCTGCTCGCGCAGCGCCGCCACGACCTCGCGCCGCGCCTCGTCGGCGGTCAGCCCGGCGAAGCGCTCGCCGGCCGCCGCGGTCATGCGCCCGTCCTCGCCGATCGCCGAGATCTCCTCGAGCCCGTGCCGGCGCCCGATCTCGAAGTCGTTCGGATCGTGACCGGGCGTGATCTTCAGCGCGCCGGTGCCGAACTCGGTCTTGACGTACTCGTCCGCGACGATCGGCAGTCGCCGCCCGACGAGCGGCAAGATCGCCGTCTCGCCGATCAGCCGGGTGTAGCGCTCGTCGCTCGGGTTCACGGCGATCGCCGTGTCCGCGAGCATCGTCTCCGGTCGCACCGTCGCGACCGTGATCGAGCCCGACCCCGACTCGAGCGGGTAGTCGATCATGTAGAGCGTGTCCTGGATCTCGCGCTGCTCGACCTCGAGGTCGGAGATCGCCGAGCGCGTGCCCGGGTCCCAGTTGACCATGTAGTTGTCGCGATAGATCAGGCCCTTCTCGTAGAGCGCGACGAAGACGTGCCGGACGGCACGGGCGTAGGCGTCGTCCATCGTGAAGCGCTCGTCGCCGTAGTCGAGCGACGCGCCGAGCCGCTCGAGCTGCTCGACGATCTGCGATCCGTGCTCGCGCCGCCACTCCCAGACGCGCTCGACGAACGCGTCGCGGCCGATGTCCTCCTTGCGCCTGCCCTCCGCGGCGAGCGCCTCCTCGACCTTGACCTGGGTGGCGATGCCCGCGTGGTCGGTGCCGAAGATCCACTTCGCGCGCCGCCCGCGCATCCGGGCGAGGCGGATCAGGGAGTCCTGGATCGAGCTGTTGAGCGCGTGGCCCATGTGCAGGACGCCAGTCACGTTCGGGGGCGGCACCGGGATCGTGAAGTTCTCGGCGGCGTCGCCCTCGGGCTCGGGGTGGAAGACGCCCGCGCGCTCCCAGCGCTCGAATACACGCGGCTCGACGTCACCCGGCACATAGCGGGTGCGCTCCTCGAGCAGCTTCAGGCGGTCGTCGGCCACGGGTCGGCAGTCTGCCATGCCCGGCGCGCGGCGCTCAGGCGGGCAGGCCGGCGCAGAACTCGACGAACCTGCGCGTGTCGCGCAGCGGCGCGCCGTGGCCGAAGAGCACCAGCGCCGGCTCGAGCTTGCCGAGCCGCTTCGCCGAGCGGCGGTTGGTCGCCGGGTCCGGCGTGAGGTAGGGCTTGGGCTCGCGCAGGCCGGGGATGCCCGTGATCACGTCCATGTCGTTGAGGACGTCGCCGAGGATCAGCGTCCGGTCCGACTCGCGCCAGAACGACACGTGGCCGGCGGAGTGGCCCGGGGTGTCGAGCACCCGGAAGCCGGCGACCTCGTCACCCTCGCGCAGGCGGCGGTCGACCGGGTGCGCGGGCCCCGTCATCGTCCTGGCGAAGAACTGGGCGACCGGATTCGACGGCTGGCGTTGGCCGATCAGCTCGGGCCGCTCGGCTGCCTCCGCGTCGCCCTCGGGGACCCAGTACGGGATCCCGTACGTCTCGCAGACGGCGTGGCTGGCGCCCTGGTGGTCGGGGTGAGCGTGCGTGAGAGCGTGCGCGCTCAGCTCGCGACCGCTGAGCTGGCCGAGGATCCTGCGCCGGTCGAAGCGCGCGCCGGCGTCGATCAGCACGTCCTCGACGAGGTAGGTGTTGATCGCGTTCGGGATCGGCAGCGCGCCCTTGAGCTGCCAGACCCCCTCGGCGAGCTGCTTCATCGCGTCAGGCGGACTCTGCGGCCTGCGAGTCCGACTCGTCGTCGTCGGCGGCCTCGGTCACGAGCGTCGGGGCAAGCCCCTTGTCGATCGTCTCCCGCGTGACGACGCACTTCTTCACGTCGCGGCGCGACGGCAGCTCGAACTGGACGTCGAGCAGGGTCTCCTCGAGGATCGAGCGCAGGCCGCGCGCGCCGGTCTCGCGCTTGATCGCCTTGTCGGCGATCGAGGCGAGCGACTCGTCCGCGAAGACGAGATCGATCCCGTCGAACTCGAAGAAGCGCTTGAACTGCTTGGCGAGCGCGTTGCGCGGCTCGGTCAGGATCGTCACGAGGTCCTCGCGCGAGAGCTGGTGGATCACCGATATCACCGGCAGGCGGCCGATGAACTCCGGAATCAGGCCGTACTCGACGAGGTCCTCGGGAAGCACCTGCTCGAAGGCCTCGCCGGCGTCCTTGTCGTGCTTGGAGCTGACGTCGGCGCCGAAGCCGACGCCCTTCTGCCCGATCCGCCGGTCGATCACCTTGTCGAGATTGGCGAACGCCCCGCCGCAGATGAACAGGATGTTGGTGGTGTCGATCGTCAGGAACTCCTGGTGCGGGTGCTTGCGCCCGCCCTGCGGCGGCACCGACGCGACGGTGCCCTCGAGGATCTTGAGCAGCGCCTGCTGGACGCCCTCGCCCGAGACGTCGCGCGTGATCGACGGGTTGTCCGCCTTGCGCGCGATCTTGTCGACCTCGTCGATGTAGATGATCCC
>JBBECV010000004.1:0-60398 GCA_040881635.1 Thermoleophilaceae bacterium
TGTAGGCGGCTGACCGAGAACAACCTGGCCGGTTCTTACATCTAGGCGAAGTCAGTCCCTGTAGTAGCGCAGGGGCTTGCCTGCTCTCGCCACGCGGCTGACCGACACGCCGCCGGCGATCGGGTTCTCCCACCTGACCCGCCAGCGGCCCCGCAGGGCGGCACGACCGCGCTTGTTGAGGCGGAAGATGCCGACCGCGTTCGGATTCGGGCGCGCGACCGTCTTGAAGCCGCGGCTGCGCAGGCGCACCTGGACCTCCGGCCGGGTGAACGAGCCCATCGCGCGGGCGACGCTCGCAGGCCGCACCTGCCCCCAGACCTCGACGCGGTTGCCTCCGCGGCGAGTGACCACCAGCGGCAGCCGGTAGGCGTCCAGCGCCGGCTTGGCGCGGCCGTTGGCGAAGCGCAGGCCGCTGTTGTACTGGTGCCGGTCCTCCACATCGACGAGCTGGTACTGGCCGACCGCCTTTATCCGCCGGTCGCCGAAGAAGAGCCGGTCGGACTCGTTGATGTACTGCGCCTGCTGGCGCGGCGAGATGTTCGAGATCGGGTCGGGCGGGCGCGTCTGGTAGCCGAACTCGGTGATGTAGATGCCGCGGCCGCCGCGCACGCGCCGCTTGGCCGCCGCGCGCTTCATCAGCCGGTGCAGGCGCGGCATGTACTGCTGCGGCAGCGCCGTCTTGCTGCGCGTGGTGCGGCGCGGGGAGCCGAGGCCGCCCTGGTTGTAGGGGTGGACCGCCCAGCCGCCGATGTTCAGGCGTGCGATGCGGCCGCCGCAGCGGTGCAGCTTGCGCATGCGGCCGCGGAACGGCCGGCCGTCGGCGTCGAGGCAGAGCGCCGCGTAGAGCTTCGGGATCGGGCCGCCGATGGCGGCGACCTCGCCGAACAGCACGCGGTTGCGACGCGCCGGATCATGGCGACGGATCGACTTGTAGCCCGCGAGCCACAGCTTGCGGTAGAAGACGCCCGCGAGCTCGACGCGGCCGAAGCGCGTGCGCTTGATCTGCGGCGTGATCCAGGTCGTCAGGTTCGGCTCGTTGTAGAGCGAGTACCAGTCGACGCGACCTTGGTAGCGCTTGGCGACGGCGGCGGCGAACGCGCCGAACTCCTTCGGGTCCGGCTTCCACGTGCAGAGCTTGCCCCGGCGGCAGCGCCGCGGCTGCTGCGAGGCCCAGTGCGGGCCGGGGCCGCTGATCGTGAGCATCACCTGGATGCCATGCTGGCGCGCGAGGTTGACGATCCGGTCGGTCGGGACCCAGTTGTAGAGCGGCTCGCTGGGATCGCTGGTGTCGAAGCCGCCCGGCTTGACGCGGTCGTTGTACTCGCGGTAGACGCGGTAGAAGAGGACGTTGGTGCGCAGCACGTCGACGCCGAGGTCGCGCATCTCGCGCATCGCGGCAGCGGCGTCGTGGTGCGGCTGCTCGGCGAACAGCTCGGCGTCGTCCTGCATCAGCGACAGCTGGCGCGGGCTTGCGTCAGCCGCGGCGGGCAGGGCGAGGACGGCGACCATGGCGAGTAGCGCGCAGACCAGCGTGCGGAGGGTGCTCAGGTTCCTCATACGTCCCTTCGGTCGCCGCCCGTGAGGGGTGCTGGGCGGGTTGACGAGTTCGGATACTAAGAACAACAGATCGGCCGGAGTTGCGGTCCGCTGGAGTACGTGACTAGCGATACAACGGCGTTCGCGCGTAGCGCTCGCGCAGGACGTGCCAGGCGGGCTTGCGCGTCCCGCGGTAGGTAAGCACGCCCTTGTGGTGGCGGATGTCGTCGTTGGGCCCGTCTCCCTCGATCGCGCCGCCGCGCCAGCCGGGGAAGATCTCGAACTCGCGCAGCGTCCAGTGGATCGCACCGGACATGAAGGGCAGCCGGTCGACGAGGTCGATCGTGCGCGCCACGTGGCTCGCCTGGAAGGCGTAGCCGCCCTTCACGTCGGCGCGGGCGTCCGCCATGTCGGGGCGGCCCTCGGCGCCGAGCTCGGTCATCACGAGCGCCTGGTTCGGATACGCCGCGCGCATCCGCTCGAGGAACGGCTCGAGGTCCGCGAAGTCCGGGTTCCAGGGATACCAGCCGAAGTACTGGTTGATGCCGATCACGTCCGCCTGCGCGTAGGTCTCCTGGCGCTCGAGCCAAGTGCGCGTCTTGAGGTCGATCGCGACAGGCAGCAGCGGGTCGAGGTCGCGAGCGGCCTCGATCGCCGCCGTGACGAAGCGCGGCGTGTCCGGACGGCCGTCGGGCGCGAACGCGAGCTCGTTGGCCACGGAGTGGACGATCACCGAGGGATGGCTGCGGGCGGCGATCACGGTCCGCCGCACCTGCGCGACGGCGCGCTTGCGGTCGATCGAGCGGCGCAGCCTGCGGTTGCGGTCGCGCTGCCAGATCGGCGCCTGGTTGTAGACCATGATCCCGGCGGCGTCGAGGCGGCGCAGCAGGCCCTCGCTGAGCACGTAGTGGGCGCGCGTGACGTTTGCGCCGAGCTCCTGGAGCTCGCGCACGACGGTGTCCATGTCGTAGCCGTTGGGGGCTGCGCCGCGGCCGGGGAAGTCCTCGTGGATCGACGCGCCGCGGAGCTGGATCGGACGGTTGTTGAGCAGCAGCGCGCCGTCGCGGACGTCGACCGAGCGCAGGCCGATCCGCCGTCGCTCGACCTGCACGACGCGGCCGTCGTGGGAGAGCGCCAGGCGCGCGTCGTAGAGCTGCGGCCGCTCGGGCGACCACAGGCGCGGCGCCGGCACCGCGAGCTGGATGCGAACGCGCCGGCGGCCGAAGTGAGACCCCTGGACCGCGTAGCCGCGCCGCGTGACCCGGCCCGACGGCGAGCGTAGGCGGATCGTCAGTCGTGGCGCGGACGCCTCGCGCGGGAGCTTGCCGAGCACTCCGTCGATCAGCAGCGCCGCCTCGCAATCCGTCGCCGGGCCATCGCAGTGGACGTCGGGCATCAACCCGAGGTCGTCGACGTGGGCGGCGCCGACCGGCACCAGCGAGACGGGCCTGGTGATCCCGCCCCAGTTCCACCAGCCCTCCGGCAGGCGCGGGTCCTTGCGGCTGTCGACGAGCACCTCGAGGGTGTTGACCTTCCCCGGGCGCAGCCCCCGCGCGGGTATCTGGAACGGCGTGTACGGGTCGATGCCGATGCCGATCCGGCGGCCGTTGAGCGACACGGTCGCACGCCGGCGCACCTGCTCGAAGCGCAGGGCCCATGCGTAGCCCTCGACATCGGGCGCCTCGAAGCGCAACCGGTAGAGCTTGACCGAGCCGCCGAAGTGCTCCGCACGCGCCAGCGGGTGGAATACGCCCGGGACCTTCGCGGGGCGCCACTCGCCGGCTGCCTGGGCCGGACGCGCCGGCAGCCTCGCCGCGGCGCGCGCGCGGGCGCCCTGCGTCTCGGCCGGCGGCGCCGCCTGCGCGGGCGTCGCGGGCGTCGCGACGTCGCGGATCTCCCAGCCGGAGCGCAGCTCGATCGGTCGCGGTGGCCGCTTCGGCTGCTCGGCGCCAGCCGCCGGGGCGCCGGGCGCCAACGTCAGAGCAGCCGCGGCGGCGATGGCGAGGCACGTCGGGCGGCGCATGGCTGCCCTAACCCGGATCGGGCGCCGATGTTGTGGTGCCCCGGCCGCCGCGCCGCTCAGGCGACATAGCGCAGCAGCACGTACCCGCAGGCGATCGCGAGCGAGACGACCGTCGCGGGGAGGCCGATCCTCAGGAACTGGAGGAAGCCGATCGAGCGGCCGGCGCGGCTCGCCATCCCGGCGGCCGCGACGACCGCGGCGGCGGCGATCAGCGTCGCGTTGCCGCCGAAGCAGGCGCCGAGCGAGAGTGCCCACCAGTAGGCGTCGTCGCCGGCGTTGCCCTCCTGCAGCTGCTCGACGACGGGGAGCATCGCCGCGGTGAAGGGGATGTTGTCGACGATCGCGGAGCCGATCGCGGCGGCGCCGAGGATGCCCATCAGCTCGGCGGTGCGGTCGCCGTCGGTGAACGACGCGATGCCGTCGGCGACCTCGCCGATCGCACCGGTGTGCTCGAGGCCACCGACGAGCACGAACAGCCCGAGGAAGAAGAACAGCGTCGCCCACTCGATCCCCGCGAGCGCGTCCTCGACGCTCTGACGGGTGACCGCGAGCATCACGGCCGCGCCGCTGAGCGCGACCGTCGCCGGCTCGATCCCGAGCATGTTGTGGAGGAAGAACGCGACGATCGTCAGGCCGAGGATCGGCATCGTCCGCTTGAGCTCGCCCATGTCCTCGATCGACCTGCGGGCGTCGATGTCCATCACCCGCCGCCGCGCCTCCGGCGCCACCTGCAGCTTCGAGCGGTAGAAGAGGTAGAGCCCTGCGGTCACGACCGCGAACGTGACGATCGCGACCGGCGCGAGGTTGACGATGAACTCGTTGAAGGTCAGGTCGGTGCGGCCCGCGATCAGGATGTTCGGCGGGTCGCCGATCAGCGTCGCGGTGCCGCCGATGTTCGACGCGATGATCTCGATGATCACCAGCGGGACCGGGTCGATGTCGAGCGCGTCGGCGAGCAGGAACGTGATCGGCACGACCAGCAGGACCGTCGTCAGGTTGTCGAGGAAGGCCGATAGGAGCGCCGTCGTCGCAGCCAGCGACAGCACCACGAGCGCCGGCCGGCCCTTCGAGAGCTGCCCGGCGCGGATCGCCAGGTAGTTGTAGACGCCCGTCGGCTCGGTGACGCGGACGATCAGCATCATCCCGGCGAGCAGGCCGATCGTGTTGAAGTCGATCGACTCGATCGCCTCCTCCTGGCTCAGCACGCCGGTCAGGACGACCAGCGCAGCGCCGATCACGGCCACCTTCGTCCGGTGCACCTTGTCCGACGCCACCACGGCCAGGGCCACGGCGAAGATCACGATCGCGAGCGCCATCCGGGCGGCATCATCCCGAACGACCCGGCGCCACGTCAGCCGCCGCGCTCCGCTAGGCATAATGCGCAGCGATGGATCCGCACCGAAAGCGCAGGCTGCGCCTGGTCGTGGCGCTGAGCGCCGCCGTGCTGCTCGCCGGCGCGCTGATCTACACGAGCTTCAGCGCCGCGACGCAGGCCAGCACCCCGTCCGACCTGCTCGCGAGCGCCGAGCCCGGCCGCTCCTACGAGCTGACCGGCAAGGTCGTCGCCGACTCGGTCGGCAAGGACGGCGACAAGCTGACGTTCCGCGTGCGCGACCGCGACGGCACGGCATCCGTGCCGGTCACTTACGAGGGGGTCGTGCCCGACCCGTTCCGCGAGGGGCGCGAGGTCATCGTCTCGGGCTCGCTCCAGGGCCGCACGTTCGTCGCCGAGCGCGACTCGCTGATCACCAAGTGCCCGTCGAAGTTCACGAAGGACGACACGAGCACCTGAGGTGGCGTCGCTCGGCTCCGCCTGCCTCGCCGTCGGACTGCTGACCGCCGCCTACGCCGCCACAGCGTCGCTCTACGGCGCGCGCACCGGCGACCGTCGCGCCGTCGTGTCGGGCCGGCGCGCGATCTACTGCCTCGCCGGGCTGCTGATAGCCGCGACGGTCGTCCTGCAGTCGGCCTTCCTGCGCACCGACCTGTCGTACCGGCTCGTCGCCGAGGGCTCGTCGACCGACACCCCGACCTTCTACAAGCTCACCGCGATGTGGGCGACCCAGGAGGGCTCGCTGCTGTTGTGGGCGCTGCTGATGTCGATCTTCTCGAGCGCCGTGCTCTTCCTGACGCGCCGCTCGCTGCGTGAGATCGCGCCCTATGCGACCGCGGTGCTGGCCGGGGTCGCGGGGTTCTTCCTGCTGCTGATGGTCGCCTGGGAGAACCCGTTCGCGACGCTCGCCGTCGTGCCCACGGAGGGCGCCGGCCTCAACCCGCTGCTGCGCCATCCGGCGATGATGATCCACCCGCCGATGCTCTACACCGGCTACGTCGGCTTCTCGATCCCGTTCGCGTTCGCGATCGGCGCGCTGATCACGCGCCGCACCGGCGCCGACTGGATCCGCGCCACGCGCCGCTTCGCGCTGATCGCCTGGACGTTCCTCGGCGCGGGCATCCTGCTCGGTGCCCTCTGGTCCTACAGCGAGCTCGGCTGGGGCGGCTACTGGGCCTGGGACCCGGTCGAGAACGCGTCGCTGATGCCGTGGCTGGTCGGCACCGCGTTCATCCACTCGATCATGGTCCAGGAGAAGCGTGGGATGCTGAAGGTCTGGAACGTCTCGCTGGTGATCGCGACGTTCGTGCTCGCGCTGCTCGGCACGTTCCTCGTGCGGTCGGGGATCCTCGACTCGATCCACGCCTTCGGCGCCTCGACGATCGGCAAGCAGTTCCTCGCCTTCATCGCGGTCGTCGTCGTCGGATCGGCGTGGCTGGTCGTCTCGCGGCTCGACTCGTTGCGCACCACCGCGCGACTGGACTCGCTGATGTCGCGCGAGGCGTTCTTCCTCGTCAACAACCTCGTGCTCGTCGGCCTCTGCGTCGTGATCCTCTGGGGGACCTTCTTCCCGCTGATCTCGGAGGCGATGACCGGCGAGGAGGCGAGCGTCGGCCCGCCGTGGTTCGACCGCGTGACGACCCCGCTCGCGCTCGTGCTGGTCGCGCTCGCGGCGATCGGCCCGGCGCTGCCGTGGCGACGGGCGACGCGCCTGGGCCTGGCGCGGGCGTTCCGGATTCCGCTCGCCGTCGCGGCCGTGACGCTGGTCGCGCTCGTCGCGTTCACCGCGGCGCCCGACAGCCCGACCTCGCTGGCGATGTTCTGCCTCGTCGCGCTGGTGCTGGCGGTCGTCGTGCGCGAGCTCGCGCGCGGCGCCGCGGCGCGCCGCACGATCACCGGCGACCCGTGGCCGCGCGCGCTCGCGCAGCTGGTCGCGCGCAACCGCCGCCGCTACGGCGGCTACCTCGTCCACGCCGGGATCGCGCTGCTGCTGCTCGGCGTCGCCGCCTCGTCGGCGTTCATGGAGCAGCGCGACGTGCGCGCGTCGCCCGGCGAGTCGTTCAGGGCCGGCGGCTACGACATCACCTACGAGCGCCCGACCGCCGCGATCGGCAGGGACCCGGCCGGCACGGGCGCGCCGATCTCGTTCGGGGCGGTCCTCACCGCCCGTCGCGGCGACGACGTCCAGACGCTGCGCCCGGCGCGCAACTTCTTCCCGTCGCGCGATCCCTCGACGGGCGCGATCGGCCGCTTCTTCGAGGGCGAGGCGACCAGCGAGGTCGACGTCCGCTGGGGGCTGCGGCGCGACCTGTGGGCGGCGATCCGGCCCGACATCGCCGAGCTCGAGCCGGCGATCCGCGAGGCGAACGCCAAGTTCGCCGACTCCTCCGGCGACGTGCAGGCGCTGGTGATCGCCGCGATCGTCGAGCGCTACCGCAACGACTCGCCGCCCGCCGCCTTCCGCGTGATCGACTCGCCGCTCGTCTCCTGGATCTGGATCGGCGGCGCGATCGTCCTGCTCGGCGCCCTGATCGCGCTCTGGCCCTCGCCCGACGCGCGCCTGCGACGGGTCACGTCGGTCTACGCGGCCAGGTTGGGGAAGGAGCTCTCGCGGGCGTAGTCATGGAGTACGCGCTCGCCGTCATCCTGCTGCTCGCGCTGGTCGCGGCGGTCGTCGCGCGGCCGCTGGTGCTCGGCGTCGGCGACGACACCGGGGAGTCGTCGACCCACGAGGAGCTCGCGGCGGCGAAGGAGGCCAAGTACCGCGAGATCCGCGACGCCCGGCTCGACCTCGAGATGGGCAAGCTGACCCCGGAGCACCACCGCACGATCGAGCGCGAGCTGCGCGCCGAGGCGATCGAGATCCTGAGGCGGCTGGACGTGGTCGAGGGCAAGGCTCCCCCGGCGTGACCCGCTAGGCTGCCTCGGCGATGGAGGCGATTCTCAGCGGAGTGCAGGTGATCCTGGCCGCGGTGCTCATCGTCCTGGTGCTGATGCACTCGGGTAAGGACGCCGGGCTGTCGGGCGCGTTCGGCGTCGGCACGGGCGGGGGTCCGTTCGGCGGCGGCTCGCTGGTCGAGCGCAACCTCAACCGCTGGACCGTCGCGTTCGCGATGCTCTTCGTCGTGAACATCCTCGTGCTGCTGAAGCTCTAGGGCGAGGCTCCCGAGAAGCGGACCGCCGCTGCGCGCAGCGGCGGGCAGACGGCGCCGGTGGCGAAGCGGCGGCCGTAGAGCTCGCCGTCGGAGGTGAGCAGCGCGCGCGCACCCAGCGCCTGGACCCGCGCGAGGATTCCGAGCGCGCTGTCGGTGATGCGCATGTCGTGCAGCGGGCGGCGGATCTCGCCGTCCTCGATCAGGAACGTCCCGTCGCGCGTGACGGCAGTGAACAGCGACTCCGACGGGCGGACGACGTTCGTGTACCAGAGGCGCGTTACGTAGACGCCGCGCTCGACCGGCGCGCACAGCTCGGCCTCGTCGGCCGCGCCGCCGCCGACCATCACGAGGTTGGTGGGGCGCGGTCCAGACGCCTGGCCGCCGGCGACGAGCGCATGGCCGGTCGTCTCGGCGGGCGCGCCGGCGATCGCGGCGCTGCGCGTGTCGTGGACGACGCGGTGGGCGACGCCGTCCTGGATCAGCGGCAGCGGGGCCTTCGCGACGCCCTCGGCGTCGAACGCGCGCGGCAGCGTGGCGTGGAAGCGCGGCGAGTCGGACAGGTTGATGGCGGGGGAGACCACGCGCGTGCCGAGCGCTCCGGTGAGCGCGCCGCGGCCCTCCGCGTGCGCGAGCCCGTCGAGCGCCGTGTGCCCGAGCACCCACAGCAGCTCGAGCACGGCGTGGCGCTCCATGACGACCGTGTACTCGCCGGGATCGAGCGTCGCCGGCTCGTCGCCCGCGGCGCCGGCTGCGACGGCGCCGACCGTGGCGGTCGCCTTGCGGCTCGCCCGCTCGCCGAGCGCCGCGGCGTCGAGCGCCCCTGCGGCGACCGCGGTCTGGGCGGCGTAGCCGGTGCGGCCGTCGGGGGCGGTGGCGATCACCTTCATGAACGCGTCCGTGACGCGGTCCGAGACCTCGACGCCCGTCGACGCCGCGATCGCGGTCTCGACCTCGCCGGCTGTCCAGATGCCGCCGGCCTCGACGCCGGCGCGATCGGCGACGTCGAACGCCGACGCGAGCGCCGCGCCCGCGGCGCGCGGGTCGAGCCGCGCGGTCTCGGAATCGTGGCCGTCGTGGGCCCGCGTCGCGGTGGGCCGCGGGAAGCCCGGGTAGTGGCCGGTGCCGCCGCGGGCGGCGGCCGCCTCGGCGGCGCCGACGGCCGCGCGGGCGCAGTCGGCGAGCGCCTCGTCGCCGGTGCGGTTGGTCGCCGCGCGGCCGACGTGCCCGGCGCGCAGCGCGGCGATCTCGACGGTCGCGTCGTCGATCGACGTCGCCTGCGTCGGGCGCGAGCGGGCGAAGCGCAGCATCGTCGAGCGCTCGCGGGTGACCGTGGCGAGCGCATCCGCCCCGGCCGCGGCGCGAGCGCGCCGCGCCAGCTCGAGCGCCGCGCTCAAGCGGCGCCCACCTGGACGTCGCGGAAGCGCGCCGGGGCGGATCCGTGCGAGACGTGCGCCGTCTGCCCCGGCTCGCCCTTGCCGCAGTCGGTCAGCGAGCTCACGCGCCACTCGCCGGCCGAGCAGACCGCGTCGAGCCCGCCCCAGAAGCCCGGCGTCACGCCCGCGTACACGGGGTCGCGCAGCAGCCGCCCGCGCCGCCCGTCGACGATCTCCCAGGCCGCCTCGCAGCCGAACTGGAACTGCAGCCTGCGCGAGTCGATCGACCAGGAGCGGTTGGTCTCGACGTAGATGCCACGCTCGACGTCGGCGAGCAGGTCGTCGAGCGACCCGCCGTCGCCCGGCTCGAGGCTGACGTTCGTCATCCGCACGATCGGCTGGCGCGCGAAGCTCTCCGCGCGGGCGCAGCCGCCCGACCGCGCCAGCCCGATCTCGGCCGCGCTCTCGCGCGCCGAGAGGAAGCCACGCAGGGTCCCCTCGCGGACGATCGGGATCGCCTGTGCGGGCACGCCCTCGTCGTCCCAGGCGAAGCTGCCGATCCCTCCGGCGAGCGTCGCGTCCGCGGTGATCGACATCGCCTCCGAGCCGTAGCGCAGCGAGCCGATCGCGTCGGCCGGCACCCAGCTCGTGCCGGCGTACGACGCCTCGTAGCCGAGGATGCGGTCGAGCTCGACGGCGTGGCCGACCGACTCGTGGATCTGCAGCCCGAGCTGCTCGCCGGCGAGCACGAGCGTCGTCGGCCCCTCCGGACAGCGCGGTGCGTCGAGCAGCGCCACCGCCTCGGCGGCGATTCGCGGCGCGTGGGACGGCAGGTCGAGCGCCAGCGCGTGCTCCCAGCCGGCCTGGGCGATGCTGCCGGAGTGCGAGGCCGGGTAGGAGCGGACCTGCGTGTCGGCGTCGCGAACGGCGGTCGCGCGGATGCCGCCGCCGCACTCGGTCAGCCGCTGCGCGCACAGCGCGCCGTCGGTCGAGGCGAGCAGCTTGTCCTCGACGCGCGACTGGAGCTGCGACAGCGCGACCGTCACGCCCGGCTCGGCGCGTAGGGCGGCGTCGGCCTGCGCGAGCAGGGCGAGCTTGTCGTCGAGCGAGACCGCGAACGGGTCGATCTGCGCCGGCGAGGCGTAGTCGCCGTGGGTGGCGTCCTCTGACGTAAGCGGCCGGACGCCGCTGCGCGGCTGGGCCTCGGCGATCGCGAGCGCGCGCGCCAGCGCCTCCTCCGCGGCGGCGCGGTCGGAGCCGGCCGCGGCCGCGAAGCCCCAGCCGCCGCCCAGCCGGACGCGCACGCCGAAGCCCTCCTCCTCGTGGGCGTCGAGCTCGTCGAGCTCGCCGTTGCGCATCGCGATCGCCTCCTGGCGCAGCCGGACGTGGCGCACGTCGGCATAGTCGGCCCGGCCGGCGGCCGCGTCCATCAGGTCGCGCAGGACGTCTCGCACCGCAGCGAGGCTATCGGCCGCGCGCCGCGGCGCCGCGGTCAGGTGAGGGGGGTGGGCCGGCGGTCAGAGCGCCCTACGGGTTCGATGACTGCACCAATCGAGAGACGATTCCGTCTATATGAGCGCGTCCTTCGTAAAGGGACGCCGCGATGAGGCCGATGGCGGCGGCTGTGGGGACGAGGGGGAAGGCGCGACGCGAGTCGCCCGCACGGGAGTACGAGCTGCACCGCGGCGCCGTGCTCGCCATGCTCGCCAAGCGCTTCCCGCGCATCGACGAGGACGAGCGGCTCGCGATCTACCACGAGGCCTGGGCGCGCGTCTACGCCAAGCGCGGGCGCGGCGAGCGGATCGAGTCGCTGCGCGCCTACCTGATCGCGACCGCCGGCGCCGAGGCCCTCAACGCGCTCACGCGCCGCCGGCCGCCCGCGCCGGTCGGGCCCGACGACCCGCGGCTGGCCCGCCTCGCCGACGAGCGCGATGCCGTCGAGGACGAGGTCGTCACTCGCGACCAGGCGCGCATCGCCCGCGACCTGATCGACAGCCTCGACGCGCGCCAGCGCGACGTGCTCAAGCTGCGTTGGGACCTCCAGCTCGACGTCGACGAGGTCCGCGCGGCGCTGGGGCTCAGCCGCCGCCAGTACCAGCGGCTCGCCGAGGAGGGCGCCGCCGCGGTCGCCGAGCGCGTGCGCGAGCTCGAGAGCGGCGACTGGTCGCGCCGCCAGCGCAGCCTGCTCACCGCCTGCCTGGTCGACGCGAGCCGCGACGGCAGGGCGCGGACCGGCATCGCGAGCGCCCGCCGCCGCAAGGAGGCCCAGCGCCTGCTCGAGTCCGATCCGCACGTCGCCGCGCTCTACGTCGAGATGCGCGGCGCGATGCGCCGCGCGGCCGCCCTGCTGCCGCTGCCGGCGCTGCTGCCGGCGGCGGACGCGTCCGCCGCCACCGGCGGCGTGGCGGATCTCGCGGACGGGGTTCGCGGCGCGGTCGGCGACGCGCTGCAGGCGGCCAAGCACCATGCGATCGCCGCGTACGTGCGCGCCGCCGACCCGGCGCTGCTGTCGAGCCCGCGACCCGGGACGGCCGTGGCGGCGGTGGCGGCCACGCTGGCCGTGGGCGGCGGCGCCTACGGCACCTACGAGGCGGTCTCGGCGCCGTCGCCGCCCGATCCGGTCGTCACGCGCGCGCATGACGTCGCGCCGCCGCCGGTGGCTGCACCTGTCGGCGAGGCCCGTTCGTCGCGCGACGGCGACCGGCCGCGCAAGCGGCGCCCGGCCGACCGGCCGGCGGATCGCGACCGCACCGAGCCGCAGCCGCTCGCGCCTGACACGACCGCCGCGCCCATGGCGGAGCCGATCGCTCCGCCGTCCACCACCGTCACGCCCGCGCCGACGCCCGGCACGGACGAGTTCGGATTCGAGAACTAGCGAAGGAGTCGAACGATGATCGCCCGAAAGATACGAGCCCTGCTGGCAGCTGCCGCCGTCCTCGTCGCCCTGGCGGCGGTGGCGCCGAGTGCGCTGGCGGCTGACACGACTCCGCCTGGACCACCACCAGCGATATTCGTTACAGAGGGCGAGGACTGGCAGACCGACTCAACATTCGATGTCTGGTGGCATAACCCGCCGGGGCAGGAGACGCCGATCGCGGCGGCTCACTACGAGCTATGCCCAGCCGTTCCGCTCGGTCCTTGCACCACGGATTCAGTGGCCGGCGAGGGGATTTCCGGGATGGACGTGACAGTGCCCTACTGGGGTTGGTTCTGGATCAGCGTTTGGCTGGAGGACGCTGCCGGCAACGTCGATTCCAACGCCAAGTCGCAAGCCGTGATGCTCCGCTTCGACCAGGAGGCACCGCCGGAGCCGGCGCTCGTCCACGACGGCGAGTGGCTCGACGCCACGACTCCGACCGACCCCGCCTTCGTCATCGAGCTCGCGACGGGCGCCTCGTGGCCCGTCTCGAAGCTCCGCGGCTACTCGGTCACGCTCGACGGCTCGCTCCCCGACGCCGACGTCGAGGCGCTCGCGGCGCAGGACGACGCGACGTTCCCGGCCAGCCACTCGTTCCTCGCCCTCCCGGAGGGCGTCACCGACGTCCGCCTGCGCAGCGTGTCGAACGCCGGCGTCCCGTCGGATCTCGCCACCGCCGCGCAGATTCGTCTCGATCGCAGCCCGCCGACGGTCGCCGCCCACGGGCTCCCCGATTCGGGCACGTGGCAACGCCAGCCGGTCGTCGTCGAGCTCGCCGGCACCGACCAGCCGGGGCTCTCGGGCATGGGCGCAGCGCCGCTCGATCGGCCCGTCGACGAGGGCGGCCACCTCTCCTACCGCCTCGGCGACGGTCCCGCGGTTCTGGTCAGAGGTGGCAACGGACAGCTCCAGATCGCGTCGGACGGCCACCACACGCTGACCTACCGGGCATTCGACGTGGCGGGCAACGCGTCCACGGAGGGGAGCGCCAAGCTCAAGATCGACCGCACGCCGCCGGCCGGCTCATTCCACGCGCCGAGCCCCACCGATCCGCAGCTGGTGACCGCGACGGTGCTGGACGCGACCTCCGGCGTGGCGGGTGGGCGGATCGAGTACCGCCGCGACGGCGCGGGCGCCTTCACCGCGCTGCCGACCGAGCACGCCGTCGGTGAGCTGCGCGCGCGCCTCGACGACTCCGCGCTCCCGGCCGGCAGCTACGAGCTGCGCGCGGTCGCGACCGACGTGGCAGGCAACGAGGCCGCGATCGGCCGCAGCGAGACAGGCGCGGCGATGACGCTCGCGCTGCCGCTGCGCTCGTCGGCCCGGCTCGAGGCCGTCGCGCGCGTGAAGCGCAAGCGCTGCACCGCCAAGCGCCGCCGTGGCGCACGCAGGAGCGGCGCGCGGCGGCGGGTCTGCAGGACGAGGACGAGGACCGTCGCCGCCGGTGAGCCCGTCGCCCTCGCCCACGGGCAGCGGCTGCGGTCCGTGGGCCACCTCGCGACGGCGGCCGGGCTGGCGCTTGCGCACGTGCGGGTGAAGGTCGAGGGGCAGCTGCGCTCTGGCGGGCCGTTCGCCACGCTCGGCACGGCGACGACGGACGCGCTCGGCAACTTCCGCTTCACCGTCCCGCCCGGGCCGTCGCGCACGCTTCGCTTCCGCTTCGCCGGGAGCGGGACCGTCCGCCCGGCGGCGGCGAGCCTGGTCACCGAGGTCCGCGCCGCCGCGCGCCTGAAGGTCGACCGCCGCCGGTTGCGCAACGGCCAGGCGGTCCGCTTCTCCGGGCGCCTGCTCGGCCGGCCGATCCCGGCCGCCGGCAAGGTCGTCGCGCTCCAGGCCAGGGTCGGTCCCCGCTGGCGCACCTTCGCCACCCCGCGAGCGAACGCCAGGGGCGCCTTCAGGCACCGCTACCGCTTCACCTCGACCACCGGCGTGCGTCGCTACGCCTTCCGGGCCGTCGTCACCCCGGAGGCCGCCTACCCGTACGAGCGCGGCGCCTCGCGCACCGTCCGCGTCGTCGTCCGCGGCCGCTGAGGCATGTCGCGGAGCACCCAGAGCCCGGAGGCGGCGGTGATCGCGGCGACGACGGCGATCGCGCCGCCGTAGCCGAGGGCGTCGGCGGCGAGGCCCGCGATCACGCCACCGAACACGTAGCCCATGTCGCGCCAGAAGCGGTAGACGCCGACGACGGGGGCACGCGCGACGGGCGTCACCGCATCCGAGATCGCGGCGATCAGGGTCGGGTAGACGAGCGCGGTGCCGAGCCCGAGCAGCACGGCGGCGCCCGCCGCCACGGGCACGTCGCCGCCGCTGAGCGCGAGCAGCGCCAGCGCCGCCGACTGGACGAGCATGCCGCCGGCGATCAGCGGCTTGCGCCCGGCCGAGTCCGACCAGTGCCCGGTCCCGATCTGGGCGATGCTCCAGACCGCCGGGTAGAGCGCGGCCACGAGTCCGATCTCGGCGACGCTCGCCCCGCCGGCGGCGAGGAAGAGCGGCACCAGGCCCCACGCGAGGCCGTCGTTGAGGTTGTTGACCAGCCCGGCCTGCGAGCAGGAGCGCAGCGCCGGCTCGCGGTAGGTGCCGCGGGCGAACGCGGTCCGCAGTGGCGGGGCCATGGAGTCGGCGCCGGAGTGGTGGCCGCTCTGCTCGAGCGCCACGTGCGCGCCGGTGTCGCGGACGAGCAGGACCGAGATCGCCAGCGCCGCCACCGCCACCACGGCGCCGCCGGCGACGAGCACGTCGCGGGCGTCGAAGTCGGCGGCCAGCCAGCCGCTGAGCGCGGCCGCGAGCGCCAGCCCGCCGTAGCCCGCCGACTCGTTGAAGCCGAGCGCGAGGCCGCGGCGGCGGGGGCCGACGAGGTCGATCTTCATCACCACGGCCATCGACCAGGTCAGGCCCTGGTTGACCCCGAGCAGCACGTTGGCGGCGACGACCCACTCCCACGTCGGCGCCAGCGCCAGCAGCAGCGGCACCGGTAGGGCGACGACCCAGCCGCCGATCAGCAGCCGGCGCCGGCCGGCGCGCGCGGCGAGCGCCCCCGCGCCGAGGTTCGCGACCGCCTTGGCGAGGCCGAACGCGACGATGAACGAGAGGATCGCGACGCTCGAGGCGAGGCCGAAGTCCTGGCGGGCGATCAGCGGCAGCGTCGAGCGCTCGAGGCCGACCATCGCGCCGACGAAGGCCGTGACGGCGACCAGCAGCGAGAACTGCGCCAGGTTCTCGCGCAAACCGAGCGTGGGCCGGGGTGCGGTCGCCGCCGGCGCGTCGGGGCCCGCGGGCGGAGCGGGTCCGTCAGGTGGCGCCGGCAAGCGGCCGTCCGGCGCGGTTGGCGGCGATGATCTCGGCCTGGCGCTCGGGAGCGGGCGGGATGTCGTCGACGAGCGCCGCGACGAACGCGTCCTCGGAGTCGTGGCGCAGGGCGGGGTTGTGGCGGCGCTCGAACCCGATCGTCGATACGGGCGTGGCGGACAGGCCGCGGCCGCAGACCGACCCCGAGTAGTGCGCCGGGAAGACGAGCAGGTGGTCGGGCAGCGTCAGCAGTCGCCCGCTGAGCGAGCGGTGCAGGCTGCGCGCCATCGACTCGACGGTCTGGTCGCCGTGGGCGTGGAGGTCCGGCCGCCCGGCGTCGCCGACCAGCAGCGCGTCGCCGGTCAGGACCATCCACGGCTCGTCGGCGCGCCTGCGGTCGGTTACGAGGTAGGCGTGGTGGGCGGCGGCGTGCCCAGGGGTGGCGATCGCCTCCAGCACCGTGTTGCCGACCTCGACGCGCTCGCCGTCGCGCAGCGGCCGGTGGTCGAAGTCGACGTTCGCGCCCGCGGGCAGGTAGGCGGTTGCGCCGGTCCTCGCCACCAGCTCGGGCAGCCCGGAGACGTGGTCGGCCTGGACGTGGGTCTCGAGCACGGCGACGATCGCGATCCCCTCGCGCTCGGCCGCCGCGACGTAGTCGTCGACGAGGTCGACGTGGGGGTCGACGACCGCGGCGCTCCCCTTCGAGGCGCAGCCGAGCAGGTAGGAGGCGCAGGCGGTCTCGTCGTTGAGCAGCTGCCGGAAGTACATGTCGGTCTCCGGATGTCGGTCGGGTTCGCTTGACAAGCTATCAAGAGTTCTATTGAATAGTCAAATATGGCCTCCGGAACACGCAAGGCGACGCTCTTCGAGGCGATCGCGGCGATGGGCAAGGCGCTCGCCAGCGCGCGGCGGCTCGAGCTGATCGACCTGCTCGCCCAGGGCCCGCGGACCGTCGACGAGCTGGCGCGCGCCAGCGACCAGTCGTCCGCGAACGCGTCGCAGCACCTGCAGGCGCTTCACGCCGCCGGGATCGTCACGCGCGAGCGCGAGGGCACCCGCGTGCGCTACGCGCTCGCCGGCGACGACGTGCTGAGGCTGTGGCTCGCGCTGCGCGAGGCGTCGGCCACGCGCCTCGCCGAGGTCGAGCGCGCGGCGCAGCGCTACCTCGGCGAGGACGTCGAGCGAATCGGTCGCGACGAGCTGATCGCGCGCATGCGCCGGCGGGACGTCGTGCTCGTTGACGTGCGGCCGCGCGACGAGTTCGCCGCCGGGCACATCGAGGGCGCACGCTCGATCCCGATCGACGAGCTCGAGCAGCGGCTGGACGAGCTGCCCGTCGACCGCGAGGTCGTCGCCTACTGCCGCGGGCCGTTCTGCGCCTACGCGCACGACGCCGTCCGGCGCCTGCGAGCCGCCGGGCGCAGCGCCCGGCGGTTCGAGGACGGCTGGCCCGAGTGGCGCCTGGCGCAGCGCGACGCCGCGGCGTGACAGTGCGGCTGAGAGGAGTCGAACCTCCACGGACATTGCTGTCCACAAGGCCCTCAACCTTGCGCGTCTACCAGTTCCGCCACAGCCGCCTGAGGGCCGCCGGAGTATAGCCGCGGTCGCTACGGGCCTCCCGCAGCCGGCCAAGTGCCGACGGGGGGTCCGGGGGGCGTGAGCCCCCTGGTGGCTATTCCGTCCGAGGGATGGGTACTCTACGAACACATGTTCGGATCGGACGACGACCCAGCGCGAAAGGGAAGCCTCAGACCGTGGACCTGAACCTCACCAAGCGCCAGCAGGAGATCTTCGACTTCATCAAGCGCTACTCGGCCAAGCACGGCTACCCGCCGACGGTGCGCGACATCGGCAAGGCGATCGGCCTCACGTCGTCGTCGACGGTGCATGCCCACCTCGCCAACCTCGAGAAGGTCGGGCTGCTGCGGCGCGATCCCAGCAAGCCGCGCGCGATCGAGCTGCTCGTGGACCGTGCCAAGCGTGCCGTGGGCGGCGAGGGCGGCCTGCCGCTGGTCGGTCAGGTCGCGGCCGGTCAGCCGCTGCTCGCGGAGGAGAACATCGAGGAGTACGTCGAGGTGCCGGAGATCGCCGGTGGGGGGGACGGGGAGTACCTGCTCCAGATCCGCGGCGACTCGATGGTCGACGCGGGCATCCACGACGGCGATCACGTCGCCGTCCGCACGCAGGACACCGCGCGCGACGGCGAGATCGTCGTCGCGCTCGTCGGCGAGGACTCGGAGGCGACGGTCAAGCGCTTCTTCCGCGAGGCGGACCACATCCGCCTGCAGCCCGAGAACTCGGCGATGGAGCCGATCCGCAGCACGGAGGTGGCGGTCGTAGGGAAGGTCGTCGGCGTCATGCGGAGGGTCGGATGACGGCTGGGAGGCCGACATGACGCCGGCGACCGCCTCCGCCTGGATCGCGGACCGCCTGTCGAGGGCACCCCTCGACGGCCGCGCGCGCTCGCGAGCTCCGGGCGACGACGCGACGCGCTGTCGCCCGGCAGGGTGCTCGGCCCGTCCCGGCGGTGGCGGCAGGCTCACGCTCGAGCAGAGGCTCGACAGCGTCTGGGAGGGCCTGCGCGCCGACGGGGCGGCCGAGTGCCCGGTCTGCCACGGTCGCATGCAGGGCATGGGCCCCGCCCGCTGCGCGAGCTGCGGCAGCGAGCTCTACTGACGCGCCACGCCGCGCTGCACGCCGGCGACCGCTCGGTTGCCGCTCGGCCTCTGGGGGCCTACCATTGAGGGGCTGGTAAGCAGCCGCGGGCGCCGGAGAGAAAACCGGCGTTCGAGGAAAGTCCGGACACCGTAGGGCAGGGTGGTCGGGTTACCGACCCGGGGAAACCCGCGGGAAAGTGCCACAGAAAAGACACCGCCTAAGCGGCGCCCCCAAGCGTCGCCGGCAAGGGTGAAATGGTGCGGTAAGAGCGCACCGGCGTCGTGGCGACACGGCGGCCAGGCAAACCCCACCCGGTGCAAGGCCAAGCAGGGACGTCGACGCTGCCCGCCGAGTCCCAGGTAGGCCGCAGGGCCGCGAGGCCCGCCCAGCCCGCCGCCACCTAGGTGCGGCGCCTGGGCAGAAGGATGGCTGCTCACGACAGAATCCGGCTTACAGCCAGCTAAGGGAAAGGCCCGCTAACGCGGGCCTTTTCTATTTGGCCGAGTCGCCCGAGACTCGTCACGGTCCGCGAAAGCCGTCCTTCGGCGATCTCTATGGAACCGCTCGACGCGAGCGCCCGACCACTGGCCGGCAAGCGTCCCACGCCGCTTCGGCGACGGTACCAGCGGTGGGGGATGCTCTCAAGCATCGAAAGCATTTGGCAAGTTCTATGGACAGAAAACTTGCCAAATGCTACCCTCGGATGATGTCGAAAGCTGAGCAGCGGCGCGGGCGGGGACGGAGCCCGCATAGCGTCGCAACGCGGGTCTACGAGCGCGTTCGCCAAGGTGGCGAGCGCTACTGGTCGCTTTCCGACTTCAGCGACCTCCCGGCCACGGCTGTCGCGCACGCGCTCTCGCGCATGGCCGGCGCGGACGAGCTTCAGCGTGTCCGCAAGGGCCTCTACTACCGATCAAAGCCGACCGTTCTAGGCGCGAGCCTTCCTAGCCCGAGTGCAACGGTCTCCCTGACCGCAACGGCGCCGCTGCATCCTTCCGGGCTGACGGCGGGTACGGCCCTTGGCTTCTCGACACAGAATCCCATGCGGCCAGAGTTTGCTACCGCAAGCGCCGCCGTCCCCAGTGCGGTCGCTGATGCTGTCGTGCACACAGGCCGCCCTCGGTCACGCTTCGACCTCGATGCCTCCGATGCGGCCCTCTTCGAGCTGCTTCGTGACCGCGTGCGGTACAGCGATCTCTCGCCTGAGGAGACCGTCGATCGCCTGGTCCGCATGCTCGCTGATCGCAAGCGCTTCGAGCGGCTCGCAAGAGCGGCGCTCGACGAGCCTCCACGCGTCCGCGCGATGCTCGGCGCGCTCGGGGAGCGCGCCCATGCTCCGGCCAAGGCGCTCCAGTCGCTGCGGGCGAGCCTCAACCCACTCACGAAGTTCGACTTCGGCGTTCTCCGGGCGCTGCCCAACGCGAAGGACTGGCAGGCGCGATGAGGCTCCACCAACACGAGGACTTCGCCGCGTTCGTCACGGCCGCGGCGGCGGAGAGCAAGTTGTCGGAGCCGTTCGTCGAGAAGGACTATTGGATCACCGAGATCCTGCGCACCGTCGCCGACACGCTCGGTGATCGCGCCATCTTCAAGGGCGGCACGAGCTTGTCGAAAGGCTGGAACCTCATCGACCGCTTCTCTGAGGACGTCGACCTCTTCGTCAACCCGGCAGTCGAGCCGATGTTGGCAAGCCCTCGCGCGATCGACAAGGTTCTCAAGCAGCTCAACCAGGACGTGGCCTCGATCCCGGGTCTCGATTTCATCCGCGACGACTCTCGGACGTCCGGCGGCTTCGGACGCGACGATGTCTTTCGGTACGAATCGCGCTACTCAGCCGTCCCGGATTTCCCGCCTACCGTGCTGCTCGAGGCCGGCATACAGAGCGGCGATCAGCCGACTGAGCAGATTGCGATCTCTTCGATTGTAGGTCGAATGCTCACCGATCGAGGAGTAGCCGACGATCTGGGCGTCGACGGGCTGCAGCCCTTCCAGATGACGCTCCTGCACTTCCGTCGCACGTTCGTCGAGAAGCTCTTTGCGATCCACGGGAAGATCGAGCGCCTCAAGCAGGACGGCCATCCCCTCGGTCGCGATGCTCGCCACTACGCCGACCTCTACGTCCTGGCTGGTGAGGACGAGGTCCTGACCATGCTCGTTTCGCCCGAGTACAGCGAGATCAAGGCCGACTACGACGAGACAAGCCGCAAGTACTTCCCCAAGAGCCACCGGCCACCCGACGGCCTTCGCTTCGACTCGAGCGACGCGCTCTTTCCGTCCGACGACCTGCGTGCAGCGATCGAGCCGGTCTACGAGGAGGAGTGCCGCCGCCTGTTCTTCCGACCGCATCCACAGTTCTCCGACGTCCTGGATCGCTTAGCGACGATCCGCGACAGGGTTTGATCTGAGTCGGGTGGTCGCGCTGTCGGTGCTCGGCTACCGCCGCCGCACCAGCGTCAGGCCGTCGGCCATGCCGAGCATGACCGAGTCGACGCGGTCGTCGTGGGGGATGCGGTCGTTGAGCTCGGCGACGGCATGGGCGCCGTCGTCGCCGTCGGGCGGGTCGAGGACGCGGCCGCCGAGGAGGACGTTGTCGATCGCGAGCAGGCCGTCGGGGGCGAGACGGGGGACGAGCTCGTCGTAGTAGGCGGGGTAGCCGCTCTTGTCGGCGTCGAGGTAGGCGAGGTCGAAGAGCGGCTCGGCGGGCAGCGAGCGGATGGTGTCGAGCGCGGGGCCGACCCGGATCTCGACGCGGTCGCCGACGCCGGCGGCGTCGAGGTTGCGGCGGGCGGCCGCGGCGCGATCCGCGTCGAGCTCGCAGCACAGCAGCGAGCCGTCGGCGCCCAGGCCGCGGGCGATGCGGATCGCGCCGTAGCCGGTGAAGGTGCCGACCTCGATCGCCCGGTGGGCCCTCGTCGCGCCGGCGAGCAGCTCGAGCAGGGCGGCCTGGTCGGGACTGGTCTGCATCTGTGCGAGCGAGCCCAGCTCGGCGTTCTCGGCCTCGACGCGCAGCAGCGCCTCGTCGCGCCCACCGGCGTGGGCGGTCACGTAGGCGGCCAGCTCGTCGGTCATCTGCAGCCGGTCGAGCGACATGCGGACCAGGCTATCCGCGTGCCCGTGCGGCGCTTGGCCGGGCGCGGCGGCGACGTTGCCCGTCGCGCCGGTCGATTAGAGTCTCCGCGCGATGGAGGTAGTCGCATTCATCCTGCCGTTCGTCCTGCTCGGCGCGCTTGTGCTGTTCGTGGCGTTCTCGGGCGGACCCGGACAGGCCCGCGAGGCGTACCTGACGCGGGGCAGCCGGCTGTTCCAGATCTCGATGGTGGCGATCTACGTCGGCTTCGTGCTCGTGGTGCCGGGGCTGGTGCTGGCCAACCGCGACGAGGCCGCCGGGAGCATCGGCGCGCTGCGCGGTCAGGAGCTGACCGCGAGCGAGGAGCGCGGTAGGCAGCTCTTCCGAGAGCGCTGCGCGAGCTGCCACACGCTCGCTGCCGCCGGCGCGCGCGGTGCTACGGGGCCGAACCTGGACCGGATCGGCGAGGTCACCACCGAGCGCATCCTCAACGCGATCGACAACGGCGGCACCGGGCAGGGCCTGATGCCGGCGGACATCCTCGAGGGCCAGGACGCCCAGGACGTCGCCGACTACGTCGCGCGCGTCGCCGGCGCCAACTGACGCCCGAATCGGCCCGGGGACCGGGTTTCCGCCGGGCCGGTTGTTAGGATGCCCGCGACCATCAAGCCAAAGCCCAACCCTCCGGGCGCGGGGGAACCACTTGGCCACAGGCCAGGGGCGAATCGTCGGAAGCTCGACGTAGCGCAGCTCTTTCAGCGCGAGCCCGTCAGCTAACCCCGCCGGCAGAACGAAAGAGAGCCGATGCAAACCACCGCCGCCCCGCCGCGGGACGAGGATCAGGGAGCCGTGCGCCGCACGATCGTGATCACCGGTCAGCCGGTGCCTCCCCGTCGCCGTCCGCCGCGCGCCCAGGCCCAGATCCAGGCGCGTCCCGACCGCATCGCCATGTGGGCGTTCGCGCTCGGCATCTTCCTCGTCTTCATGGCCGTCGCCACGGCAAACGCGGCTGCATAGAGCCGCCGGCGCCGCCGCGGCGCACCGCTAGACTTACGCCCAGTAAGCAACTGGCAAAAGGTGCGCCGATGAAGACCAAGGAGAGCAGGTTTCAGGTCCATGACGAGCTGACCGCCCCTGAGGGGAGCGTCGCGGTCCTCAAGGGCGCCCTCGCCGCCGGCGGGCAGCTCTCGAACATCGTCGGCGTGCTCGCCGGCTCGCCCACCACCCTGCGCGCGTACGCGCGCTTCCGCTCCGAGCTGCGCCACGGCACGCTGCCCGTCGCGACCCAGCAGCGGATCGGCCTCGCGGTCGCCGAGCACCAGGGCAGCGAGTACGCGCTGGCCACGCTGCAGCGGACGGCGCGCGAGGCGGGGCTCGGCCTCGACGAGATCGCTCTGGCGCGCCAGTTCGACTCCTACGACGAACGCGAGGCGCTGCTGCTGCGCTACGTCAAGGCGCTCGTGGAGGGCGACGGCCCGCCGCCGCTGCACTTCCACGAGGAGGCACGCGAGGCGGGGTGGGAGGACGAGCAGATCCTCGAGGCCGTCGCGCACGTGGCCCTGCACGGCTTCGCCAACCTCGTCACCACCGCTGGCGACGTGCCGAGGGACGGATCCGTCGAGGAGGGACGGGTAGCCCAGGCCGCATAGGCCGGGGTCCTCTAGGATTGATGCCATGGGTGCCGGGACGCAGACGGCGACCGAGCGGGCAGGGGAGCCGGCGGGGGACACGACTCCGCAGGGCGAGCGATCGCCCTGCTGCGCGCTCTATCACCATGCCGTGGAGCTCGTCGGCAAGCGCTGGAGCGGCGCGATCCTGCTCGTCCTCTTCGACGGGCCGCTGCGCTTCTCGGAGATTCGCCAGCTCGTGCCCGACGTCTCCGACCGCCTGCTCTCCGAGCGCCTGAAGGAGCTCGAGGGCGAGGGGGTCGTCGAGCGGCGCGTCTACGAGGAGAGCCCGATCCGCGTCGAGTACGAGCTCACCGAGAAGGGCAAGGCGCTCGAGCCGGCCCTCAGCGCGCTCAAGAGCTGGTCGCACGACCACTGCTGACCGCCAACGCCGTGCCATGCGGCCGCCGGTCCGAGTGAGGGAGCGTTAGCCTTGGCGGCCTTCAGCCGCCGACACACGAGGGGACCCTATGGCCGATCAGCCGAAGACCGCCGCCGACGTACTGGCCATCGTCGAGGACCGCGACATCCGCTTCGTCCGGCTCTGGTTCACCGACATCCTCGGTCAGCTCAAGAGCTTCTCGATCAACTCGGCCGAGCTGCAGGACGCGTTCGAGGGCGGCATGGGCTTCGACGGCTCCTCGATCACCGGCTTCAACGCGATCGAGGAGTCGGACATGATCGCGATGCCCGACGCGTCGACGTTCGCGGTGCTGCCCTGGCGCCCGGAGGACAAGGGCGTCGCCCGCCTCTTCTGCGACGTGCAGACGCCGAACCGGGAGCCGTACGAGGGCGATCCGCGCCACGTGCTCCGCCGTGCGCTCGAGCGCGCCGAGAGCATGGGCTTCGACACCTTCAACGTCGGCCCCGAGCTCGAGTACTTCTACTTCCGCAACGCCCGCCCCGACGGCGGCGTGCCGGAGATCCTCGACGAGGGCGGCTACTTCGACCTCACGACCCTCGACGCCGGCTCCGACGTGCGCCGCGAGACCGTGCTCGCGCTCGAGCAGCTCGGCATCCACGTCGAGTACACCCACCACGAGGTCGGTCCCTCGCAGCACGAGATCGACATGCGCTACGCCGACGCGCTCAAGATGGCCGACGACTGCATGACGTACCGCATCACCGTCAAGGAGTACGCGATGAAGTACGGCTGGCACGCGACGTTCATGCCCAAGCCGCTGTTCGGCGAGAACGGCTCGGGGATGCACACCCACCAGTCGCTGTTCAAGGACGGCTCGAACGCCTTCTACGACTCCGACGACCAGTACTACCTCTCGGATGTCGGCAAGGCGTTCATCGCCGGCCAGCTCAAGCACGCGCGCGAGATCTCGTCGGTCTTCGCGCAGTGGGTCAACTCCTACAAGCGGCTCGTGCCCGGCTACGAGGCGCCCGTCTACTGCGCCTGGTCGCGCCGCAACCGCTCGGCGCTCGTGCGCGTGCCGCTCTACCACCCCGGCAAGGAGCAGGCGACGCGGATGGAGCTGCGCTGCCCCGACCCCGCCTGCAACCCGTACCTGACGTTCGCCGCGCTGCTGCACGCCGGCCTCGAGGGGATCGAGAAGGGCTACGAGCTGCCCGACCCGATGGAGAAGAACCTCTACCACCTGTCGCCCGACGAGCGCAAGCGGCTCGGGATCGAGCAGCTGCCCGAGACGCTCGGCGAGGCGATCGAGCTGACCGCCGACTCGGAGCTCGTCCTGCGCGCCTTCGGCGAGCACATCTTCAACCGCTTCGTCGAGATCAAGCGCCAGGAGTGGGAGGACTACCGGGTGCAGGTGACCCAGTGGGAGCTGGACCGCTACATGGCGGTCCTGTAGCGGCCGCTACCGGTCGCTCTCGTCGACGACGAGGCCGCGCAGCGCATCGCGAACCTGCTCGCCGCGGCTGCGCTCGTCCTCGGGCTCGTCGTCGTAGGCGCCGGCGGCGACTCGCGGGCGCTCGGACGCGACCTCGGCACCGAGCAGGAAGATGTTGGCGACGAGGAAGATGAAGAACACGAACGCCACCACGGCGCCAAGGGTGCCGTAGACGGCGCCATAGTCGGCGAAGTTGTCGACGTAGACGCCGAAGCCGATCTTGGCGAGCTCGTAGCCGGCCATCGCGATCGCGCCGCCCGTGAGCGCGTCACGCCAGCGAACCTCGGTCACCGGGACGAAGCGGTAGAGGACGGTGAAGATCGCCAGCGACAGCACCAGCGGCAGCAGCCAGGTCGCAACGTTCACGATCGCCGGTATCGCGCTCTCGAGCGGCCCCCCGAGGAACCCGGCGACCGCAGTCGCCAGGTCGTGGACGACGGCGCGCGTGATGCTGATCGCGAACGACGCCCCGATCACCAACCCGATGCCGAGCACCAGCAGCAGGTCGACGGCCTTGCCGCGCAGCGGCGGCCGCCGGTCCTCGAGGTCCCACGCGGTGTTGAGGGCGTTGCGGATCGCCGCCATCAGCCCGCTCGCCGAGATCAACAGCCCGACGGCGCCGACGAGGCCGAAGGCGCCGCGGTTCGCCGTCACGTCGCGCATGACCTGCTCGATGTCCTGGCGGCCGGTGTCGGTGACCGGCAGCTGGCGGGTGAGGAAGTCGATCACGTCGCGGCGCGCCTCCTCCTCGCCGATCACGACCCCGAAGGCGGTCACCGCCAGGATCGCGACCGGGAAGACCGCGAGCAGCGCGTAGTAGGAGATCGCCGCGGCGAGCTGGAGCGCGCGGTCCTCGAAGAAGTCGGCGACCGCGTGCCGGGTGACCTGCCAGGCATGGCGGGCGTGCACGCCCCGGAGGCTACGCGCGACCGATGGGCTCGCGCCGTGCCCTGCGCTCGGCCGCCGGCTCGCCGCCGTTCCCGCGGTCGTCCCGCGCGAGCCGCGATGGCCACCAGAACCGCGGCCCGAGGTTGAGGGCGATCGACGGGACGAGCACGCTGCGCACGAGGAACGTGTCGAGCAGCACGCCGAAGGCGACGACGAAGCCGATCTCGGTCAGGAACACGAGCGGCAGGACCGCGAGCACCGAGAAGACGCCGGCGAGGACGATCCCCGCGCTGGTGATCACGCCGCCGGTGACGGCGAGCGCACGCAGCATGCCGCGTCGGCTGCCGTGGCGGATCGTCTCCTCGCGGGCGCGGGCGACGAGGAAGATGTTGTAGTCGACGCCGAGCGCGACGAGGAAGACGAAGGCGTAGAGCGGCAGCGACGGGTCCGATCCCGCGAAGCCGAAGATGTTCTCGAACGCGAAGTAGCCGACGCCGAGCGCGGCCGCGAAGCTGACGATCACCGTGCCGACGATCACCAGCGGCGCGACGATCGCGCGCAGCAAGAGGATCAGGATCGCGAGCACGACCAGCAGCACGAGCGGTGGGATCACGAGCGAGTCCCACGCCGCCGCCTCGCGCACGTCGAACTCGATCGCCGTCGCGCCGCCGACGACCGCGTCCGGGGCGACGCGGTCGACGCGGTCGCGCAGCGGCTCGATCAGGTCGTACGCCTGCGTCGAGTAGGGGTTCGGCTCGAGGGTGGCCTGGATCAGCACGCCGGGCTCCCCACGCGCCACCGGCGGGGACACCGACTCGACGCCGTCCATCTCCTCGACCACGTGCGCGACCGCCTCGACTCGCTCGGGGTCGCGCACGACGATGTCGGTCGGGATCGCCGATCCGGCCGGGAAGCTCTCGGCGAGCAGATCCTGACCCTCGACCGACTCCACCGACGTGCGGTAGATGTCGTTCGTCGTCAGGTCCGTCGAGAAGAAGGCCAGGCCGGCGCAGAGCACGAGCAGCACCGCGATCGAGCCGGCCATCACGCGCCGGGGCCCGGCGGCGACGCGGTCCCCGACGCGCTTCCAGAAGCCGTGCGTGGCGTCGGCGAGGTGCTCGTGGCGGTAGCGGCGCAGCTCGTAGGGGCGGAAGACGGCGCGATCGAGTGGGCCGACGATCAGCGACGGGATCCGCCGGCCGCTGGCGCGGCGCAGGATCGCGTTGACGATCGCCAGCGGCAGCAGGACGAGCACGGCGAGGCTCGCGAGCGTGACGCTGCCGAGCGCGGCGGCGCGCGAGCCCTCGACGATCCGCCGGTTGGCGCCGGCGGAGATGCCCTCGCCGGTCGGCGCCGTGTCGGGGGCATGGGGGACGAACGGCCAGAAGGCGCGACGTCCGAAGATCGTCAGCATCGCCGGCAGCAGCGTCAGCATCGCGAGCGCGGCGCACGCGACGCCGAGCGCCCCCAGCGGCCCGAGGCCGGCGGTCCCGTTGACCCTGGCGATCGTCAGGCAGAGCAGAGCGGCTACCACGGTCCCGGCCGAGGCGAGCACGGCGGGTCCGGCCGACGCGAGCGCAGTGCGCATCGCGGCATGGCGGTCGGCGGTGCGGTGCAGCTCCTCGCGGAAGCGCGCGACGATCAGCAGCGCGTAGTCGGTTCCCGCGCCGAGCACCAGTACCGACATGATCGACGTCGACTGGGTGTTGACCGTAGCGCCGAGCTCGGAGACGCCGTAGCCGGCCGACTGCGACAGCATCTCGGCGAAGACGACGGCGGTCAGCGGGAGGAACAGGAAGATCGGCGACCGGTAGATCACGATCAGCAGGAAGACGAGCAGGGCGAGTGCCGCCAGCACCAGCGTGCTGTTGATGTTCTCGAAGACAGTGATCGCGTCGGCGGCGTAACCGGCGCCGCCGGTGATCTTGACCTCGAGGCCGCCGCCGGGATTCGAGACCCGGTTGCGCCAGTCCTCGATCGGGTCGAGGATCGTGTCGCCCTCGCCGTCGCCCTTCATGTAGGCGGTGACGATCGCGGCCTTGCCGTCCTGCGAGCAGATCGGCCCGACGAACGGGGCGTAGCCCTCGAGCTGGCCGGGCACCGGCGTGGTCGGGCCGCCGCAGACGCCGGCCTGGCCCGTGCTGGCGCTGCCGGCAGCCCGCGCACCGCCTCGTGCCGCGCCTGTCGCGTCCTGGGGCGCCGGCCCGCCGGGCGCAGCCCCGCCGCCGGGCCCCTCGCTCGCGCCGCCGCCTCCCGAGGTCGCGGTCGCGCCGTCGGCGATCACGCCCGGGTAGCGGCTCTCGGTGAGGCTCCGGACGTCACGGAGGATCCTGCGCCCGTCCGCGGGCGTCAGGCCGGAGTCGCGCCGGTAGACGATCACCGCGGGGGCGATCTCGCCGCCCTGCAGCGTCTCGGTCGTCTCCAGCGCCTCGGTGGACTCGGCGTCGCCGGGCAGGTACGAGCTCGACTCGTTGTCCTCGGCATCGGTGAACTTCGCCGGCAGCTGCGCCGGGCCGACGGCGATGAAGATGCCGATCAGCCAGATCGCGAAGATCGCCCACTTGGCTCGCCGGCCAGCGGGCAGCGCGAAGATCGAGCGGCGCTCTCGCACGGCGGGAGATGGTGGCACACCCACCCCGCCGGAGCCACTGTCGGAATGGCACACGATCGCGGCCGGGGCACTCCCGCCTGGAGCAGCCTCTCGCTGGCGGCCGCGCGCTCAGCCGAGGAGCTGCTCGAGCTCGCCCGGCTCGGTCACGGGCGCCTTGCAGGCGAAGCGCTCGCAGACGTAGGCGGCGGCGCGGCCCTCGACCGGCTCGCGCCCCTCGAGCAGGGGGACCGTCGCGTCGCCGTCGGGGCTTCCCGCCAGCACGAGGTGAGGCCTGAAGGCTCCACGGACCACCTGCTCCAGCGGCTGCTTGTCCGTGCCGACAAGCGCCACCTCACGGACCGTCGCGAGGTGGAAGTCGAGTGCCTGCAGCAGGTGGGGGAAGGCGTTCGGGTGACGCGGCGCGAGCTCGGCGAACAGCCGCAGGACGGTCGCGGCCTGGCGCTCGTACTCGTGCTCGCCGGTGAGCGCCGCCAGCCGCAGCAGGCCGTAGGCGGCGCTCGCGTTGCCCGACGGGATCGGGTGGTCCTCGGGGTCCTTGCGGCGGGCGATCAGCCGCTCGTGGTCGGACGACGTCTCGAAGAAGCCGCCGTTCTCGGGGTCGCCAAAGCGCTCGATCATGGCATCCGCGGTCGTGCGGGCGGCCTCGAACCAGCGCGGCTCGAAGGTCGCCTCGTAGAGGGAGAGCAGCGCCTCGACGAGGTAGGCGTGGTCCTCGAGGTAGGCGTTCAGCCGCCCGCGGCCGTCCTTCCACGTGCGCAGCAGGCGGCCGTCGTCGACCAGCTCGGCGAGCACGAACGAGGCGCAGGAGCGGGCCGCGTCGAGGTAGTCGTCGCGGCCGAGGATCGCGCCGGCGTCGGCGAGCGCCGAGATCGTCAGCGCGTTCCAGGACGTCAGCCGCTTGTCGTCGAGGCCCGGCCAGACGCGCTCGGCGCGCGCGTCGTAGAGCCGCCGGCGGATGTCCTCCAGGTTGTCCGGCTCCTTTTCGCCGCGCGTGAGGATCGTCTTGCCCTCCCAGTTGCCACCCGGCTGCACGCCGAAGTACGCGAGCGCCGCGTCCGCGTCGTCGCCCAGGACCTCGCGCACGTGCTCGACGGTCCAGACGTAGAACTTGCCCTCCTCGCCCTCGGAGTCGGCGTCGAGCGCGGAGTAGAAGCCTCCCTCGGAGCCGCGCATCTCGCGCAGCGCCCAGTCGAGCGTCTCCTCGCTGACGCGCCGCAGCAGCGGGTCGCCGGTCACCTGCCAGCCGTGCAGGTAGGCGCGCGCGAGCAGCGCGTTGTCGTAGAGCATCTTCTCGAAGTGCGGGATCAGCCAGCCGGCGTCGACGGTGTAGCGGGCGAAGCCGCCGCCGAGCTGGTCGTAGATGCCGCCGGACGCCATCGCTCGCAGCGCCCGCGCGGCCGGCTCGTCCTCGCCGCGCCGCAGCAGCAGCTCGATCGCAGAGGCGGCCGGGAACTTGGGCGCGCGGCCGAAGCCGCCGTGGTCGGGATCCTCGAGCAGCAGCAGCGCCTGGACCGCCTGGTCGAGCAGCTCCTCGGTCAGCGGCTCGTCGGACGGCTCCACCCACGCCGCGCCCGACAGCCGCTGCGCCACCTTGTCGGACGTCGCGCGAATCTCGTCGCCGCGCTCGCGCCACGCGTCGGCGACTGACCGGAGCACCGCCAGCCAGCTCGGCATGCCCTGGCGCTCGCTGGGCGGGAAGTAGGTGCCGGCGAAGAACGGCACCTGCTCCGGGGTCAGGAACGCGTTCAGCGGCCAGCCGCCCTGACCGCTGATCGCCTGGCAGGCCTCCATGTAGATCGCGTCGAGGTCGGGCCGCTCCTCGCGGTCGAGCTTGATGCAGGTGAAGTGCTCGTTCATGTAGGCGGCGGTCGCCTCGTCCTCGAACGACTCGTGCTCCATCACGTGGCACCAGTGACAGGCCGAGTAGCCGATCGACAGCAGGATCGGCACGTCGCGCTCGCGCGCCTCGGCGAGCGCCTCCTCGCCCCACGGCCGCCAGTCGACCGGGTTGTCCTTGTGCTGCAGCAGGTAGGGCGACGTCTCGTTCGCCAGGCGGTTCGGCATGCCCGCGAGGCTACCCGCACCTCCGCCGCCGAACCGTCCGCGCCGGGTTGGCTGCGGCCGGAATGCGGCCGGAACACGCCCGTCGCAGCGCGGCCGAGATGCCCGCGAGGTCACTGGCCGGTTGCGGCCAGAATGTGGCCGGAGCCGGCCAGTCGCGGCGCGGTGGCCGGGCCTCGAAGGCAGTGGGCGGATTGCGGCCGAAGTGCGGCCGGAGCCGGCCGTCAGCGGCGGAGGGCGGCGCGGCGGATCTTGCCGGAGGGCGTCTTCGGGAGCGAGTCGGCGAACTCGACGATGCGGGGGTACTTGTACGGCGCGGTGCGCTGCTTGACGTGGTCCTGGAGCTCGCTGGCGAGCTCCGCCGATTCAGAGCGGCCGTCGCGCAGCACGACGATCGCCCGCACCACCTGTCCGCGCTCCTCGTCGGCGGCCGCGACTGCCGCCGCCTCCGCGACCGCGGGGTGCGACACCAGCGCCGACTCGACCTCGAAGGGGCCGATCCGGTAGCCGGCCGAGAGGATCACGTCGTCGATGCGGCCCTCGAACCACAGGTAGCCGTCGGCGTCCTGGCGGACGCGATCGCCGGTGCGCCATGGCCCCGGCGGCGCGTCGACGAAGAACGTCGGCACCGTCGCCGGGTCGACGCACAGCTCGCCGACCCCATCGCCATCGGGGTCGTCCACCCAGAGGCCGATCCCGGGCAGCGGCTTGCCCATCGCGCCCGCCCGCACCGGCTCGCCGAGCGGCATCCCGGTCAGCGCTCCGGTCTCGGTCTGTCCGTAGCCGTCGTGGACCGAGACGCCGGCCTCCTCCTGCCAGCGCAGCACGATCTCGGGGTTGAGCGGCTCGCCGGCGGCGACCGCGTGTCGCAGCGACGGCAGCTGCCGTAGCTGCGCGCGCTTGGCGATCGCGCGGTACTCGGTCGGCGCCATGCAGAGCACGTTCACGCCCTCGCGCTCGACGACGTCGAGACGCTCGGCTGGATCGAAGCGCGCGTCGTGCAGCAGCGCGGCGGCGCCGCACAGCCAGGGCGCGACGAAGACGTTGCGTGCCGACTTCGACCAGCCGCTCGCGGCGGTGCACCAGGCCAGCTCGCCCGCGCGCGCGCCGAACCAGTGCTCGGCCTGCAGCCGCTGGCCGGGCAGGTTGCGCTGCCCGTGCCGGATCGGCTTCGGCTCGCCCGACGTCCCGGACGTGAACACGATCAGCGCGGGCTCGTCCGGTTCGAGCTCGATCGTGGGCGCGGGCGGCGAGTCGTAGAGCCGGTCGTCGGGGAGGGCCAGGACCGCGGGGGCGCCGCCGGGCCGCGAGGACTCGTCGCCGGCGGCGAGCGCCTCGCGCAGCGTGCTGAGGTCGCGCTCGTCCACGACCACCGCGCGCGGCCGCGTCGACTCGATCCGCACGCGCAGATCGCCGGGTCGCAGCTGCTCGGTGCATGGCAGCGCGACGGCGCCGATCCGCCAGCACGCGACCATCGCATGCACCCACTCGGGACGGTTGCCGATCAGCGTCATCACCACGTCGCCGCGTGAGACGCCCGTTGCGGCGAGCGTGCCCGCAAGGCGCGCTGCACGCTCGGAGACCTCGCCGAAGGTCTCGACGTGGCGCCCGCCGTCACGGCTCAGCGCGACGAGGGCGGTGCGCGCGGGATCGGCGGCGTCGACCAGGTCGCGGGCGAAGTTCATTCGCGCGGATTCTCCACGAAGCCGCCCGAGAAGCCACTTGCGCCGCGGGATCGCGGAGTGGTCTCGGGACCGATCCGGCATCAGCCCGCAGACGCTCGGTCGCCTCCGCTCACCACGAAATACCCGCAACGTGCAGGTTGGTCTGACCACTTCATGGGTTTCCGCCGAAAGATCTGTTAGCTTGCCCGCACGCCGAATCCGCGAGGTGCGGAACGGGGGAACCAAGGTGGCGCAGCCACTGGGGCGAACTTCCTCGATAGAGGGAGCGCGCGAGCTCTTTCAGCGCGAGCCCGACAGCTAACCCCGTAGGCGTACGAGAGAGACGTGGCCCCAAGCCCAAGACACCTGAGCTTGCGTGCGCTCCTGGCGTGCCTCGCACTGACCCTGGCGCTGCCCGCAGCCGCCTCCGGCCAGGGCGCCAGCGCCAACGGTGGCGGCGCCTCGTACGTCCCGCCGCCCGCTCCGGCGAAGAAGGCGAGGATCCACGACGGAATCGCGATCCCGCCCAAGAGCGCCCCGCGGCGCGTCAAGCGCGTCATCCGCGCCGCCAACCGGATCGTCGACAAGCCGTACCTCTACGGCGGCGGTCACAAGCCGTTCGGCGAGATCTGGCGCAAGCTCGACCGTGGCTACGACTGCTCCGGCACGATCAGCCACGCGCTCTACGGCGGCCGCTTCCTGCGCAGCCCGCTCGACTCGGGCAGCTTCATGTCCTGGGGCGTACGTGGTAGTGGACGCTGGATCACCGTCTACACCAACCCCGGCCACGCGTACGTCGTGATCGCCGGGCTGCGCCTCGACACCTCCACCGGCGGCCGCGTCCATCCAGACGACGTCGGCGGCGAGGGTCCCCGCTGGCGCAAGCTCCCGCGCTCCCCGCGCGGGTTCGTCGCCCGCCACCCGCGCCGCTTCTAGCGCCGCCGCTCCACGCCGGACCGCCTTGCCGCGCGAGGTATCCTCCGACGCCCAGCGACAGCCGACGAACCGACGACGGGAGCCTCGAGCGCACATGGCCGTAGCCACTTCCCCCCTGATCGACAAGACCGACGAGCAGAAGGCGATCACCGACATGGTGCGCCAGTTCGCGGACGAGCAGATCCTCCCGAATGCGGAGCACTACGACCACGAGGACGAGTTCCCGGAGCCGATCGTCGAGCAGATGAAGGAGCTCGGGCTGTTCGGGGTCACGATCCCCGAGGAGTACGGCGGGATGGGCCTCGACCTGACGACTTACTCGATGATCGTAGAGGAGCTCTCGCGCGGCTGGATCTCGATCTCCGGGATCGTCAACACCCACTTCATCGGCTCCTACCTGCTGATGAAGTTCGGGACCGACGAGCAGAGGCAGAAGTACCTCCCGCGGATGGCCACCGGCGAGATCCGTGCAGCCTTCTCGCTCTCCGAGCCCGAGTGCGGGTCGGACGTGCAGGCGATCAAGACCTCCGCCAAGAAGGACGGCGACCACTACGAGATCAACGGCCAGAAGATGTGGGTGACGAACGGCCTGCGCTCCGGCCTCGTCTTCACGCTCGTCAAGACCGACCCCCAGGCCGACCCCGCCTACAAGGGCATGACCTGCTTCATCGCCGAGAAGGAGCCGGGCGCCTCCGAGAACACCGGCGACTACGCCGGCTTAACCGTCCCGCCGAAGATCAAGAAGCTCGGCTACAAGGGCGTCGAGTCGACCGAGCTGGTCTTCGACGGCTACAAGACCCCGGCCGACAGCATCCTCGGCGGCGAGCAGGCCGGGCTCGGCCAGGGCTTCGTCCAGATGATGGACGCGCTCGAGGTCGGCCGCGTCAACGTCGCCGCCCGCGGCGTCGGCATCGCCCAGCGCGCGCTCGAGCTGGCGCTGCGCTACTCGCAGGAGCGCAAGACCTTCGGCCGCGAGATCTCCAAGCACCAGGCGATCCAGTTCAAGCTCGCCGACATGGCGACCCAGGTCGACGCCGCCCGCCTGCTCACGATCCGCGCCGCCCGCCTCAAGGACGCCGGCGAGCGCTCGGACCTCGAGGCCGGGATGGCGAAGCTGTTCGCCTCCGAGGCCGGCCGCTTCTGCGTCGAGGAGTCGTTCCGCATCCACGGCGGCTACGGCTACTCGAAGGAGTACGAGATCGAGCGCCTCTACCGCGACGCGCCGCTGCTGCTGATCGGCGAGGGAACCTCCGAGATCCAGAAGATGGTGATCGGCAAGAAGCTGCTGCAGCGGCACAAGATCTAGCCACCCATCGAGCTGGGCCGATTTTCGGACGCATTGCGGCCGTTCCAGGCCCGCCATGGGCGGGGGTCGGGAAGTGACGACCGGTCAGGCGGCGGGCCGGAGCCAGCGGCTCCGGAGCTCGGTGGCGAGGCGCTCGGTCACCGATGGCGCGCCGGTCGTGCGCACCGGCTCGATGCCTCTGACCGACCCGGTGAGGAAGACCTCGCTCGCGTCGGCGAGCGCCGCGAGCGAGAGGCCGGCCTCGCGGACCTCGAGCCCGAGGCCGCGCGCGAGCTCGCTCACCCGCGCGCGCGTGACGCCCGGCAGGATCCGCCCGTCGTCGGGCGGCGTGAAGAGCGCGCCGTCGATCACGGCGAACACGCTCGCCCGCTCGGCCTCGAGGACGCTGCCGTCCTGGTCGACGATCAGCGGCAGGGTCCCTGCACCCTCGGTGGCGCCCTCCCCGGCTCGCGCGGCGGCGGCCTCGACCAGCCGGCGGTCGGCCCACTTGTGAGAGCCGAGCCCGCCGGCGATCGTCACCGGCACGAGCTCCGGGGCCTCCTCGAGCGGTGGGAAGACGATCGCGGAATCGACCGTCGCCACCGTCGCCGAGACGTCGAGCCCGCCGCGGGCGTCGGGCGCCACGGCGAGCCGCAGCCGGCCCAAGGCGGGGGAGGGGCGCGGGTCGGTGACGCCGGCCGGCCGGCCGGCGCCCGCGGCGCGCGGCCCGGACGCGGACCCGGCTTCGCGCACCCGCGCTTCGGCGAGCGCACGCGCCGGCCCCCGGGTGCGCGCCTCGGCAGCGTCGCCGAACAGCTGGCGAGCGCTCGCGCTCATGCGGGCGAGGTGGGCGTCGAGCGCGATCGGCTCGCCGTCGACGACGAGCAGCGTCTCGAAGATCCCGAGCGCCGGGTCTGGGCGTGGGGCGCTCACAGCGCGGCCATGCTAGTCCAGCCGGATGCGCCCGCCCGCGCAGGCTGCGAGGATCGTGGGTCCGAGCGTGCCCATGAAGACGCTGCTGATCGACAACCACGACTCGTTCACCTACAACCTCTTCCAGCTGCTGGGAGAGGTCAACGGCGAGCAGCCGATCGTGGTGCGCAACGACGAGGCGACGTGGCCCGAGCTGGCCGCGCTGGACTTCGACAACGTCGTGCTCTCGCCCGGGCCCGGGCGGCCGGACCGCGATAGGGACTTCGGCGTCTGCGCCGACGCGATCGCGTCGGCGGACGTGCCGCTGCTGGGCGTGTGCCTCGGCCACCAGGGGATCGGCCGCGGCTTCGGGGCGGCCGTCGAGCAGGCGCCCGAGGTCGTCCACGGCCGCGCGGATCGCGTGACCCACGGCGGCCATCCGCTGTTCGCCGGCATCCCGTCCGAGTTCGAGGCGGTCCGCTACCACTCGCTCTGCATCGCCCGGCCGCTGCCACGGCAGATCGAGGCGATCGCCCGCACCGGCGACGGCACGGTCATGGCCGTCGCCCATCGCAGCCGTCCGCTCTGGGGCGTCCAGTTCCATCCCGAGTCGATCTGCACCGAGCACGGGACGCGGCTGATCGCGAACTTCCGCGACCTGACCGCCCGGCTGCGGCCGGGCGCTGACCGGACGCCCACCGCCGCCGCACCGCCGCGAGACCGCCGCCCGGCCGCCGTGGGCAGGGGGCCGGGGCCCACGGACGCCGGCGGCCAGGGGCCGGACCGCGCGCCGGGTCCGCGCCTGCGCCTGGAGGTCGAGCGGCTTGACTGGCCGTGCGATCCCGCCGCTGCCTTCGCCGCCCTCTACGGCGACAGCCCGGCCTCGTTCTGGCTCGACAGCGCCAGCCATCCGGACGGGCGCTCGCGCTTCTCGTTCATGGGCGACGCCGCGGGTCCCCACAGCGCGCTCGTCACCTACGACGTCGCCGCGCGCGAGGTCGCCGTCGAGCGCTCCGGCCGCCGGGAGGTCCACCACGAGACGATCTTCGAGTACCTCGCCCGCGAGCTCGACCGCCTGCGCATCGACTCGCCCGAGCTGCCGTTCGACTTCGACGGCGGCTTCGTCGGCTACCTCGGCTACGAGCTCAAGGCGGACTGCGACGGCGACCTCGCGCACGAGTCGCCGCTCCCCGACGCCGCGTTCGTGCTCGCCGATCGGCTGATCGCCTTCGACCACGTCGAGCGGCGGACGTACCTGGTCTGCCTGACCGACGAGCCCGGCCGCACGCGGGCGCAGCGCTGGATCGAGGCGACCCGTGCCCGCCTGGCGGCGCTGGGGACGGGCTCGGTGGCCGCGGACGACGGGAAGGGAGAGGCTTCCGGCGGCGCGGACGAGACGATCGACTTCCGCCTCAGCCGTTCGCCCGAGCGCTACCTCGACGACATCGCCCGCTGCAAGGAGCTGCTCGCGGAGGGGGAGACCTACGAGGTCTGCCTCACCAACCGCGTCGTTGCCGACGTCGACCGCGACCCGCTCGAGCTCTACCGCGCGTTGCGGCGCGCCAACCCGGCGCCGTACTCGGCCTTCCTGCGCTTCGGCGACAGGGCGGTCCTGAGCTCGTCACCGGAGCGGTTCCTGCGCGTCGACCGCGACCGCTGGGCCGAAGCGAAGCCGATCAAGGGCACGACCGCCCGGGCCGCGACGCCGGCGGAGGACGCGCGCGTGGCCGAGCGGCTGCGCACGAGCGAGAAGGACCGCGCCGAGAACCTGATGGTCACGGATCTGCTGCGCAACGACCTCGGCTCGGTCTGCGAGATCGGGTCCGTCCACGTGCCGGCGCTGATGCGCGTCGAGACCTACGAGACCGTGCACCAGCTCGTCTCGACCGTGCGCGGGCGCCTGCGCGCCGAGCTGGGCATCCCCGGCTGCATCCGCGCCTGCTTCCCCGCCGGGTCGATGACCGGTGCGCCGAAGCGCCGCACGATGAAGATCATCGACGAGCTCGAGGGCGAGGCGCGCGGCGTCTACTCGGGCGCCGTCGGCTACCTCGGCCTCGGCGGCGGCTGCGATCTCAGCGTCGTGATCAGGACGATCGTGCTCGACGGCACGCGGGCCACGATCGGTGCCGGCGGCGCGATCGTCATGCAGTCCGATGCCGAGGCCGAGCTGCGCGAGGCCATGCTCAAGGCGGCGGCGCCGATGCGCGCGATCGATCCCCTCGCCGATCTCGCGGCCGTCCTCGCCGATGACGGGCCGGTTGCGGCCGGGATGCAGCCGGGCTAGGCCCAGGCGAGCCGGACCGCCAGGCCGCGCGTGCCGTGGCGGGGGTAGGCCATCGCCTAGACTCGACAGCGTGTCCGCTACTGAGACCAAGGTTCTCATCGGCCAGGCGGTGGACCGTCTCGGCAGTGAGGTGCCATCGCTGAAGCAGCTCAAGCTGGTGATGCGCCTGCAGCTGCCCGCGCGCGGGGCGGACGCCCCGATCTGGCGAGTCGAGCTGCCGGGTCCGAAGATCGATCGCGACCCGGCGGGCGACGCGCGCATCGACGTGACCGTCCAGCGCCAGCAGTTCAACGAGCTGGCGCGCGAGGGGACCCTCCGTCAGTGGGCGAAGGCCTACGACAACGGCCACGTGAAGGTCAGCGGCGACAGCTCCGTCGTGAAGCTGCTCGGCAACGTGATCGAGCGTCAGCTCGCTCGCGCGCCGCGATGATCGGGCGCCTCGGGCGCGGTCAGCGGAACCAGGCGCGGCAGAGGCCGGAGCGACCGGTGCCCGCCGCGCCGGACAGCGATCGCCCGATCCTGTTCGTCGACGTCGACGGCGTCATCAGCCTGTTCGGCTTCGACACGGGCGGCGAGCTGCCGGGCCCCTTCCACTGGATCGACGGCGTCGCCCACTGCATCCCGCCGGCGTCGGGCCCGCGGCTGACCCGCCTGTCCGAGAGCTACGACCTCGTCTGGGCCACCGGCTGGGAGGAGAAGGCCAACGAGTACCTGCCGCACATCCTCGGCCTGCCCTTCCGCGAGCTCCCGTGCCTGACCTTCGACGGCCGCGCCGTCTTCGGCTCCTCGCACTGGAAGCTGGAGGCGATCGACGAGCATGCCGGCGACCGCCCGGCCGCCTGGATCGACGATCACATCGAGGACGCCTGCCATGCCTGGGCGCGCTCGCGCCCGGCGCCGACGTTCCTACTGCCGACCCACTCCGCCGTCGGCATCACCGACGAGCACGTCGACGAGCTGCTGCGCTGGGCCGAGGGCCTCGGTCAGCGCTCGAGGGCGGTGCCGTCGTAGAGCTTGCTGACGGTGACGGCGCCGTCGGGGGAGGCGTCGAGGCAGAGGCCGCAGAGGACGCACTCGTCGACGTTGTCGTCGACGACGGCGACGCTGCCGCTCTCCTCGGCGAAGATGTCGACGGGGCAGACCTCGGCGAGCTTGCGTGCCAGGTCGGCGTCGTCGCGGACCGAGTCGGCGACCTCTATGTCGATGAAGATGCGGGACATCAGACGGCCGCTCCCTTCTGCGCCGAAGCGCCCGGCTCTGCCGGGTGCGCCCGGTTGCCTTCATTCAGCTTGCGCTTGACCGCGTCGGGGATCTCGTCGATCCGCTCGACGACGGGGATGCCGGCGGCCTCGAGGCGGGCGATCTTCTCGGTCGCGGTGTCCTCCTTGCCCTCGACGATCGTGCCGGCGTGGCCGAAGGACATGCCCTTCATCTCCTCGTCGTCCATGAAGCGGCCGGCCATGAAGGCGACGATCGGCAGCCGCGAGTCGTTCTCGGCGACCCACTCGGCGAGCTGGGCCTCCATGCGGCCGCCCGGCTCGGTGTAGATCACGATCGCCTCGGTCTGCTCGTCGGCCTCGAACAGCGGCATCAGCTCGGCGTAGGCGGAGCCGATGATCGCGTCGCCGCCGATCGAGATCGCGGTCGACACCCCGAGGCCGGCGGCCGTCAGCGTCGACGAGATCTCGGTCGTCATGCCCCCCGAGCGCGACATCACGCCGATCGAGCCCGGCTGGTAGGCCTGCTCGGTGTTCCTCGCCGGCCCGCCGATGCCGCCCATCTTCGCCACGCCGGGAACGACGAGGCCGAGGCAGTTGGGGCCGATGATGCGCGCGTCGCGCATGTTCGCCAGCTCGACCATCTGGGCGACGTCGCGGCGCGGGATGCGCTCGGTGACGATCACGATCAGCCTTATCCCGTTCTCGATCGCCTCGAAGACGGCGTCCTTGGTGAACGCGGGGGGGACGGTGACGACCGAGCCGTTTGGCACGCGCCCGTCGTTGTGGGCGATCACCTGCTCGACCGTGTCGAAGACCGGTACGCCGTGGACGTCGCGGCCCTTGCGGCCGGGCGTGACCCCGCCGACGATCTTCGAGCCGTAGTCGAGGCACTCGCGCGTGAGGTTGACCGCCTCGCGGCCGGTGATGCCCTGGACGATGAAGGTGGTGCTCTCGTCGATCAATATCGACATGTCAGGCCGCCTCTCCCTGGATCTTCGCGACCGCACGGCCCGCGGCCTCGTGCATCGACACCGACCGGTCGCAGTACTCGACCCCGTAGCGGTCGAGGATCTTGAAGCCCTCGTCCTCCCACGCGCCGGGGATGCGGAAGATTGCGATCGTCTCGCCCGGGTCCTTGCCGAGCTCGAGGCAGGCCTTGATCACGCCGCGGGCGACGATGTCGACCCGCGTGTTCGAGACGATCGACATCATCACCGCGATCTTCTCGACGCCGTCCTTCTCGAGCACGGCCTTGGCCAGCCCGCACGCCTTCGCGACCGACGGGTTGCCGCCGATCTCCGAGTAGTTCGCCGGGCTGCCGCCCTGCGAGCGGACCGCGTCGGTCAGCGTCAGCGAGCCGCCGCCGGCGCCGATCACGAGGCCGAGGTTGCCGTGGAAGCCGGTGTCCTTGCCCTGGATGACGCCGCGGTGGTCGGCCGAGTCGATCTCGCTGACCGTTGCCTCGAACGGCGACGGCTCGTGGCCCTCGCGCGTGCCCTCGTCCTCGCCGATCCCGATGCTCGCCAGCACCTTGCGCTGGCGGCCGACCGCCTCGTTCTCCATCTCCATGTGCGCGTCGAGCGCGACGAAGGAGCCGTCCTGCAGCTGGGCGAGCGGGTTGATCTCCGCGAGCGTCATGTCGCGCTCCTGGAACAGCCGCGCGAGCCGCGTGAGGATCGGCGTCAGGCGCGTGAGCTCCTTGCCGGTCACGCCGGCGGCGGCGATCGTCTGCTTGGCCTGGAAGTCGGAGAAGGGCAGGAGGTTCGAGAAGTGGCCGCGCCCGACGTGGTCGGGGTGCTCCTCGGCGACCTGCTCGATGTCGATGCCGCCCATGTCGCTGAACAGCAGCAGCGGCTGCTTGCGGGTCCCGTCCCAGACGACGCCGGCGTAGTACTCCTGCTTGACGTCCGCCTTCGGGTCGACGAGCACCCCGCGCGGCATGTGCCCGTTGATCTCGAGCTTTAGGATGTCCTCGGCGTGAGCGGCGGCCTCGTCGGGCGTGTCGGCGAACTTCACGCCGCCGGCCTTCATCCGCCCGCCGGTGAGGACCTGCGACTTGATGACGGTCGACCCGCCGATGTCGGCGGCGATCGAGCGCGCCTCGTCGGCCGTCTTGGCGAAGCCGTACTTGGTGACCGGGATGCCGGCCTGCTCGACGATCTTCCTCGCCTCGTACTCGTAGAACTTCAAGTGACTCCTGCGCTCCGGGATCGGGTCGGGGACTACGGCGCGTGAACCCTATCGGCCGGTCCGCTGGACCGACGTTCGACTCGACGACTGGCGCGTTGACCCTCCGGGCGGGCGCGGACGATGGTGAGAGAGACAGGAGAGCGGGGGCTTTTCGCCGGATCCCGACGGCGTCGCCGGCGGGACGTTCAACCCGGACGCGCGCTCCCTGGTGCTCGCGCGTCTATAGCGCGGCCAGGCGGGTCCGCGAGCGCCGGGCCGCGCTACGCGCGCGCCGGCTCGAGCCCGTAGGCCTCGGCGAGCTCGGGATCCTTCTTGGCGAGCATCTCGGCGAGGTTGACCATCACCTTGCACTGCTTCCAGGTGGCGTCGTCCTGCATCTTGCCGTCGATCATGTGGACGCCGCGGCCGTCGGGGATCGCCTCGATGACCTTCTTGGCGAACTTGACCTCGTCCGGGTCGGGCGAGAAGACCTTCTTGGCGATGTCGATCTGCACCGGGTGCAGCGACCAGGCGCCGACGCAGCCGAGCAGGAACGCGGCGCGGAACTGGGCCTCGCAGCCCTCCACGTCCTTGATGTCGCCGTAGGGGCCGTAGAAGGGGAGGATGCCGGCGGAGGTGCAGGCGTCGACCATGCGCGCGATCGAGTAGTGCCAGGGGTCCTGCTGCGCGGTCAGGCGCGGCGCCTCGGGGTTCTCTGGATCTGGGTCCTCGATCACCCGGTAGCCGGGGTGGCCGCCGCCGACGCGGGTGGTCTTCATGCGGCGCGAGGCGGCGAGGTCCGCGGGGCCGAAGCTCATGCCCTGCATCCGTGGCGAGGCGTTCGCGATCTCCTCGAGGTTCACGACGCCCATGCCGGTCTCGAGGATCGCGTGGACGAGGATCGGCCGCTTCACGCCGGCCTTGGCCTCGAGCTGGGCGAGCAGGCGGTCGACGTAGTGGATGTCCCAGGCGCCCTCGACCTTCGGCACCATGATCGTCTCGAGCCGGTCGCCGATCTCGCTCACCAGGCGCGTCAGGTCGTCGAGCACCCATGGGCTCTCGAGCGAGTTCACGCGCACCCAGAGAGCGGTGTCGCCGAGCTCCATGTCGCGCCCGACGGTGATCAGGCCCTCGCGCGCGGCCTCCTTGCGGTCGACCGGCACCGCGTCCTCGAGGTTGCCGAGCAGGATGTCGACCTTGCCGGCGATGTCGGGCGCCTTGGCGACCATCTTCTCGTTCGAGAAGTCGAGGAAGTGGATCATTCGCGACGGCTTGAACGGGATGTCCGCGACCGGGTCGGGCGCGCCTACGGCAAGGGGCTTGAGGAACTCACGTGGGTTGCGCATGGGGCGCGGACAATACCCACCGGGATCGGGAAGTTAGGATTCCGCGGCCGTTTTCGACCGCCGCACGCAACCGACGCGACGAGGAGCGAATGACCGACACCGATCAGGCGACGCGCGAGGCCTCCGGAGCACGCCAGTACGGGCGCTACCTCGAGGAGTTCGAGCAGGGCGCCGTCTACAAGCACTGGCCGGCGAAGACCGTGACCGAGGCGGACGACCACATGTTCTGCCTGCTCACGATGAACCACCACCCGCTGCACATCAACGACGTCTACGCCAAGCAGTCGCAGCAGGGCCGCAACGTCGTCGTCGGACCGCTGGTCTACTCGCTCGCGCTCGGGATGTCGGTCGGCGACGTGTCCGGCAAGGCGATCGCCAACCTGGCGACCGACGAGCTCTCGCACCCGGCGCCCGTCTTCCACGGCGACACGCTCTTCTGCGAGTCCGAGGTGCTCGAGGTCAAGGAGTCGCGCTCCAAGCCCGACCGCGGCGTCGTGCGCGTCCACACTCGCGTCTACAACCAGGACGGGACGCTGGTCGCCGAGTTCAAGCGGGCCGTGCTGGTTCCGCGCAAGACGCCCGGCGCGTAGGGGTGAGGGCGACCTGGCGGCTACGGAGGCGCGGGATTGGCTATTGCCAATATGAGTTGCATACGCAGCCCGTGCCGGAGATCGTTCGCAATGCCCGCCGAGCGGCAGGGTTGACGCCGGCCGAGCGTCAGTGCGCGCCGAAGTGGGCGACCCAGATGGTCGTCCTGCGGCCGCCGAAGTGGCCGCGCGCGGGGCTGACGCCGACGTAGCGGAAGGACGAGCTGAGGATCAGCGCGCGGTGGCCGGCGGAGTGCAGCCACAGGCCGAGCGCCGGGTGGGGCTTGCGCCGCCAGCCGCGCGTGAGCGCGAGGATCTCGCCGGAGCGCTTGAAGCCTGCGCTTGCGTAGCTGGAGCCATGGCCGAAGGTGTCCGTGCGGATCAGGTGCCGGGCGTAGCCGCGCGACGAGCGCATCAGCTTCGGCGCGGTTCGCAGCGGCCGCAGGCCGTGGTTGCCGCGCGCCTTGTTGATCTTGGCGATCATCCGGTCGGCGGGCGTCGGCTTCTTCGCCCCGGCCGTGGCGGCGGGGACCAGCGTGGCCAGTAGGGCGGCGGACAGGACGAATGTGCGCAGCGCGAGCATGCGAGCTCCCTTTCCTCGGCCTACGGGGTTAGCTGTCGGGCTCGCGCAGAAAGAGCAGCGCGCCGCGGTACCTGGGCCAGGCCGCGATTAGCCCCGTGAAGTGGTTCCCCCGCTCGCCCCGTCTCGGGGCGACTCGGCGTATTCGTTGCGGGGCACGGTAAACCAGGTGGCGGTCGGAAGGCGGTTCGGAATCTCGCAAAGTGCGGGAACGACGCGTCGCGATGGGGATCGCGCGGCACCCCGTCGCTCGGATGCGGCAAGCTCCCGCCGACGCCAGGCGCCTAGGTGCCGCCGGTCGTGACGATGAACGATCTCCTTGTCCTCTGCTACCACGGCATCAGCCGGTCCTGGCCGGCCGATACGTCGGTCACGCCCGAGGACTTCGAGCGCCAGCTGTCGGACCTGCTGGCGCGTGGGTACCGCGGGGCCACGTTCTCCGACGCCCTGACGGCCCCCAAGTTCGAGAAGACGCTCGTCGTGACCTTCGACGACGCCCATCGGTCGGTGCTCGACCTGGCGGCTCCGCTGATGGCGCGGCTGGGGGTTCCCGGCACGGTGTACGTCCCGACCGACTATGCGACCTCGCAGCGCCCGATGGGGTGGGACGGCTACGACATCTGGGTCGGCACGCAGCACGAGCATGAGCTCGCGTGCATGACATGGGACGAGCTGGGCGGGCTCGTCGGCGACGGGTGGGAGGTCGGCTCTCACACGCGCTCGCATCCGCGGCTCTCGATCCTCGACGACGCCGAGATCGCCGCCGAGTTGACGGACTCGCGCGTCGAGTGCGAGGACAGGACCGGTCGGCGCTGCACCTCGATCGCCTATCCGTACAGCGACTACGACGACCGCGTCGTGCGGGCGGCGCGGGACTGCGGGTATGTGTTCGCCGCGACGGTTCCGCGCGGTCCGCGGCCGCCGCTTCCGCTCCAGTGGCCGCGCGTCGGCGCCTACAACGGCGAGAGCTCGCGCCGCATCCGGCTGCGGGCGCGCATCCGGCGCTTCTCGCCATCGAGCCTCGCGACGGCGGCGGCGATGTTCCGGGGCGCGCGCCGCTGAACCGAACGCACCGCTCTATTCTGCGGAGGGCATGCCCTCCGCCATGTCGAAAGACCACCCCGTGGCGAGCCTGATGGAGCCCTCCCGAGCCGCCACCGGTGACGAAGGGGTGCTCGAGCAGGCGCTTCGGATCCTGCGCCGCCGCAAGCTCGTCTTCCTCCAGGCGCTCGTCATCGTTCCGCTGATCGCGTTCGCGCTGTCGGTCTCGCAGGACGAGCAGTACACGGCGACCGCCACGCTGCTCTTCCGCCAAGCGCCACAGGGCCTCCTGGGCGAGGGCGGCGACAGCGGCTTCGTCGACCCCGCGCGCGAGGCGGCCACCAACGACGAGCTCGTCGGCCTGCCGGTCGTGGCGGACCGCGCCGCGTCCGGGATCGATGGCGTCACGGGCGACGACGTCCTGAACAGCGTCAGCATCGACTCAGGCGGCGAGGCCGACATCGCCCGGATCTCCGCGACGGCTGGCTCTGCGGACCTGGCCGCCGCGATCGCGAACGCCTACGGCAGCGCGTACATCGAGTTCCGCCGCGAGGCCGACCGGACGCAGGTCCAGCAGGCGATCGACCTCGTCAACGCGAGCATCGCCGCGTTGCCTCCCGACGAGCTCGCCGGCGAGCAGGGCGAAGTGCTCCAGAACCGCCTCGACCGGCTGCAGCTGGCACAGGCGCTCCAGACCGGGAAGGCGGAGCTCGTCCAGCCCGCCGAGCCGCCCGGCGCGCCCTCTGGGCCGAAGACGCGGCGCAACGCGATGCTCGGGCTGATCCTCGGCGGATTGCTCGGGTTCGGCCTCGCCGCGCTGCTCGAGCGCATCGACCGCCGGGTGCGAACCGTCGACGAGCTCGAGGAGCTCTTCGCGGCGCCCATCCTCGCGCGCATCCCTCGCAGCCGCTCACTCGCACGACGCAGCGCCGACGCGGACGCCATGGCGCAGACGCCCGAGGGCGAGGCCTTCCGCGTCCTGCGCACGAACCTTCGCTACTTCAACGTCGACACGGAGATCAGGTCGCTGCTGGTCGCCAGTCCGGCCGCGGGTGACGGCAAGTCGACCGTTGCGCGCCACTTGGCGCTGACGATGGCCGAGATGGGCGACAACGTCGTGCTCGTCGAAGCTGACCTCCACAAGGGCGCCTCGGCCGACAACGTGCTCGTCGACCGGTCAGGGGACGGCCTGTCGTCGGTGCTCGTCGGCGTGCCGCTCGAGCGCGGCCTCCAGGAGGTCGAGGTCGACTCCTCGAGGCCCGGCGGCAGGGTGCTCACCCTCCTCCCGAGCGGACCCGTGCCGCCCAACCCATCGGAGCTGCTGGAGAGCGAGCGGATGCGCACGCTGCTCGGCGAGCTGCAGGAGCGCTTCGACATAGTCGTCATCGACAGCCCCGCGCTGGGCATCGTCGGCGACGCGCTCGCGCTCGTCCCGGAGGTCTCCGGCGTCGTCGTCGTCAGCGGGCTCGGTCAGACGACCCGTGACGCCGCACGCGACTTCATGAAGCAGATGAGGCTGCTTGGCACGAAGCCGGTCGGTGTGGTGGCCAACTTCACCGAGGTCGACCGTGGCGCGCACTCCTACTACTACCGTTCCGACGCTGTCGCTCGCCGCTGAGCGGATACCCGGCCCGATCCGGGTAGCGGGCTTCGTCCTCGCGCTGCTCGCGCTCGACGCCGTCCTGGCTGCGAGCCTCGTCGACCCGCGCTTCTCGCGGTTGCTCTTGCTCTTCGTCGGCGCGGGCGCGGCAGCCGCCGTCTTCCGCTTCCCCCTCGCGGTGGCGATCGCGCTGTTGGGGTTCACCGACTTCGTCTTCCACGCCGGCTACTTCGCGTTCTCGGTCGGCCCGATCAACGCCCGGCCCTACGAGCTCGCGCTGGCGGGCCTGTTCGCGGTCGCCGTCGTACGCCCGCGGCGCGAGACCTGGGGAGGCCTACCCGGTGCGGCGCTCGCCATATTCCTGGTCGTCGTCGTCATCTCAGGCCTGCTCGCCGTCTCGTCGGGACGGGCGCCGCTGACCGATGTCTTCAATTGGGGCCGCGCTCTGGCCCTGCTGCCGCTGTTCTACGTCGTCATCCGCCTGTTCCCGTCGGTAGACGATCGGCGCACATTGCTCACAGGCGCCGCGGTGCTGGCCGCCACGACCGGAGTCGTGGCCGGGCTCGTGGCTCTCGGCTGGGGGCTCGGCGAGTCGTTGCAGGCGCCGGGGGACCAGGCCATCCGTGAGCAGGAGGGGATCACCGGCGTGCAGCGGGTACGACTTGCGGGCCTGTCCGCCGCGTATGCGCTGTTCTGGTACTCGGCGGTGCGGATGGCCACGGCGCGCGGGACCAGCCGATGGATGTGGATCGCGCTGCTCGGCGGCATCGGATTGAACATCGCGGTCAGCTTCAACCGCAACATGTGGCTGGGCCTGGCGCTGGGCCTCGTGCTGCTGATCGTCGTCGGCGGCAATTTCCTGCGTCACCGCCTGGCCGCCGGCGTCGCCGTCGCCGTGACCGCGGCGGTCCTCCTCGTGCTGCTCGGTCCGCCGGCCGGCGAGAATCCGATACTCGACCCGGTCCTCGAGCGTGGATCGACGATCTTGTCGCCGAGTGCCGTGACGCAAGAGGGCTCGTACCAGGCGCGTGAGCGGGAGACGCGCGTCGCGTGGGAGACGATCACCGACAACCTCGCGCTGGGCGTCGGAGCGGGGGCGGACTTCGGCCTCTTCCACGACAGCCGGATCGGGCCCAACAGCTTCGTCCGCGTACCGCAGCTGTTCCTCCACAACCAGTACCTGTACCTGCTGCTGATCGGCGGGGTCCCGGCCTTCGTCGCGTTCCTCGTCTTCATGGGCGTGCCGGTGGCGCGGGCCTTCCGGCGCTCGCCGAGCGACCCCCTGATCGCGGCGTGCGGGGTGGGGCTGACGATGGTCATGGTGAGCGCCCTCGTCGCGCTCTACTTCACTGTCGAGGACATGACGGCGATCATCGGCCTCCTGGCCGGAGTGATCGTCGCGGACCATGACGTGCGCGCCGCGGCGGGGCTCGACTCGGGACTCGCGCGGTGACCGCCCGCCGGCAGCCGAGCATTCTGCTGGCCTGCGACTTCTTCGTGCGCTACTCGGCCCGGCTGGCCGCGGGCATGGAGGGCGCCGGGGCCGATGTGGCGCTCCTGACCCGCGACCACGACCTGGAGTTCGGCGGCGATCCCGGTGCGGCCGCCGAGTTCGTGGCGGCCGCGACCGGCGGGCGGGTGGCTCATCACGCCCTCGCGGGACGCGTCCGCTCGCCGCGGGGCCTCGCGGCGGCGATGCCGCTCCGTGGCGCGGTGCGAGAAGCGGCGCCCGACGTCGTCCATGTCCAGGAGTCGATCACCAACGACGTGCGCTTGCTACTCGTCGCCGGCGTCCGGCCAGGGCGCTTCGCCATGACGTTCCACGACCCGTCGCCTCACCCCGGCGACGCGGTCTCACGCCGTGACGTCGTCGCCAATCGGCTGCTCGCCCGCCGGGCGGGCCTGCTGTTCGTGCACGGCGAGGCGCTGCGCGACGAGCTGATCGCGAACGTGCGACCGCGGGCGCCGATCGTCGTCGTTCCGCACGGCATCGACCCGGCTGCCGCCGCGCCGCTTCCCGAGCGCCCGAACGTGCTTCTCTTCGGTCGGATGTCCCGCTACAAGGGCCTCGGACTGCTGCTCGACGCGATGGCGGACGTGTGGCGGCGGGTACCAAACGCAACGGTCACGGTGGCCGGGGCGGGCGAGATCGAGCCCCATCCGAGCCTCGCCGATCGCAGGGTGACCGTTCGCGCCGGCCATGTCCCCGATGCCGAGGTGCCCGAGCTGCTGGCGACGGCCACGTGCGTCGCGCTGCCGTACCGCCAGGCAAGCCAGAGCGGCGTCGGGTCGCTCGTCAAGCCCCACGGCCGGCCGTTGGTGGCGACCGCGGTCGGTGGCCTGCCCGAGCTGCTCGCCGATGGGTCCGGCCTGCTGGTGCCGCCCGAGGATCCGGCACGCCTGGCCGCCGCCCTGACGTCGGTCCTGACCGACCGCGCGCTGGCTGAGCGGCTCGGCGCCGCAGGCGTGCGAACTGCGGAGCGGGAGGCCGGCTGGGACCGGGTGGCGGAGCTGACGCTAACGGCCTACCGCGAGCACCTGCTCTCCGGCCGGCAGGCGTAGGGTAGGCACCGAATGGGGCGCCTGAGCGACATCATCGCCGACCCGTACTCGCCGACATCGCTGAGCGGGCGGTCGCGGGCACGCCGCTGGGCGGCGCTCGCGAGCGCGTTCCCGGACCTGGGCGAGATGCGCGTCGTCGACCTTGGCGGGGACGTGCGCGCCTGGGGCGCCGCGCCGGTGAAGCCGCGCGAGGTCGTCGCCGTGAACCTCTTTCCGCAGGAGTCCGGCGATCCGACGCTGCGGACCGTCGTGGGCGACGCGTGCGACCTGCCCGACGAGCTCCGGGGCGAGCGCTTCGATCTCGCCTACTCGAACTCCGTCATCGAGCACGTCGGCGGCCACGCGCGCCGAGCGTCGTTCGCAGAGGCGGTCCACTCGCTCGCCGAGCGGCACTGGGTGCAGACGCCGTACCGCTACTTCCCGGTGGAGCCGCACTGGGTGTTCCCGGGCTTCCAATTCCTGCCGTTGCGGTGGCGCGCCCGCCTGACTTGCGCCTGGCCGATCGGGGCCTACGAGGACGTCGACGACTTCGACGAGGCCGTCGACTATGCGCTGCGGATCGAGCTGCTGTCCGTCACGGCGATGCGTCACTACTTCCCGCGCTCGGAGATCCGCGTCGAGCGGGCGCTGGCGCTGCCGAAGTCGCTGGTGGCGACTACCGCCCGGTGACCGGCGATCGATCGCCGGCGCACGCCGCCCTGAACAGCTTCGAGTAGCGCTCCGCCATCGTCGACGCGTCGAACCGGCGCGCGATCGCACGTCCGGCGCGCGACTGCCGCTCGTGAAGCACCGGGTCCGCGAGCGCCCTCGCGCACGCGTCCGCGAGCGCGTCCTCGTCGCCGACCGGGACGCACGTGCCAGCGTCGTCCGCCAGCGTCCGGCGTACGTCGCCGACGTCGGTGGCCACGATCGGCACGCCCAGGGCCATCGCCTCGAGCACCGTCATCGGCATCGCGTCCGACAGCGACGGCAGCACCATCAGGTCGGCGAGGGCGAGCAGGCCCGGGACGTCGTCGCGGTAGCCGAGGAAGTGCACCCACGCCTCTGCGTCGAGCTCACGCGCGCGCCGCTCGACGGCCTCGCGGCCCTCGCCGTCGCCGACGAAGACGAGATGCACGTCCTCCACGCGCTCCCGCACGCGCGCCACTGCCTCGAGGGCGCCGAGCTGGTTCTTCTCGAAGCGGAAGACGGCGACGTGCATCGCGACCTTGGCGTCGTCGGGGATGCCGAGCGCGGCGCGCGTCGGTCCCGCCTCGGCGGCCTCCGCGATCTCGTCGATGGGGACGCCGTTCGGGACGTGGACGATCTTGCGCGGGTCGACTCCCTCGCTCGCCAGCATCTCGCGCTGCGTGCTCGCGCATGCGACCGTGGCGTAGGTGAACCGGTCCAGGAGCCGGTTGTGGAGCGCGATCCAGGATCCACGCCGAGCGCCGCTCTCGGTGATCTGCACCAAGCGGTCGGTGGCGTGGTCGGCGACGATCGCCGGCCGGTGGGCGAGCACCGCCGCGACGCGGCCCCAGAGGCTGGCGTCCCACATGGTGCAGTGGACGACGTCGGCCCGCCGCGCGAGCCGCACGAGGCGCGGGATCGCGGCGATCCGCGCGACCCGGCCGGCGGCGTGGAGCGATATGACGTCGACGCCCTCGTCTCGCAGTCGCTCCTCGCCCAGGACGATCGTGTCGATGCAGCAGACGGTGACGTCGTGGCCCAACCGCGCAAGGCCCCTGGCAAGATGGCCGAGTTGAAGCTCCGCGCCCCCGAAATCCAGCCTGTGCACCACGAGCAGGAGGCGGCATCCTCGTTCGGGCGGCGTGGGCACCGCGCCAGGATAGGCCGGACGCCGTTGGAAGGGGTCTGAATGCTCTTCCGTAACACCCTCGCCCAGTCGGCGAGCGTCTTCGCCGGCTACCTCTTCAGCTTCGTCCTCGCCCCGATCATGATCGCGCGGCTGGGGCTGGAGGCCTTCGGCATCTGGGCCGTCACGGGCGCGCTCGCGACGTACGCCGGCCTGCTCGACCTGGGCATCAGCAGGTCGGTGTCGCGGTTCATCGCGACTTACGACGCCGTGGGCGACGAGCGGCGGATTCGAGAGTGCGTGGGCCTCGGGCTCGTGGCGGTCGCGATCGTGGCCGTGCTTGCAGCAGGGGTTGCCGCGGCGCTGGCGCCGCTCTTGAGCGATCGGCTCGGCGTTCTCTCCACGTCCGAGATGCGCATCGTGCTGCTGGCCGCCGTCGGAATCTGGACGTTCAACGGGTTCGACGGGGTACTGGGCGCCGTGGGAATCGGCAAGCGTCGCATGGTGCCGCCGAACGTCGCCAACACGGTCGGCGTGACGCTCAACTTCGCCTTCAGCATCGTGGCGCTCGCGATCAGCTCGAGCCTCGTCGTCTACGCCGTGGCCAACGCGGCTGCCGCGCTCGTCGGCATCGTCCCGATGGCGTTCGCGCTCAGATACCTGTGGCAGGCACCGTATGTCGCGGTCCCGTCGCGTGGGCTGGTGAAGGAGGTGCTGTCATACAGCTTGAAGAATCAGGTCGGGTGGCTCGCCGACCTGGTCAACATGGAGACGGACAAGGTGGTGATCGCCATGCTCGTCGGAGTCCGAGCGGTCGCCACATACGAGATCGCCTCGCGGGTCGTCCATGCCGTGCGCGGCGCGGCCGTGCTTACCGTCTCGGCGATGGTCACGACAGCCGCCGCCGAGATCGTGACGGAGGGGCGCCAGGTCGTGGCCGAGCTCTATCGGCGCTACACGCTGCGGTCGTCGGCGATCGCGTTCCCGTTGCTCGTTCTCGCCGCCGTCGCTGCGCCGTTCCTGTTGATCGGCTGGCTCGGCACGGCGCCGGGCGACGCGGCCCTGCTGCTGCCGGTCCTGACCATTCCGTATCTGCTCAACCTGACTACGGGCGGCGGCTCGACGATCGCGCTCGGCGCCGGATATCCCGGACTCGTGTCCGCGAACTCAGTCTTGATTGCAGTGGTCAACGTTGCGCTCACGCTCGCGCTCGCGCCCTTCTTCGGGCTGTGGGGCGTCGTGGCGGCCACGGTCGTCGCCATCTCGCTCGGGAGCCTGATCTTTACGGCGCGCTTCCTGAGGCTCTTCGACCTGCCGGTGCGCGACTTCCTGGCTGGCGTCATCCAACCGGGGTTGCTCGCGGTTGGCCTTGCGCTGCCGGTCGGCGCGGTGACGTTGAGCGTCGGCGTGCCCGACGACCGGGTGACGGCGATCGGCTGGCTGGCCGTCGTGACGATCGCGTATGGGGCGCCCTACTGGATCCTGGCAAGTCGTCGCGAGCTGCTGCCGGAGAAGCTGCGCCTGCCGTTGCGGCGCCGTCGAGCGAAGGCGGACGTGGCGTGACGGGCGAGCGGTCACAGCCTCCGACGATCAGCGTCGTCACGCCGACCTACCAGCGGGTCGCGACGCTTCCACGCCTGTACGACAGCCTCCTGCGCCAGACGTTCGAGGGCTTCGAGTGGGTCGTGGTCGACGACGGCTCGGACGACGGGACCGGAGATCTCATCGCGCGGTGGGCGCGGGAGGCGCCGTTCGCGATCGACTACTCGTGGCAGCCGAACGGCGGCAAGCACGTCGCCGTCAACCGTGGCGTCGAGCGCGCCCGCGGCGAGCTGTGCGCGGTGATGGACTCCGACGACTGGTACGCGCCCGAGGCGCTCGAGCGGATGGCGAGCCACTGGCGCGCTATCCCCGCCGCCAGGCGCGAGGAGTTCGCGAACGTAGAGGGGCTCTGCGTCGATCCGGGCGGCGCGGTGATCGGAGACCGCTTCCCCGAGGACGTGATCGACTCCACCACGTTCGAGATCGAGGTGGTGCACGGGGTGGAGGGCGACAAGATCGGCATGTACCGTCGCGACGTGCTGCGCGCGTACCCGTTCCCCGAGGATCTCGGCTGGCACGTCACTCCGGCGCTCGTCTGGAACCGGATCGCCGCGCGCTACCGCTCGCGCTTCGTGAACGAGGCATGGGCCTACAAGGAGTATCTCGACGAGGGCCTCAGCGGCCGCGAGACCGAGCTGCGGCTGCGTTACGCGGCCGCCCAGCTGATCTACTGGAAGGAGTTCGCCGGCATGCCGCGACCGATGCCGCTGCGTGCGCGCCTGCGCGCGCACGCCAACTACGTCCGCTACTCGCTGTGGGAGGGGCTCTCACTCAGTCGGCAGCTCCGCCGATCGCCCGACTGGCGCTGGACGGTGACGGCCTTCCCGATTGGGATGATGCTGCACGTGCGCGATCGGGTGCAGGCGAAGTCGGCGCTGGAGGCGGCATGACGACGGCCTTGGCGTCGACCGTCCGCCGACTCCGGCGCGTGGCCTCGCGCCTGCTCTATGAGCGCCGCTACAAGGCCGAGACCACCGAGGCGGTCGATCTCGACGAGCTCGGACTGGCGGCGGACGGCAGGGGGCGCTACGAGCCGAGCGACTGGCGCGTCCTCGCCCGCGTCCTCCCCCGGCGGGCCGTCTCGAGCGACGACGTGTTCGTCGACATCGGCTCGGGGATGGGCCGGGTCGTGCTGCAGGCGGCCATGCGGTATCGGTTCCGACGGGTGATCGGCGTCGAGCTGGCGGAGGGGCTCACGGAGACCGCCAGGCGCAACGTCGAGCGCAACCGGACGCGCCTGCGCTGCAAGGACGTCGAGCTGATCGCCGCGGACGCCACCGCCTACGAGCTGCCCGACGACGTGACGGTCGTGTTCCTCTACAACCCGTTCGGCGGCGAGCTGTTCGAGCGGGTGATCGCGAACGTCGTGGCGTCGCTGGACCGGCGCCCGCGGCGCCTCCGGGTCATCTACAAGAACCCGATCGAGCACGAGCGCATCTTGGGCACCGGCCGGTTCCGTGTGACGAGCGAGTGGAAGCGCCCCTCCGCGCGCTTCCTCGGACGCCCCGACCCTGGCGTCACTCGGACCTACGAGACGGCGGAGCCCGCCGGGTGACAGCCGGCCGCGGACGCGCCGAGAGGGTCGACCTCGCGGCGATCGAGGAGCCTGAGCTGGCGGCCGCGTGGGGCAGGCTCGCCGAGTTGCGAGAGAACCCGTTCCTGACTCTCGAGTGGTACCGGGCGTGGCTCGACACGCACCCGGACGAGGACCCGTTTCCGGTCGTCTGGTGGCGCGGCGACGACATCCGCGGGGTCCTGCCGCTCGTGCGCGCGTCGATCGGCCCGCTACGCGTGCTGCGGTTCGCCGGCGCCCGCCGGGGCGACTGGTTCACGCCCGCCTGCGCCCCCGACGACGAGGAGGCGATGGGCGGCGCCTGCGCGGAGCTGCTGACGCGAGAGCGCCGGCAGTGGCATCTGCTCGCGCTGGACCGGGTCGATTGCGAGAGCGCATGGCCGGAGGCGTTGTGGCAGGGCTCCGGCGTCGTCGCCCCGAGCCCTGCGGGCCGCGAGGACGTGCTGCCGTACGTCCGCTTCGAAGACGGCGGCTATGAGGCGTACATAGCGGGCCGCAGCCGCAACTTCCGCAGCCAGGTCGGGCGCCGGCGCCGCAAGCTGGAGCACGATCACGGGCTGTCCTTCCGGATGACGAGCCGGCCCGAGGATCTCGGGGCGGATCTCGACGGCTTCTTCGAGCTGCACGAGGAGCGCTGGCGTGACCGCGGCGGCTCGTCGGCGCTGTCAGCGGACGCCAAGGAGCTGCATCGGCGGTTCGCCGCGGCGGCGCTCGAGCGCGGATGGCTGCGGTTGTGGACGGCGGAGGCCGACGGTGCACCGGCCGCGGCTTGGTACGGCTGGCGGATCGGCGATCGCTACTGCTACTCGCTGTCCGGGCTCAGCGAGCGCTACGAGCGCCTCGCGCTCGGGACGGTGCTGCTGGCGCACACGATCGAGCAGGCGGCTGCCGAGGGCGCGACGACGTACGACCTGATGTGGGGCGACGAGGACTACAAGCAGCGGTTCGAGACGGGCCGCCGTCGCGCCAGAACCTGGCAGGTCGGCCGGCGCGGGCATCCCGTGCGCTGGGCGGCGGTCGCCGGCGGCCGGGTCGTCGACCGCGTCCGAGCCTTGCCACCGGGAGCGCGCGAGCCCCTGAAGCGGCTCTACGGCGCGGCGGCGCGGCGGTGAGCGCCTCGCTGAGCCTGGTCGTCCTGACGTACGGCGAAGGGGGCGAGCACGAGCCGCTGGTCGAGTCGCTGCTGGACGAGCACGGGGTGGCACCGGCCAGCCTGCTGGTGGTGCACAACCCGTCGCGGCCCGGAGAGCCGGATCCGCGCGTGCCGTCCGGCTGCGACTACGTGCGCGCCCCCCACAATCTCGGCTACGCCGGCGGCATGAACCTCGGCGTGGAGCGCCAGCGCGAGCGCGGGGCGGAGCTCGTGCTGCTGCTCACGCACGACGCCCGCCTGCGGCCGGGTGCGCTCGATGCGCTCGTGGAAGCGGCCGAGCGCGAGCCGCGCTACGGCATCCTCGGCCCGACGCTCGTCCTGCGGGACGGCGACGCGCCGTTCTCGTTCGGCGGCGTCGTGCGGCGCAACGGCACGGTGGCGCACATCGAGCGGCGGCCGTTTGCCGCTGCCGGCGCGATCGTGCCGTGCGATTGGGTCGACGGCGGCACGATGCTCGTGCGGCCCGCCATGCTCGATCGCGTCGGTGGCTTCGACGAGCGCTTCTGGGGCTACTGCGAGGAGCTGGACCTCTGCCTGCGCGCTGTCCGTGCCGGCTATCGGGTCGGCGTCGTCGCCGATGCGACCGCCGAGCAGTCGCCGGGCGGGACGAAGCGCCGGGGAGCTTGGGCCTATCTGCTCACCCGCAACGGCATCGAGTACGCCCGCCGAGCCGCGGGGGCGCGTGGCGTCGCAGCGGCGACGGCGCAGGCTCTGTCCACGATCGCGGTTAGCCTGCTGCGCGTGGGTGTGCGCGGCCTCCGATTGCGGCCTGGAGATCCAGTGGAGCCATGGCAGCTGCTTGCCGGGACGACCTGTGGGCTCGTCGACTTCGCTCGGCGCCGGTGGGGACCGCCGCCGCCTCGCCTTCCCGGCCTCGGCGACCTCCACAACGTGCACGGCCGGCGCGAGCGGACGGCCGGCTCGTGATTCGAGGCCTGCGGTCGGTTCCCGGACGGGTGGCTGACGCCTACTACGAGCGGCGCTTCGGCACGGTCACGCGCGGCATCGTCGAGGCCGACGAGCTCGGGATCGCCGCCGAGGGCCGTCAGGGGTATGGCCCGTCCGGGTGGCGGACGCTGCGCCGGGTCCTCCCGCGGTCGGCGGTCTCGCCGAGCGACGTGTTCGTCGACATCGGCTCCGGCATGGGCCGCGTGCTCCTGCAGGCGGCGGCGCTCTACCGCATGCGCCGGGTCATCGGCGTCGAGCTGGCCGAGGAGCTGAACGACGTCGCGCGTGCCAACATCGAGCGGAATCGCCGCAGGCTGCGCACGCCTGACGTCGAGATCGTGACCGCCGACGCGACGAGCTACGAGATACCCGACGACGTCACGATCGTCTTCATGCACAACCCGTTCGGAGGCGACCTGTTCGCAGCCGTGGCCGACAACATCATCGCCTCGGTCGACGCCAATCCGCGCGATCTCCGGTTGATCTACGAGCATCCGCGCGAGCACGATGCCTTGGTCTCCACCGGCCGCTTCCAGACGGTCTCGGAGGACAGCCGCTTCTGGCGGCGGCCCGGACCCGAGGGTGACGGCTTGGTTCGCACCTATGCCGTCATGAGCCGTGCCCGCGCCAGCGCCTGAGGCTCCGCGAGTCCTTCACCTCGGCCCGGACCCGGCCATGGGCGGGGGCATGGCCGCGGTAGTGCGAGGGCTGTTGCGGTCGCCGCTGTCCGATCGGTACCGGCTCGAGGCGGTCGCGACCTATCGGCGGCCGGAGCCGCTGCGCCGCGTGGGCCGCTACTGCATCGGGTTGGCGCGACTGGTCGCATGGAGCCTGGCGCGGCGTGGCCGGATCGTCCACGTCCACGCGACCGTGCGCGGCAGCATGTACCGCAAGTCCGTCTGCGTGCTGGTGGCCAAGGCGCTGCGCCGGCGTGTCGTCCTGCACGTCCATTCCGGGCCGGGAGATCTGCATGCCTTCCGGCAGGGACTTGGCAGAGGGGTCCTTGGCTTGTTTCGGCTCGCGTTTCGGAGCGCCGACGTCGTGCTTGCCGTCTCGACCGCGAGCGCCCGCGCGCTGGAGCGGGACTACGGCGTCCACGGGATCCAGGTACTGCCCAATGCGGCCCCGGAGGTGATGCCCACGCCCAGGAGCTCGGTGCGCACATCCGCGTCGCCGGGCGACGTCCGCTTCGTCTATCTCGGCGGCTTCGCCAATCCGGCGAAGGGCGGCGACGTGCTGCTCGCCGCGCTCGGACGCGCGTCCGGCGCCGGCGAGGGAATGCGGATGACGCTGGCCGGCCCGGGCGAGCTCCCGCGGGCGGGCCGTGAGCTCGTCGCTCGCATGTCCGGCGTGGAATGGGTCGGGTGGCTCGACGACGAGGAGAAGGATCGGTTGCTGCGCGACGCCGACGCGTTCGTCCTGCCCTCTCGCTCGGAGGGGCTGCCGATAGCGCTGCTCGAGGCGATGGCGCATGGGCTGGCGATCGTCGCGACGGCCGTCGGCGGAGTGCCCGACGTGATCGTCGCCGAGCGCGACGGGCTGATCGTGCCACCGGAGGACTCGCCCGCCCTCGCCGCCGCGCTGTCGAGGCTCGCCACCGACTCCGAGCTGCGCGGGCGGCTCGGACTGGCGGCACGCGAGCAGGCGGAGCGCCTCGACGCCAACTCCGTCGCCGAGCGCCTCGACGCGCTCTATGCGGCGCTGCTCTGAGGGGCACCCCCGAGCGCCATGCGGACGGCGCGGCACAGCGCCGGATCGGCGCTGACGGTCGTCGATCCGCGCGGCGGCGCATGCGCTATGGCCTCGCCGAGCTCGTCGACGTCCCAGACCGGGACCACGCTGCCCCGCTTGGCGAGCGCATTCGTCAGCTCGATCTGATGATCGTCGACGTGCTCCCCGAGCTCGGCGCTGCGCGGCACGACCAGGGGCACGTGACCCTCCCGGGCGGCGCAGAGGATGCTGCCCACGCCGGCGTGGGTGACCACCACGTCGGCGGCGCGGAAGTGCTCGAGCATCGCGTCGAACGGCATGAACGCCGCTGCCGCCGAGGCTCGCGCCGGCCGCTCGCCGACGCCGTACTGCACCACCAGCCGATCTCCGTCGAGTCGCGCCAGCGCGTCCAGCAGCCGCTCGAACGGCTGGTGGTGCGTCCCGACCGTCACGAAGATCACAGGACGCTCCCCTGGTAGTCCGCACGCGCAAGCCGTGCTGCGGCCTCGGGCCATTGGACGAAGAACCGGTCGGCAAGCCGGTAGACGAGTCGCCCGCTGAGCGAGATCGTCTCGATGCGCGTCACGCTCTCGACGTAGACGAGCCGGCGGCGGAGCACCTTCCCGACGATGAAGAAGGGCACCGCGAGCCCCGCGCCGGTGGAGAGGATCGCGTCCGGGCGCTCCGCTCGAATGACGCTCCAGGCCAAGCGCAGGTTCCGCAGCAGGTTGACGATGCTGCGGTTCGTCGGGCCACGGCCGTGGACCACGTGCTCGTCGGCGAGCAGGTAGCCCACGTCGGCGGAGGGCAGGGTCACCCACGTGCGCCGCGAGCCGCGCCAGGCCGGCTCGAGCGCGAGCATCTGCTGGAGATGGCCACCGGGCGAGCACACGAGCATCAGCTTCATGACGTTCCCTTCGGCCGCGTGCGCATGGGCTTGACGATTGCAGCTGAGCGCGCGGCGCCTACCGCCGCCGTGTGGGTGGACGTTTGTTCGACCCTGCCCCAGCCCCACTTCTGGGAGCCCGCCGCGGGGACGAGCGGGTCTCGGGATGAGCCCGAGAGCACTGCTGGCCACCCTGGCGCTCGCCGCGCTGCTGACGGCCGCCTCGGCGGCGGTCTCCAGCGCCTCGGCCGCGATCGGCCCGCGCGCCGTGGCGATCAAGAGCCCGGCACCGCGGACGGTCGTCCCGGCCGGCAGCGGAGAGCTCCGCGTCCGGATGCGTGTCGGGCGGCGTGCCCGCAAGGTGGGCCTCTTCCTCGACGGTCGGCGCCGCTTCGTGAGCAGGCGTCGCCTCGTGCGGTCGATTCGGACGCGCAGCATCCGCACGCGCCGGCTCGAGGCCGGCCGCCATCGGCTGATGTTGCGCGTGAGGCGCGCGGACGGCCGTGTGCGCAAGGTCCGCCGGGCCTTCGTCGTCAAGCGCCCGCAGAGCGCGCGCAGCTTCGGAGAGCGGCCGACCGCCTCGCCGGCGCCGCCGCCGAGCGCGGCGGGCGACGGCCCGGCTTGGTCGGATGGGTTCGAGTCGGGTGATTTCTCGGCGTGGTCTTGGTGGGGTGAGGGTCAGGAGGACATTTGGGGGCATGTGTCGGTGGTGTCGGCGGCGGCGGAGGGGGTGCCGGCGAGGGAGGGGTCGCGGGTGGCGCGGTTCGAGACGACGGCGGATGACATCGCCAACGATCGGATTCACGCGAAGGTGTTCAAGTCGTTCTCGACGGGCAGTGGGGCGCAGGAGCGGCCGTTCGACGATCAGAGCGGCAGCTACGGCGTTTGGTACTTCTTCCCGACGAGCTATCGGGTGCCGGTCGGGACGACGGTCAACGCGCTTCAGTTCAAGGACAACTACCGGACGGCGGATGGCAAGCAGTCAGACCCGCTGTGGTGGCTGAATCTTGGGAATGCGGGCTTTTGGTCCTCGCGTGGGGGGCCGCAGGGGTTGCGCTCGGACGCGCCGGTGGCCTATGCGAACAACTGGGGCGGCTCGCATTGGGATCGGGTGAAGTTCGTCGAGGTGCCGTTGGGGCGCTGGGTGGAGTTTCGCGCCGAGGTCCGCCATGGCGAGCGCGTCGACTTCTACATCGACGGGAAGCTGTTCGACACCGGGCAGGCGAGCGAGTACCCGGTCAACGCCTTCCACGAGTCGAGCATCAACCTGATCTTCGGGATCGGCAACTACTCGGGCGGCGCCAACGGCCCGCTCTACGCCGACTCGGTCAGCTACAACCGCCTCCAGTAGCCCCCGTCCCCGTCCACACGGCGGGGCGACATCCGTCCAACTGACAACGCGGCCACTACGGGTCGCGCCGCGATGGGACGAGCAGGGTGCCATGGCCCTGCTTCGACGCTCGCTGTGGATCGCCTCCGTCGTCGTGGCGCTGGCTGTCGCCGCTGTCGCCGGCCCTGCCTCGGCGGACGCCGCGCGCGGCGTGGCGATCAAGAGCCCGGCTCCGCACGCGACGGTCGAGGGCAAGGTGCGCGTAGCTGTTCGCGTCGGGCGTGGCTACCGCCGGCTGGCCGTCTCGGTCGCGGGCCGGCGCCGGGTCATGCGCGTGCGTGCCGGGCGCCGGCGCTCCGTCGTCCGGTGGGTCACGGTCCGGGGCCTGCGTCGTGGCAGGCATCGCGTACTCGTCAGGGCGCACCACGCCAGCGGCAGGATTCGCCGCGCTCGCCGCGTGTTCGCGGTCGTCGCCGCGGGTCATGCGAGCAAGCGCGACGGCATGGCCTCGAAGCCGGGGCACGGCGGTGGTGGGCGCGGCGGCCCCAAGCACGCCCTGGTGCCCGAGCCGACCCCAGATGCCGAGCCGATCCAGGATCCCGAGCCGACGCCCGAGCCCGAGCCCGAGCCCGACCCCACGCCGACGCTCGAGCCGGAGCCGACGCCCGAGCCGACCCCGGATCCCGAGCCGACGCCCGAGCCCGAGCCGGATGCCGGCACCAGCGTCTGGTCGGATGGGTTCGAGTCGGGTGATTTCTCGGCGTGGTCTTGGTGGGGTGAGG
>JBBECV010000004.1:60498-65917 GCA_040881635.1 Thermoleophilaceae bacterium
CGACTCGGTCAGCTACAACCGCCTCCAGTAGCCCCCGTCCCCGTCCACACGGCGGAACGGTGGCCGTCGCTACCGTCGGGGGCAGATGGCCGCGCTCACGCATCTCCTGTTGGTCGGCGCGCTCGTCGTCGCGACGGCTGGGATCGCGATCGGCGACGGGTCGTCGGGTACCGCGCAGACGGAGGCGGGCAGGCAGGCGCCGGCGTGGGCCGACAGCTTCGAGTCGGGGGACTTCCGCAGGTGGTCCTGGGCCGGGCAGGGGCAGGAGGAGCTCTGGGGCCACGTGGCGGTCGTCGAGGCGGCGTCGGCCGGCATCCCGGCGCTGGACGGCGAGCACGCCGCGCGGTTCGAGACGACTCCGGACGACATCGCCAACGACCGCATCCATGCGAAGGTCTTCCGCTCCTTCTCGGTCGCGCAGGGCGTCTCGGAGCGCCCCTACGAGGACCAGAGCGGCACCTACGGCGCCTGGTACTACCTGCCCGAGACGTACCGCGTGCCGCACGGCACGACGGTCAACGCGTTCCAGTTCAAGGACAACTATCGAACTCAGGACGGCAAGCAGTCGGACCCGCTCTGGTGGGTGAACTTCGGCAATGCCGCCTACTGGTCCGAGCGAGGCGGGCCGCGCGGCCTGCGTGACGACGCGCCCGTCGCGTACATCAACAGCTGGACCGGCGGTCACTGGGACGACGCGAGCTTCGCCGAGGTACCGCTGGGCCGCTGGTTCGAGTTGCGGGCCGAGATCACGCACGGCGAGCAGATCGCCTTCCACCTCGACGGCAGGCCACTGGGGACGGGCTATGCGAGCCAGCAGCCGGTTGGCACCTTCCACCGCTCCAGCATCAACCTGATCTTCGGCGTTGGGAACTACTCGGGCGGCGCCAACGGGCCGCTCTACGTGGATGCCGTCAGCTATCGACCCTGAGCGAGTCGGAGACCGCGCAGGCGATCCTTGAGCGGCGACAGCAGCAAGCGACGTCCCAGCGGACTCGCCTTGAGCGCGAACCGCGTCGAGCCGTCGCGGTGGTCGACGGGGATCCGGGGGATCGACAACGCAGTGGCATCGCGCTGTGCTCCGTCGGGAAGCGTGAAGGCCCAGCTGTATCCCGCCGCGGCGGCCGCCCGAGCCACCCTCGGGCTCCAGTCGCCGAAGGGGTAGGCGAGCGTGTCGCAGTTCCCGAGACGCTCCTTGATCAGCCGCCGCGACTCCCAGAGCTCCTCGTGCAGCTCCTCGTCGTCGAGGCGCGTGAGGTGACGATGCAGGAGGCCGTGGCTGCCGAACTCGCATCCGCCCTCCGCCATCGCCTCGACTTGGCGCCACGTCATCGAGCGCATGACGCTCGGATGCGCGCGGACGCGCTCCTCGACCTCCGGCCACAGCAGCGGCGCCCCACGGTCGACGAACGTCGGAAGCACGAAGAAGAGGCCAGTGAACCCGTATCGGCGCAGCAGCGGGAATGCGACGTCGTGGTTGTCGCGATAGCCGTCGTCGAAGGTCAGTAGCGCCGCGCGGTGCTTGCCGTCGCCGCGGCCGCTGGCCAGGTTCGGCAGCGACGCTCCGCCGGCTCCGCGGTAGCCGCGGCGCTCGAGCGCTGAAAGCTGGCGCTCGAATGCCTCCGGCGACACCGAGGACCAGGCCGGCCCTGGCTCCGCCACCGAGTGGTAGCAGAGCGCGATGCACGATCCCGACCGATTCCGGAGGGCCCCACGCAGGGGCCCCGGCGTGTCGCCGGCCACCCTGCTCAGTATGCGCCGCGGCCGGACAGCACGACCGGTACGGTGGCGAGGAGGATCTCGGGGTCGCGTGCGAGCGACCAGCCGGCGACGTACTGGTAGTCGAACCGGACCATCTCCTGGAACGAGAGGTCCGAGCGGCCGGAGACCTGCCAGAGACCGGTCATGCCCGGGCGCAGGTCGAGCCGGCGGGCGTGCCAGGTCTGGGCCGCGTGCTGGGACTCGCTCGGGATCAGCGGGCGCGGCCCGACGAGGCTCATGTCGCCGCGCAGGACGTTGTAGAGCTGTGGCAGCTCGTCGAGCGAGAGCCGCCGCAGGATGCGGCCGACGCGGGTGATCCGGGGGTCGCCGTGGATCTTGAACATGACTCCGTCGTCGATGTCGTTGCTCTCGGCGAACTGCGCCTTGCGCTCCTCCGCGTCCTGGTGCATCGAGCGGAACTTGACGAGCTCGAACTCCCGGGCTCCGCGTCCCGCGCGCCGTTGACGGAAAAAGGCGGGCCCGCGCGAGTCGATCTTGATCGCGATCGCGATCGCCATCAAGATCGGCGACAGCAGCAGCAGGGCGACGCCCGAGCCGACGACGTCGACCGCGCGCTTGGCGCCGCGCGACAGCGCCGTCAGCGGCGGGGCGCCGATCGACAGCAGCGGCAGGCCGCCGACCTGGTTGAGCGCGCGGGCGCCGTCGAGCAGCTCGAACAGGCGCGGGACGACATCGACGGCGACGCGGCGGTCGCGGCAGACGCGCACGCAGCTCAGCAGCTCGTTGTGGGTGGCGCGCGAGAACGCGATGATCACGCGGTCGACGTCGTGCTCGTCGAGGACCGTGTGCAGATCGGCGAGCGATCCGAGCTTGCGCAGGCGCTGCGTGCCGTCGAGCGTGTGCACCTCGTCGTCGACCAGGCCGATCGTCTCTAGCCCGAACTCGCGGTGCCGTGAGAGCCGCTCGGCGAGCCTATCCGCGACAAGGCCCGAGCCGACGATCACGGTCCGCTGGCGCAGCGGGGCGACGCGGTGCGCCCAGCCGCGGCCGAGCGCCCGCGAGATGCCCTGGAAGCCGGCGGTCGCACCGGTCACGACCAATGCCGCCAGCGCCGCGTGGTCGACCGAGAGCAGCGTCGTGGCGCCGAGCATCGGCCAGGACAGCAGCAGTGCCGCGACCAGCATCCGCGGCGCGTCGGAGAGGCCGCTGGCCCATCCGCCCAGCCCGCCGTCGGAGTAGAGCCCGAAGACGAACCCCAGCACGACGACACCGGTCATGACCGCGAGCGTGAGCAGCAGCGCGGAGCCGATCGGCAAGGAGAAGGCGACCGCCGTGACGAGCCCGGCGACGGCTCCGGACGCGAGGTCGGCGCCGAGCAGCAGCCGCCGCAGGAAGGCGGAGCGCGTCCGCGCCGGGGACAGGCCCGTGCCCGGTCGAGCGGGCTCCAGCTGGGACATCCGCTGAACCGGCGAGGTGGGGTCGTAGGCGAGGCCGTCCATTGCAGGTTGTATTCCTGTCGGCAGCGACCCGTCGGGCCTTGAGATCAGCTTGGATGCCTCCAATGGATGAATGTCCTCGTGCTCGTCTGTGGCTGGGTGGGTCACCGTCGGTCTCTGACGTGCCCGGAACCAAGTCGGCGAACCCCCCAAACCACGCGTAGATGCAGGTCAAGCGAGAATACTTGCGAAGCGGGAAATCCGCCAACGAACGACGGGTTCCTGAACGGGATCGTTCACGAGCGCGCGTGCTCCTCAGCGGCGCACGCGGTACCGCCCCCGGCGTGGGCGTCGCACTCGCGATCGGCGGCCTGACCGCCTTTCTCGGCTACAGCGGCGGCGGGTTCTTCCCCGGCGTCACGGCGGTGGCGACGCTGGCCGTGTGCATCGTGACTGTGATCAGGATCACACTCGTGCGCAGGCCGCTGGCGGGCGTGACGCCGGCGGTCGTGGTGCCGCTCGCACTGCTCGCGGCGTTCGCCGTATGGACGCTGAGCTCAGCCGCGTGGTCGGACTCGCCGGCGCGCGGGCTGCTGGAGTTCGACCGGGCGCTCCTGTACGTCCTGACGCTCGGGTTCTTCGGCATGGTGGCCGCCGGGGGACAGCGGCTCGACTGGGGCGTGCGCGGGCTGGCGGCGGGCGCCACGGCGATCTCGCTCGGCGCGCTGACCACCCGGCTTGCGGCCGACGTGTGGCCGATCGCCGCCAACGTCCATGCGGACCGCCTCAGCTTCCCCCTGACCTACTGGAACGCGCTCGGGCTGATCGCCGCGCTCGGGCTGATCGCCTGCGTGCACATGGCGTCGGGCGAGCGCGAGCCGCGGCTCGCGCGAGTGCTCGGAGCGGCTGCCACGCCGGTGCTCGCCGCGACCCTGCTGCTGACCTACTCGCGTGCCTCGCTGGCACTCGCGATCGTCGGCGTCCTGGTCTACGCCGTCGCCGCACGGCCGCGCTGGCTCGCGACGAGCCTGCTCGCGATCGTGCCGCCGGCGGCGATCGCACTGGTCGCCACCTTCCAGGCCGACCTGCTCTCGAGCGACGACTTCGACAGCTCGGCGGCGATAGCGCAGGGGCACGACGTGGCTCTCGTCGTCGGGCTCTGCGCGCTAGGGGCCGGCCTGGTCCGGGCGCTGCTGACGCCGGTCGACCGACGGCTCGCCGCGGCTCGACCGGTCTCTCCGAGCCGGCGCGCGAAGTGGCTGGCCGCCGGCGCCGCGGCGCTCGTGCTCGTGGGCACGGCGGTCGCGACCGGAGTGCCGGACCGCGTCGATCGGCAGTGGGATCGCTTCGTCGCCGGCGATGTCGTCGAGGACGACGCGGACACACGCTCGCGCCTGACCGACGCCGGCAACAACGGCCGCCTGGACCACTGGGAGGTCGCGGTCGACGCCTGGCGCGCGGAGCCACTCCTGGGCCATGGGGCGGGGACGTATCAGCTGCTCTGGGCGCGCGACCGGCCGTACGGGTTCACGGTCAACGACGGCCACTCGCTCTACGTGGAGGTGCTCGGCGAGCTCGGGCTGGTCGGCTTCCTGCTGATCGTCGGCGCGCTGGGGACGATCCTGATCGGCATCGCGCGTCGCATGTCGGGACCGGATCGGCACGTGCAGGCCGCCGTGCTCGCGGCCGGCATCGTCTGGGCGGTCCACGCGGGGATCGACTGGGATTGGGAGATGCCCGCCGTCACGCTGTGGCTGTTCGCGCTGGCCGGGCTGGCGCTCTCGGCGCCGCGGGCAGGCGTGCGCTCACGCGCCGCGACTCGCGAGCCAGGCCGCATGACGCGCGTGGTCGCCGCCCTCGGCGTCGCCGTGCTCGCCGTCACGCCGGCCGCCACGGCGGTGTCGCAGGCGCACCTCGACGAGGCCGTGGCGGCGTTCCACCGCGGCGACTGCGCCCGTGCGATCGATGCCGCGCTCGACTCGCTCGACGCGCTGCGGGTGCGTCCGCAGCCGTACGAGATCATCGGCTACTGCGACACCCGCGAAGGCGAGGACCGGCTTGCGGTCCAGGCGATGCGCAGCGCTGTCGATCGCGACCCGGACAGCTGGGAGACGCACTACGGGCTGGCGATCGCCCGCGCGGCCGCCGGGCTCGACCCGCGTCCGCGGCTCGCGGTCGCGCGCCGGCTCAACCCGCTCGAGCCGATGGTGCGCGACGCCGTCCGCGCGATGCGCGGCGACGACCCCCGGAAATGGGAGAGGGGG
>JBBECV010000004.1:65927-93914 GCA_040881635.1 Thermoleophilaceae bacterium
CCCCCCCCCCCCCCCCCCCCTCCCGATCCAGTAGCCGTCTCCGACGAGCGGGTCAGCTGGTGCTGACGTCCTCGGAGTCGTCCGAGCCGACCCGGCGCCGCATCGCGATGCCCGCACCGAGGAGGCCGACGCCTCCGATGAGCACCGGGATCGCCAGGAAGCCGGTGAACGGCAGCGTGCTGTCGTCCGCGGCGCTGACCTGGCGCGTCTCCTGGACAGGCGCGACGTCGGCCGGCGGCTGGGACTCGTCCTGCGTCCCGAGCACGGTGTCGTCCTGCTGCGGACCGACCTGCGGGTACTGTGCGGTACCGGCGGAGCCGCTTCCGGACAGCCCGGATACGGCGAGGGTCGCGCCAGTACCGCTCATGAGCAGTCCGAGCGCGAGGACGAACGTAACGGCGAGCCTCGACTTCATAAGGATTCCCTTCCTTCTAGTGAACAGCGACGGGGACTTCCGTGCCGCCGACGTAATCGCCCGTCGCTTGATCGCGTCGAGCTCCAGCGCCATCAGCTCCGGCCTGCTCTCGCGCAGCCGGCGCTCGACATCGCCGAGCTCGTCGGGACCACGGTGGTTGTCGCCTCGATCCATCATCTACCCCCTGATACGAACCTCGGGGCCGATTCCTGACAGGCGATTTCCGGGCTGCGGGGAACCATGTGCTCGAGATGCGACGCGCTGACTTCGAGCGGCTCTACGCCGACCACGCGCAGGATCTGTTCGGCTTCCTGGCCTACCGGTCCGGGGACCGGGCGCTGGCGGAGGATCTGCTCGCCGACACCTTCGAGCGCGCGATCAGGGCACGCCGGCGCTACGACCCGCGCAAGGCGAGCGCCAAGACCTGGATCTACTCGATCGCGCTCAACTGCCTGCGCGACCATCGGCGCCGTGCGCAGGCCGAGCAGCGGGCGGTCGGCCGCGTCGGCGCGGGGGCCGTCGAGGAGGCCGGCGACGCTCGCCTCGGCCACGTCGAGGACCGCGAGCAGCTCCGATCGGCGCTGGCGATCCTAAGCGACGAGGAGCGCGAGACGGTCGCGCTGCGCTACGGCGGCGACCTGACCGTCCCGGAGATCGCGAAGCTGCTCGGCGAGAGGCTCACGACCGTCGAGGGCCGGCTGTACCGCGCGCTGCGCAAGCTGCGCGACGAGCTGGGCTGAGCGGCCTCAGCGCTCGCTCAGGCGCAGCGACTCGACGCTGTCGGTCGCCGTGAAGTAGGCGCAGTGCGAGCCGCCGAAGACGTAGAGCTTGTCGCCGACCACGGCGCTGGCGTGCCCGTGCCGCGGCGTGCGCATCTCGGGCATGCTCACCCACTGCTCGCGCGCGGCGTCCCAGCGCTGGACGGCTCCGGTGACGGTGCCGCCGCGGTCGTCGCCGCCGCCGACGGCGACCGGGGCGCCGTCCACGACCACCGCGTCGAGGCCGCCGGTCGGAACGGGCAGCGGCGGCAGCTCCTCCCACGTCTCGGTCGCCGTGTCGAGCCGCGCGGCGTCGTCGAGGGCGTCCGAGTGCTCGGCGCGCCCGCCGAGGGCGTAGAAGTCGCCGTCGACGACCGCGCCGGCGACGTGCTCGCGGGCGGTCGGCATGTCCGGCAGCTCGGACCAGCGCTCGGTCGAGAAGTCGAACGCGAGCACGCTCGCCAGCGGCTCGCGGCCCTCGGCCCCTCCGGCGACGATCAACCGGTCGTCCACGACGCCGACGGCCATCGCGGCGCGCGGCCGGGGCAGCGGCGGCATCCGCGACCAGCGGTCGGTGCCCGGGTCGTAGCGGAAGAGCTCGTCGCGCGTGTTGACGTCGAGCCGCCGCTGATAGCCGCCGAGCACGTAGAGATCGCCGTCGTAGGCGACCGCCGCCATGTGGTTGAGCGCCCGCGGCATCGGCGCCAGCTGCTCGAAGCGGCCGGTCGCGGGGTCGAACCGCGTCAGGTCGTCGAGCGGCTGCAGCAGGATCCCGTCGTCGGTCTGCTCGATCGAGTCGACGCCGCCGACCAGGTAAACCCGGTCGTCGATCGCCACGGCGCGCGGCTCGTCGCGCTTGACCGGCAGGCTCGGCTCGCGCCGCCAGCGCGAGTCGCGGTTGATCGTCGGCTGGCACTCCTCGCCGCCGACGCGGTAGCCGACCGCGCGCTTGAGGCCCTCCTCGAAGCCGCTCTCGGTCAGCGCGAGCACGGGCACCCCGACCAGCACGAGCGCGACGAGCGCGATCGGGATCGCCAGCCAGGCTCGGCTCATGCCGTCCGCTCCAGGATGGCAGAGTCGAGGAACGGCGCCAGGGTGGAGACGTCGACGCCGGGCGGGCGCAGGGCGCGCAATATCCGCTCGGCGGCCGCCTGCCACGTGAACAGGTCGGTGCGCTCGTAGGCGCGCGCGCCGAGCCGGCGGGCGACGTCGGGATCGGCGATCTCGAGCATCGCGCGAGCCAGCTCGTCGGCGTTCTCGGGGGACACGACACGGCCGCCGTCGCCGATCGCGCTCGCGGCGGCGCCGACCGTCGTCCCGATGCTCGGCACGCCCCACGCCCCCGCGTCGAGATACGAGATCCCGAACGGCTCGTACCGGGATGGCAGGACGAGGCAGGTCGCGGCCATCAGCAGCGACGCGTAGCGCTCGCGGCCCTCGTCGGTGCCCATCGCGACGAACCCATGCCCGGTCACGCCCGGCCGGTCGATCGGCGGATGGCCTCCGACCAGGTCGAGCGTCGCGTCGGGGTGGCGCTCGCGGACGGCGGCGAACGCCTCCACGACCGCGTCGCCGCGCTTGCGCTCCCAGTCGCCGCCGACGAACAGGAAGCGGGGGGTCGACCAGTCGCGCGCCACGGCCCTCGGCTCGCTGTTGCGCCCGAAGCCGACGACGTGGACCTTCGCGGCCTCGATGCCGTAGTCGTCGCGCACCGAGCGGGCCGCCCACTCGCTGCTCACGCAGCAGCCCCTGCTGCGCTCATAGGCGTGGCGCTGGCGTGCGCGCCAGCGGCGCGCGGCACGGTCGCCGAGCGACTCGTACGTCGGATCGGGAAGCGCGAGCGCCTGGGAGACGGTCATGTCCTCGTAGGTGACGGTCGGCACCTCGGTCGAGAGCAGGTAGCCGCTGCCGATCGCGACGGCGCCGTCGAGCGGGCCGGCGGCGGCGATGGCGCGGTCCGCCGCGATGCCGCAGGCGCGCGAGAACACGGGGTTGGTGCATTGGTCGACCCACGACATCCGCAGTGCGCGCGCGACCCGGCGCGAGCCGGGGAAGAGCGCCGCGATCGGGACGGCCTCGGCGCCCGCCGCCCGTAGTCCCGAGATCACGCCCGCCGGCACGCCCGACCACGCCGACGCGTCGGCCGGGTTCCCCTGGAGGACGACCGCTATCCGCGTCACGACGACCGCTGCCCACGAGCTGGCACCCGGGGAATGATGCCTGAGGCTGGGGTCGAGGACATACGATGGCCGCGATGCTGCTCAAGCTCGCGTACTGGATCGCAGTCGTGGCGATCTCGCTCGCGCTCGTCGTGGCCCTGATCCTCTTCCTCGAGGCGCGCGACCAGTCGTCGCTGGAGGGGGCCGTTCGTCAGTTGGCCGGCGGGCACGTCAGCTGACGCGCGACCGGTCGCGATACGTACGATGCCACGATCCACCGCCTCCTCGACCGGCCTGGCCATGGCGCCTGATTCGTGCGTCGCGTGCCTCAGCCGCGATTCCGCGAAGCTGCACGACGCCCGCGAGATGATGTTCGGGCTCCGCGACTCCTTTCGCTACCGCGAGTGCGCGGCATGTGGCGCGCTCCAACTGCTCGAGCCCCCGGCGGACGCCTCCCGTTACTACCCTCCGCAGTACTACTCGCTCGTCACCGACGAGGCGCCTGAGCAGCAGTCGCGCGTCGGCGCGGTGCTCCGGCGTGCTCGTGGCGAGGTGGCGCTCCGGCTTCCCGCCGACGTGACGGCCCGGCTCGTCGATCGGCGCAGGCTCCGGTACTTCTACCGGTGGCTTGCGGGCACGGGCGTCAGGACGAGCTCGAGCGTCTGCGACGTCGGGTCCGGGCAGGGCGGGGCCCTGCTCGACATGCGTCGCGAGGGGTTCACCGACCTCACCGGCATCGACCCCTACGTCGACCGTGATCAGGAGCCGGCGCCGGGGGTGCGCATCCTGCGCCGCGAGATCGACAAGCTCGAGCGCAGGTACGACCTGATCATGTTCAACCACTCGTTCGAGCACATGCCCGACCCGGCCGGCGTCCTGAGGACGGCGCGCCGGCACCTGACCGGCGGGGGCGCGATCATGATCCGGATTCCCGTCGCCGACTCCCTTGCGTGGCGGGAGTACGGGACTGACTGGGCCGCGCTCGACGCGCCCCGCCACCTCCACGTCCACACGCACGAGTCGATGCGTGCGCTCGCGGAGCGGACCGAGCTGCGGATAGCCCGTACGTTCCGCGACTCCTATGCGCTGCAGTTCTGGGGCAGCGAGCAGTATCGCCGCGACATTCCCCTGAACGACCCGCGCTCGTGGGCCGTGGACCCGCAGCGGGCGGTGTTCACGCAGGCCGAGATCGACGAGTTCGAGCGACGCTCCGCGGAGCTCAACCGGCGAGGCGACGGCGACAGCGCCGGCTTCGTCCTGCGCCGAGCACGCCCGTAGCGCGAGCGGCACGCGATGTCGCCGGCCTGCGATACGTCAACGGACGCTCTCGCGCACATTGCCGACCTGGCGGGCGAAGGCGACGATCCGCTGCTCGGCGCTGTACAGCGGATGGCACGCGCTCAGCACCAGCCGCCGATAGCCCGCCGGGTCGAGCACCGATAGGTCCTGGTCGTCGACGATCTTCGTCTGCTCGACGCGGTAGACGTAGCGCCGGCCGGGCGTCGCGAGCGTGATCCGGTCGCCGCGATCGAGTTGATCGATCTCGCGGAACGGCGCGCCGTACGTGGTGCGGTGGCCGGCGATCGCCGCGGTTCCCGGCTCACCCGGCAGGGGCGTATCCGGGTAGTGGCCGGGACCCTTGCGCAGGTCGCCCGTGTCGGTGCCCTCGACGACGTACTCGGATACCCCGATCGCCGGGATCTCGATCTTCGCGATCGCGTCTCCCGGCAGTGGGCGCCGCTCGATCACGCGTCGCGGCGGATCGGCCAGGGCCTCCTCGAGCTTGCCCTGCTGCTGGTTGGCGATGACGGCGGATATCGGCTCCTGCCAGAGCAGCGTCAGCCCCGCGTCGCCGATCAGCAGCGCCCCGCTGACCATCATCACCGACGCGACGAAGCGCGCCGTGGCTCTCAGCCCACCACTCACGACGATCGAGTGTAGGGCGGCCTCGGCGTGTCCCGATGGGATGGCGTCGCGGCTAGTCCGTGGGCACGGCGCTGGCGGTGCCGCGAGTGCCTACTGCTAGTGCCCCTCGTCGTCGTTGGCCGCCGGCGGCCGCGCCACCACGGCCCGCCACCTGATCGCCCGCCCCCCCCGGGCTGCGCCCACCAGCACCGCCGTCGCCTCCTCGCCCGACCTGGCGTAGAGCTCGACCAGCATGTGGACGACGACCTTGCCGTCCTCCTCGTGCTTGTGGAAGCGGACGTGCGTGAAGAACTCGCGCGTGCCGTGATCGCCGAAGGCGGCGTAGGCGAGCGCGTCGGCCGCCTCCGGGCCGGAGCACGTCTCGACCTGGTCGCCCTCCACGGTGACCGTGCACGAGGCGACCCATGGCGTTCCCGTGATCATCCGCTCCCAGCGGTCCTCGATCGCCTCGACGCGGCTGATGCGGCGCCCGTCCTCCTCGTAGAAGGCGAGCGTGAGGTGCGGCTGGTCGTGCATGCAGTCGAGGCACTGCACGACCGCCTCCTGCACCTCCTCGACCGGCTCGACCGCCTCCCCGGTGGCGGAGTCGACCTTCAGGATCCCCTCGTAGTGGACCTGGACCTCGAGGTTCTGCGACCAGCAGCGGTAGCAGCGCAGCCAGCTCGATCGCGTGCCGACGGAATCTGGGGCGGAGCCCTCCATGCGCCCATTATGCTCGCCGCGTGCAGGTGGCGCCCAGCGCACCGGCCTTGGCGGGTGACGCGGCGGAGATCGGCCCCCGGCGCCTACCAGATCGTCCGCGCCGGATCGAGCTCGCGGATCGCGCGGTCGGCGGTCACGAGCCGCACGCCGCGGATCGCCGCGGTCGCGTAGATCAGCCGATCGGCCGGGTCGCCGGGGAAGGGATCGGGAAGGGCGCCGGCGTACGCGGCGATCTCGATGTCGGCCGCGACGTGCTCGATCCGATCTGGCATCAGCGCCTGGCGGATCCATGTCACCGCCGGCCGGTCGAGCCCGAGTCTGCCCCGGCGGACGAGAGTCGCGATCTCCAGGCAGCTCGCCGCGCTGACGAGCACGGTGCTCGCATCCCCTATGGCGCCGCGCGCCGCCGCCGACAGGCGTCCGGCCTCGTCGGTCAGCCACACCCAGGCATGGGTGTCGACGACGATCACTCGGTCTCCGCGTCCAGCGGGTCGAGCACCGGCTCGATGAGCTCCTCGTCCGAGACGAGGTAGGTGACGCTGCCCTCCAGCGACGGCGGGGGCTCCAGTGGACCGACCCGTGCCACCGGCTTCCCGCGCTTGGTGACCACGATCGTCTCGCCCGTCTCGGCCACCTCGTCGAGCAGCTTGAGGCACTTGGCCTTGAACTCGCCCGCTGGCACGGTGATCGCCATATGACCACTGTACATGGTCACCTGCTCTCGGTCGGGTGAACGGCATGGCGCCTCGCAGTCCAGCGCGCCGCGGCAGCGGCCTGTGCGACAAGTGCGACGACTTGGCGCCTCGAGCGCACCGAGATCGTTCGACTTCGGGTCAGCGGCGCAGCAGCAGCCAGGCGAGCACGATCGTGAAGGCGATCTGGCCGACGCCCAGAGCGGTGCCGGCGTTGGCGGCCCCGGCGAGCAGGGACAGGCCGGTGGCAGCGGCGAATACGGCGGCAAGGAGGGCGGCCTGGAGCGCGGTGGTGCGTCCGCGGCCCGAGCCCCCGCGGGCAGGCTCAGTGGAGGCCTCTTGGGAGGCGGCGAGTCGCTCGGGCCGCGGACGGCGATCGCGGCGTGTCACGACCGCGCTCCGGCGGAGCGGTCGACCAGCAGGCCGACGAGCTGCGCCACGTCGAGCGTGGGGTCCTGGCTTGCGAGCAGGCGCTCGGCCTCGCGGCGGCCGCCGAGCGCGCGCAGCGCGGACTCGCCGTGCTCGGCGACGAGCTCGCGCAGCGCGGTCAGGCGGCGGGCGCGCAGGCGACGGTCGGCAAGGTCGATCGAGGCGCGGTGGGCCTCGAGGGCGTCGGCGAGATCGGCGACTCCACTCGGCGGCGGAAGCGACGAGACGGCGATCGCCGGGACTTCGCGCGAGCCGATCGCGCGCGCTGCCTGGGCCAGGTCCTGGCGGGCGCGGAGGGCGACGTCGCCGAGGTCGGCCTTGGTCACGACGAGCACATCGGGAACCTCCATGATGCCGGCTTTGAGGAACTGGAGCGTGTCTCCGGAGCCCGGCTGGACCACGACCGCGACGGTGTCGCAGACCTCCTCGACGTCGGTCTCGGACTGGCCGACGCCGACGGTCTCGACGACCACCACGTCGAAGGCGGGGGCGAGCGCCTGCGTCGCCTCGCGCGTCGGCGCCGCCAGGCCGCCGAGGCGGCCGCCCGCCGCGGTCGACCGGATCAGCACGCCGTCGTCGGCGGAGTCGTGCTCGATGCGGGCCCGGTCGCCGAGCAGCGAGCCGCCGGAGCGGCGCGAGGACGGGTCGACGGCGAGGACGGCGACCGTCAGGCCGCGTGTGCGCCACTCGCGCACGAGCGCGCTGAGCAGCGTCGACTTGCCAGCGCCGGGCGGCCCGGTGAGGCCGACGAGGTGGGCAGGGGCCTCGCCGCCGAGCGCGGCCGGGGAGACCTCGGCGAGCAGCGCCGCCGTCTGCTCGCGCCCCGCCGGCGAGCGGTCCTCGATCAGGTTGAGCGCCGCCGGGGCGGCGGACCGGTCGCGCTCGCGCAGTCGCGCTCCGAGCTCCTTGCCGTCCGCCATCACCGGCGGGACGCTAGCCAGTCGCGATCTGCGGCCACATCTTGGCCGCAATTCGGCGGTCGATCTTCGGCGCGCGCGAGTGGGTAGTTGCGGCCGTATTGCGGCCGCAAGGCGCAGGCGTCAGACGGCCGCGCCGGCGCCACGGCGCTCGGCGACCAGGTCGACGATGTCGGCCATGATGCGCGACACCTCGAAGTCCTTCGGCGTGTAGACGCGCGCCACGCCCGCGCCGAGCATCTCGTCGGCGTCGGCCTTGGGGATGATCCCGCCGACGACGACCGGCACGTCGGCCCCCGCGGAGCGCAGCTCGGCGAGCACCTGCGGGATCAGCTCGCGGTGCGAGCCGGAGAGGATCGAGAGCCCGACCACGTGGACCCCCTCCTGGACCGCCGCCTGCGCGATCCGGTGCGGCGTCAGCCGGATGCCCTCGTAGACGACGTCCATGCCCGCGTCGCGGGCGCGGACCGCGATCTGCTCCGCGCCGTTGGAGTGGCCGTCGAGTCCGGGCTTGCCGACGAGGATCTTGATCCGGCGCCCGAGCGCCTCGGAGACGCTCTCGACACGGTCGCGCAGGTCGTCGAGCGACTCGCTGTCGGGCGCCGCGGCGGCGTCGGCGACGCCGGTCGGGGCGCGGTACTCGCCGAAGACCTCGCGCAGCGCGCCTGCCCACTCGCCAGTGGTCGCGCCGGCCTTCGCCGCGGCGAGCGTCGGCGGCATGACGTTCGCGGCCGGGTCGGCGGCGGCGGCGCGCAGCTCCTCGAGCGCGGCGTCGACCGCCGCCTGGTCGCGCTGGGACCGCCACTCGCGCACCGCCTCGATCTGCTGCTGCTCGACCGCCGGGTCGACGGTCAGGATGCCGCCGTCCTCGCCCTCCTGCAGCGGCGACGGCTCGGTCGCGGTGAAGGAGTTCTGGCCGACCACCTTCTGCTCGCCGCTCTCGATCGCCGCCACGCGCGCCCGGTGCGACTCCACCAGCTGCGTCTTCATGTACGAGACGGCCGCCACCGCGCCGCCGCGCTCGCCGACGACCGCCATCTCGGCGCGGGCGCCGTCGGCAAGCTCGTCGACCAGCCCGTCCATGACCTTCGATCCCTCGAAGATGTCCGGGTAGTCGAGCAGGTCGGTCTCGTGGGCGAGGATCTGCTGGATCCGCAACGACCACTGCTGGTCCCAGGGGCGCGGCAGGCCGAGCGCCTCGTTCCATGCCGGCAGCTGCAGGGCGCGGGCGCGGGCGTCGCGCCCGAGCGTCACGGCGAGCGCCTCGAGCACGATCCGGATCACGTTGTTCTCGGGCTGTGCCTCGGTCAGCCCGAGCGAGTTGACCTGCACGCCGTAGCGCATGCGCAGGTACTTCTCCTCGGTCACGCAGTAGCGCTGGCGGCCGATCTCCTCCCACAGCCGGCCCATCGCCCGCAGCTTGGCGTGCTCCTCGACGAAGCGGATGCCGGCGTTGACGAAGAACGAGATGCGGCCGAACACCCGCGGGAAGGTCTCCTCGGGCACGCGCGGGCGCGCCTCGTCGAGGACCGCGATCGCCGTCGACAGCGCGTACGCGATCTCCTGGACCGGGGTGGCGCCCGCCTCCTGCAGGTGGTAGCTGCAGATGTTGATCGGGTTCCACTTCGGAACCTCGTCGACCGTGAAGGCGATCATGTCGGCGATCAGCCGCAGCGACGGCTCGGGCGGGAACGCGTACGTGCCGCGCGAGAGGAACTCCTTGACGATGTCGTTCTGCGTCGTGCCCTGCAGCGCGGCGCGCTCGACGCCGTTCTCCTCGGCCACCGTCATGTAGAGCGCGAGCAGCCAGGCGGCGGTCGCGTTGATCGTCATCGACGTGTTCATCGCGTCGAGCGGGATGCCGTCGAGCAGCGCGTGCATGTCGCGCTTGTGGGCGATCGAGACGCCGACCTTGCCGACCTCGCCGCGCGCGAGCTCGTGGTCCGGGTCGTAGCCGGTCTGGGTCGGGAGGTCGAAGGCGATCGAGAGGCCGGTCTGGCCCTTCTCGAGGTTGCGCCGGTAGAGCGCGTTCGACTCCTTGGCGGTCGAGTGGCCGGCGTAGGTGCGCATGACCCACGGGCGGTCGCGCTCAGGCAGGCGATGGCTTGGCTGGTCGGCCATTCCGGTGATTGTATGCCGCTCGGGGCGCGTGCCGGCGCATCGGTCCGCGCGCTCGGCACAGCCGCCCGCGTCGGCCGGCCGTTGTTATCGTCACCCGTTCGCCATGGCACGTGCGATCGACGTCGAGCACCTGGGCCGCTCCCGGGTCATATGCGCCTTCGAGACCCACGCCGGCATCGTCGACCCGGGGCCCACCTCGTCGGTCCAGACGCTGCTGGAGGGGCTCGAGGACGAGCAGCCGCGCGCGCTGCTGCTCACCCACATCCACCTCGACCACGCCGGCGCGGCGGGCGTCCTGTGCCGCCGCTTCCCGTCGCTGAAGGTTTACGTCCACGAGCGCGGCGCGCGCCACCTCGCGGACCCGTCGCGGCTGCTCGCCAGCGCCCAGCGGCTCTACGGCGACGACATGGACCGCCTCTGGGGTGAGTTCGCGCCCGTCCCGGAGGAGCGGATCGTCGCGCTCGCCGGCGGGGAGACGATCGAGGGCGGGCTCCGGGTGGCCTACACGCCGGGGCATGCGTCGCACCACGTCAGCTACTTCGACGAGGTGACCGGCGAGGCGTACGTCGGCGACGTCTGCGGCGTCCGCATCCCGCCGCACGAGTACGTGATTCCGCCGACGCCGCCGCCCGACATCGACGTCGAGCTCTGGATGCAGTCGCTCGGCCAGGTTGCGACGTGGGGGCCGCGCGCGCTCTGCCTGACGCACTTCGGTCGCTTCGAGGACGTCGACGAGCACCTCGAGCGAATGCGGGAGGGGCTGGCGCTGCGCTCGGAGAAGGCGCGCTCGCTCGACGTCGAGGCCTTCGACGGGTGGAGCGAGGCGGAGGTGCGCGCGGCGGTCGACGCCGAGACGGCCGAGTCGCTGCTGCAGGCGGCCGTGCCCGACCAGATGGGTGCCGGCCTGCGCCGCTACTGGGACAAGCGCGCCGAGCGGGAGGCCGTGTCGTGAGCACCGAGACGGTCGAGCGCCCACGCACGCGCGGTCCGGGCGGCGACCTGGGCGGCAACTGGCGCGTGATCGTCCTCAACCACCAGCACAACACGTTCGACGGCGTCGCCGCCGCGCTCGCGCAGACGATCCCCGGCATCGACCTCGACAAGGGCTACGCGCTCGCCGACAAGATCCACAATCAGGGCCAGGCGATCGTCTGGTCCGGGATGCGCGAGCCCGCGGAGCACTACTGGGAGATGCTCCGCGACGCCGGGCTGACCATGGCGCCGCTCGAGCAGGGCTAGAGGTCGCCGGGAGACTCGCGTCCCCCGGAGCCCCGCGCCGCGTCGGTCTGCCGACGGCTCCGGCGACGGGCCCCGGCCGCCGCGACTAGAGTGCCGCGCCTCATGCGCACGATAGTCACCGGCGGAGCCGGATTCATCGGATCGAACGTCGTCGACGGGCTGCTGGCCAGGGGCGACGACGTCACCGTGATCGACGATCTGTCGACCGGCCGGCGCGAGAACCTCGACGGTGCGCTGGCCGCCGGCGCCGAGCTGGTCGAGCTCGACATCCGCGACCAGGGAGCCGTCGTCGACGTCGCCGAGCGGGTGCGGCCGGAGGCGATCCTCCATCTCGGCGCGCAGATCGACGTGCGGCGCTCGGCGGCCGATCCGGCGGCCGACGCGCGGATCAACGTCGAGGGCACGATCAACGTGCTCGAGGCGGCGCGACGGACCGGCGCGCGCGTGGTCAACTCGTCGACCGGTGGCGCGATCTACGGCGAGGGACGCACGATCCCGGCGCCCGAGGAGCACCCGGTGGCACCCGAGGCGCCCTATGGCCAGTCGAAGTTCGCCGCCGAGGGCTACTGCGAGCTGTTCCGCCGCCTGCACGGGGCCTCGACCGTCTCGCTGCGCTACGGCAACGTCTACGGCCCGCGCCAGGATCCGCTCGGCGAGGCCGGCGTGATCGCGATCTTCTGCGGCAAGGCGCTCGCGGGCGAGCGGCCGACCGTCTTCGGCGACGGCCTCCAGACGCGCGACTACGTCTACGTCGGCGACGTCGTGCGCGCCAACCTGCTCGCCGCCGACTCCGACGCCGGCGGCGCCTTCAACGTCGGCACGGGCGTCCAGACGAGCGTCCTCGACCTCGTCGAGGCGCTCGCCCCGCACGCCGACGGCCCGTTCGAGGCCGAGATGGCCCCCGAGCGTCCCGGCGAGGTCCGCCACATCGCCCTCGACGCCACCCGCGCCCGCACCGAGCTCGGCTGGAGCGCCGAGCTCGACCTCCCCGCCGGCCTCGCGTTCACTCTCGAGTCCCTGCGCTAAACGGCCGGACCGCTCGAGCGCCGACTTGCGGCCATATTGCGGCCGGACGTCCGGCGCCTGGCGACGGATCTGGGCGGCAGCCGGGCGACGGCCGAATTGCGGCCGTCATTCGGCCGCTGATTCGAGGGCGTCTGCGGCCGCTGATACGTCCATGGAGCCCGTGCCGTAACCGTGCCGTAACCGGCTCGTCCCACTTTGCCTCCTCCTGCGTCGATCGATCGAGGACGCTCGGTTGGTGATCGCGGAGGCGCACCATGAGGGACGAGTTGCGGACGATATTCGGCCGCTCGCACAGCGACGCTCGGACGCGTCTATCGAGGCGGCGTTCGAGGGGCAGCACCACGTCATGACGCTTGCGCAGCTCGAGGAGCTCGGCCTGAGCGCTCGCGCCGTCAGGCACCGAATGACCGCCGGGCGACTGCGACGGATGCACCGAGGCGTCTACGCGATCGGCCGGCCGACGACGGCGGGGCGGTGGATGGCCGCCGTGCTGGCCGCTGGTGGCGGAGCGGTCCTGTCCCACCGCTCGGCCGCGGCATTATGGGGACTCCGTGCGGACATGCGGGCGCGGATCGACGTCACGGTCATGGGCGGCAGCGGGCGGGTGCGCGCCGGGATCGACTTCCACAGCGGTGCAAGCCTCGAGCCGGCCGACGTCGACGTGAAGGACGGGATCCCGTGCACGTCGTTGGTGCGGACGATGATCGACCTGGCGGCGGTAGTCGATCGCCGTTCGCTCGAGCGGGCGGTCGACCGTGCGGAGGAGCTGCGTGCGTTCGACCTTGGCGCGGTCGCGGCGATGCTCGCGCGCGCTCGCGGTCGGCGCGGCGCGGCGAACCTGGCGGCAGTCCTCGACGCGTACGAAGGACCGGTGATCACCCGCAGCGAGATCGAGGAGCGCCTACTGGAGCTGATCGCTAGCGCCCGACTGCCGCGGCCCCAGGTCAACGAGTGGATACCGCTCGAGGACGGCACCGGCTATCGGCCGGACTTCCTCTGGCGGGACGCCCGCCTGGTTGTCGAGGTGGACGGCCGTACCTACCACGCACGGCGCTCCGCCTTTCGCCACGACCGCCAGCGCGATCGCCGCTTAGCTCTCGCCGGCTTCGAGACCAGGCGCTACGACGCCTCGGAGGTGGTCGAGCATGGCGGCCGCGTGATCGACGAGATCCGAGCGTTCCTCCACGGCGCTATGGCTGACGACACAAGACGCCGCTCGAACTGACTACCGAATTCCGGCCGTATTGCGGCCGGACGTGGGGCGGGGCGGTGAGGCGTGGGACGTGCGAGGGCCGACGACCGAGTTCCGGCCGTATTGCGGCCGGAGTCGACGATGTGGTGCGAGCGCGCGCGGCGGCGATTCAGGTGGTGACGCCGGCCATCGTGCCGGCGCCGGCGATGGTGTGGAACTTGGGGAGGAGGGGGACCTGGAAGAGGCCGGCGCACTGGACGCGGGCGGCGGCGATCTCCTCGGAGTACCAGTAGCGCTCGAAGTCGTCCTTGGTCGGGAAGTGGGCGAGCTGGATGAAGTCGAGGCCGCCCTCCTGTGAGCGGAGCAGGCTCCAGCTGGTGGCGCCGTAGTCGAGCGCGGCCTCGGCGGCCGGCGTCCAGAGCAGCTCGAACTTGTCGCCCCGGAAGGGGTTGATCGCCCAGTCGATCTCGACCATCACGCCGTCCACCCGGCTCATGCTCCGACCTCCGCCATGATCGCGCCTGGGCCCTCGGCGGTCTTGCCGAGGCCCTCCGACTCGGCGCCGACGAGCACGGAGATCTTGCCGAGGTGCTTGTTGTCGCGCATCAGCTGGTGCGCCTCGCCGACGCCGTCGAAGCCGAGCGTCTTCCACAGCACCGGGCGGATCAGCCCGCTCTCGATCAGGTCGTTGGCCTTCTTGCACTCCCACGCGTTGGCGAAGTGCGAGCCGATGATCTGCTTCTGCTTCATCCACAGGTAGCGGACGTCGAAGTCGAGGTTGAAGCCGGTCGTGCCGGCGCAGATGACCACCTTGCCGAACGGCTTGACGACCAGCACCGACGTCGGGAAGGTCGCCCGGCCGACGTGCTCGAAGACGATGTCGGGCGCCTCGCCGAGGATCTCCTCGACCGCCTTGCCGAAGCGGCGCGACTCCTTGAAGCGCGCCTTCTCCTCCTCCGGCGACTCGCCGCCGCGGCGCATCATGCCCTTGAACTCGTTGCGGTCGATCCAGCCGGTCGCGCCGAGGTCCTCGACGAGCTTGCCCTTCTCCGCCGAGGAGACGACGCCGACGCACTCGGCGCCGGCGGCCTTGCATAGCTGGACGGCGAAAACGCCGAGCCCTCCGGCGGCGCCCCAGATCAGCACCTTGTGGCCGGCCTGCAGCTCGCACTGGTCCATCAGCATCCGGTAGGCGGTGAAGTAGACGAGCCCGTAGGAGGCGGCCTCCTCCCAGGTCAGGTGCTCGGGCTTGGGCAGCAGCTGCTGTGCCTGGACCTTGGTGAACTGGGCGAAGGACCCCCAGGTGGTCTCGTAGCCCCAGATCATCTGGCTCGGCGCGGCCATCGGGTCGAGGCCGTGGACCTCCGGGTCCTCGTAGGACGCCATGTTGCAGTGGATCACGACCTCGTCGCCGGGCTTCCAGCGCGTGACGCCGTCGCCGACCTTCCAGACGATGCCCGAGGCGTCGGAGCCGCCGATGTGGTGGCCATGCTCGGGATGGTCGCCGTACTTCATCACCGACACCGGCTGGCCGAGCGCCGCCCAGACGTTGTTGTAGTTCACGCCGGCGGCCATCACGCGCACGACGACCTCGAAGGCGCCCGGCTGCGGGACCTCAATCTCCTCGAGCTGGAAGGCGTCGCGCGGCTCGCCGAAGCGCTCCTCGCGAATCACCCATGCCGCCATCTTCTCGGGCAGCTCGCCGGGCTCGACGCTGAGAGCGGTCGGGTCGGTCAGGTCGAGAGAAGACATCGGTCGGGTAGATCCTCCAAGTCGGTCGCTGTGGCGGCCCGGAGGCTACATCGCGGCGGCCTCGGCCGTCCCCATCCCGCCCACCCGCCGCGGCGGCGGCGGTCGCGCCGCGGGCCGGCAGCGGGCAGCGCTGGTCGGCCGGCCAGATAGGATCGCGCGATGCGCGCCACGGTCTACGCGGTCCCCGCGTCACACCCAGTCCGGGCCGCGCTGCTGATGCTCGACCGCAAGGGCATCGAGTGGCGCCGCCGTGACCTCCCGAACGTCGTCGCGCGACCGCTGTTGCGCGCGATGGGCTTCCCCGGGCCGACGGTGCCGGCCGTCAAGCTCGACGGGCGCAAGGTCCAGACCACGCGTGCGCTCGCGCGCGTCCTCGACGAGCTGGTGCCCGAGCCGCCGCTCTTCCCGCGCGACCCCGATCGTCGCGAGGCGGTCGAGCAGGCCGAGCAGTGGGGCGACGAGGTCCTGCAGCCGGTGCCGCGCCGGCTCTCCTGGGCGGCGCTCGAGCGCGACCGCTCGGGCCTGCGCAGCTTCCTCGACGGCCCGGTGATGGGAATCCCGCCCGCGATCGCCGCCGCGACCGCCGCACCGCTCGTCCACGGCAGCGCGCGCATCAACGGCGCGACCGACGATGCCGTGCGCGCGGACCTCCTCACGCTGCCGACGCTGCTCGACCAGGTCGACGACCTGATCGCCAACGGCGTGATCGGCGGCGACGAGCCGAACGCCGCCGACTTCCAGATCATGCCGAGCGTGCGGTTGCTGATGTGCTTCGACGACCTCCGCCCGTGGGTCGAGGGCAGGCCCGCCGCCGAGCATGCGCTGCGCCTCCTACCGCACTACCCCGGCACGATCCCGCCCGTCTTCCCGCGCGAGTGGCTCGCGCAGCCGCAGGCCGCCTAAGGGGATGGGGTCGGGGGGCTCGCGCCTCCCGCGCCCCCCGGTGTCGCCTGGCCGGTTGGCTAGGGCAGCAGGAGCGTACGGTCGGAGCTCGGGCGCTCCGGGCCGACGGTCAGCGTGGCCGGCGCGATCTGATCCTCGATGTCCACGGCGCGGCTCGAGCCGGCGCTGATCTCGTAGGTCCCGGGCCGGAGGGTCTTCTGGATCGTCGCCGTGTCCTGCGGCTGCACCTGTGGCACCCGCTCGATCACGTCCTCGCCCTCGAGGGTGATCGAGTGGGCGCGCTCGGTCTGGTTGGCGATCGTCAGCCTGATCGGGCCGGCGCCGACGCGGTCGGGCGAGATCGAGACGCCCTGGTCGCGGACCACGCCGGTGAGGCCCACGGCCGCCGGCGGGCGCGGCTCGTTGGCGAAGTCGTCCGTGCCGCACGCCGAGGCGGCGAGCGCCAGCGACGCTCCACCCGCGAGGAGCATGGCCCTGCAACCGCGCGTCTTCACCATCGCCCTCATCCCGTTGCCCGCGGGAACCCTAGAGCACGGCGACGGACGGATGCGGGTCGCCGTGGGCGGGCACCTTGGCGGCGAGGGCTCCAGGGAGAGGAGCGGCGCGTGCCTACCCATCGAACGGTGGCTCGACGACGACGGCCGAGCCGCCGCCGTCCCCCACGAGCACCTCGTCGCCCGGGCTCGCCTCGCGCCGCACGAGCGCGAGCGCGATCGGCCCGTGGGTCGGCGACACGCAGGCTGAGCCGATCGTGCCGACCTGCCGCTCGCCCAGCATGATCGGGTCGCCGTGCTCGGCGGGCGCGGACAGGCGCAGTCCGCGCAGGTGGCGGTTCGGCTTGCCCTTGTAGTGGAGGCGCGCGACGGTCTCCTGACCGACGTAGCAGCCCTTCTCGAAGTCGACCGCGCGCTCGTTGAGGCCGGCCTCCTGGGGGATGGTCGAGCCGTCCATGTCGAGACCGAGCCGCGGGCGGCCGGACTCGATCCGGACACACTCGGCGGCCTCCTCGGAGACCTCCGGTACGCCGAGCTCGGCGCGCGCGGCGGCGGCCTGCTCGGCGGTGCAGATCAGGTCGACGCCGACGTCCGTCGCGACGGCGAGGCCGTAGGGACCGTCCACGTGGGCGTGCTCGGCGCCGGGCGGGGCCGGATCGAGCCGCTCGCGGGCATCCGGGCCGATCAGCGAGAGCACGGTCCGGTCGTCGGAGAGATCTCGGTGGGTCACCGCGCGACCGAGGCTGTACATCTCGAACGTGCGGTCGAGCACGCTCCGCCCGGAGCCCTCGGCATCGACGAGCAGGCGGCCGGGCGCGAGCCGCAGGACGCGGAGGTCGGTGCGGATCTTGCCCTTGTGGTCGAGCAGCGCGGCGTAGCAGCCGGTGCCGGGCTCGAGTGCCTCGACGTCGTTGGTCACCTGGCCCTGGAGGAACTCGCCGGCCTCGTCGCCCTCGAGCTCCAGCACCGCCCGTCGGGGCCGCTCGACCAGGCCGGCGGCCTGGCGCAGGATCTCGTAGTCGTCGGTGGCGATCACCGCCCCGATTCTAGGGACCGCAAGTTAAGCCTTGGCTAACTTGTGATTCAATACCGACGAATGAAAGAGTTGACACGACACAAGCTCTCGCGGCGCAAGCTGCTCGGGGGCGCCGCGGGGGCCGCCGCCGCGCTGCCGCTGCTACACGAGACGGTGCCGCACCAGGGGGTGCACGACACGGTCGCCGCAGCCGCGGGCGGCGACGGAGGGCACGCGGCCGGCCACGCCGCCAACCGCGGCCTCGCCAGCGGCACCGTCGGCAGCGTCGATCCCGCCGTCAACGGCTTCGACCCGCACAACGTGCTGCGCGACTTCGACAGCGGCCGCGTGCGCCGCGAGGGCGGTCGCACCGTGCGCGAGTTCGAGATCGTCGCCGAGGATCGCGAGATCGAGGTCGCGCCCGGCGTCAAGTTCGCCGCCTGGGCATACAACGGCCGGGTCCCCGGCCCGACCCTGCGCGCCACCGAGGGCGACCGCGTGCGGATCACGTTCGTCAACGCCTCCAGCCATCCGCACACGATGCACTTCCACGGCATCCACACCGCCCGCCACGACGGCGTCCCGCAGACGGGCCCCGGCAACATCGAGCCCGGCCACTCGTTCACCTACGAGTTCGACGCCCGGCCGTTCGGCATCCACCTCTACCACTGCCACTCGATGCCGCTCGCCGACCACATCGCCAAGGGCCTCTACGGCGCGTTCGTCGTCGACCCGAAGGCAGGGCGGGCGGACGCCGACGAGCTCGTGATGGTGATGAACGGGTTCGACACGAACTTCGATCGCGGCAACGAGATCTACGCCGTCAACACCGTCGCCTTCGCCTACCACGACCGGCCGATCCGCGTGAAGCGCGACGAGCTCGTCCGGGTCTACCTCGTGAACATCACCGAGTTCGACCTGCTCAACTCGTTCCACGTCCACGCCAACTTCTTCGACTGGTACCCGACCGGAACCAAGCTCGAGGCACGCGACTTCACGGACACGATCGTCCTCGGACAGGGCGAGCGCGGGATCGCCGAGCTGCGCTTCCCGTACACCGGCAGGTACATGTTCCATGCCCACGTCACCGAGTTCGCAGACCTCGGCTGGATGGGCTTCTTCGAGGTGGAGGACTGATGGAGGCGGCGACGATCGAGAGGACGGAGCGGCGGATGCCGGCGTGGGTCACGGGGCTGGCGCCGCTGGCGCTGCTGGGGCTGGCGATCGGGCTGTTCGTGGCGCTCGGGGCGCCCGGGCTCGAGCGCAACGGGGCGCCGGTCGAGGAGCTGGCGGTCGAGCGCACTTCGCTGGCGCCGGGCGAGATCGAGCTGGTCGTGCGCAACGACGGCCCGGACCCGGTCGCGATCAGCCAGGTGCTCGTCAACGACGCGTTCGTGACGTTCGAGCAGAGCGCCGGTGAGATGCGGCGCCTCGACGGCAACACGATCGCGGTCGCGTACCCGTGGATCGAGGGCGAGGCCTACGCCGTCGGGCTCGTGACGTCGACCGGCGGCACCGTCGAGCACGAGATCGAGGCTGCCGCCGAGACCCCGGCCGCCGACGCCGGCTTCTACGGACTGATGGGCCTGATCGGCCTCTACGTCGGGATCATCCCGGTCGCGATCGGGATGCTCTGGCTGCCGTGGGTGCGCCGGATCGACGAGCGCTGGATCCAGTTCGTGCTCGCGCTGACCGTCGGGCTGCTCGCCTTCCTCGGCGTCGACGCGCTGCTCGAGGGCAGCGAGATCGCCGCCGGCGGCGCCGAGGCGTTCGGCGGGGCCGCGCTGGTGTTCCTCGGCGCGGCGGCCGCGTATCTCGGCCTCGCGGGCGTCGACGGGTGGCTGCGTGCTCGGGCGCACGACGACGGCACCGCCGCGGTCGGCGGGCGACCGGGGGCGGCCGTCGCGGGCGCCTCGGGCTCGGGGGTCGGCGCCTGGCGCCTGGCCTTCCTGGTCGCGCTCGGCGTCGGCCTGCACAACCTCGGCGAGGGCCTGGCGATCGGCTCGGCCTACGCGATCGGCTCGCTCGCGCTCGGGGCGACGCTGATCGTCGGGTTCGCGATCCACAACACGACCGAGGGGCTGGCGATCGTCGCGCCGGTCGGCGGAGAGCGCCACCGCCTGCGCGGCATGCTGCCGCGGCTCGTCGGCCTCGGCCTGCTGGCGGGGGCCCCCGCGATCCTCGGCGCATGGATCGGCGCATCCGCGTTCAACCCCAGCGTCGCGGCACTGCTGTTCGGCGTCGGCGCCGGCGCGATCGCCCAGGTGATCGTCCAGATCGCCCCGAGCATCCGCGACTCGAGCGGCCGGCTGCTGCACCCGCTCGCCGCCACCGGCGTGCTCGCGGGGCTGGTCCTCATGTATGCGACCGGGCTGGCGATCAGCCTGTAGCGATGGCCACGGCAACCGACACCGGCGGGATCTCGGACGCGGTCCAGGACTACGCCAAGGCGATCTACTCCCTGCACGAGCGGTCCGACGACGCGGTCTCGACCTCGGCGCTGGCCGATCGGCTCGCGGTCTCGCCGGCGTCGGCGTCCGCGATGGTCAAGCGGCTCGAGGCGCTCGGCCTCGCCACGCGCAGGCCCTACCACGGCGTCGAGCTGACGGCCGCCGGCACGCGCGTCGCGCTCGAGGTGATCCGCCACCACCGGCTGCTGGAGCTGTACCTCGCCGAGGCGCTCGGGATGTCGTGGGACCGCGTCCACGAGGAGGCCGAGGTGCTCGAGCACGCGATCTCGCCCGAGCTGTCGGAGCTGATCGCGGCGAAGCTCGGCAACCCGACGCACGACCCCCACGGCGACCCGATCCCGACCGCCGACGGGGAGATCGAGAAGGGCAGCTCGCGCGCGCTGTCGGAGCTCGAGCCCGGCGATCGCGGGGTCTTCGTGCGCGTGTCCGACTCGGACCCGGAGATGCTGCGCTGGCTGTCCGAGCGCGGGATCGCGCCCGGCGACCGGCTCGAGGTGCTCGAGCGCCAGCCGTTCGACGGACCGCTGCTCGTGCGCTTCGCGTCCGGCGACCACGCCTTGGGCGGCGCGCTGGTGCAGATGATGCGCGTCGAGACTGCCTGAGCGGCTGCGGGTAAGGTTCCGGCCGTGCCGCTCGCCGACGACTTCCAGCGCGTGATCGACTCGCTGCCGCCGGACTGGACCGCGCTCGACGTCGACCTGCGCATCGACGACGAGTCGCGCTACATCGAGGCCGCCACGCTGCTGACGCAGATCAACGCGATGCCGTACTCGAAGGCGGACTGGCACTGGCTCCTGCGCGTCGCGAACGGCTTCGGCCACGCGGCGGCGGCGCCGACCGTGCACGGCACGCTCGCGCTGCTCGACGACGAGGGCGTGGACGGCGAGATCGCGGTCCGCGACGCGCGCTCGGGGCGCGTCGAGGTGATGCAGATGTGGGGTCGCCCCGAGTCGGTGCGCCAAGAGCTGCGCCTGCGCCGCAACCAGTAGCGCGATGGCGCGCGTCGCCCTGCTGTCGCCGGACCTGCTCTTCGGGTCGAAGGTCGAGGGCGCGCTGACGCTCGCCGGCCACAGCGTCAGCCGCTTCGCGAGCGCCGAGCGGCTGCGCGTCGCCGCGCAGTTCCACGAGGTCGTGATCTTCGACCTGACGGCCGAGGAGATCGACGGGCCGGCGCTGCTCGAGCAGATGCGAGAGCGCGGCGAGCTCGAGGGGACGCCGACGCTCGGCTACTACTCGCACGTCGACGCCGAGATGCGCGCGCGTGCGCTCGACGCCGGGTTCACGCAGGTGGTGCCGCGCTCGCGGATGGCGCGCGAGGGGGCGGCGCTCGTGGAGCGGCTGGTCGGTACGGACTAGGGCTCGCCGTTGCCGCCGGCGGTGGCGAAGCTCGGGCTGAACAGCCGGTCGATGTCGGGGGCTTGGTCGAGGATGCCGAAGCGTGCGTCGAAGGCGGCCCAGGCGCGGAGGGTGGCGGGGCGGAGCACGAGCGGGGGGCGCAGGGCGGGGGCGACGGCGTCGAGCTGGGCGCGGACGAGCGGGGTCGGGGAGTCCGAGGCGGCGGCGATCTGCTCGACGGCGGCGGGGCGCTCGTCGAGGGCGGCGCGGGTGCCGGCGTCCAGGGCGGCGATCAGGTCGAGCAGCAGGTCGGGCTCGTCGCGGAGGCGGTCGCGCGTGGTCGCGACGACGAGCTCGGGATAGCGGGGGGCGCCGTAGCGGTCGACGCGGAACTCGCGCGTGGGGACGCCGCGGCGGCGCAGGGCGACGCCCTCGGCGTTCCAGAAGGTGACGACGGCGTCGACGCGGCCGGCGGCGAGGCTGGGGACGGCGGAGAAGCCGATCGTGGTGCGCCGGACCTCGTCGTAGTCGCCGCCGTCGGCCTCGACGGCGGCGCGCAGGACGGCGTCGTCGGAGGGGAGGCCGGTCACGCCGACGCGCTTTCCCTCGAGCTCGCGCGGGCGGTGGACGTCGGGCGTGGCGATCACCGCCGCGAGCGGGCGCTGGACGAGCGCGCCGATGCCGACGAGGTCCGCACCGCGCTCGTGGGCTAGGCCGAGGTCGTGGATGTCGACGATCGAGGCGTCCGCTCGGCCCGCGGCGAGCAGCTTGATCGAGTCGGTCGACGACGACGGCACGCGGATCTCGAGGTCGATGCCGTGCTCCTCGTCGAGGCCGCGGTCGACCGCCATGTAGATCCCGGCATGGACGGCGTTCGGCTGGAAGTCGAGCGCAAGCGTCAGCGGGCGCGTGCCGTCGCCGTCGGCGCTGCCCGCGTCGCCGCAGCCGCTGGCCGCAGCGGCGATGAGCAGGAGCGTGAGTGCTGCGATTCGGCGCATGACCACGACAATCTAGGTCCGGGCCGCCTTCGGCCGCATTCCGGCCGCAATTGGCCGGTCGCGGGGCTTGGCGGGCACGCGATGCGACTAGGCTGCTGTCCGATGCGGCGGGTCACCTTCTCGCGCAACTTCACGATCTCGCTGTCGCGCACGTGCCGCTGCTACTGCAAGTACTGCGCCTTCGCGACGCATCGCGCGCACCTGTACTCGCCCGAGGAGGTCGAGGGGCTGATCGAGGAGGCGGTGCGGCGGCGGGCGAAGGAGCTGCTGGTGCTGACCGGCGAGCGGCCGGAGGTCAACGCCGAGGTACGCGAGCGGCTGCGCTCTTACGGCCACGAGGACTTCGTCTCCTACGTCGCGTGGACGTGCGAGCGGGCGCTCGAGCGCGGGTTGCTGGCGCACACCAACCTCGGCGTGCTGTCGCGCGAGGATCTGGCGCGGCTGCGCGAGGTGACCGCGTCGCAGGGGCTGATGCTCGAGTCGATCGTCCCGGACCTCGTGGTCCACCAGGGGTCGCCGACCAAGCGGCCCGAGCGGCGGCTGGAGACCATTCGCGCCGCCGGGGAGCTGAGGATCCCGTTCACGAGCGGAATCCTCGTGGGCATAGGTGAGACGCCGGCGCAGCGCATCGAGGCGCTCGAGGCGCTCGCGGCGGTCCACGCCGAGCACGGCCACCTGCAGGAGGTGATCCTGCAGAACTTCGTCGCGCATCCGCGCTACTACGGCGCCGAGCCGGCCGAGATCGCCGACGAGGCCCAGCGCGGGGGAGGGGCGGAGGCGGACGCCGCCCAGCCGCTGCCGCCGTGGGCGACGGAGATCACGCTCGACGACATGCGCGCGCTCGTGCGCGCCTCGCGCGAGCTGATGCCGGACGTCGGCGTCCAGATCCCGCCGAACCTGTCCGACTGGTGGCTGCCGCTCGTCGAGGAGGGCGCGACCGACCTCGGCGGCTTGTCGGCCAACGGCGACCACATCTCGCCCGAGCATCCGTTCCCGTCCCCGCACCGGATGCGGCGCGAGCTCGAGCCGCGTGGGTACGCGCTCGCCGAGCGGCTCTGCGTCTACCCGCAGTACATGGACGCCGAGTGGCTCGAGCAGGGCGTGCTCGACACGATCAAGACGGCGTACTGGAGCTTCATCCCGCGACGCGGGTCGGGGCGGCGCGAGGAGCGGGCGATCCGCTCGGACCTCGTCCCGGGTGCGATCGAGCGTGGCCGCGACGGCGCGGCGCTGACCGAGGACGAGCTGACGGCCCTGTTCGCCGAGCGGCGTCCCGAGGCGATCGAGGACATCCGCGCCGCCGCCGACGAGCTGCGCGCCGAGCTGGCGGGGGAGACGGTGACGTTCGTCGTCAACCGCAACATCAACGTCTCGAACGTCTGCACCGTCGGCTGCGCGTTCTGCGGCTTCGGCCAGGGCCGGCGCTCGCCCGACGCCTACGAGCACGACCGCGACGAGTTCGTCCGCCGTGTCGAGGAGGCGGTCGCCTTCGGCGCGACCGAGATCTGCATGCAGTCGGGCATCCATCCCGACTGGGCCCTCGAGGACTACGAGGGCTGGCTGCGCTTGGCGAAGGAGGTCGCGCCGCAGATCCACCTGCACGCCTACTCGGCGATGGAGGTCGACGCGATGTGCGCCACGTCCGGCCTGTCGCCGCGCGCGGTCTTCGAGCGCCTGCGCGCCGCCGGCCTCGACTCGACGCCCGGCACCGCCGCCGAGGTGCTCCACGACGGGGTGCGCGAGCGGATCTCGCCGAACAAGCTGCCGGTCGCGCGCTGGGTCGAGATCATCGAGGCCTCGCACGCCGCCGGGTTGCGCTCGACCGTGACGGTCATGTTCGGCCACATCGAGGAGCCGTGGGAGCTCGCCGAGCACATGCGCGTCGTGCGCGAGCTCCAGCAGCGCACCGGCGGCTTCACCGAGTTCGTGCCGCTCTCGTTCATCCCGTTCCACACGCTGCTCGGGCGCACGCACGGCATCGAGGAGATCTCGGAGGAGGAGAACCTCAAGCACACCGCCGTCTTCCGGCTGGCGCTCGGCCGGGCGATCTCCAACCTGCAGGCGTCCTGGGTGAAGATGGGCCTCGACGCCGCCACCGAGGCGCTGCGCTGGGGGGTCAACGACCTCGGCGGCACGCTGATGGAGGAGTCGATCAGCCGCCTCGCCGGCAGCCAGCACGGCACCAAGCTCACCCCGGACCAGCTGATCGCCGCCGCCCACGAGGCCGGGCGACCCGCCGCCGAGCGCACCACCCTCTACGACGTCCGCCGCCGCTACGAGCTGCCGCTCGCGGCTTGAGGGGCCGACCCCCGCCACCCCGGTGGGCCGATTCCGGCCGCATGTCGACCGCAGCGCGGCCGTCACCGTCCGGCTTGCCCGTGTCCCTCGCGGTGGGCAGATCCCGGCCGGATGGCGGCCGGAAGCCGCCCGTCGCCGCCGTCAGGCCTTGCGGCCGAGGGTGAGGAGGTAGTCGGCGGGCTCGACGAGCTCGTCGCCGTCGCGGACGGTGCGGCGCTCGAAGAGGGCGGCCATGTCCGCCCTGAGCTGGGGCCAGCGGCCGTCGGGCTCGATCGCCTTGCGCGCCATCATCACCGGGCCAAACTTGGTCGAGTAGTACTCGACGGCCTCGTCGACGGAGTCGAAGCGGAACTCGACCGTCTCGCGGGCGAAGTCGAGCACGAGTCCGGTGGCGGCGAAGATCTCGCGCACGTGCTCCTCCGAGCCCCACCGCGGCGGCGGCGAGGCGAAGTCGGGCGGCGGCGGCAGGTAGGCCCCGACGGTGGCGAAGAACTCGCCGATCGCGCCGTCCGGCGTCCACGCGGCGACGGCCATCCGCCCGCCTGGACGCAGCACGCGGGCGATCTCGCGTGCCGCCAGCTCGTGCCGTGGCGCGAACATGCAGCCGAAGGTCGACACCACCACGTCGAAGCTCTCGTCCTCGAACGGAAGCGCCTCGGCGTCCGCCTCGACCCAGTCGATCTCGACGCCCGCCTCGTCCGCGAGGCGGCCGCCCTGCTCGAGCAGCTCGGGCGTGATGTCCGAGGCGACGACGTCGGCGCCCGCCTGCGCGGCGCGCAGGGCGGCGTTGCCGGTCCCGCACGCGACGTCGAGGACGTCGTCGCCCGGGCCCACGCCGGCGCGCTCGACCACCAGCGGGCCGACCGCCCAGAGATCGCGCTCGGCGATCGTCGCGTAGTCGCCGGTGGCCCAGGTCGTGCGCGCCATCTGCTTGACCGGCTCGAGCTCCGTCATGGCTTCCTCCTCAGCTCGCTCGCTCTCGTGGCCATCGTACGCCGGACGCCCTCAGCGGAACAGGTCGTCGGCGGCGGGGCGGCGCAGCGCGGCGGCACCCGGGCCGTCGTCGGCGGTGACGAAGCGGGAGAGGCCGCGGAGCAGGACGGCCGGCTCGGCGGAGTCCTTGGCGCGGGCGAGGTCGGCCGCCCCGGCGATCGCGTCCACGACGGCGATCGCGGTCGCATTCAGCTCGCGACCGCGGGCGTCGTGGCGTCCGCGCCAGTCGTCGAGCGGGTCGAGGCCGGCGGCGCCGATCGCGACGTCGGTCTGCCCGAGGCGCCAGGCGCGGCCGAACGAGTCGGAGATCACCACCGCGGGGCGGACGCCGCGCGCGGCGGCGATGCCGTCGCGCAGCGCTCGCGCGGAGGCGTCGGGATCCTTCGGCAGCAGGACGATCTCGTCCGCATCGGCGGCATTCGAGCGGTCGATGCCCGCGTTCGCGCAGACGAGCCCGTGGCGCGTCTCGCAGACCAGGACGCCGTGTCCCGCGCGCAGCACGGACGCCGACTCGTCGAGCACCGCCTGGACGAGCCGCGCGTCCTTGTCGTGCGCCGCGGCGAGCTCGCGTGCGTGGGCGCTCGGGTCGATGTAGCGCAGGCGACGGATGCGGCCCTCCGCCTTCGAGACGACCTTGTGGGCGACCGAGACGACGTCGCCGTCGGCGAGATCGTCCGGCAGCGCGCCGGCGAGCAGCGCGGCGAGATCGTCGCCGGGCCGGATCTCCGGCAGGCCCCCGATCGCGACCGCGGACAGGGCGGTCGCGGCGGCCGGCTGAGCGCTATCCGCCGCACCCGCACCGCTGACGCCCACCGTCGGAAGCGGCTCACGCATGCGCACCCGCCGATCTGCGGTCGGGGGCGTTCTCGCCATGCGAGCGGCCGAGCTGGTGCAGTGCGCCGCGGGTCATGCTCGCCCAGCGGCGCTCGTTGCCCAACAGGGCGGCGACCGCCTCGAGGTCGTCGGGCGTGTCGACGTCGAGCGCGAGCGACGGCACGTCCTCGACCCGGCAGGAGACGCCGGCCGCCTCGGCGAGCGCGCGGTGGCGGTCCCGGCTGCCCGGGCCGAAGGACGGCTCGATCGCCTCGGGCGGGGCGAGCAGGAGCGCGTTGGTGCCGGTCCCGTGGCGGTCGGCGGCCACGACGAGGCCGACGCCGTCGCGGTCGGCGCGCGTCAGCATGTCGGCGACCTCGCCGGGGTCGAGCAGCGGGGTGTCGCCGGGCACGAGCAGCGCGCGGTCGAAGCCGCGCTCGACCGCGTGGCGGACGCCGATCAGCGCGGCCTGCGAGTGGCTGGCCTCGTGGAGGTCCGCGAGCACCGTGACGTTGCCGCCGCGAGCGGCGCGCTCGACCGTCGCGTTCGAGGTCACGACGGCGATCGCCTCTAGCTCGGGCACCCGCCGTAGCGCCGCCAGCACGTCCTGGAACATCGCCTGCACCAGCGCCTGGCGGGCACCGCTTCCGAGCAGGCCGGCGAGGCGCTGCTTGGCGGCGCCGAAGCTCTTGATTGGGAGGATCGCGATCGTTCGCATCGGGCGATCGGACGGCGGCCCACCGACTGTAACCGGACCGCGCTCGCCGGTCCCCGGGCCCGTCGTCGGACCTCCGCAAACTGCGGGGACGGCTGCCGCTCAGCGCGGCGCGTCGCGCGCGGCCAGCGTCGCCGCGAAGTCGAGCGTCGAGCGTGCGAGCGCCCGGCGGGAGGCGGGCGTGTCCATCAGCGTCGCCGTCTCGAGCGCCGGGAGGCCGTCGACGGGCTCGTCGGCGACCAATCCGTCGAGGATCCCGGCGTAGGCGTCGGCGATCCCTGCCGCCGACGGGTCGATGCCCGCGTGGTCGCAGAAGAGCCGGGTCGGGCCCTTGAGCACCTTCCCGCCGACGAACGGGCTGAGGGCGACCACGGGTGCCGCCGCTTCGGCGAGCGCCGCGCGCATGCCGGGCAGCGTGAGGATCGGGCCGATCGACGCGATCGGGTTCGACGGGCCGATCACGATCGCGTCGGCGTCGCGCAGCGCCGCGAGCACCTCCGGGGTCGGCTCGGCGGCGTCGACCCCGAGCTCGACCGCCTCGACCGGCCCCTCGGCGCGCTCGACGATCATGAACTCCTGGAACGCCAGCCAGCGTCCGCGAACGCGGACGCGGGGGGGGGGGGG
>JBBECV010000004.1:93924-169281 GCA_040881635.1 Thermoleophilaceae bacterium
CGCGCGTCGGCGCGGGCCCGTCGGCCATCGGCAGGACGCGCGCGCCGACGCCCATGGCGCGGACGACCTCAGCGTGCGCCTCGGTCAACCGTCGCCCGGAGCGCAGCGCCTCCGTTCGGATCAGGCACATCGCGAGGTCGCGGTCGCCGAGGCGGAACCAGGTCGGCCGGCCGGCCGCCTCGAGCGCCTCCATCACCTCCCACGTGTCGCCGCGGATGCCGTAGCCGCGCTCGTCGATCGCGTCGGCGAGCCAGTAGGTGACGAGGTCGGGGTCGGGGGACACGTGGGCGCCGTGGACCCAGGCGTCGTCGCCGGTGTTCGCGATCACCGTCAGCTCGCCATCGCCGACCTCGTCCAGCAGCCCGCGCGCGAGCTTCGCGCCCCCGGTGCCGCCGGACAGCAGCGCCACGCGCACGCCGGTCCTACCAGAGCTCGTCGGGCAGGCCGGTGAGCTTTACGCCCGCGTGGGACTTGTTGCGAATGTTGACCGAGATCAGCAGCGGAGTGAGGGCCTCGGCGAAGCGGGCCGTCTCCAGCGCTCCGGCGTTGACCGGCCGCAGGCCCGGCACGCACGCGAGTATCTCGGCGACCTTGCGCTTGTCGGCCTTGCGCTCGCCGCAGACGAGGACGTCCTGGTCGAGCGCGGCGTCGAGGTCGCCGAGCGTCGCGGCGTCGACCGAGTGCAGCGCGCTGACGACGGTCACGCCGTCGGGGACCATCTCCTGTGCCTGCTCGGCCGCCGATCCCTGCGGCACGCCGAGCAGTCGCGTCGCCTTGCCGGAGACCGCGGCGGCGAGCGGGACGGTCGCGTCGACGAGGATCTGTCCTGGCCGCAGCGCGCCCTTGAGGTTCGTCAGGTTCTCCGACTGGGCGCGGAACGGGACGGTCAGGAAGACGACATCGCCGAGTGCGGCGGCCTCGGCGTTCTCGAGGCCGGCGACGCGCGCGTTCGACACCCGCTCGCGCACGCGGGCGGCGGCCTCGTCGGCGCGGCCGGCGTCGCGCGAGCCGATCACGACCTCCTGCTCGGCGGCCGCGAGGCGCAGGGCGAGGCCGAAGCCCAGCGCGCCGGTGCCGCCGACGATCGGTATGGGAGCTCCGGTGGCCACGCGCGGCGGAACGCTAACAGCCGCTGGGCGGCTCGCCGGGGCGGTCGCCGCCCGCACGTCGCTGGCGCCGACATGGCCAGTCCGCCGGTAGGGTGCCGCGCGATGAGGCTCGAGGGGAAGGTGGCGCTCGTCACCGGCGGTGTCGGCGGGATCGGCACCGCGACGTGCTCGCGATTGGCGGCCGAGGGTGCCCGCGTCGCGGTCTGCGACCTCCATCTCGAGCAGGCGCGCGAGCTCGCCGCCGACCTCGGCGGCATCGGGCTCGAGCTCGACGTGCGCTCGACCGAGTCGGCGCGCGCGGCGGTCGCCGCGACCGAGGAGCGGCTGGGCGCGATCGACGTGCTCGTCAACAACGCCGGGATCGCCGGCGAGGCGTTCTTCGTCCACACGCCGGAGGAGGTCTGGGACAACCTGATCGCGGTCAACCTGCGTGGCGTGCTCGCCGTGACGCACGCGGTCCTCCCCGGCATGCAGGAGCGCGGCGCCGGCGCGATCGTCAACGTCGCCTCCGAGGCCGGCCGGCTCGGCTCGAAGATGTCCGTGGTCTACTCGACGACGAAGGCGGGCGTGATCGGCTTCACGAAGGCGGTCGCGAAGGAGTCCGCCCGTTACGGGGTGCGCGTCAACGCCGTCGCGCCCGGCCCGATCGACACGCAGATGGTCCGTGCCGCCGAGGCGCTCGGCGAGATCGGCGACCGCTTCGTGCAGGGCATGATCGCCTCGACCGAGATGCGTCGCCTCGGCGAGCCGGACGAGGTCGCCGCGACGATCGCCTACCTCGCCAGCGACGACGCCTCGTACGTCACCGGCGAGACGATCGGCGTCAGCGGCGGCATGGGCATGATGTAGCGGCGTGCCGCCCGCGACCGACAAAGCCCCAGACCCCGTCAGCATCCGCGAGGTCGGTCCGCGCGACGGCTTCCAGAACGAGCCCGAGACCGTCCCGACCGGCGACAAGGTGCGGCTTGTCGAGATGCTGGCGCGCACGGGCCTGCGCCGCCTCGAGGTGACGAGCTTCGTCCGCGCCGACGTGATCCCGCAGCTCGCCGACGGCGCGGACGTGCTGCGCCGCGCGGAGATCCCCGACGACGTCGCCGTCACCGTGCTGATCCCGAACGAGCGCGGGCTCGACACCGCACTCGAGCTGCGCGACCGCTTCCAGGAGGTCAACCTCATCCTGTCGGCGACCGAGAGCCACAACCGGGCGAACGTCAACCGCTCGGTCGACGAGTCGGTCGCCGGCCTCGAGCGGGTGGTCGAGCGCGCGCTCGCGGACGGCCTGCGCTGCGAGGCGGTGATCTCGGTCGCGTTCGGGTGCCCCTACGAGGGCGAGGTGCCGCCCGAGCGCGTCTTCGAGATCGCCGCGCGGCTGGCCGCCGCCGGCTGCGCCGAGCTCGGCTTCGCCGACACGACCGGCATGGCGAACCCCGTCCAGGTGCGCGAGTTCTTCACGCGCGCCTTCGACCGTCTGCCCGGCGTCGAGCTGACCGCCCACTTCCACAACACGCGCGGGCAGGGGCTCGCCAACGCGCTCGCCGCGCTCGAGGCCGGCTGCCGCTCGTTCGAGAGCTCGTTCGGCGAGCTCGGCGGCTGCCCTGTGCCCAAGGGCGCGACCGGCAACGTCGCGACCGAGGACCTCGTCTCGATGCTGCACGAGATGGGCCATCCGACCGGCATCGACCTCGAGCGCCTGCTCGACTGCTCGCGCGAGGTCCAGCGCGTGCTCGGCCGCCCGCTCGGCAGCCACCTGCTGACCGCCGGGCCGGTCGACTGGCAGCGCGGCTGAGCGCCAGCCCCGAGGCCGGGCCCATCGCGGCCTCTATGCGGCCGCGACGGGCCCATCCGCAGCGAGGCGTTCCCGGTGGACGGCGCTGGGCCGGATGCGGTCAGCATGCGGCCGTATCGGGCCCCTCGAGCGAGGGGAGCTCTCTCGGCGGAGGCCGTCGCTACCCTGCTCGCGATGCCGAGCGAGGATCAGCAGGGGCTCAGCCGGCGTGAGCTGATGGCCGGGGCCGCCGCGGCCGGGCTCACGGTCGCCGTGCCGGGGCTCGGGACCGGCTGCGCGTCGGCGCAGGGCGCCAGCGGGCCCGGCAACGTCGTCGTGGTCGTGATCGACTCGCTGCGGACCGACCACGTCGGCGCCTACGGCGGTCGCCGCGCCCGCACGCCGGCGCTCGACGCGCTCGCGCGCGAGAGCCTCGTCTTCGAGCACGCCCGCCACGAGGCGATGCCCACGGGGCCGGTGCGCAAGTCCGTGCTGGTCGGTCAGAGCGGCTACCCGTTCCACGGCTGGAAGCGGGCGCGCGGGCTGCCGGACGTGCCGGGCTGGGAGGGGATCGCGCGCGACGAGCGCACGTTCCTCGACGTGCTCGACCGGCGCGGCTACCTGACCGGCTACGTCACCGACAACCCGCACCTGATGAAGCCCGCGTTCGCGAACTTCCGCACCCGGCCGGACGTGATGCGGACCGTCAAGGGCCAGGTGCCCGGCTTCCGCGTCCGCGGGCGCAAGGTCTCCCAGACGCGGCTGCGCCGCCACCTCGCGCCCGAGCTGCGCGGCGCCGACCGCGAGCGCGTGCGCGAGTACCTCTCCTACAACGGCGCCCGCCGCGGCGACGACGACTACCTGTCGGCGCGCGTGCTCGGCGGCGCGATCGACTTCGTCGAGCGCGCCGCGTCGGAGGACCGGCCCTTCGGCCTCGTCGTCGACTGCTTCGACGTCCACGAGCCCTGGGACCCGCCGGACAGGTGGCTCGGCCGCTATGCGCGGATCAAGCGCGGCGGCTACCGTCCGATCCAGCCCTTCGCGACGCCGGCCGGCAAGACGGCCGACATCTCCAAGCGGACGCTGAAGCTGACCCAGCGCATGTACGCCGCCGAGGTGAGCTTCCTCGACCACTGGCTCGGCCGGCTGCTCGACCGCGTCGACGAGCTGGCGCCGGGCAACACCTGGGTCGTCGTCGTCAGCGACCACGGCGTGATGCTCGGCGAGCACGGTCTGATCGGCAAGACCTCGAACGCCCTCTACAGCGAGCTGCTCGACGTGCCGTTCATGATCCGCCACCCCAAGCGCGTCGGCGCCGGCAAGCGCACGCGCTACTTCGCCTCCTCGCACGACATCGCCCCGACGCTGCTGAAGGGCGTCGGCGCACCGGTGCCCAAGGCGATGGACGGCGTCGACCTGCGCCCGCTGCTCGACGGCGGCCGGCCGCGCGAGCGGCGCCCCGTCTGGACGACCGCCTGGTCGAGCAAGCTGCTCGCCGGCGACGGGCGCTGGCTGCTCGTCGCCGACAACGACCGCGGCCGCCTGCGCGACATCCGACTCCACGACAGGCGCCGCGACCCGCGCGAGCAGCGCGACGTCGCCCGCGCCAATCCGAAGGTCGTCCGCCGCCTCACCAAGGCGCTCCGCCGCGAGGCCGGCAAGCAAGGATTCCCCCGCCTCTGACGAATCTCGAACGATTGCCCGGGACGGGAAGGCAACGATCGTTCGAGATTCGCCTCAGCGCCCGGTGAACTCCGGCTGGCGCTTCTCGAAGAACGCCCGCGTCCCCTCGGCGAAGTCCTCGGTCGCGGCGAGCGTCTCCTGAGCCTGGACCTCCTGCTCGAGCGTCACGGCGAGCGCGGGCTTGGCGGCGGCGTCGATCACGCGCTTGGCGAGGCCGACGGCGCGCGGGGCGCAGGCGAGCAGCTCGCTCGCGAGCGCCTCGACGCAGGCGTCGAGCTCGTCGGCGGGGGCGATCCGGTTGGCGAAGCCGATCCGGTGCGCGTCGCGGCCGTCGATCAGCTTGCCGGTCATGATCAGCTCCTTCGCGTTGCCGAGGCCGACGATCGCCGGCAGGCGCGAGCAGCCGCCGACGTCGGGCAGCAGGCCGACGCGCACCTCCATGATCCCGGCCATCGCGTCCTGCGCCATGACGCGGAAGTCCGCGGCCAGCGCGAGCTCGAAGGCGCCGCCGAGGCAGGCACCGTGGATCTGGCAGATCGTCGGCTTGGGCATCTCCTCGAGCAGGCTCCACCAGCCGAGGATCGCCCGCCGGTAGGTGCGCAGGCCGGCCGGGTTCTCCGACAGCTCGCGCAGATCGCCGAGGTCCATGCCCGACGAGAACATCGGGCCGTCGCCGCGCACCACCAGCACGCGCACCGCCTCGTCGGCCGCGGCGGCCTCGAGCGCGTGCCCGAGCGCCTCGATCAGTCCGCCGTCGAACGCGTTGCGCTTCTCGGCGCGCTGGAGGATCAGATGCCTGACGCCGTCGCGGTCCTCGACTCCGATCAGTGACATATAGGCTCCCCAGGCTCGCTGACGACGATGGGGAGAACGTAGTGGAGATCAGGCAGGTGGGAGTGCTCGGCGCGGGGCTGATGGGGCACGGCATCGCGCAGGTCGCGGCGCAGGCGGGTTACGACGTCGTGCTGCGCGAGGTCGACCAGGGCCGGCTCGACAAGGGCATCGGCAAGATCGAGAAGCAGCTCGGTCGCGCGGTCGAGAAGGGCAAGCTCGAGCAGGCCGACGCCGACGCGATTCGCGGGCGGATCCAGGGCACGCTCGCCTACGCCGACCTCGCCGGCTGCGATCTCGTGATCGAGGCGATCACCGAGGACCTCGGCCTCAAGCTCGAGATGTGGCGTGAGGTCGACGGGATCGTCAAGGACGACGCGCTCTTCGCGACCAACACCTCGTCGCTGTCGGTCATCGAGCAGGCGGCGGCGACCTCGCGGCCCGACCGCTTCTTCGGCCTCCACTTCTTCAACCCCGCTCAGGTGATGAAGCTCGTCGAGGTCGTGCGCGGGATCACGACCTCCGACGAGACCTTCGACGCCGGCGTCGCGTTCACCCGCGACATCGGCAAGCTCGGCATCCCGACCAAGGACAAGGCGGGGTTCATCGTCAACCGGCTGCTGGTGCCGTACATGATCGACGCGATCCGCGCCTACGAGGAGGGTGTCGGCAGCGTCGCGGAGATCGACACCGCGATGAAGGCCGGCGCCGGCCACCCGATGGGCCCGCTGACGCTCGCCGACTTCGTCGGCCTCGACACGCTCGGCTCGATCTGCGACGTGCTCTACGACGAGTTCCGCGAGCGGCGCTTCTCGCAGCCGCCGACGCTGCGCAAGATGCTCGCCGCCGGCTGGCTCGGGCGCAAGTCCGGCACCGGCTTCTACGACTACTCCGGCGACGAGCCGGTCGAGAACCCGCAGGTCTGAGAGAACTCTTAGACGGCTCTCATTCCCTCCTCAGCGGGGGGGATCAGGATCCGTCGCATGTCACCGCTCCAACGGGCACTGGCGGTCGCGGCGGCCGCCGCGACGGTCGCCTTGCTCGCCGTGCTGCCAAGCCTGGTCGGTAGCCTCGACGCTCCGTCGATCGAGCCGATCGAGCTGCGCGAGGTGGGCGACGAGCGTCGGGGCGACCGGCTCGGGGCTGACAGGCGCCCGGCCCACTCGCGCGCTTCGAGGGAGCGTGCGCCCGGTGCGAGGGGGAGCTCGACCCCGCGCATCGCTCCGACGGCTGTTCCCCCACCCGCCGCGCCGGCGCCGCCCTCGCACGACGACGACCATGATGATGAGGACGACGAGGACGAGCGCGAGGGCGATGACGGAGAAGAGGACTGACCCATCGACCAGGACCGGTTGGATGCCGGGCGGTCGGCGGAGGTCGGGCGCGAGGCCGACGACTGCATTTCGCGGTGCCCGCACGCGCATCCTCGCCTCGTTCCTGATCCTGCTGACGTTCTCGACCGCCGCCACCGTACTCGTCATCCGGCAGATCCTGCTCGTGCGGCTCGATGGCGAGGTTCGGGACACGCTCGTGCAGGAGACGGAGGAGTTCGAGCAGCTCGTGCGCGGCCGCGACCCGGCCACGGGCGAGCCCTTCGGCAGCGACCTGCGGCGGATCTTCACCGTCTTCCTCGACCGCAACGTCCCGGACGACGACGAGGCGATCTTCACGATCATCGACGGCGAGCCGTACGAGTCGATCGGCGGCGGGCGGTTCCCGATCCGCGCCCTGGCCGAGCGCGAGCGCTGGGCCTCCGTGCGGACGCCGACGCAGAAGGACGTCGAGACCTCGGCCGGACCGGCGCGCTACCTCGCGGTGCCGATCCGCTTCGGTGGCGAGATCCGCGGCCACTTCGTCGTCGCGGAGTTCATGCGCGGTGACATCGAGGAGGTCAGCGCCGCGGTCCGCGTCGCGGCGATCGTCAGCGGCTCCGTGCTCTTGATCGCGGCGCTGCTCTCCTACTTCGCCGCCGGCCGCGTGCTGGCGCCGCTGAGAGCGCTCGGCGACACGGCGCGCTCGATCCACGAGACCGACCTCAGCCGCCGGATCGCGGTGGAGGGCGACGACGAGGTGGCCGAGCTCGCGCGGACGTTCAACGCGATGCTCGACCGTGTCGAAGCCGCCTTCGAGACCCAACGCGATTTCATCCGTGACGCCAGCCACGAGCTGCGCACGCCGATCACGATCGTCGGCGGCCACCTCGAGTTGATGGGCGACGACCCCGACGAGCGGCGCGCGACCACCGAGCTGATCATGGACGAGCTCGACCGCATGGCCCGGCTGGTCGACGACCTGCTCCTGCTGGCGCGCGCCGAGCGCAGCGACTTCCTGCAGCTCGACAGCGTCGACCTCGAGGAGCTGGGCGACGAGCTGCTGGCCAAGGCGAGTGCGCTCGCGCCACGCGACTGGCGGTTGGACGCCCGCGCCGCGGGGACGATCGAGGCGGACCGCCACCGCCTGACGCAGGCGGCGATGGCGCTGGCCGACAACGCCGCCCAGCACACGGCCGACGGCGATCGCATCGCGCTCGGGATCGCCGTCGAGGACGCATGGGTCCGAATATGGGTCTCGGACACGGGCCCGGGCGTCCCGCTCCAGGACCGGGTGCGCATCTTCGATCGCTTCGCGCGCGGGCGCTCCGGTCCCCGACCCTCCGACGGGTCCGGCCTCGGCCTCGCGCTCGTGAAGGCGATCGCGGAGGCGCACGGGGGTAGCGTGAAGCTCGAGAGCCGCCCCGGCGCGGGCGCCGTCTTCAGCGTCCGCATCCCGAGGCGCCCGGGGCCCGCCGCGCCCCCGCCGCCGCCCGCCGCCGTCGAAAGCGCCAGAGCATGAGCCGGATATTGATCGCGGAGGACGAGCCGCGGCTGTCGTCGTTCCTCGAGAAGGGCCTCAAGGCCAACGGCTACGTCACGACGGTCGTCGCCGACGGCCATGTCGCGAGCATCGTCGCCCGCGACGACGAGTTCGACCTCCTGATTCTCGACCTCGGCCTGCCGGGCATGGACGGCTTCCGGGTGCTCCAGGAGCTCCGCCGCCGTGGCCAGCGCCTGCCGGTGATCGTCCTCACCGCCCGCGACGACGTCGAGGACAAGGTGGCGGGGCTCGAGGGCGGCGCCGACGACTACGTCACCAAGCCGTTCCGCTTCGAGGAGCTGCTGGCACGGGTGCGTGCGCGGCTGCGGACCGACGGACGTGAGTCGGCCACCGTGCTGCAGGCGGGCCGCATACTCCTCGACATCCGCAGTCGCAAGGCCCGCGTCGGCAACGACGAGGTCACGCTCACCGCGCGGGAGTTCACGCTGCTCGAGACCTTCATGCGCCATCCCGGGCAGATGCTCTCGCGCGAGCAGCTGCTCTCGCACGTCTGGGGCTACGACTACGACCCCGGCTCGAACGTCGTCGACGTCTACGTCGGCTATCTGCGCCGCAAGCTCGGCGACGAGTCGATCGAGACGGTCCGTGGAATGGGCTACCGCCTGCGAGGCTGAGCGCCCGTCCCGGCCACGGCGGCGTGCCGGCGCTCGGCGATCGGGACGTCCGCGACCGGCTCCAGCGCTGCGAGCAGCTCGGCGACGGCCGGCCGGTCGCTCGGCTCGGGCTCGAGACAGGCGGCCACCAGGTCGGACAGCGCGTGCGCCGACGGACGCTGCTCATCGATCCGGGGCGCGCGCTCGCGCACCTGCGGATTGTCGGCCTCGTCGTCGAACGCCGACTCGCCGGTGGCCGCCTCGAGCAGCACCACGCCGATCCCCCACACGTCGGCGGCCGGGCCGAGCAGCCCGCCGCGCACCTGCTCGGGGGCCATGTAGCACCACGTCCCGATGCCTGCATGGGCGCGGCCGGGGGGACGAGCGACGCTGAGGTCGATCAGCTTCGCGCGCCCGCACTCGGCGATCACGTTCGACGGCTTCAAATCGAGGTGGAGGTAGCCGTTCGCGTGCAGGTAGCCGACGGCCGACCCGAGGTGCAGGCCGAGTTGGGCCACCTCCGCGACCGTCAGCTCGACCTCGCGCTCCTCGATCATGTGGGCGAGCGTCTCGCCCACCAGCGTCTCCATCACGATCAGCGGCAGCGGGCCGGCGAGGGTTTCGTAGCCACGCACGACATGCGGATGCGAGAGCGCCTCGAGTAGGCGACCCTCCTCGAGCAGCCGCCGGCGTGCGCCCGAATCGTCGGCGCGGTCGGTCCGCAGCGCCTTGACGATGCAACGACAGGCGCGTGCGTCGCTCCAGACGTCGTAGACGTCGAGCGCGTTGCCGCGCCGCAAATGCGTGATCACCTCGTACCCCGGCGCGATCGCGGCGCCGCGGGGGAGCGGCTCGGGCGCGCTCACCGTACGACGCCCTCGCGGGAGGTCACGGCCTTCTCCTCCTCGGTCGTGCCGTGCAGCGCCCAGAGCTTCGCGTAAGCGCCGCCGGCTGCCACCAGCGCTGAGTGGCCGCCGCTCTCGACGACGTGGCCGTCGTCGAGCACGACGATCCGGTCGGCGTCGCGCACGGTGAGCAGGTCGTGCGAGATCACGATCGTCGTGCGGCCGGCCATCAGCCGGCGCAGCGGGTCGACGAGTGCCGCCCGCGCCTCGGCGTCGAGCCCGGTCGACGGCTCGTCGAGAATCAGCACCGGCGCGTTGGCGACCAGCGCCCGCGCGATCGCCACCCGCTGGCGCTGACCGCCGGAGAGCCGCCGGCCCCGTTCGCCGAGATCGGTGTCGTATCCCTCCGGCAGCGCGCGGACGAACTCGTCTGCGCCGGCGGCGACCGCGGCGCGCCGGATCTCCTCGTCCGACGCGCCGTGGCGTGCGTAAGAGATGTTCTCGCGCACGGTGCCGTGCAGCACGAGCGTCTCCTGGAGCAGGATCGCGACGTTTTGGCGCAGCGAGGCGACCTCGAGGTCGCGCAGATCGTGGCCGTCGAGCCGTACGGCTCCGCCGTCGGGGTCGTAGAAGCGCGGCAACAGCTTGGCGATCGTCGACTTGCCGGCGCCCGAGGCCCCGACGAGCGCCAGCGTCTCGCCGGGCTCGGCGCGCAGGCTCACGTCCGCGAGCGCGCGTCGCCCGGCACCGGGATAGGTGAACGAGACCGCTTGCAGCTCGACTGCGCCGCGCGCCCGTTCGAGACGGACGGCATCCGGCTTGTCGACGATCCGCGGCCGCTCGTCGAGCAGCTCGATGACCCGCTCGGCGCCCGCCGCCGCCTTGAAGATCGTGTTTGACAGCGAGCTGAGGTCGCGCATGGGCCCATAGAGCTGGGTCAAGTAGGCGATGAAGACCAGCAACCCGCCAAGCGTCAGGCTGCCGTCGGCGACCGCCACCGTGCCGAGCACCAGCACGAGCATCACGCCGGCTAGCTCGATCAGGTCCACGACAGGCGAGAACAGCCCGCGAATCCGCGTCGCCGCGAGCTCGGCCTGGATGATGCCCTCGTTCTCACGCTCGAACCGCTCCAGCTCGGCCTGCTCGCGGTTCGACGCCTGCACCAGCGCCTGGTTCCCGAGGCTCTCCTGCGCGGCCGCGCTGAGCGAGCCGGAACGGCGTCGCTTCTCGCGCGACGCGTGTTTGATTAGCCGCGCGAAACGCCGGGCGGCGACGAGGAACAGAGGGGTGACGATCAGCGCGACGAGCGCGAGCTGCCACTGCAGGTAGAACAGCGCGCCGCTGAAGAAGACGATGCGCAGAACGGCGGACAGCCCGTCGGCGACGCCGGAGACGACGAAGCTCTCGATCGCCTGCACGTCGGCGGTCAGGCGCGCTGTCACGTCGCCGAGGCGCCGCCGGTCGAGCACGTCGAGCGACAGCCGCTGGACGTGTGAGAAGACCCGTCGCCGCAGTCGCTGCAGGAAGCGCTCAGCCAGCCATGTCGCGAGGTAGTCGTCCCCGAACGAGACCAGCGCGTTGCTGACGGCCAGGGCCAAGTAGAGGAGGCCGATCGAGAGCAGCGGCCCGAGGTCGCCCGGGACGAGCACGTCGTCGACGACGAGCTTGAACAGCCAGATCTCGGCCGTCTCCAACGCGGCTCCGGCGGCTATGAACGCCAGGCCGAGCGGGATCCAGCGGCGGTAGGGGCGCGCGGCCGGCCAGAAGCGGCGGAAGATCTCCCTGATCGCAACCGGCGGCGCCTCGCCGACGAGCGATCCGTCGCCCGAGGGCACGAGCAGCAGGCGGATGCGTTCGCGGACGGCGCGCATGGCTCGTGAGAAGCGTGACACGCGAACGGCCCCGCGACGCGGGGCCGTTCGAACGCTGCTCGGGTGCCGGCGAACGGCTAGCTGTCGGTCCCGCGACGACGGCGGCGGTTGCGCCGGCGACGCCGCCGGCGACGCCGCCGGCAGCGGCTGTCGTCGGAGCCGCTGTTGCTCGCGGCCTGGGCGCCTGCGCGTGCTGCGGGGTAGGTGTTCCTGAATGCCACTGGGTACCTCCTGTGGATTTGGACAGCTCCCAATCTGCCCATGACCCGTGAGGCCAGCGTGAAGGCCCGATTAGAGCCCTTTCACATCCGTCCGCCGGGTGCGGTTAGAGTCGGCCTGCTGGTGCCTAACCCCGTCGAGAGGAAGCTCGTGGACACAACGAGGGTCGGCCTGGGGGAGACGATCGCCGCCGCAAGCGCGATCGCGCTCTTCATCTTCATGTTCCTGCCGTGGTACGGCGTCGACTCGGTCGGCGGTGTCGGTGTTGGTGGGTTCGGCGCGGACCTGAGCGCGTGGGAGGCGTTCTCGTTCATCGACATCCTGCTGCTCGCGGTCGTCGCGGTCGTCGTCGGGCTGGTGGTCGCACAGGCCGCCGACGCGACGCCGGAGCTGCCGCAGCCCGCGGCGACGATCATCGCGGCGGCCGGCGGAGTCGCGGTGCTGCTGATCCTCTTCCGGCTGATCTTCGCGCCGGGGGTCGATGCAGGCGCCATCGACGTGGACGTCGATCTCGGCCGCAAGATCGGCCTCTTCCTCGGGCTGCTCGCCGCCGCCGGCATCGCGTACGGAGGTTGGCGCGCGATGGGAGAGACGGCGCCGGCCACGCGCGGCTCCGGCGCCGGTCCCGCCCCCGGAGCGACGCCTGACCGGGCGGAGGGCACCGAGCCGCCAGCCGGCGCGGAGACCAAGCAGCCGTCGCCGTTGGGCGACCCGGAGAGCGGTCGTCCCGGCGGCGATCCGCCGCCTCCGCGCTAGCGGCGGCCATCGCGGCGGCGCCGGTCGATCGCGGCCGGCGCCGATGCGGCGGGTGGGACTCGAACCCACAAGCCCTTGCGGGCAGCGGCTTTTGAGACCGCCTCCTTTACCAGTTTGGACACCGCCGCGTCCAGGGCGATTCTAGGGGCGCGGCGCTGGGTGCGGGCTACGCGCCGAGCGGCTGGGTCGTGCCGCCGCGGTGGGGGGCCTTGGGGCCGCGGCGCTCGGTGTCCGCCTCGACCTCGATCTCGACGTTCCATTGCTGGGTGAAGGCACGTGCCGCGAAGGCGACGATCAGAAGCTGCACCGGCACGATCAAGAGCGTGAGCAGGCCGAGCAGGTCCGGAGCGAGCAGCGGCTCGGAGAAGCCGGGCTTGTCGCGCGCGAACCACGACGGTCCCGCGATCGCGGCGAGCACGCCGTAGAGAACGGCAAGCGCCGCGGCGACCGGCAACAGCCCGCGACGCCAGTTGGCGATGTGGTAGGCCATCACGACGTTCAGCGCGGCGTAGGCGAGCGCGAGCAGCTGGGCGCCCTGCAGAGCCGACCAGCCGCCGATCGTCACCACGAGGACCAGGCCCGCGCTGACGAGCAGGAGCATGACGACGATCGCCTTCGTCGCCTTCGACTCGGCCTTGTCCCGGTTGGGATGGTGGATCACCGTCTCGGCCATCGCTCCTCCGGAGTGAGCCTACAGAGCGGCCACGGGCTCCGCCATGGGGATCCGTGCCCGTGGCGCCACAGCGCGGAGGCGATTTGCGTAGAGGAAAGTGCGGATGGAGGGACTCGAACCCCCACGGCCAAGGCCACCGGCACCTAAAGCCGGCGCGTCTACCAGTTCCGCCACATCCGCGCGGAGGTCGATTGAAGCAGAGGCGGGCGGGCGCGGCCGGGGGGTGGTGGACATGATTCGTGCGCATGTCAGGGCGCTTGACGCGGGGGGCGTCTCGTGTAAAGTGGGGTACGCGAGCGTTCTCGAACCAGCGGGAGGTAGACGGATGACGTCGACGGCGATAGAGGGCGGGGCGGGCAACCTCGCCGACAGCGGGATCGAGGCGCCGGCCTGGCGCGACGGCAAGCGCTACGCCTGGATGCTCGGATTGCTCGTGCCGAGCCTGCCGCTCGGGGCCTGGGGGCTCGTCGAGGCCACCGGGCTCGGCCTGTTCTGGTTCTCCGGCCCGTTCCTGGTCTTCGTCATCTTCCCGATCCTCGACATGCTGATCGGCGACGACGCCGAGAACCCGCCCGACAGCGTGATCGCCTGGTTGGAGGAGGACCGCTACTACCGCTGGTGCACGTACCTCTACATCCCGCTCCAGTACGCGTCGCTGGTCGTCGCGTGCTGGCTGTGGACGAGCGGCGGGCTGTCCGCCATCGACAGCATCGGGCTCGCGCTCACGACCGGCATGGTCGCCGGCATCGCGATCAACACGGCGCACGAGCTCGGCCACAAGCGGGCGAGCGTCGAGCGCTGGCTGAGCAAGGTCGCGCTCGCCCAGACCGGCTACGGCCACTTCTTCATCGAGCACAACCGCGGCCACCACGTGCGCGTCGCGACGCCGGAGGACCCGGCCAGCGCACGCCTGGGGGAGAGCTTCTGGGAGTTCCTGCCGCGGACGGTCGTCGGCAGCCTGCGGTCCGCGTGGGAGATCGAGCGCGAGCGGCTCGCGCGCATGGGCAGGCGGCCCTGGACGATCCACAACGACATCCTCAACGCCTGGGCGATGACCGTCGTGCTGTTCGCGGCGCTGACGGTCGCGTTCGGGATCGGCGTGCTGCCGTACCTGCTCGTCCAGGCGGCGCTCGGCTTCTCGCTGCTGGAGGTCGTCAACTACCTCGAGCACTACGGGCTGCTGCGCGGGCGGCGCGAGGACGGGCGCTATGAGATCACGCGCCCCGAGCACAGCTGGAACTCGAACAACGTCGCCTCGAACGTGCTGCTCTACCACCTGCAGCGCCACAGCGACCACCACGCCAACCCGCTGCGCCGCTACCAGGCGCTGCGCCACGAGGACGGCGCGCCGCAGCTGCCGACCGGGTACGCGGGGATGATCGTCCTCGCGGCGATCCCGCCGCTCTGGCGACGCGTGATGGACCGCCGCCTGCTCGACCACTACGGCCACGACCTGGCGCGCGCCAACATCAACCCGCGCGTGCACGAGCGCGTGCTCGCCCGCTACGGCGCCGCGACGGCCGGACACGGCGCATGAGCCACTACCGCTGTCCGGCCTGCGGCTACGTCTACGACGAGGAGGCCGGCCACCCGCGCGAGGGCTTCCCGCCCGGCACCGCCTGGAGCGAGGTGCCCGACGACTGGGTCTGCCCCGACTGCGGCGTCCGCGACAAGCTCGACTTCGAGCGCGAGGGCTGAGCGCGATGGCGCCCGCCCCGCCCGCACCGACGGCGCCCGCCGGTGAGCGCAGGCCCTACCCGGTCGCGGCGCGCGAGCTGCTGCGCGACACGCTGCTCGACGCAGCGCTCCACCTGACCGTCGAGCGCGACTGGGCCGACGTCACGATGGCCGATGTCGCCGCCGCGGCGGGCGTCAGCCGCCAGACCCTCTACACCGAGTTCGGATCGCGCTCGGAGTTCGCCCAGGCGTTCGTCATGCGCGAGGCCGACCGCTTCCTCTCCGAGGTCGAGCAGGCGGTGCGGTCCAACACCCACGATCCGGTCGTGGCGCTCTCCGCGGCCTTCGACGTCTTCCTGACGCGCGCCGAGGAGCATCCGCTGATCCGCTCCGTCGTCTCCGGCCAGGGCAACGAGAGCCTGCTGCCCTTCATCACCACCCAGGGCCAGCCCGTCGTCGCGCTCGCCGCCGATCGCCTCGTCGCCGTCATCCACGAGGGCTGGCCCCAGGTCACCGACCGCGACGCCGGCCTCATCGCCGAGTCCGTCGTCCGCCTCGCCATCAGCCACGCGGCCATGCCGACGGGCCCCGCCGGCACGACCGCCGCCTCCCTCGCCACCGTCCTGGGCCCGTTCCTGGAGCGGGTGGTGGGGGCGAAGGGCCGCTGAGAGCGGGGCAGCCAGGACTCGAACCTGGAATCCCCGGTTTTGGAGACCGGTGCCTTAGCCAGTTTGGCCACTGCCCCAACGGCGACCGATGGTACCGCGATCCGTCCGGCGGGGATGCGAACGTATGTTCGTCATGCGGGGCGTACGAAGATCTGACTCGGAGATTTCGGACGTTCTAGATCTTCAGCGGCAAGGCTTCAGCATCGCGGAGATCAGTCGGCGAACCGGGCTCCCGTACGGCACCACGAAGAATTGGTGCCGGGGCGACGTGCCCGCGCCTTCCTGCGAACGGTGCCCAGCCTGCGGCGATGTGCCGCACGACGTCACGGATCGGGCCGTCTATGCGTATTTGCTCGGTATCTACCTGGGCGACGGATGCCTGTCCACATCCGGCGGAGGCGCATGGCTCTGCATCTACTGCGACGCCGCCTACCCGGGGATCGTTGCCGAGTGCAGGCAGGCGATCAGGGTCCTAGCTCCGCACCGGAAATCGAACGTGCGCCTCGCCTCCGACGCCAACTGCCTCGCGGTGCGGTCGTACGGGCCGCTTTGGCTGTGCCTCTTCCCGCAGCATGGGCCCGGGCGCAAGCACCTCCGCTCGATCTTGCTGGAGGCCTGGCAGAAGGAGATCGTGGCTTGTCACCCAGGTCCACTGCTGCGCGGGCTGATCCACTCGGACGGCTGGCGTGGTTCGAACCGCGTGACGGTCGGCGGCAAGCGCTACGCCTACCCTCGCTACCAGTTCTCCAATCGATCCGACGACATACGCGGGATCTTCACCGACGCATGCGATCGGCTCGGGGTCGAATGGCGCAACTGGGGCCGGTGGAACATCTCGGTGGCGAAGCGGGACTCGGTTGCGCTGCTGGACGAGTTCGTCGGGCTCAAGTCCTGAGCGAGATAGCCGCTCTACAATCGGCGTTCCTGCGGGCGTGGTGTAACGGCTGCACAAGAGCCTTCCAAGCTCTTAGTACGGGTTCGACTCCCGTCGCCCGCTTGATAGGCCGTCTTGCGCGGCGGGTACGGTCCCGGCATGGATCGCAAGCTCGACGTGGGGGAGACCCTCGGCCAGGCCTTTTCAATCTACGGCGCGCAGGCGGCGGTGCTGCTGCCCGTAGCCTTCGGGCTGTTCCTGCTCGTGGCGGTCGTCAACGGCCTGCTGGCCGGGACGATCGCGCTCGTGCCGGTCGGGATCGCGATCGGCGTCGTCGCGACGACGCTCTACCAGGGGATGGTCGTCGAGCTGGCCAGCGATGTGCAGGACGGGCGTCGCGACTCGTCGGTGGGAGACCTCGTCAAGGCCGTCGCACCGGTCGTCCTGACGCTGATCGGCGCGGGCCTGCTGGCGGGCATCGGCATCGGCATCGGCTTCCTGCTGCTCATAGTGCCCGGCCTGTTCCTGGCGACGATCTGGTCCGTGATCGCGCCGTCGATCGTCGTCGAGCGCCACGGTGTCCTGTCGGCCTTCGGCCGCTCGCGCGAGCTCGTCCGCGGCCATGGCTGGCGAGTGTTCGGCGTGATCGTCTCCATCGCCGTGATCATCCTGGTCGTGCGCGTGGTCTTCGGCGCGATCGCCGTCGGGATCGACGACGCCGCCGGGGTCAGGATCGCGTTCGACATCGTCGCCTCGACGATCACCGCTCCGATCGCGGCGCTCGCGGCCGCCGTCATGTACTTCCGGCTGAGGGCGCTTTACGAGGGTGCCTCGACGGACATCGCGGCGTCGCCGGCCGACGCGCCGAGCGGACAGCCGTCCGCCGGGCCTTCGCCGACTGCCTGAGCCGGCGCGCCCGTGCGTGCGTGCGCCACGGGCGGTCAGCGCGACTCGAGGACGAAGACGGCGATGTCGCGCGTGGTGCGCGCGGCATAGCCGTCGAAGCCGGCGTACTGCTCGTTGACCCGGCGCCAGAGCTCGGCGCGCTCGTCGCCCTCCGCGACACGGGCGCGGACCCTGCGGCGCTCGCTGCCCACCTCGACCTCGGCATCCGGGTTCGCGCGCAGGTTGAGCGCCCACGCGGGGGTGCGCTCGTTGCCGGCGTTCGAGCCGATGACGACCAGACGGTCGCCGTCCTCGAGGTAGACGACCGGCGCCGTCCGTCGCTGTCCAGACTTGCGCCCGGTCGTCGTCAGCAGCAGCACGGGTGCGCGGTCGAGCTTGCCGAAGAGCCGTCCGCCGGTCGCGCGGTAGAGCGGGACGTTGAGCTTGCCGATCGCCCGCAGCGCGCCGTCCGGCAGCGCCATCGAGAAGCGGCTGTACGCGCGGTCGCTGATCATCGCCGCGAACGTATCCGATCCAGCGCCGCACGACAGCGCATCGGGAGCAGGGCGGGCGGCCAGGGCCCGGAACGGCAGCTCATGCGACCGGCCGCAGCCGGCCGCGGGTGCGCTGGGCGATCACGTCGCCCCAGTCCGACCCGTCCATCCACGCGGGGCTCGTGGTCGCGAGGAAGTCCGCCAAGACCGCAGCGAGGGCGTCGGGGTCCTCGAGGTGCGGGAAGTGCGCGGCGCGCGGCAGGGTCTCGAAGCGGCAGTGCGGGATCGCGCCGTGCGCGTCGCGGCCATGCTCGATCGGGATCGTGCGGTCGCGCTCGCCCCAGACGATCAGCGTCGGCATGTCGCCGAGCAGGTACAGCCGGTCGCGGGCGCTCACGCGCTGGCCGTGGACGTCGATGACCGAGCGCAGCGTCTCGAGGAAGGCCCGCCGCGAGCCCGGGTCCTGCAGCGGCGCCAGCGCTCGCGCGACGGCCTCGAAATAGACGCCCTTCGAGTGCCCGCGCTCGCGCAGGCGCCCGCCGGCCCCGGCGATGGCGCCGACCAGCCGCGGGCGCGTGACGGCGCGCAGCAGCGTCGACGCGCCCGGCAGCGCCGCTCCCCGCAGCAGCGGGCTCACCTCATGCCCGAGCCCTCCGCTGGACACCAGCGCCAACCGCTCGGTGCGCTGGGGGAACTGGTAGAAGAACTGCATCGCCACGCCGCCTCCGAGCGAGTGGCCGACGATCGTCGCCCTGTCGATCCCGATCGTCGCCAGCAGGTCGCGGATGCTCGCGGCGTGCGCGCCCAGCGAATGGTCGCCACGCGGCGTCGCCGAGTCCCCGTGGCCGATCAGGTCGGGCGCGACGACGCGGTACGAGCCGGCGAGCCGCAGCGCCACCCGCTCCCAGTGCCGCGACGAGTTGACCATCCCGTGGATCAGGACGACGGCCGGCCCGCTCCCCGCCGTCCGGTAGACCGTCCTGTGCCCGTGCAGGTCGACCTCGTGGGCCTCGAAGCCTGACGAGCCTTCCATGCGCAGACAGTAGCGCCGTGCTCGGCGGCGGCACGTGAACGAGCACGAGCGCCAGCGCGTCGGCGCGTCGGCCGTGGTCGGCCGAGATCCCGGCGACCCCGTCGCCGTGCCGATGCTTGTCGCGCCAAGTGACGAGGGCATTGGTTGGAGGTTCTCCAATGGCCCATGACCGCGCGACGGCTCACGCTCTGCGCCAGTGGTTCGGGATGGAAACAGCAGCGCCGCGCTCTGGCATCCGTTCGCCGACATGGCGGCGGTGTCAGGTGACGAGTTCGTGCTTGAGCGCGCCGATGGGGTGTGGGTCTGGGACACCGACGGCAACCGCTACGTCGACGCGTGCGCGAGCATGTGGTACGCGAATCTCGGCCATGGCCGGTCGGAGATCGCCGAGGCGGCGGCCGCCCAGATGCGGCGCCTCGACGCCTATACGGTCTTCAACGATTACGGAAATCCTTGTGCCAACGAGCTCGCCGACCGGCTGGCCGACCTGGCCCCCATGGATCGACCGAAGGTCTGGCTGGGAAGTGGCGGCAGCGACGGGATCGAGGCGGCGTCCAAGATCGCGCGCGCACACTGGGAGCTCCAGGGCCGCTCGGCCAAGCTGCACCTGATCGGGCGCACCAACGCGTATCACGGCGTCCACGGTTTCGGCACCAGCCTCGGCGGGATACAGCCGAACCGGCTCGGCTGGGGCCCGTTGATGACCGCGACCTCCGTCGTTCCCTATGACTCGGTCGACGCGTTGCGAGCTGAGATCGAGCGACTCGGCGCCGACCACGTGGCGGCGTTCTTCCTCGAGCCGATCGTCGGATCCGGCGGCGTGCTGCTGCCGCCGCCGGGCTACATCGAGGGCGTATGCCGCGTGTGCCGCGAGAACGACGTCCTGCTGATCGTCGATGAGGTCATCTGCGGCTTCGGCCGGCTTGGCACCTGGTTCGGGATCGAGCGGTGGGGCGTGGAGCCCGACATGATCGTCTTCGCCAAGGGCGTCACCGGCGGGATGCTGCCGATCGGGGGCGTCGTCGTGGCCGAGCACATCGCGGCGCCGTACTGGCGCGAGCGCGGTGGCCCCGTACTGCGACACGGCGTCACCTACGCCGGCCACCCGGTCTGCTGCGCGGCGGCGCTGGCGGCCCTCGACGTCTACGAGCGTGACGGCCTGGTCCCGCGCGGCAGGCAGCTGGAGGGCGTCCTGCGGGACATGCTGATGCCGTTGGAGGAGTCCCCAGCGGTGGGCGAGGTCAGGGCCGGAACCGGCTTCCTCGCAGCCGTCGAGCTGCGGCCCGAGCTGCTCGCGGCGCGACCGGGGGTCGTCGAGGAGCTGCTCAAGGCGATCCGCGCCGCCGGGGCCATCGTCCGCCCCTCGCAGCGAGCGGTCGCCGTCGCGCCGCCGCTGACCATCGAGGCGGACGAGCTCGAACTTGTCGGGGAGGCGGTCGCCACCGGCGTCTCCTCCCTCGAGGAGGCGGCGCTTGCGGAGCTTGACCACAAACCGAAGGCCGCCTCGAAGTCCCATCTCTAGGCCAGGTCAAAGAAGGAGAGGATGCGAAATGAACAGACGTACGCACAAGAGAGGGCACGTCGTACCCATCGTCGCCGTGCTCGCCACGGCGATCCTCGCCGTCGGGCTGGCGGCCTGCGGTTCCGACGACGGCGGCGGTGAGGCGACCGCCGGCGGGAAGGAGCCGATCACGATCGGGCTGGCGACGGCGAAGTCGGGGCTGTTCGCCCTGTACGACCAAGGGCCGAACCAGGCCGTGAAGCTGAGGGCGGAGCAGATCAATGCCGACGGCGGCGTGAACGGCCGGAAGATCAAGATCATCGAGGGCAACACCCAGTCCGACAAGGCCCTGGCGACGAACGTCGCGAACGAGCTGATCTCGGACGGTGCCAACGTCCTCGTCATAACCTGCGACTTCGACTTCAGCAGCCCGGCGGCGATCGCGGCGGCGCAGGCTCAGGTTCCGGCCATCTCCGGTTGTGGAGCCGACCCGAAGCTCGCCGACGTGACGACGCTCGGCAACTTCGCGTATACGGCCGCCGCGGGGACCGACGTCGAGGGCACCGTCGGTGCCGAGTGGGTCGTCGAGGAGCGCGGCTGGGACAAGGCGTTCGTTCTCCAGGATGAGAGCCTGGAGTACACCAAGTCGGTGGGCAGGTACTTCAGCGCCCGCTTCGAGGATCTCGGCGGCGAGGTCGTCGGTCAAGACTCCTTCCAAGGTGGCGACAACGTCAACGTCAAGTCCCAGGTGACCGCCATGGCGCCGGACGCCAACGGCGCCGACTTCATCTACCTGCCGAGTTGGAACCCGGGCGCCGCCACGGCGATCCGGCAGATCCGGTCCGGCGGCATCGACCTGCCGATTGTCTCCGACGCCGCGATCGACGGACCGCTCGTGCCCCAGATCGCGGGCAACGTCAGCGACGTCTACCTGACGTCGTATGGGTGCTTCGACTTCTGCGCCGGCGGCCCCGACGACTCCCAGTACGAGTGGGCGGAGGCCATGAAGGAGAAGTACGGCGAGGGGCCCAAGCTGGGCTCGACGATCGCGGCGGACACCATCGTGCGCGTCGTCGCCGCGGCGGTCGAGAAGAGCGGGACACTCGACGGGCCGAAGCTCGTCGAGACGATCGACGACATGGGGCCGATCGAGACGCTCGTCGGGCAGGTGACGTTCGCCTCGCCGACGTGTCACAAGCCGGTCGGCTGGCCACAGCACATCCAGGAGATCCGGAACGGTCAGATCCGGTTTCTGGAGAAGCGGACCGCCCAGCACATCCCCGACGTCGGGGATGGCAACGGCTGCGCCGGCGAGGTCTCGGCCGCGCAGTCCGACGGGGACGCCTAGCGCCCGTCGCGGCGTCACTCGACAAGGAGACCATGGTGGCCACGGCAACGAACGCCACAGCACCTTCCGACCGGAGCGACTCCGGCCGGGAGGTGCTGGCCGCCTCCGGCCTGAGGGTCGAGTACAACGGCATCAAGGCGCTCGACGGCGTCGACCTTCAGCTCGCCCGCGGCGAGATCCTCGGGCTGATCGGCCCCAACGGCTCGGGGAAGACGACCTGCATCAACGCGCTCACCGGCTTCACTCATCTGGACAGCGGAGCGGTGGCGTTGCGGGGTACGGAGATCGTCGACTGGAGCCCCGAGCGCCGCGCTCGGGCCGGGCTCGGGCGGACGTTCCAGGGCGTGCGCCTCTTCGGCGACCTGACCGTCGAGGAGAACGTCGAGGTGGCCGCCCTCGGCATGGGGCTATCGCGCCGGCGGGCCATGCGAGAGGCGCGTCGCGTGCTGGCGAACATGGGGCTGGACCACCTTGGCGGACTGTTGGGATCGGCGCTGCCCGCTGGCGACGAGCGGCGGGTCGGGATCGCCCGCGCGGTCGCGGCACGGCCGCGGTTCCTGCTGCTGGACGAGCCGGCCGCCGGGCTCAACGACCAGGAGAGCGCCGAGCTGGTCACGATGATCCGCGAGCTGCGCGACGAGTACGCGTACGGCGTCGTGCTCGTCGAGCACGACATGCGGGTGATCATGCGCACCTGCGACCGCCTCCAGGTGCTCGACGCCGGCACGACGATCTCCGAAGGGGACCCCCAGGCGGTGAGCTCGGACGCCGCCGTCATCACGGCGTATTTCGGTGAGGACCGGGGCGGCATGGAGGACGGGGATGCTTGAGGTCTCGGACATCCACGTCCACTACGGCAGCGTCCACGCGCTGCAGGGAGCCTCGGTGAGGGTCGATGCCGCGGAGATCGTCGGGCTGGTCGGACACAACGGTGTCGGGAAGTCGACCGTCCTCCGAGCCGTCACCGGTTTGGTCTCGATCGCGCAGGGCGAGATCAAGTACCGGGGCGCTGGCTTCGACCCGAGCCCGGCGCGGGCGATCCACGAGGGAATCGCCTACGTGCCGGAGGACCGCCGGATCTTCACTAACCTGTCCGTTGCCGAGAACCTTCGGATCGGCGCGACGACGCTCGACAGTCGTGCCGCCGCGCGGAAGGCGATCGAGCGCGAGTACGACCGCTTTCCCGTTTTGCGTGACATGGCGGAGCGCACGGCCGGCGACCTCTCCGGCGGCCAGCAGCAGATGCTGACGATCGCACGCGCCCTCGTGGCCGGTCCACGGCTGCTGCTGCTCGACGAGCCGAGCCTGGGACTGGCGCCGCTGATGGTGGCGGAGCTCTTCGAGACCCTCGCCGCCCTGCGGCACGAGCGGGTGACCGTCCTGCTCGTCGAGCAGAACGTCGCCAAGACGATAGCCCTGGCCGACCGCAGCTACGTGATGCTCCCCGGCGGCAGGGTGACGCTCGAGGGAACGCGCGCGGAGCTGGAGGCCATCCCCGACTTCCGCAGGCATTACCTCCAAGTCAGCAACGGCGGAGCGCTGGCCGATGGCTGAGGTCGTCCAGCACGTCGTCGATGCGCTGAGCCTGGGTGGGATCTACGCCGCCCTGACGCTCGGGCTCGGGCTGCTCTTCAGCGTGATGCGGCTGGTCAACTTCGCCTACGGCGAGCTGATCATGGCCGGCGCCTTCGCGATGTATCTGCTGCAGGACACGCCGCTGCTGGTGCTGGTCGCCGGAACGCTGGCGGTGACGATCGGCGTGGCGCTGGTCACCGAGCGGGTCGCCTTCCGGCCGCTGCGAGGCGTCGATCCGATGACCCTGCTGCTCGCGTCCTTCGCCGTCAGCGTCATGCTCCAGAACGGCGCGCGGATGGTGTTCGGCCCGATCGCCAAGGGAGTGGCGCCGTATCCGTTCCTGGAGCAGGATCTGATCATCGGGTCGGTCCGCATCTCCGTGCTCGACCTGACGGGCGTGGTCCTCACCGCAGCGCTGATCGGCGCCGTCGCGGTGATGCTCCAGAAGACCGTGCTCGGCATGCAGATACGGGCCGCTGCCGAGGACGCGGAGATGGCGGACCTGCTGGGCGTCAAGGCGAACCGGGTGATCGCCGCCGCGTTCGCGATCGCCGGCGTGCTGGCGGCGGTCGCCACGTTGATCCTGATCTTCCAGCAGGGAGCGGTGAGCGTGACCGTGGGCTTCCTGCCCGTGCTGATCGCCTTCGTGGCTGTGGTCGTGGGCGGACTCGGAAGCCTCCCGGGCGCGGCGCTCGGCGGCCTGCTAATCGGCGCCACGACGGGGCTGCTCGACGCCGCTTTGCCTACCGACCTGGCCCCATTCCGCGACGCCTTCCTGTTCTCGATCATGATGGCCCTGCTCGTCATCAGGCCGCAGGGACTGGTCCCCCAGAAGGAGGCACGGGTCTGATGATCGACCGCCAGGCCGCCGTCGGCGTGCTGCGCCGCTACGTCTGGGTCCCGGCCGCGCTGATCGGTGCCGTCGGGCTGGCGTGGGTCATCACCGCCATCTACGGCGACCTGGTCGTCACTCGGGTCGTCACGCTCGCACTCCTGCACACCGTCTGGGTCGTCGGTCTCTTCGCCTACAGCGGCAACTCCGGGATGATGTCGTTCGGGCATGTGTCGTTCGCCGCGCTCGGCGCGTACGCGACCGCCTACCTGACCATCCCCGCCGGTCTCAAGCCCACCGTGTTCCCCGACATGCCGGGCTACCTCTCCTGGCTGCTCGACATCCAGGCCAGCTTCCCCGTCGCGCTCCTGGTCAGCGGGCTCGTCGCGGCGCTGTTCGCGCTCGTGCTGGCGCCGGCGATCGTGCGCCTGGCCCCGCTCCAGGGCGCGATCGCGACGTTGTCGCTGCTGATCATCGTCCACACCGTGCTCAACAACTGGACCGAGGTGACCCGCGGGCAGAGCACGATGATCGGTGTGCCCGCCGACCTCGGGCTCGGCGGAGCTGCGATCGGTGCGATGGGCGCGATCGCGATCGCGTGGGCGCTGACGTCGTCAGGCGCCGGTCTCCGCCTGCGCGCCTCGCGCGAGGATGCTATCCCCGCCCGTGCCGTCGGCGTGGCGATCGGGCGCGAGCGAACCGTCGCGTGGGTCACGAGCGCCTTCATCCTCGGCGTCGGCGGTGGGATGTACACCCACTTCGTCCCGACGTTCAACCCCGACCAGTTCTTCCTGGCTGCAACGTTCACGATCGTCGCGATGCTGATCATCGGCGGCATGAAGTCGTTGACGGGCGCGCTCGTGGGGGCGGCGACCCTCTCGGCGCTGTCCGAGGTGTTGCGGCGCGTGGAGTCGGGCCACATCGGGGAGCTGGGGCTGCCCGCCGGCTCGGCCGAGCTGATGTTGGCGCTGTTCCTGCTGCTGATGCTCGGGTTTCGGCCGCGGGGGCTCACGGGCGGCCGGGAGGTGCCGTGGCCGGGCCTCCTCGCCGGTCGTCGCGGTGGCGGCGTGCTCGGAGCGCCCCGCGGTGTCAGGCGAGAGCGAAGGAGCGAGACGTGAGCTGTGGCCGCGGCCTTGGGATCGCGCCGCGTGCAGAGGCGCGACACGGCCGGCGTTGGAGGTCCGACGACGCGCCGCCTCAGAACTGTCCCGTTCCCACGCCGGAACGGGCGCATCCCCGAGGCATCATCGTCGAAAACGGCGACAACATGACACGGAGGTAGTTCAGATGAAAGCTGTGCGTTTCCACGAGTTCGGCGGGCCGGATGTCCTCCAGTTCGAAGATGTGGAGGATCCGGTCCCCGGGCCCGGAGAGGTGACGGTACGCGTCCGGGGCGTGGGGCTCAACCACCTCGACGTCGACATCCGGGAAGGCATCTCGCGGTTTCCGGTGCCGCTTCCGCACACGGTCGGGTACGAGGCCGCCGGCGAGATAGAGGAGGTCGGCGAGGGCGTCACCGGCTGGCAGGCCGGCGACCGGGTCCTGGTCTACTTCTGGGCGCCCTGCGGCCGGTGCCGTTTCTGCAACACGGGTCGGCCGGCGCTCTGCGGGAACGGGCGCTTCACCAGCATCGATTCCCCCGGCGCGTTCGCGGAGCAGATGCGCGCGCCGGCCGAGACGCTGATCCGGCTCCCGGACGAGATCGACTTCCGACGGGCGGCCGCGACCTACGTGGCGTTCGGGACCGCATGGCACATGCTCTTCGGCCGCGCCCGGCTCCAGGCGGGCGAGGTCGTGCTGATCAACTCGGTCGGCAGCGGCATCGGGTCGGCGGCAGTGCAGCTGGCGAACCTGGCAGGGGCGGAGCTGGTGATCGGCACCTCCTCGGAGGACTACAAGCTCGACCGCGCCAGCGAGTACGGCATGGACGCGGGCGTCAACTACCGCAAGCAGGACATCGCCGAGCAGGTTCGCGAGTTGACGGGCGGTCGCGGCGTCGACGTCGTCTTCGAGCACGTCGGCGGTGACCTGTTCGAGGCGGGCGTCGACTCGCTGGCGAAGTCCGGGCGGCTCGTGACCTGTGGCGCGCACGGGGGCGAGGTCGTCCCATTCGACCTCATCCGCTTCGGCCGGGCGGAGAAGGAGATCATCGGGTCGTTCGCCTACACCAAGGAGGAGATCGAGCAGTGCCTTCGGCTGGTCGCCGCGGGGCGGCTCAGCCCGATGGTGCATAAGGCGTTCCCGCTCGAGCAGGCGCGGGAGGCGATGGAGACGATGGAGCGCCGCGAGCAGTACGGCAAGCTCGTCGTGGAGCCCTGACCGGTGCCGGAAGCCGGCTCCGAGGGCTCGCGTGGGCCGCCGGAGCCGGGCCGGCTCCCCGCTAGCATGGCCGTGCGGAAGCGGTCTTGATGAAGGAAGGCGACAAGCAGCCGCTGCGGCTGAAGGAGCTTCTCGAGCAGGAGGAGTTCGGCCTGCGGCTGGTGACCCGCGACGAGGGGCTTCTCGACCGCGAGATCGTCGGCGCGCACGCGGTCGACGCCCCGCACCCGAGCCGGTGGCTCGACGAGGGGTGGGTCCACCTCAGCTCGGGAATGAGCCTGCGCAGCGAGGCGGACGAGCGCGCGCTCGCACGCGAGCTCGTCGACTGCCAGGTCGCCGCGCTGGGCTTCACGGTGAACCTGTACTTCGAGCAGGTGCCGAGCGCTCTCGTCGACGAGGCGAACGAGCTCGGGCTGCCGATCTTCGCGGTTCCGCTCGACGTCGAGTTCAAGAAGATAATCGCGTTCATCGCCGAGTCGCGGCTGAGCCGCGAGATGTTCACGCTGCGTCGCGCCTTCTCGATCCAGCGATACCTGACCGAGGCGCTTCAGACGACCGAGCCCGAGGGCGTGCTCGTCGAGCGTCTCGCCGGAGTGCTGCAGGGCAGCGTGGTCGTCCTGGATGCCACCGGACAGGCGATCGCCTCGCGCGGCGGCCTCTCCGCACGCCGGGTGCGCGAGGAGGTGTGGAAGCGGCCGGCCGAGCTCCAGCGCTTCGCGATGGACGGCTGGGCGGTCGTCTCGACGCCGGTCGACGTCGACGGCGAGCTGGTCTCCTGGATGGTTGTCGGCACCCACAACAAGCGGGTCTTCGACCGGCTCGCCAAGAACGTCGTCGAGGTCGCCGCGAACCTGCTCGCGGTGATCGGCATGAGCCATCGCGCCTCGGTGGCCGAGGAGCGTGCGATGAAGGGCGCGCTGCTGCAGGAGTTGCTCGGCGGCGCGTTCACCGAGCCGGAGCTGGCACGCATGCAGCGCCGCCTGGCGACATACGGCTTCGCCGAGGCCGGCATGCGTCACGGGGCGATCGTCCGTCCGCTCAGGGACGAGGAGGACGTACTGTCCCGGCTCGAGCGCGAGTTGGAGCGGATCGCGGTGGCGCGCCGTGCTCCGACGCTGATGCTTCGCCAGGACGGGCAGCTAGTCATCCTGATCGAGGTCTCCGGCGACGTGAAGGGTGAACTGCTCCAAATCCGGCGGGAGCTGGACCCTGAGGGCATCGGCACGGTGATCGGCCACGGCCGCGTGGTCGACGGCTCCACCAGCGTCGCCGACTCGGTCAAAGACGCGCACCTCGCTCTCGCGGCGCGCACCGTGGACGCCGACCCCGTCGTCGGGGTCGACGACCTCGACCTGGTCGGGCTCAGCCTGGGGCTCGAGGGCATCGACAGCCTCGTGTCGCGTGCCGACATGCTGCTCGCGCCCCTCGACGAGAGCGACCACCTGATGGAGACCCTGACCAGCTACTTCGAGACCGGGCTCGACGTGAGCAAGACCGCCAAGCGTTTGCAGTTGCACCCGAACTCCGTCCGCTACCGGCTCGGGCAGGTCGAAGACATGCTCGGGGTGCGTCTCAGCCGCCCCAGTGGCATCAGCAACCTTTATTTGGCCCTTCAGTTGCGCCAGCTCGGCGGCCCTGAGCTTCGCGATCGGGTCACTCGATCTCGGCCAGCAAATGCCCCTCGGTGACGTGCTGCCCTTCCTCGCAGTGCAGCGCCTTGACCACGCCGGGCTGCTCGGCCTCCACCGGGAACTCCATCTTCATCGACTCGAGCACCATTAGCACGGTGTCCGCCTCGACCTCGCTGCCGGGCGCGCACTCGACCTTCCAGATCGACCCAGTCACGGGTGCGTATATCTGCATCGCCCTCCACTCTGGCCCCAGTATCGCGGCGCGCCAATCGGGTCATGCGAGAACGGCGCCGGCGATCGTTGTGCGGACCACATAGGGGGCGTGCCGGCGCTGTGCGGCGCCATAAGGAGCGTGACCCCGTTGTCCACGCGCCAATGGCCGCGGCCGGTCGGCGGCTGGAGCATGAGGCCATGAGCGCAGCTACCTCCGATCCATACCGACGCGCCTTCGTCGACTGGCTCGCGTGCGCCGCGGGCGGGAGCAGAACCGCCGCCTCACGGGCCGCGCTCGCCGCCGCGGACGATCTGTGCGGGCGTGTGGTGGCGCTCGGGACGGCGGGCCACGCCCTCGACTTCGACGACACCTACCTGCCCGGCCGTGCCCACCTGAGCGCGCCGGTGGCGCCAGCCGCGCTGCTGCTCGCGGCTGCGAGCGGGCGCTCGATCGGCGAGGCGCTGGCAGCGTACGCCGCCGGGTTCGAGGCGATGGGAGCGGTCGCCGCGGCGAGCGTGGACGAGCTCTACGCTCGCGGCTGGCATCCGACCTCGCTGTGCGGCGTCGTCGGCGCCTCCGTGGCGGCCACTCGAATCCTGGAGCTCGATCCCGGCCTCGAGCGCCGGGCCGTGGGCATCGCCCTGCTTACCGCCGGCGGCCTCCAGGCGGTCTTCGGCTCCCACGGCAAGCCGCTGCAGGTGGGGCTCTCCGCGGCGGCGGGCGTCCGGGCAGCACAGCTGGCAGCCAGCGGCGCCGACGTGCGGCTCGATGATCTCGTCGGGCCACGGGGGGCGATCGAGCGGGCCTACGGGATGACCGTCGCGCAGCCCCGCGACGGCCAGCTCGCCGTGGCGGCCAACAGGATCAAGCCGTGGCCGTGCTGCCTGCAGACGCACGGGGCGATCGACGCGGCCAGCCGTGTCCGGCTCGCCGACATTGATGCCGGGGCGTCGATCGCGGTGCGGGTGCCCTCGTTCGCGCGCCAGGCCGCCTCCTACGACGACGTCGACACGGGCCTGGAGGCGAAGTTTTCGATCCCGTACGCGACCGCGTACACATTGCTTCACGGCACCCCGTCCGTCGAGGCCTTCGAGCGCGTCGACCCCGACGCCCGCGCGCTCGCCGCCAAGCGCGTGCGGGTTGTGGTGGACGACGATCTCGGCGAGTCGGAGGCGGCGTTGTTTGCCGACGCGACGGAGCTCGCTCGGGTGGAGCACCCCCTGGGCACGCTCGAGCGCCCGATGAACGACCGCGACCTGGCCGCGAAGACCGAGCGGCTGGCCGGCGTCGCTCCGGACGAGCTGATGGCGCGCCTCGACGACCCGGCCGAGGCGCTCCTCGAGCGGACCGGCCTGGCGGAGTACCGGCTGCCCGCGTCCGCTGTTGCGCGGTGACGACGCGACATCGGCGCTTTGGAGATCGACCAATCGCGCGTGCCGCCTCGGCCGGGGATGCTCTCCGCATGAAAGCAAACGAGCTCACAAGCCCGAGGCGGCGCCAGATCGAGACGGTGAGCGCCGGATATGGGCGCTGAGCAGCACGGGCGTCCGCGGGACGCCGAGACCCACGCGCTGGCCGCGTTCGTCTCCGAGATCGACGCGGGGACCCTGTCGGCCGACGTCGTCGCCCGCGCGAAGCAGATCGTCGCGGACTCGATCGCCTGCGCGATCGGGGGCCTCTCGCTCGCGCCGGAGATCTCGCTGCCGATCCTCCGCTACGCCCAGGCGATCGGCGGCAAGGGCGACGCCACCGTGATCGGTGGCGGGGCGGCGGCTGCGCCGGTCGCGGCGCTGACGAACGCGACGCTGGTCCACACGATCGACTTCGACGACACCCACATGGCATCGATCGGCCACTTCGGTGGACCGGTCACGGCGACGGCGCTGGCCGCGCTCGAGAGCGTCGGCGGTTCGGGCGGCGACCTGATCGCGGCGGTCGTCGGGGGGTTCGAGGCGGGCGGGAAGGTCGGCCGCTCGGTGCTGCCCGACCACTACCAGCGGTGGCACTCGACCGCGTCGCTGGGCGGGATCGCGGCGGCCGCGGCCGCCGCGCGGGCGCGCGGGCTCGACGCGCGGCAGACCGACATGGCGATCGGCTTCGCCGCCGACGACGCGGGCGGCACCCGCTACTGCATCAAGGTGGGAGACTTCTCCAAGAGCCTGCATGCCGGCACCGCCGCTTGGAAGGGGTCGCAGGGGGCGCTGCTGGCGGCGCTCGGCGCCGAGGGCCCCACCGGCCTGCTCGAGCATCCGATCGGCTTCTACTGGGCGTACTCCGAGGAGCGGACCGCGGAGCGGCTCGCGCCCGAGATCGAGAGCCTCGGATCGCGCTGGGAGGTGCTCGAGGACGACATCAAGGCCCTCCCGTCGATCCACGCCTCGCACACGCCCGTCGAGGCGACGATCGAGATCGTCAGCGACCATGACATCGCGCCTGGCGACATCGCCGACATCCACGTCACTCATCCGTTCTTCTCCGACGGCCACGCGCTCAACTACGAGCCGGACAGCCAGATGGCGGCACGCCTGTCGATCCCGTTCTGCGTCGCCGTCGCGGCGATGGACCGGAGACTGGACCTGTCGTCGTTCGAGGACAGCCAGTACCTGCGCGACGACGTTCGGAGCCTCATGCGGCGGGTGACCACCACGTCCGACGAGTCACTCAACGAGCGCTACCCCGACACGACGATGAGCCGGGTGCGCCTCAGCACGGTGCGCGGCGGGGTCCACGAGGTCGAGATCGTCTACCCGCGCGGGTCTCACCGCCGGCCGCTGTCCGAGGAGGAGCACGGCCACAAGGTCGAGGACCTGCTCTCGCGCTCTCTGCCCGACGACGCCGTCCGCGACCTGATGGCATCGCTGCACGACCTCGAGTCGCTCCCGTCGGTGCGTCCGATCGCGGCGAGCATGGCCCGCGCCACGCGCGCGCACCGCCAGGAGGCGCGAGCATAGCGGCGGCACTGTCATGGCGATCGAGATCCTGAAGCCGGGCCCGCAGACGACCGTCCAGGACGGAGGGCGCCCCGGGAATCTCGCACACGGGATCCCGCCCGCGGGCGCGCAGGACGCGTTCTCGCTCGCCATGGGAAACCTTCTACTCCGCAACGCGCCGACGCCGCCGCCGCTGACGCTCGGCGACCCAGGCGCGGCGGGCCTGGAGATGCTGCTGGCAGGCCCGGCGATCCGCTTCGAGGACGATGCCGTGATCGCGCTCACCGGCGCCGGATGCGACGCCAGGATCGGCGACGCGGCGGTGCCGATGTGGGAGGCGGTTCCGGTAGCGGCCGGCGATGTGCTCGAGTGCGGCCGGCTCGGCCCGGGCCTCAGGGGGTATCTCTCGGTCGCCGGCGGCTTGGACGTCGAGCCCTATCTTGGCAGCCGCGCCACCTACGTTCGCGGCAGGCAGGGCGGGCTGAACGGGCGCGCCCTGCAGAAGGGCGATCGGATCGAGGTCGGCGCGCCGGCCCGCGCGCTGGACGAGGTCGCCGGTCGCCGCGTGCGCGACGAGGCCCGTCCCAGCCTGTCGCCGCCGTGGACGCTGCGCGTCGTGCCGGGGCCTCAGGACGACCTCTTCGCCGAGGAGGCGGTTGACCTCTTCTTCTCGGCGGAGTGGAGGCTCTCTCCCACCTCGGACCGGATGGGGTTTCGCTTCAAGGGGCCGCGGCTCGCGCTCAGGGATCGCCCCGACTACCTCGTGCGAGACGCCGGCGCCGGTCCGGCCGACATCGTCGACGACGTCATACCCGTGGGAGGGATCCAGGTGGCAGGCGGCGTCGAGCCGATAGTCATGGGCGTCGAGAACCCGAGTGTCGGTGGCTACGCGAAGATCGGAACCGTGATCTCCGCCGATCTCGGCACGTTGGGGCAGGTCCGCCCCGAGGAGGCCGTGCGCTTCGAGCCGGTGGAGCTGGCCGCTGCGCTCACCTACGGGAGCGAGCTGACGGATTTGGTCGGAGAGGACGCGATCACGGCGAGGTGACACTGCGATGAGAACGCTCGACATCAACTGCGACATGGGCGAGAGCTTCGGCAACTGGCGCCTCGGCCACGACGACGAGCTCTGGCCGCTGATAACCACCGGCAACCTCGCCTGCGGGTTCCATGCGAGCGATCCGCAGACGATGATCGGCTCGGTCGAGCATGCTGGCGAGCACGGCGTCGCCGTTGGCGCGCACCCCGGCCTGCCCGACCTGCTGGGCTTCGGCCGCCGCGTGATGAGCATCTCGCGCGACGACGCCTACGCTTACGCCCTCTACCAGGGCGGCGCGCTGCGGGCGATCGTCGAGGCCCGGGGCGGCGCGCTCCATCACGTGAAGTCACACGGCGCGCTCTACCTCATGTTGAGCGAGCGGGAGGATCTCGCGGACGCTTGGATCGAGGCCGCCGGCGCGCTCATGCCCGACCCGCTCCTCTACTGGCCCGCCGGCGAGGAGGACACCGCGCTGGCCGTGGCCGCGCGAGAAAGGGGAGTGCGTGTGGTGACCGAGTTTTACCCGGACCTCGACTACTCGCGCGACGGGCGTCTGCTGATCGAGCGCAAGAAGCTGGCGGTCGACCCGGGCGTCGCGGTGGGGAGGGTGCGCCGTTTGCTCACCGAGGGCACCATCGAGGCCGAGGACGGGACGGCGATCCCGCTCGAGGTCGAGAGCATCTGCCTGCACGGCGACACGCCGACGGCGCCGAGCATCGCGGCGGGCATGCGTTCGGTCTGCTACGAGCTGGGAGTGGAGGTCCGCCCGGCGCCGTAGCGCCGGCGCGCCAGCACGATGATCTACGACGAGCCCAAGCTCAAGCCGCTCGGAGACTGCTTCCTCGGGATCGAGTTCGGCGACGAGGCGGACCTGCTGCTGAACTTCAGGGTCTTGGCGCTCCAGCAGCGGATCGCCGAGTCCCGGATCCCGGGCGTGATCGAGCTGCTGCCGAGCTTCAGGCAGCTGGCGGCGGTGATCGATCGCAGCGTCACCTCCCAAGACAGGGTGAGGGCGGCGATCGAGGAGATGCTGCCCGACGTCGCCGAGGTGACCGAGCTGCCTTCGCGGCGGCTGCGGCTCCCGTGCTGGTACGACGACCCCTGGTCGGCGGCGATCGCCGAGCGGTACGGCGTGCCGAACAACATCGAGTTCGTGGCCGAGCAGAACGGTCTCAGCGTGCCCGAGCTGGTCGAGCGACACACGAGCACCGAGTTCTGGATCGTGTGCGTCGGCTTCACGCCGGGGGCGCCGTTCACCTATCCGCTCGATCCCTCCAAGCAGCTGGTGGCGCCCAAGTACGAGACGCCGCGGGACTTCACGCCCGGGCGGTCGCTGTCGCTCGCGGGCTTCTCGACCGGGACCTACCCGGTGCCCAGCCCCGGCGGCTACCAGCTGCTGGGTCGGCTCGCGGTGGAGATCTACGAGCCCGAGCCCAGGAACCGCGCGTTTCCGCCGAACGGCGTGCTGTTGCGCGCGGGCGATCGGCTCCAATTCCGCTCGATCGACGCGCTCGAGTACGACGAGATCCGCGACGCCGCCCAGGCTGGCGAGTACGACTACGACATCGCCGAGGACGCGTTCGATGTGTCGGCCTACCTCCGCAGCGAGGAGTACCTGGCCAGCCACCGCGGCAGGCCTGAGCCGGCGGCCTGACGGCCCCCTCGTCGCGTTCGGGACCGCTGGCGCCGCGGGGGGTGTCGTCCGCCTCAGAGCCGGATGACGAACGGGTCCCGGACCGTCTCGTCGAGCTCGCACCAGACGCTCTTGGTCTGGAGGAACTCGTAGATCGTGTCGACGCTGTTCTCGCGGCCGACGCCGCTGGCCCGCATCCCGCCGAACGGCGAGTTGAAGCTACCCGCGCGGTAGGTGTTGATCCAGACGATTCCCGCGTCGATCGACCGCGCGACCCGGTGCGCCCGCTTGACGTCGCGAGTCCACACGCCCGCCGCGAGCCCGTAGCGCGTCCCGTTGGCGATCTCGATCGCCTCGCGCTCGGTGGAGAACGGCACGACCGCGAGCACCGGGCCGAAGACCTCCTCCTGCAGCAGCTCGGAGTCCCGCGCCGCGCCGTCGACGATCGTCGGGCGGTAGAAGAACCCGTCGGGCAGCCCATCCACGTCCGCCGGGCGTCCGCCGGCGACGATTCGCGCGCCGTCGCGTGTGGCCTCGTCGACGAAGCTCTCGACCTTGGCGAGCTGCGACCGCGTCGCGATCGGCCCCATCTGCGTCGACGGCTCGCGCGGGTTGCCGACCACGACCGACTCGGCGCGCGTCTGGAGGCGCTTGATGAGCTCGTCGTAGAGATCCTCGTGGAGGAGGGCACGCGATCCGGCGATGCACGTCTGACCCGCGGCGGCGTAGATGCCGGCCAAGAGGCCCGCTTCGGCAGCGTCGAGGTCCGCGTCGGGGAAGACGATGTTCGGGCTCTTGCCGCCGAGCTCGAGGAGCGTCGTCGCGCCGCGATCCGCGGCCGTGCGGGCGACCGCCCGACCCGTCTCGACGCCCCCGGTGAAGACAACCTTCGCGACGTCGGGATGCTCGACCAGTGCGCGACCCGTCTCCGCGCCGCCGGTCACGACGTTGACGACGCCCGGCGGCAGGCCGGCGTCGCCGGTGAGCTCGGCCAGGCGCACGACGCCGGCGGACGCGATCTCGGACGGCTTGATGACGACGGTGTTGCCGGCTGCGAGCGCTGGCCCGAGACCCTGGATGGCGATCAGCAGCGGGGAGTTCCACGGCGTCACGATGCCGACGACGCCGAGCGGCTCGCGCAGCGTGTAGTTGAGCGCGTCCTTGCCGTCGAGCGGGACGACCCGCCCCTCGACCTTGTCGGCCATCCCGGCCCAGTAGGTCAGGTAGTCCGGGGCGGTTCGCGCCTGGGCGAGCATCTCCTTCAGCAGCTTGCCGTTCTCGCGTGTCTCCAGCGTGGCGAGCTCCTCGGCGGCGTCGCCGAGGATCTCGGCGAGCCGCAACAGGTGGCGTCCACGTCGTGTCGGCGACAGCGCTCGCCACTGCTCGTCGAAGGCACGGCGGGCGGCGCCCACTGCGTCTGCGACGTCGGCGCTGTCGGCATCCGGGATTTGCGACCACGTGGCCCCGGTCGTCGGGTCGACGGAGTCGAGCACCCGCCCGCCACGCGCGTCGCGCTCTTCGCCCCCGATCCACATCCGGAACCGCCGGATGTCGAGCCTGTGCTGCTGACTTGTGGTGGCCATGTGGTCTCCCTGCGTCTCGTCGTGGCTGGTGGCCGTTTCGTCGTGCTCGGTCGTGCCCGCGCTATTAGGCAGCATCGGCGAAGGCTCCACGCGTGCCCACTGGACCGGCCACGGCCTTCCACGAGGGCCTTGGAGAAGCTCCGATGTCGCCACTGCCAGGGGCCGACCGGCGCCGCCGCGTGACTGAACAGCTTTGGCGGGCAATTTCTCGCCTTCTACAAATGACGCGGTCGCCGGCGTGCCGCAGCATGGCTGCCATGACCGATACGACGAGTGAGTCAGCCGGCGCAGCGGGCGACCGCGGGGAGCCGGCCGCCGGTAGGCGCGTCAAGCCGAGTTGGACGGGCAGGTTCTTCGAGGACTTCGAGGTCGGCGACGTCTATCGCCACCCTCTGGGCCGCACGATCACCGCGACGGACAACGTCTGGATGACGCTGCTGACCCAGAACACCGCCCCCATCCACTTCGACGGCCACTACGCCAGTCAGACCGAGTTCGGACGCAGGCTGGTCGACTCGACCTTCACGCTCGCCCTCGTGACCGGCCAGAGCGTGACTGACGTGTCGCGGAACGTGATGGCGAACCTCGGCTGGGAGGACGTCAGGCTTCCGAGCCCGGTCTTCGAGGGAGACACGATCTACTCGGAGTCCGAGGTGCTCGCCGCGCGCGCCTCGCGATCGAGGCCGAACGTCGGGATCGTCACCGTCCGGACGACCGGGTTCAACCAGGAGGGCAGCGTCGTCATCGAGTTCGTGCGGACGCTGATGGTGTATCGGCGCGGGCACGGTCCTCAGATTCCCCGGGTCGAGCGCCGGGCATGACCGCGGGCGACCCGGTGTGGCGGGTCGCGATGGCCCGGTCGTGGCTGTTCGTCCCGGGCGATCGGCCCGACCGCTTCGCCAAGGCGGCGGAATCGGGCGCCGACGTCGTCGTCCTGGATCTGGAGGACGCTGTCCACGAGGACGACAAGGGCCGCGCCCGCGGCAACGCCGTCGACTGGCTCGCGGACGGCAACCAGGCCTGCGTGCGGATCAACGGCGCCGCAACGTCCTGGTTCGACGACGACCTCCCGGCGCTCGCGCCGCTCGGCGACGGCCGTCTGATCGCTGTCATGTTGCCCAAGGCCGAGTCCCGGGGCGATGTCGACCGCGTCGCGGCCCACCTCCCCGAGCCGGTGGCGATCTGCCCGCTGATCGAGACCGCGCTCGGCGTCCTGCGGGCCGACGAGGTCGCCGCCGCCTCTCGCGGCACGCGCCTGGTGTTCGGCTCGCTCGACCTGATGGCGGACCTGGGCACCGGCGGCGAGGGCATCGAGCTGCTGCACTCCCGCTCGCAGGTCGTGGTCGCCTCGCGTGCGCTCGGCCTGCCGGCCCCGGTCGACGGCGTGACGACCGCGCTCGGCGACCAGGCGCGCTTGGCGAAGGACGTCCGGACGGCGCGCGGGCTCGGATTCGGCGGCAAGCTCTGCATCCATCCTGACCAGGTCGAGGCCGTCAACCGGGGAATGATGCCCGCCGCGGACGAGCTGCGCTGGGCGCGGCGGGTCCTCGCCGCGGCCGGCGGTGGCGGTGCGGTGGCGCTCGACGGGGAGATGATCGATCGGCCGCGGATCGAGCGGGCGCGCGCGATCGTGGCAAGGGCCGACGGCGCTGGCGCGTGACCTCGCCACCGTTCGACAAGGTTCTGATCGCCAACCGGGGCGAGATAGCGGTGCGGGTGGCGCGAACCCTGCGCGCGCTGGGAGTCCGGACGGTGGCGGTCCACTCCGAGGCCGACCGCGAGGCCCGCCACGTCCGCGCCGCCGACGAGACGCACCTGCTCGGCCCCGCTCCGCCGTCGGAGAGCTACCTCGACATCGACAGGATCCTCGACGTCGCGGCGCGCTCGGGCGCGGCCGCCATCCACCCCGGCTACGGCTTCCTCTCCGAGAACGCCGACTTCGCGCGCCGGGTCACCGATGCCGGACTGGCGTGGATCGGGCCGCCCGCCGCGGCGATCGCGGCGATGGGGTCGAAGACGAGAGCGCGGGAGATCATGCGACGGGCCGGCGTCCCGATCGTCCCTGGCGACACCGACCCGTCGGCCGACATCGAGACGGCGCTCGCCACAGCCGATCGTCTTGGCTACCCGGTCGCCTGCAAGGCGGTCGGCGGAGGCGGCGGCAAGGGCTTCAAGGTGGCCATGGCGCCCGCGGAGCTCGCCGACGCCTTCGACGGCGCCGCGCGCGAGGGCGAGAAGCTGTTCGGCGACGGCCGGGTCTACATCGAGCGCTACCTCGAGGATCCACGCCATGTGGAGGTGCAGGTGCTCGCCGACGACCACGGCAACGTGATCCACCTCGGCGAGCGCGACTGCACGATCCAGCGGCGACACCAGAAGCTGGTCGAGGAGGCACCCGCGCCGCTCGTGGACGGAGAGATGCGCGAGCGGATCGCGCGGATCGCCGTCGACGCCGCGCGCGCGGTCGGCTACCGCGGGGCGGGGACGATCGAGGGGCTGCAGGTCGGCTCGGAGTACTTCTTCCTGGAGATGAACACTCGGCTCCAGGTCGAGCACTGCGTCACCGAGATGGTCACCGGCATCGATCTCGTCCGCGAGCAGGTGCGGATCGCGGCAGGCGAGCCGCTCTCGATCGCCCAGGAGGACGTCGAACTGCACGGCCACGCGATCGAGTGCCGGATCAACGCCGAGGCGGCGCACCGCGGGTTCGTCCCGGCGCCCGGGACGATCACCGGCTATCGCGAGCCCCGGGGCGCCAGCGTCCGGGTGGACTCGGGCGTGGACCAAGGGGCCGAGATCACGCCATTCTACGACTCCCTGGTCGCGAAGCTGGTCTGCTGGGGAGCCGACCGCGACGAGGCCACGGCGAGGATGCTCGACGCGCTGGCGGCTTACGAGATCGACGGGATCGAGACGCTGATCCCGTTCCACGCCGCGCTGCTGCAGACGCCCCACTGGGCCCGGGCCGAGACCTGTCGCGACCTGATCTCCGACCGGGCGTGGCTGAGATCCACGGCGCCGGCGGACGAGCGGCGGGCATGAGCGGTGGTGCGCGCCGGTGCGGCATGCGCCGCGCCGGCCCTACATCTCCCAGCCGCCTCGGGCTTGCGCGCGGACGGCCTCGATCACGCGCTCGAGCTGCGTCAGCGCCGCGGGGAGGTTGGTCGCCAGCAACTGCCCGCTCTCGGTCATCGAGACGCGACGGCTGGTGCGCTCGAACAAAATTACCCCGAGCTCGTACTCGAGCCGCCGGATCTGCTCGCTGAGCGACGGCTGAGAGATTCCCACGCGCTCCGCGGCGCGCCCGAAGTGCAGCTCCTCGACAAGGGCCATGAAGCAGTAGAGGTGGCTGAGCGAAACGATAGGGACAGCCTATCAAAAGCAGAGGGTCGCACCCGTTGTTCCGGCTCTGGCGCCGACCTAGGATCAGGCTCCGAACGGGAAGCGTCAGCAGGTCGGCAGACAACGAGGAGGAGCCTCCATGGGAAGCGTCGGCATAGTCGGGTCCGGTATCGCCGGGATGCACCTGGCGCTCTACTTGCAGCAGAACGAGGTCCCCGTGACGATCTACACCGATCGCAGCGCCGACCAGGTCGCGGCGGGCCGGTTGCCGAACACGGTCATCCACCATCGACACACGCTCGAGCACGAGGATCTCCTCGGTGTCGACCATTGGGCCGGTCTCGACATCGGCTTCCACTCGGCCCACGTGCACCTCGGCGGCCCGGACCCGCTGGTGATGCGCGGCGACTTCGACTACCGCCCGCGGTCGATCGACTACAGGATTTACCTGCCGCAGCTGATGTGCGACTTCGAGGAACGCGGCGGCGAGCTCGTCGTCCGTGAGGGGCTCCAGGCCGAAGACGTCGACCGCCTCGCGAGCGAGCACGACCTACTCGTCGTCAGCTCCGGGAAGGGCAGCCTGGGAGCGATGTTCGCCCAGCGAGCCGACAAGTGCCCGTTCGAGAAGCCGCAACGGCGGCTCGCGGCGGGCCTCTTCCACGGCGTCGAGCGCGCCGAGCCGCAGGGCTACACCTTCTCGGTCTCGCCTGGCCATGGGGAATGCGTCGAGTTCCCGACGTACTCGATCGAGGGAGAGGTGACCGCGCTCCTGATGGAGAACATCCCGGGCGGCGACCTCGAGGTGCTCGCCGGAACCCGCTACGAGGACGACCCGGACGGCTTCGACCGCCTCTTCCTGGAGAAGATCCGAGCCCATCACCCGGCGGTCTACGAGCGGATCGACCCGGCGCAGTTCGGGCTGACCCGGCCGCAGGATCTCATCCAGGGTGCGCTGGTGCCCACCGTCCGTCAGGACTACGTCCGCCTCAGCAACGGCACCTACGCGGTTGCGGTCGGCGACGTCCACACGACGCTGGACCCGGTCATGGGCCAGGGCGCGAACTCTGCATCGTTCTCGGCGATGGCGCTGGGGCGGGCGATCGTCGAGGAGCTCGCCTGGGACGCCCGCTTCTGCGAGCGCGTCGTCGCGGACCGCGACCGCTTCGTGATGGGCGCCTCGGACTTCACCAACATCATGCTCGAGCCGCCGGCCCCGCACATCCTGGAGCTCTTCGGTGCGATGGCCGAGTGCAAGCCGCTGCTGGACGAGTTCACGAACAACTTCAGCCACCCGGACAGGCAGGTCGACGCGCTCCTGACGCCCGAGCGGTCGAGGAGCCTCATCGCTCGCCACCGTGTCGACGCTCCGGCCTCGTCGGGCTAGATGGAGCTTCGACCGGACACCCGATCTCAGCCTCCACCGCATGTCCGCAAAGCTGGCTGACCGCAGGGCCCGGGGCGCGGACGCGACGCTCGCGCGGGACTTCCGGCGCGCGCTCGGCCGCTTCGCCAGTGGCGTGACGGTCATCACCACCGCCGACGGCGACGACGTCCACGGGATGACGGCGAACGGCGTGCTCTCGGTCTCGCTGGAGCCGCCGTTGGTGCTGGTGTCGCTGGGCAACCGCTGCCGCATGACCGACATGCTCGCCACCACCGGGCGCTATGGCATCAGCGTCCTGGGCGAGGAGCACGAGCGGCTCTCCTGGCACTTCGCCGGCTCTACGGAGGCGCGCCTCACGCCCGAGTTCAGCTGGAGGGGCAGTCCCGCGCAGCCGTTCATCCCGGACGCGCTGGCCCACATCGGCGGCGAGGTCGTCGACGCCCATCCGGCCGGCGACCACACGCTCTTCATCGCGCGCGTCTCCCACTTGGAGTACCGCGACGGCCAGCCGCTGGTCTTCTACAGCGGCAGGTACCGCAACCTGCGCGTCGGACTGCGCGACGACCTCTTCTTCTACTGAGCGCCCGCTAGCTGCTCAGCGCGCCGGAGCGCTCGAGCTCGGCGATCTCGGCCTCGCCGAGGCCGAGGTGGTCGGCCAGTACCTGGTGGGTGTGCTCGCCGACCAGCGGCGCGCTCGTCCGCGGGGCAGCCGGCGTGCGCTCGAGGCGCCAGGGCACGCGGCTCACCTCGTGGCGCCCTGTGAGCGGATGCTCGAGCTCCACATAGAGCCCGCGCTCGCGGAGGTGGCGGTTGGCAAGCACCTCGTCGAGGCGATGGACCGGCGCCGCGGCAACGCCGCAGGCAACCAGCAGCTCGACGAGCTCGTCGCGGTCCCACTGCCGCGTCGTCGCCGCCAGCGCCGCGTCGATCGTGGCGGCGGCCTCGCGGCGGGCGGTCGCGTCGAGGAAGCGGTCGTCGCGCAGCTCGTCGATGGCCAGCGCCTCTACGAGCTGCCCCCAGCTGGCGGCCGAGTCGACGGCGATCGCGACCCAGCTGTCGTCTGCTTGGCACGGGTAGTGGCCGTGGGGCACGTATTCCGGGTGGCGCATGCCCCGTTGCGCCGGGTCGCGACCGGCGAGCTGGAACTCGGCGATCGCCTCCATTAGCGGGGTGAGCATCGCCTCCACTTGCGGCACGTCGAGCTGGCGGCCCAGGCCCGTGCGGGCGCGGCCGACGAGCGCCGCGAGGACCGCCACGAGGGCGTGGGAGGCCGCGTTCGGGTCTCCGAGCGCGAGCGTCATCATCCCGAGGGACGGCTCGTCGTCGTAGCCGACCATGCTCTCCAGGCCCGACAGCGCGGTCATCACCGGCGCGTACGCGCGCAGGCCTCGCATCGGGCCGTCCTCGCCCGCCGCCGACATCGACAGCACAATGAGCGCCGGGTTGCGCCTGCGGATGGCGTCGAGGTCGAGGCCGATCCGGGGGAACACGCCGCGTGTCAGGTTCTCGAGCACGACGTCGCTCTGCGCGACGAGCTCGGTGACGACCTCGAGCCCGCGTGGGTGCTTGAGGTCGACGGTCAGACTCCGCTTGCCCCGGTTGTTCTGGCGGAAGTAGTACGACAGCTCCTCGAGCGGTCCCTCCAGCGGCTTGCCGTCGACCAGGGGACGGCAGCGAAGGCGCGCGTTGTCGAGGCGCCCGCGGTGCTCGATCTTGATCACCTCAGCACCGAGGTCGGCGAGCGTCGCGCCGACCATCGGGCCCGACCAGACCCAGCTGAAGTCGACGACGCGCAGGCCGGCGAGCGGCCCGTCGCCGGACGCGCGGGCCGTCGATCGGCCGTTCCGCGCCGGCGGGCCCACGGCCGATCCGATCTCGTCGGTGTGCTCGCCCAGGCGCGGCGCCGGGGACAGCCGGCCCGCCGACATCCCCGCGTCCCACGGCGGGCGGGGCGGCGAGAAGGCCCGGTCGCCGACGCGGATCTTGTGCTCGAAGACGCCGCGGTGCTCGAAGTGGGGATCGGCCAGGACGTCCTCGACCGTCCGCAGCGGAGCGAGGACGACCTTGTGCTCGCGCGCGATCCGCGCCAGCTCCCCCTTGGTGTGGCGGGCGAGCCACTCGCTCATGTGCTCGTCGACCTCGTCCGCGTGCTCGTCGGCGATCACGAACGGATCCTCGAAGCGGGGGTCCCGCGACCAGGCGGGCCATCCCATCGCCTCCACGATCCGCTCCCAATCCGCGCGCGAGCGGCCGATCATCGTGATGTAGCCGTCGCGGCAGGGGTAGATCCCATACGGGTAGGCGCCACCCGACTTCGACGCGCGGCGTCCGTCGCGGGCCCAGGGCTTTCCGCACGGGACGTACATGAGCGCGTTAGTGGTCACGAAGCTCGCGGCGACCTCAACGGCGGCGACATCGACCCGCTGGCCCTCGCCGTCGCGCTCGACGGTCAGGACCGCCGCCAGCGCGGCAGCGGCGGCGTTGGCGCCGGCCTCGTAGTCGAGGAGGTCGAAGGGCGGGGCCAGGGGCGACCGCTCTGGCAACCCGATGACTGTGCTCGCGCCGGCGAACGCGGCGGTGGTGAGCCCGCAGCCGGCGGTGCCGGCCAGCGGGCCCTCGTCCCCGTAGGGCGAGACGCCGACGCTGACCAGGCGGCCGTTCGAGGAGCTGAGTGTCGAGTGGCCGAGCCCGCGCGCCTCGCGCTGGTCGATCGGGAGGTCGGTGAGGAAGACGTCCCGGCTTGCGACGATCTCGAAGGCCACGCGGCGGCCTTCGTCGGTCTCGAGGTCCTGCACGACGCTGCGCTTGCCCCGGTTGAGGGCAACGAAGAGGCCGCCGTCGTCGTCCTGGGCCCCGGGCGGGCGCGGGCCCCAGCGACGGATTCGATCGCCGTCCGGCGGCTCGAGCTTGACCACGTCCGCTCCCAGCGTCGCCAGCAGCCAGCCGGAGTACGACGCCGCGATCCCGTCGGAGAGCTCGACGACGCGGACCCCGTGCAGCGGCGGATCGTGACTCTCAGGCCGTGCCACGCCGCACCTCCTCGCGGATCTCCGGCGAGCCCGACAGGACGCGCCGCACCGGGCAACGTGCGGCTACATGCAGCACACGCGCCACCTGGGCGTCGGAGAGCGACGCCGGCAGGTGCACTGTCAGTTGGTAGCCGTCGATCTCGGTGTCGTCGCCACCGACCGCCTCGACCCGCAGGCTGCTGTCCTGCCAGCCCTTCCTGCGCAGGTACATCTGGATCGTGATCGCGGTGCAGGCCGCGAGGCTGGCGGCGAGCAGCTCGGTGGGGCTCGGGCCGAGATCGGCGCCTCCGAGCTGCGGCGGCTCGTCCACGACGAGGTCGTGCCGGCCCATGCTCAACGTGGTCGTGAGGTCGACCCCGGTGCTCGCGCGCACATGCATGTCCCGCAGGGTCGCGCACGGGCGCCGGCGCTCGCGGTTGGCCGATGCACGAATCGGGGGTGCGTTCGTGGCCGAAATACCAGCTGGGGGCTGGCTGCACGCCGGTAGGTTGCTCTGCTCCGGGCGCGTCGCTCCGGTCGCCCGATCGGGCGACCGCCACGGGCTTGCCGCTCACCGCCCCGACGAAAGGACGCAGCACGATGACGAAGATGAATGGCGTGGACGTCGACGGGCTGAAGGAAGTGGTGCAGGCCGTCGGGGACCGCCCCGAGCTCGCCCACGTAACCTTCGGCGTCTCCTCGGACTGGGCCGGGGGCATGACGACGTCGTCGTGCACGGCGCCGTTCCGCCAGGCCGGCGAGGTCGAGCCGACGCGCACGGCGACCTATTCGTTCGCCAGCGACGAGCCGGCGGCGCTGCTGGGCACCGACGCGGCCGCCAGTCCGGGGGAGTACGTGTTGCAGGCCCTCGCGGGCTGCTACGCGGTGACCTTCGCGGCCAACGCCGCGGCTCGCGGGATCCAGCTCGACTCGCTCCACTTCGAGCTCGAGGGCGACTTCGACCTCCACGGGTTCCTCGGATTGGACGAGAAGGTTCGGCCGGGCATGGGCGCCCTGCGCGTGCGGGTCGCGCTCGAGAGCCCGAATGCCTCGCGGGAGGAGCTCGAGGACCTCACGCAGACCGTCGAGGCGCGCTCGCCGATCCGGGACACCCTCGCCGCGCCGGTTCCCGTCGAGACGATCCTCCAGCAGGACTGACGCGGCGGGCGCATCGTTAGGTCGAGGTTGGGAGTGGGCGGGTGGTGCCTCCGCGGCGTCAGTCTCGCGGCGTCGGGCCCTCGAGCCAGATCGAGGAGGGAGACCCCATACGCGCCGCGGAGCGTCTCGCGAGCGGCGGCTGGGTCGTGCTCTCCAAGGGGATCGCGGACGCCCGCCGGGCGACGGTCGGCGATCGCGTGACGCTGCCGACGCCGGTGCCGACACCGCTGCGGATCGCGGCGATCTCCACGAACCTCGGCTGGTCGCCGGGAACGATCCTGCTCAACCCGACGACTACGCCCGCGCATGGGGGAGCGACGATGCGAGCGCGCTCTACGTCGACCTCGCTCCCGGCGCGACGCCCGACGTCGTGAAGCGCGAGATCGAGCGAGCGCTGGGCGATGTCCCGCTCACCGTCGAGACGGTCGACGAGCGGATCGAGCTCCACTACGCCGCATCTCGCGACGCCTGTCGCGCCTCACCCAGATCTCGGTGCTCGTCCTGATCGCGGCGGTGCTGGCGATGGCGATCGCCATGGGCGGGATGATCTGGCAGCGGCGTCCGACCATGGCCGCGCGCAAGGTCCACGGCTACTCGGAGTCGAAGCTCTGGCGCGCGCTGCTGCTGGAGAGCGGCGTCCTGCTCGGCACCGGTTGCCTGAGCGGCGCCGCCTTCGGCCTCTACGGCCAGATCCTCCTCAGCCGCGCCCTCGAGACCATCACCGGCTTCCCGGTCTCCTACTCCGCAGCCGCGCTGCCGGCGGCCGCCATCCTCGCCCTCGTTACCACCATCGCCGTCGCCATGCTCGCCCTCCCCGGCTGGCTCGCCGTCCGCGTGCGCCCCGTTCCGGGCGTGCCGCGGTAGGGCGGTGTCCAAACGGCCGCCCCGTCGGACCTCGCGGGGAGGCGGATCACACAGTTCGCCGCGGACTATTTCAGTCGAGCCTGGCGGGTTGCAGTTCTGACATCAGGTTGCGCACGGACTGCATCTCTTGCCGGTCCTACTCGTCGGTGGCCAGGTGAAGGGCCTCCTCGGCGATCGACGAGCGGGCCTGTCGTCGCGTCGCGGCCTCGGGCAGCGCCGTATGCACCGCCTCAGGGTCCGTCATGCCGCTGGTTCGGCCAAGACTTGGCAGTGCACCACCACGGTCATATCGTAGGACGCCGCGGTGGACGGGAGTAGAATCGCGGCATGACCGCCAAGGAGAAGCTGCGGGCGCAGGTCGATGGGTTGTCGGAGGCTGAGGCAGCCGCCGCGCGGATCGTCGTCGAGCGCACGCCGAGCCATCCCGAGGCGGAGCCGGAGATGGTGGGGCTTCCGGAGTCCTGGCGGACCTTCGAGGACGGCACGCCGGTGCCCAACTGGGTAGCCGGCCTGGACGAAGTTCGCGCCGGGCGCTGATGCTCGTCATCGACGCGAGCGCCGCTACGGCGGCGTGTGCGAGGGTTGACGGCTTCAAGGATCTCGGGGACGATCTCGTCGCGCCGCCGCTGATGTGGTCCGAGGTCAGGGCCAACCTGCACCTCCAGGCTTTCAAGGGGACGATCAGCTACGACCGGGCGGACGTCTTGCATGATCGTCTTGACGCGGCGTCGATCCGATGTGAGAACCCCGCGGATCTCGGGCGCAACGCGTGGACTCTCGCAACCGACATGGGGTGGGGCCGGACCTACGACGCTGAGTACGTCGCGCTCGCCCAGATCCTCGACTGCCGGCTAGTCACCGTCGACGGTCGCCTGCGTCGAGGGGCGAGTCGTCTTCGGATCGTCGTGACGCCAGACGAACTCTGACTTCAGCGACAGCACTGACCGCGACGCACTCAGTGCTGTCCGTCGGAACGGGATGTTGATCCGGCTTGTGACTGCTCGGCTGGGAAGCGAATACGGGCTTCTACATGGCTGCGAGGCGGCTCCGGGGAAACATCTGGCGATGTCAGTCGTCACCGTAGTCGGCGCGCATCTCCGCTCCGTACTCGAGCATCATTGCGATCCCCTCAGCCGCGCCATCGAGCAGCATGGCGACTTTGTCCATCACCTGCCGGACGTTAAGAAGGTTGATGTCCAGGTCATCCGGAATGGATGCACGCCCCTCGCTGTCTGTCGCGTAACGGAACCCAGTGCCTTTGGGACCATCCAGGTCAGCCAACTCATGCAGCACCGTCTCAAGGCGATCAAGCTCCGAGCGATCACCCTCAGGCCATGCCTCCTCAAGCACTGGCCGAACATGTCGCCACAGGATTCTGAGGTTGTGGGTCTGAAGAGGTTCAACGTCGAGCGAGCGCAGATTCCCCCCTTGGAGCCACAAGTCCTTTAGGCGCAGCTCAAGCCATTGGCGGTAGCAGAAGAGGATGGGCATTGCCAATGCATCGACGTCGGCGCGATGGCTCGCTAAGTGGTCGCCCAGTGCCTCGGCGGCGCGCCGGAATCCCTCGACGTATCGGTAGTCACGAAGGAAGTCCCAGGCCATCTTGGTGTTGAACTGCCAGGGACCACCAACGCCAAAGAGGCGGTCGTCATCCTCAAGTTTGCCTGGAAGCTCGCCAAAGTCCATCTGCTGACGATAGTCGGGGCGACTGGATTTGAACCAGCGACCGCTCGGCCCCCAGCCGAGTGCGCTACCAGACTGCGCCACGCCCCGAGGGGTCGGATGTTAGTCGGTCGACGGGGGAGGCAGCCGGTGCTGTTGTAGGCTGCCTTGCATGGCTGGCCAGCCAGACCTCGTCCTGCACGTGATTCCGTTCTCGCCGCCGTGCGAGGCGGTGAAGGTCGCGTTGGGTCGGAAGGGGCTGGAGTACGAGACGGTCGGCCTGACCCCGGGACCGCATGCGGACGAGGTCGAGCGCGTCTACGGCGAGGGCCGACGGACGGTGCCGGGACTGCTGATCGACGGGGAGCCGGTGCACGGGTCGATCGCGATCCACGAGCGGCTCGAGGCGATGTTGCCTCAGCCGCCGCTCTATCCCGAGCCGATCGCGGACGCGGTGCGTGCGGCAGAGCGATGGGGCGACGGGGAGCTGCAGCCGGCGATGCGGCGGATGTTCTGGGGCACCATGCACTTCCGGCCCGAGGCGCTCGGCACCTTCGGCGGGCCCGGTTCGCTCGACCCCGCCGGCGTCGACTTCGCGATCAAGCTGCTGCGCGCGACATGGCGGTACATCGGCATCACCGCCGAGACGGTCGCGGCGGACATCGCGGCGCTGCCGGCGCAGGTCGACCGCGTCGACGAGCTGGTCGCCGACGGCATCCTCGGAGGCGAGGACCCGACGGCCGCCGACCTCCAGATCGGCGCGTCCTTGCAGCTGCTGCTCACGCTGGGCGACCTGCGGCCGCTGATCGCGGGAAGGCCGGCGGAGTCGGTCGCGCAGCGCTGGTTCGGCAGCCATCCGGGCGACGTGCCGGCGGGTGCGCTGCCGGCCGGCTGGGTGCCGGCGGCCACCGCCACGGCCTGACGCGCGCGCTCGGCCGCAGGCGCCTCAGTGCGCGTGGCCGTGCGGCTCGACCGCCGCCAGCTCGCCCTGCGACATCCGCCCGGCGAGCAGCGCCGCGAGCGCCGTGGTGATCGGCACCGCGGCGATCAGGCCGATCGAGCCGACGAGCGTGGCGACGATCTCCTTGGCGATCAGCTCGAGGTTCACGGCGTCCGCGAAGCCGATCTCGCTCGAGCTGAAGATCAGCATCAGCGGCAGCGAGGCGCCGACGTAGGCGAGCACGAGCGTGTTGACGGTCGCGCTGACGTGGTCGCGGCCGACGTCCATCGCGCGCAGGAACAGCTCGCGGAAGCTCTGGCTGGGGTTCGCGGCCCGCAGCGCGAGCACGGTCGACGACTGGCTGACCGTCACGTCGTCGAGCACGCCCAGCGCGGCGATGATCATGCCGGCCAGCAGGAGGCCCTGCAGCGAGACGCCGGAGTCGTTGATCTGTAGCAGCGCCGCCTCCTCGGTCGCGACGCCGGTGAGGTGGGTGAGGTCGGTGAAGATGACGGCCAGGCTGACGGTCACGATCAGCGAGAAGGCGGTGCCGACGATCGCCGCGAGGCTCTTCGGGCCGGTGCCGTGCGCGAGCAGGATCGTGGCGATCATGACCGCCACCGCGCCCACGACCGCCACGGCCAGCGTGCTCTTGCCGGCCAGGATCGCCGGGACCATGAAGACGAGGACGATCGCCAGGCTGAGGCCGAGCCCGACGAGCGACATCGCGCCGCGCAGCCGGCCGAAGAGGACGACCAGGCCCGCGAACACCAGCACCAGCAGCAGCAGCGACCCCTGGCGGTCGAAGTCCGAGATCGAGTACTCGCGCCCGGGTACCGGGTCGGCTCCCGGTGGGACGACGTTCTCGATCACGCGCAGCTCGTCGCCCTCGGACACCTCGGGGTCGATCACGCCGCTGTCGAGCACGAGCTGGGTGCGCTTGCCGCTGTCGGCGCCGGTGTCGATCCGGACCGTGACCTCGCGGCAGACGTCGCTCTCGAAGCCCGAGCAGGCGAACTCCTCGACCGAGAGGACGGTCGCCGTCTCGGACTCCGCGACGATCGTCTCGCCGACCTGGGCGTCGACGTTCCCAGGCCACAGGACGACCATCCCCACCACCGTGGCGACGGCCAGCACGGCGACGATCGCCGCGTACATGCGAGTGATGCCGCTCCGGTCGATGGCGCGAATGCAATCAGCGCGGGCGGACCCGTGCGCCGCGGGCGGCATCGAGGGCGCCCGCGGCGACACGGAGTCGTCGCCTGTGTCACCCTTAGCGGCCGATGGGCCGAGGAAACACCAAGGACAGGCGCCGCGGCAAGCCGCCCCAGAAGGGCGAGGCGCGCCGCTACTCCAAGCTTCCGCGCGAGGAGATCGAGCGGATCGACTACAAGAACGTCGGCCTGCTCCAGCGCTTCATCACCGAGCGCGGCAAGATCCGCTCGCGCCGCGTCACCGGCCTCAGCCGCCGCGACCAGTCGAAGATGGCCCGTGCCGTCAAGCGGTCCCGCGAGCTGGGCCTGCTGCCGTACGTCGACGCCACCAAGGCCGTCGAGCGCGTCGGCGGCGGTGGCCGTCGCCGCGAGCGCGACTAGCTCTCGTCGCCGCGCCGCGGGGCGCGCTCGAGCTCGATCGGTGCCTGCGCGCCCTGCGCGTGGTCGACCTGGATCGTCGTGTGCTCGATTCCGAAGCGCTCGCGCAGCAGCGCCTCGAAGTCGCGCCGGCGCTGGTGGCAGTCGCGGCTCGGCTCCAGCAGCACGTGCGCGGTCAGGGCGGGGAAGCCGGACGTGACCTCCCAGACGTGGAGGTCGTGGACCTCGACGACGTCGGGCTCGGCGGCGAGCATCCGAGCGACCTCGTCCGGCTCGATCCCGCGTGGCGCTCCCTCGAGCAGGATCCGGCCGGAGTCGCGCAGCAGCCCCCAGCCGGCGCGCGTCATCAGCGCGGCGACGATCAGCGCGGCGATGCCGTCGGCCTCCACGAAGCCGGTCAGCAGGATCGCCGCGCCCGCGGCCGCGGTCGCGACGAAGGCGAACAGGTCGGTGAGGATGTGCTGGAACGCGCCCTCGACGTTCAGGCTCCGGCGGTTCGCCCCGGCGAGGACCCAGGTGGCGACGAGGTTGACCGCGACGCCGACGAGCGCGACCACCAGCACGATCGCGCCCTCGACGCCCGGCGGGTCGATCAGGCGCCGCACGGCCTCGAAGGCGATCACCGCGGCCAGCGCGAGCAGCGTCGCCCCGTTGGCCTGGGCTGACAGGATCTCGGCGCGACGCAGGCCGTAGGTGTAGCCGCCGCGCGGCGGGCGGTCGGCGAGCCGGCCCGCGAACAGGGCGAGGCCGATCGCCGCCGCGTCGGTGAGCATGTGGGCGGCGTCGGAGAGCAGGGCGAGCGAGCCGGCGACGATGCCGGCCACGACCTCGCCGGCCATCAGCGCGAGGATCAGGCCGAGGGCGATCCAGAGCCGGGCGCGGTCGCCCTCCCGTGCGGGCTCGGTCTGGACGTGCGCGTGGTCGTGGCTCATCGCATCACGGAGGCTATGCGCGCGAGGCGATGGCGAGGTGGCATGGACTGGGACGCAAACGAGAATCGTTCTCAGTAGGCTCCGCGCCGTGCGACCCCTCGCCTCACCGCGCGCCCTGTGCCTCCTCGCCGCCGCGCTCGTCGTCTTTGCTGCTGGGTGTGGCGGCGACTCGTCGTCGAGCGGCGACCGCGACGCGGCCGTCAACGCGGTGGCGACGACCACACAGGTCGCGGACATCGTCCGCAACGTCGGCGGCGCGCGGATAGAGGTGCGCCAGCTGCTTCAGCCCAACTCCGACCCGCACGGCTACGAGCCGCGGCCCAGCGACGCCGCGGCGCTCGCCGAGGCGGACGTGGTGATCCGCTCCGGCGGCGAGGTCGACGAGTGGCTCGACGGCCTGATCGCGAATGCGGGCGGCGACGCCCCGGTCGTCGACCTGATCGAGACCGCGGTGGACGTCGAGGGCGACCCGCATCCGGGCGACGACGCCCATGAGGACGAGGCCCATGAGGACGAAGGCATCGAGGGTCACGCGGACGGTGAGGATGGCGTTGACGACGGCGATCACGCACACGGTGACGGGGAGGATCCGCACTGGTGGCAGGATCCGCGCCACGCCGTGCGCGCCGTCGCGGCGATCGAGGCTGCGCTGACCGAGGCGGACCCAGGCGGCCGGGCCGTCTACCGCCGCAACGCGGACGCCTACGCCGAGCGCCTGCGCCGTCTCGATCGCAACGTAGCGGCGTGCATCGAGCGGATCCCGCCCGCCAAGCGGCGGCTGGTCACCACGCACGACGCCCTCGGCCATTACGCCGACCGCTACGGCCTCACGGTCGTCGGCGCCCTGATCCCGTCGCGATCCACGGCGGCACAGCCGTCGGCCGGCGACACGCAGGACCTCGTCGAGCAGATTCGCGAGCAGGACGTCGAGGCGATCTTCCCCGAGAGCTCGCTCGCGCCGAGGCTCGAGCAGGCGGTCGCGCGCGAGACCGGCGCGACCGTCGGCCGCCCGCTGTGGGTGGACGCGCTCGGCCCCGCGGGATCGGGCGGCGCCACCTACGTCGAGTCGATCCAGTCGAACACCGCGGCGATCGTCGACGGGCTCAGCGGCGGCGCCGAGCGCTGCCGCCCGGACGCGTAGCCCCGGCTCAGTCGCCGGCGCGGCAGGACGGGCACTCGCCGTGCAGCGTCACGTCGTGCGCGGCGACAGCGAACTCGGTCCTGCCCGACACACGGTGGATCGCCTGCTCGAGCGCGTCGTCCTCGAACGGCTCGACCGTCCCGCAGCTATCGCAGACGAGGTGGTGGTGATGGTCGCCGTCGGGATGGGCGGGCTCGAAGCGGGCGACGCCCTCGCCGACGTCGAAGCGCTGGACTAGGCCGAGGCGGTCGAGCAGGTCGAGCGCGCGGTAGACGCTCGCCAGGCCGACGCCGCTGCCGCGCTCGCGCAGCAGGTCGCCGATCTCGCGCGCGGTGACGCTGCAGCCGACGTCCGCGATCGCGCCGATCACCTCCTCGCGCGGCCCGCTGGCGCGGTAGCCGGCGTTCGCCAACGTGCGCAGCGTGTGCTCGGTCCAGTCGACTGCGCTCGCGGTCCCCACGCCCTCAGGGTACCGGCGCGGCGGGGCCCATTCCCCGGATAGGGTCGGCCGGATGGAGATCCTTCGCACGCCCGACGAGCGCTTCGGCGACCTTCCCGGCTTCCCGTACGAGCCCAACTACGTCGACGTCGACGGGCTGCGGATGCACTACGTGGACGAGGGAGAGGGGAGCCCGGTCGTCTGCTTCCACGGCGAGCCGACGTGGGCTTACCTGTACCGCCACATGCTCCCGCCGCTCGTGGCGGGCGGACACCGGGTGCTCTGCCCCGACTACGCCGGCTTCGGCCGCTCGGACAAGCCGACCGAGATCGGCTGGTACACCTACGACCGCCATCTCGAGCACGTCAGTGCGGTGCTCGAGACGCTCGATCTGCGCGGCGCGACCGTCGTCGTCCAGGACTGGGGCGGGCCGATCGGCCTGCGCTGGGCGGTCGAGAACGCCGACCGCGTCGACCGCCTCGTGATCCTCAACACGGGCCTCTTCACCGGTCGCGTGAGCAAGGGGTTCATGCAGTGGCGCGACTTCGCGGAGAGGAACCCCGACCTGCCGGTCGGCTTCGTGATCCAGGGCGCGACGACGACGGAGCTCCCCGAGGACGTGGTCGCCGCCTACGAGGCCCCGTTCCCGAACGCCGAGTCGAAGGCCGGCGCGGCGGCTTTCCCGCTACTGGTGCCGCTCGGCGACGACGATCCCGCCGCGCCCGCGATGCGCGCCGTCCTCGACGAGCTCGCGCGCTGGGACAAGCCGGCGCTGGTCGCGTTCTCCGACTCCGACCCCGTCTTCTCCTACCCGAAGGCGGGCGACGTCTTCGTCGACCACATCCCCGGCGCGGCCGACCAGGTCAAGATCGAGGGCGCCAGCCACTTCCTCCAGGAGGACCGCGGCGACGTCATCGCCGCCGCGATCCTCGACTGGGAGCGCTCGCTCTAGCGTTCCCCGGTCGTCGGCCGTCGGCGAGTCGGGGGAGTTGTGGGTTCAGCGTTGGGCCGATCTCGGCCGCAGTGTGGCCGAGATCCGCCCAGGCGCGTCTGCGCCGATGGCCACGAGCGCCGCGGGCTGACTCCGGCCGGAATGTGGCCGGAGTCGGCCCGTCGGGCCTGGGCGGCGTGGCGGCGCCGGCCGGCTCAGCCGGCGGCGGAGTAGCGCTCGGCGACCTTGCCCCAGTCGACGACGTTCCACCAGGCGTCGATGTAGTCGGGGCGCTTGTTCTGGTACTTGAGGTAGTAGGCGTGCTCCCAGACGTCCACGCCGAGTAGCGGCGTCTTGCCGTCGGTGAGCGGGTTGTCCTGGTTCGGCGTGCCGACGACCGCGAGGCCGGAGCCGTCGTGCACCAGCCAGGCCCAACCGGAGCCGAACTGGCCGACACCGGTCGTCTTGACCTTGCCCTGGAAGTCGGAGAACGAGCCGAACGCCGACTCGATCGCGCTTGCGAGCTCGCCGTCGGGCTGGCCGCCGCCGTTCGGTGACATCGACTCCCAGAAGAGCGCGTGGTTGTAGTGCCCGCCGCCGTTGTTGCGCACGGCGGTGCGGATGTCGTCGGGCAGCTGCGAGAGGTTCGCGATCACGTCCTCGATCGACCTGCCCGCCCACTCGGTGCCCTCCAGCGCGGCGTTGGCCTTGTCGACGTACGCCTGGTGGTGCTTGTCGTGGTGCACCCGCATCGTCGCCTCGTCGATGTGGGGCTCGAGCGCCGCGTAGTCGTACGGAAGATCCGGTACCTCGTAAGCCATCTCGCTCCTTTCGTGGTCTGGAGGCGAGTCTATTCCGAGCCGCTCGACCGGCCCTGCTCGGGCGCGAGGTCGAGCTCGCCGGTCGTGTACTCGACGCCGACCGGCTCGACGATCACCCGCCGTGGTCCCTCCTCGACGGCGCCGGCGACGAGCGCGTCGTGGCCGAGGCCGCGGGCGATCTCGGCGACCTGCTCGCCGGTGCCCATCGCGGTGTAGACAGCGTAGCCCGACCCCATGTTGAAGGTGCTGTAGGCGGCGTGGGCGTCCATCCCGGCCTGCTCGGCGAGGAAGGCGAGCACCTCGGGCACGGGCGGAAGGTCCGAGATCCGGTAGGTCAGCTCGTGGCTGGGGCGCATCAGCTTGAGCAGCCCGTGGCCGGTGACGTGGCTGAGGTAGCTGACCGGCACGTCGGCCTCGGCGAGCGCGGCGACCAGGCGCGCGTAGAGGATCGACGGGTCGAGCAGCGCCGCGCCGAACGTGCGCCCGCTGGGCAGCGGCGTGGCGTAGCCGTCAGGCAGCCGGCCGGCGACCATCCGCGCGAGCGAGGCACCGTTGGCATGTAGGCCGCTGCTCGCGACGAGCACGATCTCGTCGCCGGGGGAGAGGCGCTCGCCGAGGATCGGCGCGCGTCCGGCCGGCATCGCGCCGACGGCGCTGCCGGCGAGCTCGATGTCGGCGTCGTTGACCAGCCCGGGCAGCGACGGCGACTCGCCGCCGCCCCAGGTCGCGTCGGAGTCCGCGCAGGCGCGGCTCCACCCCTTGACGAGCGCCGCGTGCCACTCGGCGTTGCGGTACCAGTCCGACGAGCCGGTGGCGAAGTAGGCGTTGACCACGAGCGGCAGCGCGCCGACGCAGCAGAGGTCGTTGACGATCGCCGCGACCGTGTCGTAGGCGACGGCGTCGAAGCGGTTCGGGCCGCCCGCCTCGGCGACCTGCCGCGCAATTACGGCCTTCGTCCCCAGCCCCTCCATCACGAACGCCAAAGTTCGGTCGCCGAGATCGAACACGAACGCGGGCTCTCCCCGCGACACGTCCAGCGCCTTCCCTCCGTGCGCCTCCAGCGCCCCGGAAGTGCCCAGCGCCGCCGTCAACGCCAGCCGCTTCCCCGCGTCCAGCGTCGAATAGTCGACCCCGGCGCTCGCGTACGCGGACTCCCGCGGCTGTTGCCCGTCGCTCATCGCGGGGCCCAATCTAATGCGGATGAGAGGACTCGAACCTCCACGTCCCGAAGGACACGGCCGCCTGAGGACCGGGCGTCTACCAATTCCGCCACATCCGCGTGGTACTAGCAGAGCCTAGCGCTTCAGCCCCACGTTGGCTTGCATCAGGGCGACGCTCGCGCGCCGATAGACGCGGATCCGTGTCGCGTAGCGGCGATACTCGACGCCGACGGCATCGCAGGTGCGGCCGAAGAGATCGAGTATGTCGCGTGAGCGATTCGCGAAGTCATACGAGAGGTACTCGTACGGGCCAGTCCGGTTGATGAACACGCAGCCGTCGCTCCTGATCAGGCCGCGTAGGAACCTCCATGGCGACGTCTGGATGCGCTGCTCTTGCCAGGCCTCGAGCTCGATCTTCCGTAGGTGCTTCATGCCTCGTCCGTGCTGCGGGAACACGCAGGGCAGGTGCGATGAGTAGACGCTCAACACGGTCATGCGGCCCTCGTGTCCGAAGACGACTCCGACTGGGTTGCTGGGGAAGCACCGCTGGAGCAGGGCCTTCGACTCGTCGACGATGCAGGGGTAGGCGGAGTCGAGATAGACCCGCAGTCGGAACGTGCGCCCCATCCTCACGATGTAGCCGTCGCCGAGGTAGATCCCCAATAGCTCGGCGTAGTCGTCGTCGGAGAACGAGAGCGGGGGAGAGGCACGCCAGCAGCGCGGGCAGGTGACGCGAGGCGATCTGCCGCTCCTCGATTGGTAGCTCGGGCGGCGCCAGTCGCGGATGGTGGTGCGAGAGATGCCGGTGCGGCGGGCGACCTCGCAGTCGTTGAGGCCCGAGCGGACGAGTTCCATGGCCTGCTCCCTGATGGCGGGCGAGTGCATGCGGATATGCTGCCTCGGCAAGGCGCACAGCAGGGTTGCCTGTGTAACGAGAGCGCTACGAGGCGCGTCTCGTGGAGGGTGGGTGCGAGCGCTAGGCGCGCTGGCGGCTGCGCTGCTTGAGGCGCGTGCGGAAGACGACGTCCCACCAGGGGGAGGCGACGCCGAAGCCCTTGGTGTCGTCCTGGAAGTGGTGGCGCATGTGGAGCTCGTAGAAGAGCTTGCCCACGCGCGTGCGCGGCTTGTGGTGGTGGAGGTGGTAGTGGGTCATGTCGTAGGTCAGGTAGCCGACGAGGAAGCCGGCGGCGAAGAGGTCGGCGTGGGCGCCGCCGATCACGAGGTGGAAGAGGCCCCAGAAGGCGAGCGCTAGCGGGACGCTGACCGACGGCGGCATGACCAGGCGCATCGGGTCGTTCGGGTGGTCGTGGTGGACGCCGTGGATGATCCAGTGCAGTCGGGCGCCGATCCCCTCCTCGGGTTCGAAGTGGAAGACGAGCCGGTGCAGCCAGTACTCGGTCAGGCCCCAGAAGACCCAGCCGCCGGCGATCCAGGCGGTCACCTCGAGCACGCCGCGGCCCTCCTGGCCGAGGGCGAACAGCACCGCGATCGCCGGGATGAAGACGATCAGCGGGACGACCGGATGGACGCGCGAGAGGCGGTCCAGCAGCTCGGAGTCGAACATCCGCGGTGAGGCCTTGAGGACGTCGCTGCGGCGGTCCATCCCAGCCAATCTACCGAAGGCGCCCGCCGTAGCGCCAGTGCTCGTCGAGCCCTCCTGAGCGATCTCGCGCCGCCGCGCCGCGTGGCTCAGCCGGCGTCGGCGAAGCCAGGGTCGCGGATGGTCGCGTAGAGGCCGATCTGCGCGGTCTCCGCCAGCGAGCTCCAGGCGATCTCGGTCGTGCCGCCCGCGAATTCCACGCAGTGGCCGCGGGCCGCCTCGAGCGAGTCGAAGCCCGCCATCGCGACGGCGTTGCGCTCGCCCGGCTCGGGCTCGAGGTCCATCGTCAGCGCCAGCAGCGGCGGCCGCACGCCGTCGACGGTCACGCGCGGGTCGTCGGCCTGCCAGACGAGCGCCGCCACGCGCTCGCGCCCGTCGTGGGCCGAGCGGTAGACCGCGAGCGTGCGGTCGCCGAGCCGGTCCCAGGACCACGGGCGCGAGTCGCTGCGGCGGAGCGGCATCGGGCGACTCTACCGCCGACGACGGCGTCTCGGGCGGCGCCGTGGGAAGCCGCCCCTGAGGTTACCGACATAGAAATTTATAGTGCGGTAACATGGTTCCGATGGCGGGAGCGACCACACGCACGCGCTTGCCGCGCGCCGAGCGCATGGAGCAGACGGTCGCGGCCGCGCACGCGCTGTTCGCCGAGCGCGGCTACGCGGCCGTGACGATGGACGACGTCGCCGCGGCCGTCGGTGTCACCAAGCCGCTGCTCTACAACTACTTCGGCAACAAGGAGCAGCTCTACCTCGCCTGCCTCGAGCGCGCCGGCGACGCGCTCGTCGACACGGTGGTGGAGGCTGTCGGCACGACCAGCGAGCCGGCGGAGGCCCTGCGTGCCGGCCTGCGCGCCTTCTTCGAGTTCGTCGACGAGGACCGCGCCGCCTGGGCCGTGCTCTTCGACGAGACGCTGCCCGCCGGCGGCGAGATCGCCGACAGCGTCGCGGCCTACCGCACGCAGCTGCGCGAGCTGGTCTCGGCGTCGCTGCTGGAGCAGATCCCGCCGCCGCACCGCGACCGCGCGCGCACCGAGGTCGAGGCGCTCTCGACCGCCGTGATGGGCGCCGCCGAGGCGCTCGTGCGCTGGTGGCTGCGGACCGAGGCGATTTCCGCCGCGGACGCCGCCGAGCTCTTGATCACGACGGTCGAGCCGGGCCTGCGTTTGCGCTCTCAGCCGGCGGCGACTTCCCCGCAGACCTCAGGAGGCAACACCCCACGATGAACAGCCAGATTCGCCGGGTCGCCGTAGTCGGCGGCAACCGGATTCCGTTCGCACGCTCGAACTCCGCCTACTCCAAGGCGTCGAACCAGGACATGCTCACCGCCGCGCTCGACGGCCTGATCGACCGCTACTCGCTCGCCGGCGAGCGCCTCGGCGAGGTCGTCGGCGGGGCCGTGCTCAAGCACTCGCGCGACCGCGACCTCACGCGCGAGAGCCTGCTCTCCACCCGCCTGGCGCCCGAGACGCCCGGCTACGACGTCCAGCAGGCGTGCGGGACCGGCCTCGAGGCGACGATCCTCGTCGCGAACAAGATCGCGCTCGGCCAGATCGACTCGGGCATCGCCTGCGGCGTCGACACCACCTCCGACGCGCCGATCGCTGTCAACGAGGGGCTGCGCGAGGTGCTGCTCGAGGCCAATCGCGAGAAGACGACCGCCGGCCGCGTCAAGAAGCTGGCGAAGCTGCGCCTCGGCCACGTCGTGCCCGAGGTCCCGCGCAACGCCGAGCCGCGTACCGGCATGTCGATGGGCGAGCACTGCTCGATCATGGCCACCGAGTGGGGCGTCTCGCGCGAGGAGCAGGACGAGCTCGCCGCGCGCAGCCACCACAACCTCGCGGCCGCCTACGAGCGGGGCTTCATGGACGACCTCGTCAACCCCTACCTCGGTCTCGAGCGCGACCAGAACCTGCGCCCCGACTCGTCGGTCGAGAAGCTCGCCAAGCTCAAGCCAGTCTTCGGCGGCGCGGACGGTACGATGACCGCCGCCAACTCGACGCCGCTCAGCGACGGCGCCTCGTCGGTGCTGCTCGCCTCGGAGGAGTGGGCGAAGGAGCGCGACCTGCCGATCCTCGCCTACTTCAGCGAGGGCCAGACCGCGGCGATCGACCACGTCCACAAGCGCGAGGGCCTGCTGATGGCGCCGGCGTACGCGATGCCGCGGATGCTGGACCGCGCGGGCCTCTCGCTGCAGGACTTCGACCTCTACGAGGTTCACGAGGCGTTCGCCGCCCAGGTGCTCTGCACGCTGAGGGCGTGGGAGGACCCGGTCTTCTGCCGCGAGCGCCTCGGCCTCGACGAGCCGCTCGGCGCGATCGACCGCGAGCGCCTGAACGTCAACGGCGGCTCGCTCGCGGCGGGCCACCCCTTCGCGGCCACCGGCGGGCGGATCGTCGCCTCGCTGGCCAAGGCCCTGCACGAGCAGGCCTCGGGCCGCGGCGTCATCAGCATCTGCGCGGCCGCCGGTCAGGGCGTCGTCGCCGTACTCGAGAGCCCAGGAGGCACCAAGTGAGCGACCGCTACACCCAGATCGTCAACTCGTTCCCGGGCAAGCTCGTCGCGAGTCGCGTCGGGCTGCCCCAGCCGACCGAGCTCGACCGGCACGCGCCGGGCGGCCCGGTCGTCGCCGGGCGCGTGCTCGTCGGGGCGGCTCCCGGCGGGCGGCTCGCCGAGCCGGTCGCGCGGCTGCTCGCCGACGCGGGCGTCGAGACGGCGACCACGCCCGACGCGTCGCTGCGTAAGAACGGCGGCGACCCGCGCTTCAAGGCGCTCGTCTTCGACGCGACAGGGATCTCCGACTCGACCGAGCTCGTCGAGCTGCAGCGCTTCTTCCACCCGACGGTCCGCAAGCTCGAGCGCTCGGGCCGTGTCGTCGTGCTCGGCACGCCGCCGTTCGGCTGCGACAGCGCCCGCGAGGCGACGGCGCAGCGGGCACTGGAGGGCTTCACGCGCTCGCTCGGCAAGGAGGTCGGGCGCGGCTCGACCGTCCAGCTCGTGCACGTCTCGCCGGGGGCGGAGGGCGAGCTCGAGTCGACGCTGCGCTTCCTGCTCTCGCCGCGCTCGGCGTACGTCTCCGGCCAGGTCGTGAGCGTCGGGCCGGGCGTCGCGAAGGCGCCCGACGTCGACTGGGACCGCCCGCTCGACGGCAGGCTCGCGCTCGTCACCGGCGCCTCGCGCGGGATCGGCGAGGCGATCGCGACCATCCTGCACCGCGACGGCGCCAAGCTGGTGCTGCTCGACGTGCCGGCTCTCTCCGAGGACCTGGCGAAGGTCGCCCAGCGCCTCGACGCCGACACGCTCGAGCTCGACATCACCGAGGAGGGCGCGCCGGCGGCGATCGCCGACAAGCTCTCCGGCGGCGTCGACGTCGTCGTCCACAACGCCGGCGTCACGCGCGACCGCACGATCGCGAAGATGCCCGAGGACCGCTGGACGATGCTGATCGAGATCAACCTCTCCAGCGAGGAGCGGATCGACGACGCGCTGCTCGAGGCGGGGCTGCTGCGCGACAACGGCCGCATCGTCTGCGTGTCGTCGATGAGCGGCATCGCCGGCAACTCCGGCCAGACCAACTACGCCACCTCGAAGGCGGGCGTGATCGGGATGGTCGAGGCGCTCGCGCCGACGCTCGCCGAGAAGGGCGCGACGATCAACGCGGTCGCGCCCGGCTTCATCGAGACACAGATGACCGGCCAGATGCCGATCCCGATCCGCGAGGCGGGCCGGCGCATGAACAGCCTGTCGCAGGGCGGCAAGCCGGTCGACGTCGCCGAGACGATCGCCTGGTTCGCGAGCCCGGCGTCGACCGGAGTCAACGGCAACGTCGTCCGCGTCTGCGGGCAGAGCCTGCTGGGGGCCTGAGATGGCCGAGCGCACGCTGACACGCTCGCCGAGCATCCTGCCGCTCTACGCGCGCGCCGCCGCGCCGATGATCCCCGGCGCGTCGCTGCTGCCGTTCGTCCCCGGACGTGGCCGCGAGATCCCCGACCTCGACCTGACGCTGCCCGACGTGCAGGCCGACCCCGAGGCGGTTGCCGCCTACGCCAAGGTCTGCGGCTTCTCGCTGCGCGACACGCTGCCGCCGACCTACCCGCACGTGCTCGCGTTCCCGCTGCACATGGCGGTGATGGCCGACGGCGGCTTCCCGTTCGGCGCCGTCGGGCTCGTGCACGTCGAGAACCGGATCGCCCAGCACCGCCCGATCGCGCTCGACGAGCAGATCACCCTGCACGTGCATCCGACGAAGCTGGCGCCGCACCCGAAGGGGCGCACGTTCGGGCTCGTCACCGAGGCGCGCGTCGGCCGCGAGGTCGTGTGGGAGAGCGTCAGCACGATGCTGCGCCGCGGCGGCGGCTCCGGCGGCGACGGCGAGAAGGCCGACGCCGGCGAGCGGTCGCGCGACGGCGGCGAGCCGCCCGTCACGGGCGAGTGGCGCCTGGGCGGAGACCTCGGCCGCCGCTACGCCGCCGTCTCGGGCGACCGCAACCCGATCCACATGCACGCGCTGACCGCCAAGCCGCTCGGCTTCCCGCGGGCGATCGCGCACGGGATGTGGACGAAGGCCCGCTGCCTCGCCGCGCTCGAGAGCCGGCTGCCGGAGGCGTTGGTCGTCGACGTCCGCTTCCGCCGGCCGGTCCTGCTGCCGGGCCGGGTGGAGCTGCGCAGCGAGGACGACGGCCAGGACATCCGCTTCGCCGTGCGCGACGCGAAAAAGGGAACGCCGCACCTCGAGGGCCGGGTAGCGCCGCTCGAGGCGAGGACCAAAGCCAAGACCGGGAGGAAGGCTTCATGAGCGCCACCACCGACAAGGGGATGGCCGAGCGCGGGATGGCGGTGGGGCTGCGCGCCATCAACCGCCTCGCCGGCTCCGACGTGCTCGACCGCATCCGCATCCGCAAGGGCGTCGAGCGCGCGCTGTTCCAGGGCACCAAGCGCGGCTTTCGGTCCGCCACGGCCGCCGGCCGCACGTTCAAGGCCGCGAAGAAGCTCGGGCGCCCCGCGCGCCAGGCGCACGTCAAGCGCGGCGGCCTGTTCGACGTCACGCCCGACGACGAGCAGCAGATGCTCCAGGACGCCGTCGGGGCGTTCGCGGCCGAGAAGGTCCGCCCGGCCGCGCTCGAGGCCGACGAGCGGCGCACCGCCCCGGCGGAGCTGCTCACCCAGGCCAACGAGCTCGGCGTGACGATCCTCGGCGTGCCCGAGGAGGTCGGCGGCGTGATGCACGAGCAGGCGGCCGTCACGAGCGTGCTGATCGCCGAGGCGCTCGCCCACGGCGACATGGGCATCGCCTACGCCGCGCTCGCCCCCGGAGCGGTGGCGACGGCGATCGGCCTCTGGGGCGACGCCGACCAGGAGTCGACCTACCTGCCCGCGTTCACCGGCGAGGACGTGCCGGTGTCGGCGCTCGCGATGCTCGAGCCGCGGCCGCTGTTCGATCCGCTCGCGCTCGAGACCTCCGCCCGCAGGGACGGCGACGACTGGGTGCTCGACGGCGTCAAGTCGCTCGTCGCCCGCGCCGCCGACTGCGAGCTGTTCGTGGTCGCCGCCGAGGCCGAGGGCATCGGCCCGGCGCTGTTCATCGTCGAGTCCTCAACGAAGGGGCTGTCGATCGAGGACGAGCCCGCGATGGGGCTGCGCGCCGCCGCCACCGGCCGCCTGATCCTCGAGCGGGCCCGCGTCCCCGCGGGCGCCCTGATCTGCGAGGGCAAGCGCGAGGCGTACGTCGAGTGCGTCGATCGGGCGCGGATCGCCTGGGCGGCGCTCGCCGTCGGCACCTCGCAGGCGGTGCTCGACTACGCGATCCCCTACGTAAACGAGCGGACCGCGTTCGGCGAGCCGATCTCCAACCGCCAGGCGGTCGCGTTCATGGTGTCCGACATCGGCGTCGAGACCGACGGCATGCGCCTCGCCGTCTACCGCGCCGCGAGCCGCGCCGACCACGGCGACGAGTTCGCCCGCGAGGCGGCGATCGCCCGCCAGCTCGCCGCCGACAAGGGCATGAAGATCGGGTCCGACGGCGTCCAGCTGCTGGGCGGCCACGGCTTCATCAAGGAGCACCCCGTCGAGCGCTGGTACCGCGATCTCCGAGCAGCAGGCGTCATGGAGGGCGCTCTCCTTGTCTGAGAGCGCCTGGCGGCGTCATCGGCCCCTCGCGCGGATGCTTCCGCGCGCACTCGGCCGAGCCGAGCGCTTGCGGCGTCGCCCGCCACGGGCCCTGCTTCCTTGCCAGCCACTCTCAGCCAAAGGAGAGGGACGAGATGATTGATCTAGAGATACCGAAGAAGTTCCGGCCGCTGGTCAGCCAGGCGAACCAGGTCGCGACCGAGATCTTCCGGCCGATCTCGCGCAAGTACGACGTCGCCGAGCACGAGTACCCAAAGGAGCTCGACATGCTCGCGTCGCTCATCGACGGGATGAACGAGGGCAGCGACATCGGCGGCGCCGGCGCCGCCGGGGTGCGCCGCGAGGACAACGCCGACGGCGACGGCAGCAACCGCAACGGCTCGAACATGTCGACCGTGCTCGGCGTGATCGAGCTCTGCTGGGGCGACGTCGGGCTGCTGCTGTCGATGCCGCGTCAGGGTCTCGGCAACTCGGCGATCGCCTCGGTGGCGACCGACGAGCAGCTCGAGCGCTACGGCGGCCAGTGGGCGGCGATGGCGATCACCGAGCCGGAGGCCGGCTCGGACTCGGCGTCGATCCGCACGACGGCCGAGCTCGACGGCGACGAGTACGTGCTCAACGGCGAGAAGATCTACGTCACGTCCGGCGAGCGCGCCGACCTCGTCGTCGTCTGGGCGTCGCTCGACCGCTCGCAGGGACGCGCCGCGATCAAGTCGTTCATCGTCGAGCGCTCGAACCCGGGCATGAAGCTCGACCGGCTCGAGAAGAAGCTCGGCATCCGCGCCTCCGACACGGCGGCCTTCATCCTCGAGGACTGCCGCGTGCCGAAGGAGGCGCTGCTCGGAAGCCCCGACATCGACATGAAGCAGGGCTTCGGCGGAGCGATGCAGACGTTCGACAACACGCGTCCGCTCGTCGCCGCGATGGCGATCGGGGTCGCGCGCGCCTCGCTCGACGAGACGCGCACCCGGCTCGCCGAGGCCGGGGTGGAGGTCGACTACTCGCGGCCGGCGCTGTCCCAGCACGCCGCGGCGGCGCGCTTCCTCGCGATGGAGGCCGACTTCGAGGCCTCACGGCTGCTGACGCTGCACGCCGCGTGGATGGCCGACAACGGCAAGCCGAACTCGCTGCAGGCGTCGATGGCCAAGGCGAAGGCGGGGCGGACGTGCGTCGACGTGACGCTCGGCTGCGTCGAGCTCTGCGGCAGCTTCGGCTACGGCGAGAGCGAGCTGCTCGAGAAGTGGGCCCGCGACGCCAAGATCCTCGACATCTTCGAGGGCACTCAGCAGATCCAGCTGCTGATCGTGGCGCGCCAGCTCCTGGGCAAGAGCTCGGCCGACCTGAAGTAGGCGGTGCTGGAGGCGGGGCCCGGGCCTTTGGCGGCCGCGGGTCCCGTCTCCGGATGCCATGTGCGGCCGGCGTCGGCGGCACTTGCCGCGCAGCTGGACGGGTGCTAGCTTGGGATTCCCGTTCAGAGGAGACGCCATGGCCGAGCAGTGGCAGATCACCGGTGACTTCGTCGACTTCTGCAAGTGCGCGGTGCCGTGTCCGTGCTCTTGGGGCCGACCTCCCAGCGAGGGGGACTGCGACGGGATCATCGCTTGGCACGTGCGGGAGGGAAGGTATGGCGACGTCGAGCTCGATGGGCTGAACGTCGTCGGGTTGGGCCAGTTCGAGGGAAACATCTGGGATGACGGCGTAACGATGCGCGCGGGGTTCGTTCTGGACGAGCGGGCCGACGACGCCCAGCGCCAGGCGCTTCAGACGATCTTCGCCGGCGAGGCCGGAGGGTGGCCGGAGATGTTCGTCAAGACGTCCTTGGGCGAGATGCTGGGACTGGAGGTCGCCCCGATCGAGGTCGAGATCGCCGACGACTCGGAGTCGTGGAGCGTCAATATCGCCGGGCTGGCCCAGGGCCGCAGCGAGGTGCTCACGGGTCCGACCAGCCTGCCCGGCAAGGCCGTCCGCGTTCAGAACATCCCTGGAGCGGAGGCCGGCCCGAACAGCGGGCCGACGACCTACGGCATCGCCGAGGACGCCCATGCCGACGGCTTCGGCATGACGTTCGACGTCAGTGGCCGCTCGAGCAAGCACATGCCCTTCGAGTGGTCGAGCGAGGACGAGTTCTAGGCGTTACCGGGAATCCATGCCGTGCTCCCCGGCCTCCGGCGCGGCGGGCACAGTGAGCCCGGGGACGTGTTGGGGGATCAGCGTGACGCTGAGCCCGAGTGCGACGAGCAGCACGGCGAGTCCGCGGTTGGCGACCGCCTTCCAGGGCAGCAGCTTCTCGATGGCGATCAGGGCGGCGACGAACGCCATCCAGCCGAGGCTCATGACACCAAGGGCGAACATGACCGCCATCAGCGCCACGCAACATCCCACGCACCAGGTGCCGTGCTCGACGCCCATCTTCAACGCGCCTGCTCGGCCTGGACGCCAATGGCCCATGACGAAGCTGAGCGGGTTGCGGCACTTGGTCAAGCAGGCGTCCTTGAGCGGCGTCAGCTGGTAGGCGGCGGCCGCGACGATCACCCCGCCCGCGAGGTACCGGCCGCCGCTGTCCCACGCGAGGGCCTCGGCGAAGAGCGCCTCTCCGCTCTGGACGACGGCATAGCCGACAAGGCCGGCCAGCGCCCAGCTGACGACGTAGCCGCCGACGAAGATCGCCGTTGCGCCGGTCGCTGCAGCATGGGCGCGTTGCCGCTTGACCGTCTGGACGCGCGCGTGCATCAGCACCATCGGCGCGATCGACGGGAACATCATCGCCGCCATCATCACCACCCACGCGCCGACGAAGAACCCGAGCGCTCCCGGATCGGTCCCGGGCCCGGCGTCCATGCCGCCCATGCGATCGCCGGTGAGCGCCCAGGCGGTCGCAGCGATCGCGAACAGCGCTCCTATGAGCCCCACCTCCATGGCCAGGGGCAGCGACGGCGGTCTGCGAAGCGTCGCGGTCTGCATTGCTCAGCCGCAGCCCAGTCTAACGCCCGACCAGTGCATCGACGGCTGAGCGCGATCCAGCCGTGCGGCGCTGGAGCGGCGGGCTACTGGGAGCGGCCGTCGATGCCCTCGAAGAGGACGGCGGCGGAGACGTGGAGGCCGCGGGCGAGCTTGGAGACGGTGCGGACGCCGGGCTCGCGCTCGCTGCGCTCGATGCGTGCGACGTGGGTCATGTTGAGGCCGCAGATGTGCGCGAGGCGCTCCTGGCTGAGCTTTCGCTCGAGGCGCGTCCGGCGGAGGTTGGCGCCGAAGGTCGGCAACGGATCCTGCACGCCAAGCATCCTTCGGCGTCTGGGCCACTTGCGCTAGAGCCAGTTGGCCCCTAGACTGGAAAGATCGCCCCGCGCCGGGCGGTGGGCCGCTCGAGGCGGCGGGTGTGGACCGAACCCCCTCGCACCTGTCGTCCGGGCGCCCCGCCTCGGTGCGCTTGTCGAAGACGACATGGCATTACCGCTCCCGGACCGGGACTATCGTCCCTAATGTCAAGGGACGCCCGCGTTTCCTTCGCCGAGAACCTGCGCCGGATGCGCCTGGAGGTCGGCCTCACCCAGGAGGAACTGGGCGCTCTCGCGCGGGTGCAGATGGCCGACATCTCTCGCTACGAGGGCGGCCGGCGCGACCCCCGTCTGAGCACGATCGAGCGCCTGGCGATAGCGCTGGACGTCTCCGTCGCCGACCTGCTGGACCACTGGCCGGACTGACGTCGCCGCGTCGGTTGGCCGTCCTAGACGTTCACGCCTTAGGCGCGCCGACTCTGGCCGGGGGCGACAAGACGGCCGATCCTTCGGCACCGATGTCGGCCGAGAACCAGAAGCGCTTCGGCGCCAACGTGCGCAGGCGCCGGCACGAGGTCGGGATCAGCCAGGAGGACCTGGCCTACGAGGCCGGCATGCACTTCACCGCCATCTCGAAGCTCGAGCGCGGCGAGCGCGAGCCGCGACTGCACACGATCCTCTCGGTCGCCGCCGCGCTGGAAGTCCCACCGGCGCACCTGCTCGACGGCCTCGAGCCTCCCAAGCGAGGCGCGCGCGGCAGTAGTGCCATTCGTACTTGACGTTCGCGCATAAACGCGTTACGGTCGTCCCGTTCCCTCTCCCTCGAGGGGGCAGGCGGGGGGACCGCGAGGCCCCTCCACCCCTCCGGGCAGCGCGACCCCCCGCCACTACTTCCCGCCGGTCCACCGGCCGCCCGGCCCGACGGCGCTCAGCTCTCGCAGCCGAGCCCGTCGTTGTCGCCGTCGAGGCCGTACGGGTCGTCGCCGTAGACGCGGATCGGCTTGAGGCTGTCGGAGATGTCGCCGCAGTCGAGATCTCCGACGACTGGCAGGCACGGCGAGTAGCCCGGCGCGCACTCGGGCTCCTTCGCGCGCTCGCGCTCACGCTGCGCGCGCCTGCGTGCCGCGCGCCTTTCCGCGGCGCGGTGCTCAGCGGCCCTGAGGCGCTTGCAGCGGCGCGCACTCACCTTCCAGCGCCGGCGCTCGGTCATGCGGTTGCCGTAGGAGTCGCGCGCTGTCACCACGAGCCGGAAGACCCCGGTCCGCCGGCAGCTCCACTTGAAGCGCTTCTTGAAGGTGGTGCCGCCACGAGACTCGAGCTTTCGCCGGTAGACCGGCTTCCCACGCCGAAGCAGCTTGATCGCGAGTCGTGCATCTCCCGTGGCGCGCACGCGTACGACCGTGTGGCCGGGGCGCTTCGAGCTCTTGCGCAGTTGGACCTTGCGCACGATGGCGAGCTCGGTCAGCGGCAGGCGGAACGGCACGCGCCCCGTCGTGTCGTAGCTGACCGGACTCGGATACGTGCTGGACGCCCGCATGCAGCGGTAGCCGCGGCCGGCGATGAGCCCGTCGGCTATCTCGGCGGTGGCGGTGCGCCGGTCTGGGCTGAGCTCGAGTGAGAAGCCTCGGACCTCCGTCGTGGGGCGGCCGGTCACCGCGTAGCTGGCGTTCCACGCCGGCGTGGAGCCTTCGGCATGCACGGCGGTCGCGCGGATGTCTCCCGTCACGCCGGGGCGACACGAGGTAGAGGGGGACCCGCCGCTCGACGAGACGATCCACTCGAGCGTCGTACCCGCCGGCAGCGGATCGCGTGCCGGCTCGGCGAACCGCATCGACAGGGAGATCGTGCCCGCGCTCTCGTAGCTCGCGTTCGCTTCGGCGATGACCAGTGGGCCGGACGCGCTCCCGGTCCCGCCGTCGTAGTGCGCCTCTCGCGTCGTCGCTCCCGCCACGGCGGGCACCAGCGCCAGGGTCAGAGCTGCGGCCAGCGCGACCTTCGCGATCCGCCAGCCTGCAGCCAGCCGCCGCTTTCCTGTGGCTACCTCACGAGCCTGCTGCAACGCCCCTCCCTCTGGTGGATAAGTCGATGTCCCATGCAAGCACGGATCTGGGGAAGAGGCGACTGCTCGGGCAGGGTTGGGAACGATCTGTGGGCCGCGTCGGAAGGGGGTAGGGTGCTGCGCTGTGGCGGGCGCCCTCGAGGTGAAGCTATCCGGCGGGTACCGGTTCGAGCAGATCGAGCGGCTGATCCGCGACATCCAGCCGGTCGCGAATCTCGACGCACCGCGTGTCGTCACGCTCGACATGGGCGGGCTAGCGTTCATCGGGCCGGCGGGGCTCGCGCTGGTCGTCGCGTGCCTGAAGCGCGCCGTTGAGGCCGGCCTGCTCGCGGAGGGGAGCTCCATGGTCCCCCCGCGGTCGTTCTTGACCGCGAGGTACCTCATGCGGATGGACCTCTTCGCGCACCTCGCGGGCGTGGACGTGCCAGAGCCGTTTGCTCGGAAGCGGCCGGTCGGGTTCCGGCCGTGCGCTCACTTCGCCGACCAGGACGGCCAGATCGACGTTGCGAGAAGCCTGAAGGATGCCCTAGTCGAGCAGTGCGTAGTGGACGACATCGCAAGTTCGGCGATCTACATTTGCCTCGATGAGCTGACCGAGAACGTGCTTCACCACGCCGCAACCGACCGTGGAGGGTTCGCCGCCGCCCAGGGCTGGAGGGGACGTTCGGAGTTCGAGATCGGGATCGCCGATATGGGCGTGGGGATCAGGGCCAGCCTCGCCAAGAACCCCGACTACAGCGCCGTGGTGGACGACGCCGGGGCGATTGTGACGGCGCTGCGGCCCCGCGTGACATCGACGCCCGAGCGCAATGCCGGCATCGGGCTCTTTATCACGAAGTTGCTTCTGGCGGCTAATGGTGGGACACTGATGGTCCGATCTGGGTACGGTGCGGTACGCAGCGGGGCCAGCGAGGAGGTCGCTACGGCGGCCGTTGAATTGCCGGGGACGCTCGTTGCGTTGCGCGCCAGGACCGATCGCCCGCTAGACATCAGGGACGTGTACCGCGAGTTGGAACCCGAGGATCAAGATGCTCAAGACAATGGTTCGCCCGGCTGACGATCTCGGCCCCGTCTTGACGGGGCGGACCGCCGCAGCACGCCTGCGCGAGGAAATCGAGCGAGAGCTGGCGGCTGACGGCGAGGTCACGATCGACCTCGAGGGCGTCGAAGCGATCTCGCCTTCGTTCGCTGATGAGCTGTTCGCCAAGCTCCCGCGCGAGGCCCTGAGTAGCGGCAGGGTTCGGTTTGAGCATCTCGACCCGAGCGACAGCGCGCTTGCTCGTTTTGTCATGGCGGGACGGAGCCGCCCAGACGACTCCTAGCTAGTAGGCCTCCGGCCGCTAGCCCGTCCGACGAGTTGCTGTACCAGGCCGCGGTGTGCGGTCCTACTAGCCGCGCGCGTGGAGGCTCCGGTCAGCTGTCGCAGCCCGTCCCGTCGCGCTCGGCGAGGTCGTAGAGCCAGGCCGCCTGCGCGTACTGCTGGTTCTCGCCGACGGCGTCGGGCACGGGGCGATGCCGCGGCCTCTGGGACGTAGTCCCGGCACGTCGGGCCGGCGCAGTCCGAACCGACGCAGCGCATTCGAGCTGAATCAGTATCTGCGATGCACCGCCGACGCGATTAGGATCGCCGGCGAAGGCTGAGAGCATGCACAGCACCACTCGCTAAGCCTCTCCAACTCCCCTTAGGAACGACGAAACCCCGCTCCACAAGCGGGGTTCGCGCAGTACCGCCACGGGGATTCGAAGCCGCTTCCGCCGGGCAGCGGGTTTGGCGCTACGGCGCGGAATCTCGCATGGTGAGCGGGATCGCGGCCGAACCCGACTTCCGCTGGAGTCCGCTGGAAACCGCTCCAGTCGCACCCCAACTCTCAGTCAACTCTCAGTCAGCGCGTCGGAGCATGTAGCCGGGGGCGCGCCGTGGCCAACAGGACTCATGGAAGAGGACACGCTGTCCCTCGAGCTCCTCCACGCCCACCTGAGAGGCGGCCTTCCGTACAACCTTCGCTGCACCGACCAGCGTGGGATCGTCGGGGTCGTCGATGCGGCCGCCACATCCCTCACAGGCCGTGTACGCGCCGTCCGTCACTGACGGCCCTCGGCGGCGGCGATGCAATCGGTGATCGAGACCGAGGCGAACCGCTCCCCGTTGGAAGCAGCTTCCTCCACCTGCTCGCGGATCAGGGCCGCGACGCGTTGTTCGGGAGAGTCGAGGGCGCGCTTGACGGCACGGTGGAAGGTCCGGCGGTTCTTGTAGCGCTCCGAGGGGTTGGCCTCATTCCAGGCCAGGCGCGCCTGTTCGCCGGGACCGTGCACCTCGGCAAACGCTGCGAGGCGTGTCTGGCGGTCCGCCTCGTCGGGCTTGGCCTCGCGGGGCACGCCGGCCTCACGTAGCGCCGCGGTCATAGCGCCCCGCAGGTCACCCGGCCGCAGATCGTCGCCCTCGACTCTCGTTACGCGCGCGTCCGAACGTTCGCTCCACGTGGGCAGGGCGAAGCTCCGCACTACCGTGACCCGGGCTCGCGGATGCTCCGCCTCGGGCTCGGGCTCGGGCTCGGGCTCGGGCGCGAGCGTCCAGCCGGGGCCGTCTTCTACGACGGCACCGTCGGCGAGCAACCGCCTGAGCGCTTCGGCCACCTCGCGCTGGTCGAGGCCACTGGCTGCCGCCAAGTCCTCGCGGGCGATATGGCCGCGCGCCTCGAGAGCGGCGACGAGCGCTTGTCGTCCGCCAACAGGGGTCGTTGGCGGGTGACGTTCACTGGCTGCCATGAGCATCATTACAACGCCTTCGACGGTCGGACCCGAGGATCTGCGTCGGCTGCGCCGCGCGGCCGGGCTGACCCAGCGCCAGCTTTCGCGCGCGGCCGGCTGCTCCCTTAGCTGGATCGCCAACGCTGAGGGCGGCTACGTGCCTGTCGCCTCGCCGACGCTGGCGCGCGTGCACGAGGTGCTCGTCAGGGCCTCGAATGGAAGCGCCGCCGCGGTCGACAGCCGCGACGGCGCAAATCTCGCCGAGGACGGCGGCGAGGATGACCAACCCTAACGCTGGCGCCCGACACCCCAACGGCGCCCGTGATCCCCGGCGCCGGCCCCGAGAGCGCGACCGACGACCGGCGCCCTTCCCGCTTAGGCGCTTGCCCCGCTGGGGCAGAGTGAACACGCGGCTCGCCAACTTCCTTTTACGGGCGGTGGTGTCATGAGCGCCACGGTCACGCCGATCGACACCGCACGCGAGGGCGAGGGCATCCCGGCCGAAGTGTTGGAGTACCTGCGCGTCAAGCGGCCCGACATCGGGAACGCACTGATTGAGGCCCAATACGCCGAGCGGCGGCAGGCAGAGGCGCCCGCGACGAGTTGGGAGCCGGTGCCGCTGGGGCCGATCCTCGATGGCGACGCGCGCATCCCCGAGCCCGACCAGCTCGACCGCAGCGACGGGCCTTGCTTGCTCTACCGCGGGAAGGTCCACCAGGTCGTCGCCGAGCCCGAGGCGGGCAAGGGGTGGCTGGTCTGCCGCGCCTCGCGCGACGCGCTGGCGGCGGGCGAGACGGTCCTCTACATCGACTTCGAGGACGAGGCCGGCACGCTGGTCGAGCGCTCAGTGGCGCTGGGAACGGACCCGCAGGCGATCCGTGAGCGGTTCGTCTACATCCGGCCCGACGAGCCGCTGGCCGGGCCGACGCGACAGCACCTCGACGCGGCGCTGGAACGCAAGCCGGCGCTCGTCGTGATCGACGGCGTCACCGAGGCGATGACCCTCCACGGCCTCGACCTCAGCGACAACCGCGACATCGCCAGGTGGCTCGAGCTGCTGCCACGCCCCGCCCAGCGCTCGGGCGCCGCCGTGGTGCTCGTAGACCATGTAGTCAAGGACCGCGAGGCCCGCGGCCGCTACGCGATCGGCGGCCAGCACAAGCTCGCCGGCATCGACGTCGCCTACGGCCTCGACGCGGTCGAGCCCTTCGGCCGTGGGCGCGATGGGCTGGTGAAGGTGGCGGTCCACAAAGATCGACCGGGCCACGTCCGCACGTACGCCGAGGGCAACCAGATCGCCCTCATGCGGCTCCACTCCGACCCCGACACCGGCGCGGTCGCGGTCACGCTCAATCCGCCCGACGCGACCGGCGACGAGGGCGAGTTCCGTCCGACGGTGCTCATGGAGCGGATCTCGCAGGCGGTCGAGGTCAACCCGGGCCTGGTGACCCGCGACATCCGGGCGCTCAGCGGCAAGGCCACGGCACTCGACCAGGCGCTGCGGCTCCTGGTCGCCGAGGGGTTCGTCAGCGTCGAGCGCAAGGGCCAGGCGCACCACCACCACAGCGTCCGACCGTACCGGCGCGCTGATGACGAGGGGGGTTCGGAATGAGGCCCCCGTGTCCCCGTGTCCCGGCGTGTCCCGAGCGTGTCCAGACACGGATGGGCGGAACCGTGTCCCCGTGTCCCCCCCCTTCAAGGGGGACACGAGACACGGGCCGCACCCGGCACGTCGATCCGGCACCCACCGTGTCCCGGGACGGATGGTGTTCCTGCCGCGCTGCTGCTCGCTCGCCGAGGGTCGGCCCAGACTGGTGCTGGAATTGCCGCCGGCACATCGAGCCGAGGGGCGAGCGATGACGGTGGAGTCGCGCAACCTCGCGCTGCGCCGTGAGGCCGCAGCTGCCGCACTCAGCGTGTCGCCCGACCATTTCGACCGCTACATCCGCCCGCACCTGCCGGTGGTCCACACGGGCCGTGTCCGGCTCTACCCCGTCGTCGCGCTCGAGCGCTGGCTCACAGACCATGCCGAGCGCCCAAGCAAGGCCGTGGCTGCATGACCGCCACCTGCCGCTGTATCGGCCCGTTCATCGTCGAAGACACGTTCGGCGGCGAGCAGTGCTTGAAGTGCGGCCGCAAGCCCGCCCCGCCGCCGTGCTCATGTCGCCTACCGGCTCGAAGCCCGCGCCCAGTCGGAGAGCGCGACCACTGCGCGACCTGCAAGCGACACATCCAGCCCAAGCCCGTCAAGGAGGCCATCCGATGATGACCCTCACACCGCTCACCCCGTGCGCCACCCGCGCCTGCGGCGCGCTCGTCGACCCCGGCCGCGGCCCGCTCTGCCGCGACTGCCGGGCAGGGCTCCGCCCGATGAAGGCCGAGCCGCTCGGCGAGGCGATCCGGCTCCCGCTGCTCGACCTGCGAAAAAGGGTGGGGGGTGACCCCTCCCCCCTCTCTCGTTCGGGACCGATGAGGGCTGGCGCTCGCGGTCCGCGCCATGCCGCGGCATTCGATTTGCAGACCCGCTCGGGCCGACCGTGACGCCGCCTGAGGGCTTGGGAGAGGCTGGCGCGGCCCTGTGGTCGCGGATCGTCGAGCCGCGGGCAGCGGCGGGCTGGCTGCTAGACGAGCGCGAGGCGGCGATCTTGTCGGCGGCTTGCAGGCAGGCTGACGACATTGCGGGGCTCGAGGCGGAGATCGTCTCGGCGGGCCGGATGGTGGAGGGGTCACGAGGCCAGCCGGTGCTCAACCCGGCCATCACTGAGGTCCGGCAGGGCAGGTTGGCTCTCGGGCGTCTGCTCGGCCAGCTCGCACTTCCTGATGGTGAAGATGTGCCGCGGTCGGCGGCCGGTCAGCGCGGCCAGCGGGCGGCGCGTTCCCGGTGGTCGCGTCAGCGTGGGGGGGCGACGTCGTGAGGCGCGCGTCGAGTCCCGTCCCGCTTGGCGAGGTCGAGGCGGCGCGCGTGGCGTGGCTCTACGGCTTGCGGTGGCCGTGGGAGCCGCTTGATCCCGAGGCCGGCGACGAGCTCGCGGGATTCTGGGCCCGCTACGGCGACGCCATCGGCCAGCTCGGCTTCCTCGACGACGAGGCGCGGCTCGGCGGCCGGGTGCCGTTGCGCGGCGAGCGCGGGCCGACCGGCCACCTGCCGGCGTTCTGGTGCGCGGCGGCGTGGTTCTCTGACGATGGCGACCTGGTCGCCGACATGGAGGCGCGCTGCCGGCGCGAGCATGACCGCCAGCAGCAGCGCCGCGCGCAGATCAGTTGGGGGGCGCGCTCATGAACTTTTCTCGGACTTGGCGGCGGCTGGACGGGTCGTCGCCCGGGCGCGGGATGGCCCACGGCGGTGCCGCCGAGAACGTCCGGACCCCGCAGCGGGCGGGCGGGCCGCGTGGCCTGCGCGGCGGTCCCGGCCGGTTTGCCATAGCCGGCCGGGGCCGCCTCCAACTTTCACCAGATACCCGACGAAGGAGAAGTGAAGTGATGGGCGATCCAGTTACGCGACCCCCGAAGCCGCGGTTTAAGCCGCAAGAGGAGTGGACCACGGCCGAGGTGGCCGAGCACCAGCGGACGGGCCGGCAGCCCGAGACGACGGAGTACCGCGCGTACGTCCGCGAGGTCCACGAGGACGCCGGTCTCGACGTGCCCGGCGAGTACAAGGCCGACAAGTCGCTCGAGGAGATGAGCGCAGAGGACCACTACCGGCGCATCAGCCGGGGAAGGAGCGGCTGACCCATGACGACGATCACAGAAACGACCATCGGCGGCCTGCGCGACCGGCTCGCCGAGTGCGAGCGCGAGGTCGAGGAAGCGGAGCGCGCCGTCGGCAGTGCCGCGTTGGACGGCAAGCCGAGCCCGCCGGGCGCGTCGAAGCGACTGCGCGAGGCTCGCGAGCACCGGGAGCGGCTTGAGCGGGCGATCGAGGAGGCCGGCCGGCGGGAGGCGGATGGGGCTGAGCGAGCCGCGATGGCCACGGCCGCGCGCGAGCGTGGGGCGACGTATAGGGCGCTCGCCGAGTGGTTCACCGTGGCCGCCAGGACGATCGGGGCGCACGAGGAGGCTCGAGCGGCCTACGAGCAGCTACGCGAGATCCGGCTACCGCGCCGCGTTTACCGGCTTCGGGCCGGCATGCCGGTGCCGTGGGTTCCGGGCTGTCCCGTGGAACCCTTCGAGGGCCGGCGCCTGTTGCAGGATGGCGAGCACGAGCTCGCCGATGCGTTGGTGCGTTCGTCAAGCCGCCCCCCGAAGCTGGATGTCGAGCGCCGTGAGGCGCTGCGTCCCCTCGGACGGCTGACGGTCGAGCGGTGCCGCGAGCTGGCGGAGCGTGCGGAGCAGCTGGCCGTCGAGGCCGACACCGAGGCCGACCACATCGGCCGCTAGAGCCAAGAAAGGAACTGAGATGACAAAGACGAACGACACCCCGACCATCGACGAGCTGCGTGGGCAGCTGACGGAGGCTGAGCGGGCCGTAGCTGAGGCCGAGCAGGCAGTCGGCGCCGCGGCCCTTGACGGCAAGCCGAGCCCGCCAGGTGCGACCGAGCGGCTGCGCAAGGCCCGTGACGAGCGTGAGCGTGTCGCGCGGGCGATCGACGAGCGCGCTCGTCGGGATGCTGACGCCGCCGAGCGGGCCCGGCTCGCGGCCGAGTCGGCCGAGCGCGAGAAGGCCTACCGGTGGCTAGCTGTCGGGCCCGAGGACGTCCCGAACGCGGTGTCGGGGTGGGTGGTTG
>JBBECV010000005.1:0-22532 GCA_040881635.1 Thermoleophilaceae bacterium
CCCCCCGGCACCCCCCGCTGGCGCCGGGCGGGCCGGGGGGGGGGGGGGCTCGCGCCCCCCGGACCCCCCGCGCGGGGCTGGCCTGCCGACGGCTCCTGTGGAGGGTCGCGGTTGGCCGGCTCCGGCGTGCGGTCGATTAGAAGAGGCCGTCGAGGAGGCCGTCGATCGAGCGGGGGTCGACGCCGTGCTCGCGCTCGTACTCGGCGCGGCGCTCGGCGTCGCCGAGGGCGAGGACGAGCTCCTCGCGGGTGGCGCCGTGCCTGCAGGCGGCGCGGTCGAGCGAGGAGAGGGCGATGTCCTGGAGGCCGCCCTCGATGCCGCCGGTGTCGGGCAGGTCGCGGTCCTCGCAGGGGTCGGCGAGCTCGACGGGCTCGGGCCCGGCCGCGGTGTCGAGCGTGCCGTAGGCGCCGACGCAGACCGCTGCGACGGCGCCGGCGGTGGCGAGCGGGCGTCCGAGTGGCGGGCGGCACGCCGCCGCGGCCAGCAGGGCCAGCGCGGCCGAGATCAGGAACGCCGGCTCGAAAGCCTCGATCGCCGCCTGGGTGACGGTGTCGTCGGCGCGCTCGCGCAGGTTCCGGAACGCCGCGCGCTCGTCGCCGGCGAGCTCGTCGGCGCGCTGGCGAAAGGCGCGCCGCAGCTCGTCGCGCGGGTCGTCGGTGTCGACGGCGCCGAGCAGCTCGGGCGCCAGGTCGAGCTTGTCGAGCGGGCCGATGCGTGCGTCGAGGACGAGCGCGACGCCGCGCTCCTGGGCGCGCTCGATCGAGTCGTCGAGGTTCGCCGACACCAGCGGCGCGAGCGCGATCAGCGCGACCGCGATGCCGGCGTGGCGGATCGCGAGCAGGTTGGCGGCCTCGGCGGCGGTGCGCTCTGGCAGCAGGTGGCCGGCGAGCGCCGGCAGCGACAGGCCCATCCCCGCGCCGGCGAGCAGCTGTGGCGCGATCGTCCACCATGCGGAGGCGCTCGGGAGGAACGCGAGCGACGCCACGCCGCCGGCGACCAGCAGGCAGCCGGCCGCCGCGCGGCTGCGCGGCTCGCCACCGATCCGCGACGCCGCCAGCGCCGCGGCGGGAAGGACGGTGACCGTCGCGGCGGCGGCGATCGGCGACAGGCTCCAGCCGGCGATCAGCAGCAGCACGAGCAGGAACAGCACCGCGCTGAGCGCGGCCGAGACGAGCGCCAGCGCGAGCGCCGGGCCGATCGGGTCGCGGGCGGCGCGCTCCTCCCACGGGGCGGGCAGCGCCGCGTCGCGCAGCGCCACCGCGGCGGCGACGGCGATCGGCGCCTGCACGGCGAAGATCGCCCGCCACTCGAAGGCCTCGGTCAGCACGCCGCCGAGCGCCGGGCCGATCGCGACCCCGAGCACGGCGACCGCCGGCCATAGCCGTCCGCCGCCGCCCTGGTGCGCCACGACCGGGAAGGCCGCGGCGAGCGCGCCGGCCCCGCCGAGTCCCTGCAGCGCGCGCAGCACCAGCAGCAGCTCGAGCGAGTCCGCGACCGCGCAACCCGCCGACGCTGCGGCGAACAGCGCGAACGCGGGCGTGCCGATTCGCGCCCGCCGCAGCATGCGCGCCGCGAGCGGCAGGCCGATCGCCAGCGCGGCGGTGTAGACGCCGATCACCGCGGCGACGCCCTCGACGGTCGTGTCGAGCTCGATCAGCAGCGCCGGCAGCGCCAGCGTGACGATCGCGCTGTCGGCGAGCGCGAAGCCGGCGCCCGCGGCGACGAGCAGGCGGCTGGGGCGGCCCGCGCGCGTCCGGCCGGACGGCTCACTGGCGGCGGACGTCGGCGGCAGACCCATCACGACCATCTAACCCGAGGGTTCCCGCAGGCGTGCGCGGGTACGCCTCGCCCATGCCCGAGACGCTCGACCAACAGCTGACCAAGTACCTCACCGACGCGCACTCGATCGAGGTCCAGGCGCTCCAGCAGCTGCGCACCGCGCCGAAGCTGGCGGGCGACGAGCAGCTCGCGTCCGCCTTCGCGCGCCACTACGACGAGACGCTGGTCCACGAGCGCAGGGTGCGCGAGCGGCTCGAGGCGCGCGACGCCGCGCCGTCGAAGGTCAAGGACGTCGCCGGCCGCGTCGGCGGCATCGGGATGCTGCTGTTCGCGCGCGTGCAGCCCGACACGCCGGGCAAGCTGGTCGCGCACGCCTACTCCTACGAGCACATGGAGCTCGCGACCTACGACCTGCTTGGGCTGGTGGCCACGCGGGCGGGGGACGACGAGACCGCCGCGGTCGCCGAGTCGATCCGCGCGGAGGAGGGCGCGATGGCCGACCGCCTCGGCGACAGCTTCGACCGGGCGGTGGAGGCGTCGCTCGCGAAGGTGTGGAAGGACGAGGATCTCGCCGAGCACCTGATCGACTACCTGGCCGACGTCCACGCGATCGAGGGCCAGTCGATCGAGCTGCTCGACAAGGGCGCCAGGATCACGGGCGACTCCGACCTCGCCAAGGCTTTCACCGACCATCTCGACGAGACGCGCAGCCAGCGCAGCGCGATCGCGGCTCGGCTCGAGGCGCACGAGGCCTCGCCGTCGCGCTTCAAGGACGCCGCGATGCGCGTCGGCGGCTTGAACCTCGGCGCCTTCTTCGGCGCTCAGCCGGACACCCCGGCCAAGCTCGCCGGCTTCGCCTTCGCCTTCGAGCACCTCGAGGTCGCCGCCTACGAGGAGCTCATGCGCGTCGCCGCCCGCGCCGGCGACGACGAGACGGCCCGCATCGCCGGCCGCATCGCCGGCGAGGAGCGCGCCGCCGCCGCTGCTGTCCGCGCCCAGTTCCCGAGTGCGGTCGACGCCACGCTGGAGGCACAGCGCGTGGCGCCAAGGCACTGAAGGCTGCGGGCGTCGGAGACACGCTCGAGCCGAGTCGCGGGCGCGGCTGCTGGCGCGTGCCGCGCGCGCGTGTGGTGAAGTTGTCGCCAACGTGTCCGGCTCATGCGGCATCGACGTCATCGCGGAGGCGCGCCGGCAGTGGACCAAGCACTGGGGTTCCGGGCCCACGCCCTCGATGGCGCTTGCGACCTCGATCATGCGCGTACAGCAGATACTGCTGTCGCGGCTGAACGAGCTGCTCAAGCCGTTCGACCTGACGTTTCCCCGCTATGAGGCGCTGATGCTGCTCTACCTCAGTCGCCGCGGTTCGCTTCCGCTCGGGAAGATCGGCGAGCGACTGCAGGTGCATCCCACCAGCGTCACGAACCTGATCGACGGGCTCGAGGCCGCCGGGCTCGCCGAGCGCGTCCCCCATGAGCGCGACCGGCGCACTACGCTCGCGGCGATCACGCCGCGCGGGCGCGAGGTCGCGAGGTCCGCGACGGAGATCCTCAACGCCGAGCTGTTCGGGACCGCTCCTTTGCAGCTCGAGGAGCTCGAACAGGTCTCCGACGTCTTGCGGCGGCTGCGCGCGCATGCCGACGAGTTTCCCGAGAGCTGAGCGCGATCACGCCGCCGACCGGTCGCGCGCCTGGGCGTAGTCGTAGAAGCCGCGGCTCGCCTTGCGTCCGAGGTGCCCGGCGACGACCATCCGCTTGAGCAGCGGTGGCGGCGCGTATTCGTCGCGCTTGAACTCGTCGTAGAGCGATTCGCAGACGCTGTAGAGGACATCGAGGCCGATGAAGTCGCACAGCGTCAGTGGGCCCATCGGGTGGCCGCAGCCGCGGCGCATGCCCTCGTCGATGTCCTCGCGGCTGGCGAAGCCGTCCTCGTACATCCGCACCGCCGCCATCAGGTATGGCACGAGCAGGAAGTTGACGACGAACCCTGAGCGGTCCTTCGTGCGGATCGCGTGCTTGCCGAGCCGCTCGACGAGCCCTTCGGCGCGGGCGACGGTGGCCGGCGAGGTGTCGAGGCCGACGACGATCTCGACCAGCGTCATCACCGGCACAGGCGAGAAGAAGTGCAGACCCAGGACACGGTCGGCGCGGGCGGTGGCGGCCGCGAGGCCGGCGATCGGGATCGAGGACGTGTTCGAGGCGAGGATCGCATGGTCGGCGGCGACCTCGTCCAGCTGCGCGAACAGCCGGCGCTTGGCGGCCTCGTCCTCGACGATCGCCTCGACGACCACGTCGGCCTCTGAGAGCGCGTCGAGATCGGTCGTCCAGCGCACGCGGTCGACGAGGGCCGATGCGTCGTCCGGGTTCAGCTTGCCGCCGGCGACGGCACGCTCGAGCGAGCGGTCGATTGCCTGGCGCGAGCCCTCGAGCGGCTCGACCGCGGGCTCGTAGACGACGACGGAGAGGCCGGCGCGAGCGGCTGACTCGGCAATGCCGGAGCCCATCAGGCCGGCACCGACCACGCCGAGGGTCTGGACGATCGGGGCTTCTTCCATGTGCTTCCTTCCGGCCGTCGGCGACGGCATCGACGCAGATCCAAGGAAACCCTACTATTTGTAGACCGAGCGTCGAAGCGGCTCAGGCGGCGCGAAAGCGGATCGGCAGCTCGTCGAGGCCGTAGACGCCGGCGATCGAGTCGTAGGCGGGCTCGCCGTCGAGCTCGAGGTCGCGCATGCGCGGGGCGAGGAAGGCGAAGGCCTCCTGGAGCTCGGCGCGCGCGAGGTTGGCGCCGAGGCAGTTGTGGATGCCGGCGCCGAAGGTCATCGGCTTGACGCGCGCGCGGTCGGCGGCGACGTCGAACTCGAGCGGCGCGTCGACGGCCTCGGGGTCGCGGTTGCCGGCGAAGGTGGAGATCATCACGACGGTCTCGGCCGGGATGGTGACGTCGCGGTACTCGACGTCCTCGATCGTCATCCGCGCCGTGAACGGCGTGATCGGCTCGAAGCGCAGCACCTCCTCGACCGCCCGCTCGACCAGCTCGGGCTCCCGCGCCAGCAGCTCCCACTGGTCCGGGTGCTCGGCGAAGAGCCGCACGCCGTGGGCGAGCTGCGCCTGGGTGGTGTCGACGCCACCGGCAAAGACGTTCATCACCAGGTTGAGGCACTCGTCGTCGCTGAGGCGGTCCCCGTCATGGGTCGCGGTCACGAGCGTCGAGATCAGGTCGTCGCCGGGATCGTCGCGCCGGCTCTCGATGAGGGCGCCGGCGTAGTCGTGAAACTCGACGATCGCGCGCTCGATCTCGTCGCGGTGCTCGAAGATCGCCGCCGCGTCGAACTGGCGCTGGAACCAGGTCGCCCATCGCTGCAGTCGATCGGCGTCGGCGAGTGGTGCGCCGACGACGGTGGCGATCGTCAGCGACGGGTAGCGCTTGGCGAACGCGTCGACGAACTCGCAGCGCCCGGCGGCGGCGATTCCCGTCCACAGGTCGTCCAGGTGCTCGCGCATCGCCGGCCGCAGCCGGTCGGCCGCGCGCGCGGTGAACGCCGGGTTGACGAGGTTGCGCAGCCGGCGGTGGTCGTCGCCCTCGATCGAGATGATGTTCTTGCGCATCGCGTCGTAGAGCGGGCCCTCTGTGATGCCGAAGGCCTCGGCCACCTTCATCGACGGGAACTCCGCCGCGCGCGTGCGCAGGAAGAACGTCGCGGCCTCGCGGTCCAGCACGAACAGCCAGCCGAGCGGCGAGGTCGCCAGCCAGCCCGCGTCCATCGCCTCGCGCATCGCCGCGTGGAAGCGCGGCCCGCGCAGCTCGGGGTCGTGGTAGTCGAAGACCGGGAGCTCGAGCTCGGTCGTGAGCGGCATCCCCGAGGAGCCTAAAGCGAGACGTGGCTTTCGGCGGCATATCCGCCGAAGAGGACGTCTCGTGCCGGGCTGGTTTCATTGGAGGCTCTTGCGGACGCTGCTTCGAACCCGGCCGTCGGTATCGCGCGCCACCACGGCGGCGCGGAGCCGATCCGCCGCACTGCGCGTCGCGGCGGTGCGGATCGCGCAGGCCGCGCTCGCCGCCGGCGTCGCGTGGCTGATCGCCACCGAGCTGCTCGGCCACCGCGAGCCGTTCTTCGCCCCGATTGCGGCGATCCTGATCCTCGGGTTGACGGTCGAGCGCCGCGGCCGGCGGGCGGCGGAGCTGGCGCTCGGCGTGGCGATCGGGATCGGCATCGCGGACCTGATCGTGCTCGCGACCGGCACCGGCGCCTGGCAGCTGATGCTCGTCGTCGGCCTCGCGATGGCCGCGGCGGTGCTCGCCGGCGGCGGCGTCCTGCTCGTCAACCAGGCGGCGGTGTCGGCGGTGCTCGTGGCGACGCTGCAGACGCCGGAGGACGCGATGTCGGGCGCCCGCTTCGTCGACGCGTTCGTCGGCGCCGGCACCGCCCTCGCGGCGAACGCTCTGCTGCCCGCCGACCCGATCCGGCTCGTCCGCCGGGAGCTCGACCCGCTGCTCCACCGCCTGTCGGGCGTGCTGGTCGAGGTCGCGGACGCGCTCGAGCACGGCGATGCCGACGCTGCCCGCAAGGCGCTCGATCAGGCGCGTGCGCTCGACCCCGCCGTCCGCGAGCTCGGCGCCGCGATCGGCGCGGGGGTCGAGACCGTGAGGCTGGCGCCGTCGCGGCGCCGCTCGCGCACGCGGCTGGCGCGCTTCGCCGGCGCGGCGGAGCCGATCGACCTCGCGGTGCGCAACGCGCGCGTGCTGGCGCGCGCGGCGGTGCGCGCGATCGAGCTGCGCGACAACGTGCCGCCGATCGCCATCGAGGCGGTGCGCGACCTCGCCGCGGCGGTGCGCGCGCTCGACCGCGAGCTGACCGAGCCGGAGGCCGCCGGGTCGGCGGTCGAGCCGGCGCTGCGCGCGGCCGCAGGGGCGACGGCGGCGCTCGAGGAAACCGCCAACATGTCGGTCAACGTGATCGTCGGCCAGGTGCGCTCGTCCGCCACCGACCTGCTGACCGGTCTCGGGCTCTCACGCGAGGACGCGATCGCCCGCGTGCGCGCCGCGCGCGAGGAGCTGGCCTCACCGTCACGATCCTGAGGGACGCCTACTGCTTTCCCTCGCAGCTGACGTCCTCCTCCTTGACGGCCAGGATGTCCATCCGGATCGCGAAGTGGTCGTCCTTCTCGATCACGTCCATCGGCGGCACCAGTCGCTCGCGATCCGTCTGAGCTGGCCCCAGCAGCGTCCGCGCGAGTCGTGTTTCCGGCGCACCTCGCGGCAAACGCGACCGCGAGCGCGCGCGACCGTCAGGCCATCCCGTGGGCGCTCGGATGCGCGTGCGCGGCTGGCTGTGGCAGCGAGGCGAGCGGACGGGGCTCGTCGCCACGTTCCCAGGCGCGGCGACGCGCGACCCGCGTGCACAGCTCGCAGACGACTCGCCGCTGCCGCCCTGGCTCTTCCAGGACCGCGACCTGCTCGCCGGCCAGCAGCGTCCGCCCGCAGTCGTCACATGCGATGTCGTCATGTGCCACCAGCAGGTTCTGCGGCGCCCAGGCGCTATGGCTCGCGCGGCGCGCCCGTCGCGAAGCCCGCGATCGCCGCCGCCACCGCCGGGGCGTGCTCCTCCTGGAGGATGTGGCCGCCGGGCAGCATCACGGGCTCGTCGACGCCGTGCGCGGCGTGGACGGCGTGGCGGCGGCGGTCGCCGAGCGCGCGGTCGCCGCGCGCCCAGACGACCTGGGCCGGATACGGCCGCTCGGCGAGGCCGTCGTAGAGGAAGCGCTGCTTGGCGTCGGTGAGCTCGAAGCCGCGCATGACCCGCAGGAAGGCGCGGCCGCCGTCCTCGCGCCTGAGCAGCTCGACGTAGGCGTCGATCTCGGCGTCGGTCATCGCCGAGCCGTCGGCGAGCGTCTCCCAGCGGAAGATCCAGCGCGAGGCGGGCGGACGCATCGCCGCCAGCCACGCCTCGCCGATGCCGCGGATCGAGAACGGGTGCATCGGCCACGGGCGGCGGAACTCGCCGACGTCGACGATCGTGTCGAGCGCGGTCAGCGAGAGAACGCGGTCGGGATGGCGGATCGCCCACTCGAAGCCGATCGGGCCGGCGATGTCGTGCACCACGAGGTGACAGCGGTCGACCTCGAGCGCGTCGATCGCGGCGGCGGTCCAACGCGCGAGCCCGCTCCAGCTGTAGTCGAAGTCCTCGGGGCGGTCGGCGAGGCCCAGGCCGGGCAGGTCGAAGGCGATCCCGCGCACGCCGCGCGCCGCCAGCTCGCCGAGCACCTTCCGGTACAGGAACGAGCTCGCCGGCACGCCGTGCATGAGCACCACCGGCGCCCCCTCGCCCTGCTCGCGCACGAAGCTCCCGACCCCATCCGCCTCGAACGCGCGGCCGGCGGCACGGTGCTCGCGCAGCAGATCGTCCACTCCCACGCCGCCCATCGTCTCATAGGCCGCAGGTCGGCGGACGTGGTCGTCGCCGCTCGCGCGGGTGGCCTCCACGCCACCCAACCCTGCCACAGCCCGCTCTCGGGCGGGGCCGGTTGGCCCACTTCGACTGCCGCCGGCCGAGAGGGGCACTTGACGGGCTCGGGCCTTCGTGCGTACACTGGCGGCGTGAACATGCAAACGATTGCACGCATCTCCGTCCGGTGAGCGCGCGCAAGCCACGCACGACGGTCGAGGAGGCCGCCAAGTCCGTGACCGCCGCCCCACGCCCCTACCTCGACGCCTACTCGCGCATGCTGCTCATCCGCGAGTTCGAGCAGGGGATCCATCGCCTCTTCATGAAGGGGGAGGTCCACGGGACGACCCACCTCTCGGCTGGCCAGGAGGCGGTCCCGGTCGGGGTCTGCATGGCGCTCGAGGCGAACGACTACGTCAGCGGGACCTACCGGGGGCACGGGCACGCGCTCGCCAAGGGCACGGATGCCGCGGCGCTCGCCGGCGAGATGCTTGGACGCTCGAACGGCGTCTGCGGGGGCCGCGCCGGATCGATGAACGTCGTCGACGTCGAGCACGGTCTCGTCGGCTGCTTCGGGATCGTCGGAGGAAGCATCGCCGCCGCCGTCGGCGCCGCCCTCTCGGGCCGGCGCGACGGGCGCGCCTCCGTCGCCTTCTTCGGCGACGGCGCGACGAACCAGGCCTACTTCCACGAGTGCCTGAACTTCGCGGAGGTCATGTCGCTGCCCGCGATCTTCGTCTGCGAGAACAACCTCTACGGCGAGTTCACCCCGATGCAGGCCGTCACCGCGGGCGGCCAGATCGCCGCGCGCGCCGACGCCTACGGGATGCCCCACGCGGTCGCCGACGGGAACGACGTCTGGGCCGTCCACGCCGCCGCCACCGAGGCCGTCGACCGGGCGCGAGCCGGCGACGGGCCGACGCTGCTCGAGTGCCGCACCTACCGTCACTTCGGCCATTCGAAGTCGGACCCGGCGAAGTACCGGCCGGCCGAGGAGGTCGAGCACTGGCTCGCGCGCGACCCGCTCAAGGTCGCCCGCGAGCGCCTGCTCGCCGACGGTGCGTCCGAGGACGACGTCGCCGCCGTCGAGCGCGAGGCGACCGACGAGATCGAGCGCGCGTTCGAGGCCGCGCTCGCGTCCCCCTTCCCTGATCCCGCGGCCGACGCCGGCAAGGAGTTCAAGTCATGAGCCAGCTCGAGTTCAGGGTCGCGATCCGCGATGCGCTCGCCGAGGAGCTCGAGCGCGACCCGACGGTGATCTTCTTCGGCGAGGACGTCGCCAAGCCCGGCGGGGTCTTCGCGGTCACGCCCGGTCTGCAGGAGCGCTTCGGGGCCGAGCGCGTGTTCGACACGCCGATCTCCGAGCTCGCGCTCTCGGGCGCCGCGTTCGGCGCCGCCGCGACGGGCCTGCGGCCGGTGTTCGAGATCATGTTCGGCGACTTCATGGCGCTGCCGATGGACTCGCTGGTCAACCAGGCCGCGAAGCTCTGGTACGTCTCCAACGAGCAGGCGAGCGCCCCGATCGTGGTTCGCTCGGCGGTCGGCGCGGGCGGGCGCTTCGGGGCGATGCACTCGCAGAGCCACGGCACCTGGTTCCACGGCATTCCCGGCATCAAGATCGTCGCGCCCTCCTCGTCCGCGGAGGCCAAGGGCCTGCTGAAGGCGTCGATCCGCGACGACAACCCCGTCGTTTTCCTCGAGCACAAGCGCCTCTACTCCGTCAAGGGACCGCAGCCGGAGCAGGAGACGATCCCGCTCGGCCAGGCGGGCATCGCGCGCGAGGGGCGCGATCTGACGATCGTCTCGATCTCGAAGGGGGTCCGGGACGCGCTGCAGGCGGCCGACACGCTCGCCGGCGACGGCGTCGACGCCGAGGTCGTCGACCTGCGCACGCTGCGGCCGCTCGACGTCGAGACGGTTCGCGGCTCGGTCGCGAAGACCAACCGCGTCCTCGCCTACGAGGAGGGCCCGCGCACCGGCGGCTGGGCCGCAGGGCTGATCGGCGCAGTCACCGAGGACTCGCTCGAGGAGCTCGACGACGCCTGGACGATCACGACGCCGGAGACGCCGGTGCCCTACAGCCCGACGCTCGAGGACGCCTTCCTCCCGACCGCGGAGACGATCGTCGCCTCGGTGCGCGAGCGCCTCGGCGTGGGCGTGGAGACGCGCGCGTGAGCGCCGTCGTGGCCGCGGGCGAGCGGTCGATCGTCGATGCGGTGCCCAAGCGGCTGCTGATCGGCGGCGAGTGGCGCGACGGCGACGGCGGCGCGACCCTGGCCGTCGACGATCCGGCGACCGGCGAGATCCTCTGCGAGGTCGCCGACGCGAGCGCGGCCGACGCCGCGGCGGCGCTCGACGCGGCTGCCGCGGCACAGGAGCGCTGGGCCGCGCATCCGCCGCGCGCACGCGGCGAGATCCTGCAGCGGGCCTTCGAGCGCGTCACCGAGCGCCGCGACGAGCTGGCGCTCCTGATGACGCTCGAGATGGGCAAGCCGCTCGCCGAGTCGAGGGGGGAGGTCGCGTACGCGGCCGAGTTCCTGCGCTGGTTCGCCGAGGAGGCGGTCCGGATCGAGGGCCGCTACGCGACCGCGCCCGACGGTGCCTCGCGACTGCTGGTGACGAAGGCCCCGGTGGGGCCGTGCCTGCTGATCACGCCGTGGAACTTCCCGCTCGCGATGGGCACCCGCAAGATCGGCCCGGCGATCGCGGCCGGTTGCACGATGGTCGTCAAGCCGGCGCAGCAGACGCCGCTCTCGATGCTCGCGCTCGCCGAGATCCTCGTCGACTGCGGTGTGCCCGACGGTGTCCTGAACGTGCTCGTCAGCTCGTCGGCGAGCCGCGTGATGGACCCGCTGATCGCCGACCCGCGCGCCCGCAAGCTGTCCTTCACCGGCTCGACGGAGGTCGGTCGCAGGCTGGTCGAGAGCTCCGCGCCCGGCCTGCTGCGCGTCTCGATGGAGCTCGGCGGCAACGCGCCGTTCGTCGTCTTCGAGGACGCCGATCTCGACGCCGCCGTCGACGGTGCGCTGCTCGCGAAGATGCGCAACGGCGGCGAGGCCTGCACCGCGGCGAACCGCTTCCACGTCCACGAGTCGGTGGCGGCTGCCTTCGGCGACCGGCTCGCCGAGCGGATCGGCGCGCTGCGCGTCGGACGCGGCACCGAGCCGGGCGTCGACGTCGGGCCGCTGATCGACGCGGACCAGCGCGACAAGGTCGCCGAGCTCGTCGCCGACGCGCGCGATCGCGGGGCGGTCGCCACTGTCGGCGGGCACGCGGTCGACGGACCCGGCTCCTTCTATGCGCCGACGCTGCTCACGGAGGTTCCGGACGACGCGCGGCTGCTGGACGAGGAGATCTTCGGCCCCGTGGCGCCGGTGATCCCGTTCGCCGACGAGGACGCTGCGATCGCCGCTGCCAACGCGACCGAGTACGGCCTCGTCGCCTACGTCTACACGCGCGACCTCGATCGCGGCCTGCGGGTCGTCGATCGGCTCGACACCGGCATGGTCGGCCTCAACCGCGGCCTCGTGTCGAACCCGGCGGCGCCGTTCGGGGGCGTCAAGGCGTCCGGCTTCGGGCGCGAGGGCGGGCGCGAGGGGATCGAGGAGTACCTCGAGGCCAAGTACGTGGCGATCGGGGGCTCGTGATGGCGGTCGAGATCGTCATGCCGCGGCTCTCCGACTCGATGGAGGAGGGCGTCGTCCTCGAGTGGCGCAAGTCGGTCGGCGACGAGGTCGCCGTCGGCGACGCGCTCGTCGAGATCGAGACCGACAAGGCGAACATGACCTACGACGCCGACGTCGCGGGGACGCTGCTCGAGATCCTCGTCGAGGCGGGCGACAGCGCCGCGCTCGGCGCGCCGATCGCGCGCATCGGAAAGTCCGGCGAAGCTCTGCCCGGGGCTGCGGGCGCCGCCGCCGAGCCCGTTGCCGCCGCCGCGGTGGCGGAGGCCGCGCCGACCGCCGCGACTGACGCCGTCCGGAACGGGGGCGGGTCACGCGCCAAGGCGTCTCCGCTCGCACGCCGGATCGCCGCCGCCGCGGGGCTAGAGCTGACGGAGGTCGCCGGCTCGGGGCCGCGTGGACGGATCGTCCGAGCGGATGTCGAAGCGGCGCTTGCCTCCGGCTCGGCGCCGGCGGCGGGTTCCTCCTCCCAGGCAGCTCTCCCGGATCCCGAGCCGACGCCGAGCCGGGAGCACGCGCCCGCCCGCGCCGACCGCGAGGACTCCCCGAAGGGCGCCGTCGAGGTCGTCGAGCTGACGCGCCTGCAGCAGACCGTCGCCCGGCGGATGTCCGAGTCGAAGGCGACGGTCCCGCACTTCTACCTGACCGCCGAGATCGACATGACCCGCTGCGTCGAGGCGCGGGCGGCGACGAAGGCCTCGGCGGTCGAGGGCGAGGTCGTCCCGTCGCTCAACGACATGGTCGTCAAGGCCTGCGGGCTCGTGTTGCGCCAGCTCCCGAAGGCGAACGGCTCGTACCGCGACGGCCACCTCGAGCTGCACTCACGGGTCAACGTCGGCGTCGCCGTGGCGTCCGGGGACGCGCTCGTCGTACCGACCATCTTCGACGCCGACCGGAAGGGCCTGCGCGAGATCGCCGCCGACGCTCGCGCGCTCGCCGGACGCGTGCGCGACGGGTCGATCACGCCGCCCGAGCTCGCGGGTGGCACGTTCACGGTGTCGAACCTCGGCATGCTCGGCGTCTCCAGCTTCGCTGCCGTGGTGAACCCGCCGCAGGCGGCGATCCTCGGCGTCGGCGCGCTCGTCCAGCGACCGATCGTCGTCGGAGGCGACTTCGTCCCGGCGCACCTGATGCAGGTGACGCTCGCATGCGACCACCGCATCCTCTACGGCGCGGACGGCGCCGAGTTCCTCGCAAAGCTGCGAGGAGTGCTCGAGCACCCGCTGCGGCTGGCGGGGTAGCCGTCCCTTGACGGGTGCCCGCCGCGCACTTAGGGTGCCTGGCGACAATCGGTTGCAGCGGTGCCGGCGCTCACGTCCGGGCATGCCGCGAGGGCCGAGATGCGGCTCCGCCGCGACATCGAGGGCGGCGGTAAGGAGGCAGGGGTGGCGAGGACGACGACGGACGGCGACGGCACTGGGATCGCCATGGGCGGATCGACCGCGAACGCGACGCTGAAGGAGGTCGCGCGGCTCGCCGGCGTGCACCCCGGCACCGCGTCGCGCGCCCTCAACGCCGAGACGCGCGAGCTGGTCAACGACGATACGGCCCGCCGCGTGCTGGACGCCGCGAGGACGATCGGCTACAGCGCGAACCCGATCGCGCGCGGGCTCAAGACGAACCGCTCGCACACGATCGGCACGCTGATCCCGGATCTCACCAACCCGCTGTTCCCGCCGGTCGTGCGCGGCATCCAGGACCGCCTCGAGGAGGCCGCCTACACGCCCCTGATCGCGAACACGGACAACGACCCCGAGCGCGAGCGGATCAGCGTCGACGCCCTGCGCGCCCGCCGGGTCGATGGGTTCCTGGCTGCCACGGCGCGCTCGGACGGCGACATCCTGACCGAGCTTGCCGGGCTCGGCGTGCCGGTCGTGCTCATCAATCGCCAGCTGCGCGGCGGCGCGCTGCGGTCGGTCGCCCCGGACGACCGCGCCGGCATCCACCTCGCCGTCGCGCACCTGGTGGAGCTGGGGCACCTCCGGATAGCGCACCTGGCCGGGCCGCGCAGCCTCTCGACGGGTGCCGCCCGCTACGACGGCTTCGTAGAGGCGATGCGCGACGCCGGCCTGGAGCCCGACCCCGACCTGATCCTGGTCGGAAACGCGATGACCGAGGCCGAGGGCCGGCGACTCTGCGCGGAGCTGCTCGACGGGGATGTCGCGCCGCCGACGGCGATCGTCGCGGCCAACGACCTCGTGGCGCTGGGCTGCTACGACGTCCTCGACGAGCGCGGCCTGCGCTGCCCGCAGGACGTGTCGGTCGTCGGCTTCAACGACATGCGCTTCGCGGACCGCTTCGAGCCGCCGCTGACGACGATTCGGATACCGCACTACGAGATGGGCGTGCGCGCGGCCGAGCTGCTGCTCGAGCTGCTGCGAGATCCTGCCGCGCCGGTCCGCCACGAGCTGCTCGAGCCGAGCTTGGTCGTGCGCAAGTCGACCGCTCCGCCGGCGGGCTGACGCTCGTCCTCTTGACACGGACGCCACACCGGGCTAGCATCGATGATGCAAACGATTGCAAACAATTCTTGAGGAGGAGGACGATGGCCCGGAAGACGCTCCTGCGCGGCGGCACGATCGTGACGATGGATCCGAGCGTCGACGACCTCGAGCGCGGCGACGTGCTGATCGAGGGGGAGCGGATCGCCGCGGTCGGGCCGCGGATCGACGTCGAGGCCGACGAGACGATCGACGCGACCGGCGCGATCGTCATGCCGGGGATGATCGACTGCCACGTCCACCTCTGGCAGACCGCCGTCCGCGGCGTGGCCGCCAACTCCTGGGGCATGGAGTACTTCGGCATCGTCCATCCGCTGTCCGCCCGCTTCCGGCCGGACGACATGTTCGCCTCGACCTATGCGGGCGCGCTCGAGCTGCTCAGCTGCGGCGTCACGACAGCGCTCGACTTCTGCCACTCCGTGAACTCGCCCGAGCATGCCGACGCGTCCTGGGATGCGCTCACCGACGCCGGCATCCGCGCCCTCTTCGGCTACGGGTTCCGCGACCGTCCGGAGGTCGAGCAACGGGCGTTCGCCTCGCTCGACGACCGCATCCGCGACGCCAAGCGCCTGCACGGTGAGCGAGACGGCGGCTCGGGGCGGATCCGGATCGCGATCGCCCTCAACAACATCGACCACCTCGACGCCGACACGCATGGGCGCGAGCTCGGCTGCGCGCGCGAGCTCGGGGCGCGGGCGACCGTGCACTCCAACCTGCCCGCGCAGGTGACCCAGGACGCCGAGGCCGGCCTGCTCGGCGAGGACGTCCTCTGGGTCCACTGCGGCGCGGTCGCCGACCCCGAGCTCGCGCTGCTCGCGCAGCACGGCGGAGCCGTCGTGTCCACGCCTGAGATCGAGACGGGCCTGATGGCCATCGCCCCGGTCGTCGGCCGGGCCGTGCGCCACGGCGTGCCGGTCGGCCTCGGCATCGACGTCCCGAGCGCCGTCAACGGCGACCTCCTGACCCAGCTGCGCGTCACCTACGCGCTCGACCGCCTGCTCGACTCGCTGACCGACCGCGTCCAGGGGCGTCCACCGCGCCGGAGCGGTTCGACGCCGACGCTCGACGGCCGCCGCGTGCTCGAGCTGGCGACGATCGAGGCTGCGCGCGTGCTCGGCCTCGACGGCGAGACGGGGAGCCTGACACCGGGCAAGCTCGCCGACGTGACCGTGCTGAGCACTGAGCCGTTCGGGCGCGGTGGCGGGGCCGCCGCGGACCATGTCGTCTTCCAGGCCGGCTCGCGCAGCGTCCGGGACGTCCTCGTCGGCGGCGAGGCCCGGGTGCGCGACGGGCAGCTCGTTGGCGTCGACCGGCGGCAGATGCGCGAGCGTCTCGAGGCGGCCAGCGATTGGGTGCTCGGCCGGACGCCCGGGGCCAAGTGGAATGACCTCGACCCCGAGCTGCGCGCTCGCTACGAGGCGCATCAGGGGACTCCCGTTGCCTGACCTCGGCGCAGCTCCGATCGTCGCGGACCTCGTCGCCGAGCGCGCGCGCGCCGCGGATGTCGCGGCGGGCCGCGCCCCGGCCGACGCGATCGTCGCCGGCGCGACCGTCGTCGACGTCTATGCACGCGGGACCCGGCGCGCGGATGTCGCGATCGCCGGCGGGCGGATCGCCGCCGTAGGCGACGTGGGCCACTGCGTCGACGCGTCGACGCGTCGCTACGACTGCGACGACCTCTACGTCCTCCCCGGCCTGATCGAGCCGCACTTCCACGTTGGCTTCTCGCAGGTGAGCATCGAGCGCCTGGCCGAGCTGCTGGTGCCGATGGGCACGATCGCCCTCAGCGGCTGCTTCTCGGAGTCGGCGTCGATCGTCGGCGGCGCGGTTGTCGAGGAGCAGCTCGAGCGGCTCGCGGGCAGTGGCCTCGACGTCCTGTTGTCGCCCTTCTACGCATCGGCCCTCGGCCCGTGCATCGGCAGCTACGGCCGCGAGGAGCTGCTCGCGCTGGTGGCCGACGAGCGCTGCGTGGAGGTGCGCGAGTGGAGCGACGGCGCGGCCCGGAACCTCCCCGACGGCCTCGACGAGGTCTGGGCGGAGGGCCTGCGACGCGGGCGGGCGATCGCGGGTCACATGGCGTCGCAGACCGGCCCGGCGTTGCAGGCATCGGTCGCGCGCGGCGTTCGCTCCGACCACGAGACGGTCACGGCCGCCGAGGCGGTCGAGCGCGCTCGCCTCGGCGTGACGGTGCAGATGCGCGAGGGCTCGGCGCTGCGCGACATGGACGCGCTGCTGCCGGCGATCGTCGACGACGGCGCCGACCCCGACATGTTCAGCTTCTGCAGCGACGAGCAGGAGCTGCACGACCTCGTCGAGCGCGGCCACATCGACGGCAAGCTGCGCATGGCCGTCGAGCGCGGCGTCGACCCGATCGAGGCGGTGCGGATGGCGACGCTCAACGCGGCGCGCAGCATGGGCTTGGACGCCGATTACGGCTCGGTCACGCCCGGCCGGCTGGCGTCGCTCGCGTTGGTCGAGGATTTGTCCGACGCGCGTGTCCAGATGACCTTCTCCCGCGGGAGGCTGATGGCCGAGCGCGGCCGCTACCTCGGTGACGCCGCGGCCTCCTCCTACCCACCGGAGTGGAGCGATACGGTGCACGTCCGCGGTCCCCTGGCGATGCGGGACTTCGCCGTCGACATCGCGGACGGCGACGCCCAACCGGTGCGCGTGGTCGGCATCGCCCCCGGCTCGGCGGTCAGCGAGGAGCTGCACGAGACGGTCCGGGTCGAGAGCGGTCGCGTGGTCGGGGCGCCGGGGCTCGCCAAGCTCGCGATGATCGACCGACACGAGGCGAGCGGCCGCATCGGCGTGGGACTCGCTCGCGGCCTGGGAATCGAGTCGGGGGCGTTCGCGGCGACGATCAACGCCGGCGCCTTCAACCTGATGGTCGCCGGCGTCGACGACGAGGCGATGGCGATCGCGGCCAACCGCGCCGCCGAGCTGGGTGGCGGGATCGTGGTCGCCCGAGACGGGGCCGTGCGCGCGGAGCTGGCCCTGCCGCTGTTCGGGATCGTCTCGGACGCCCCGCTTCGGGACAGCGTCGCGTCCGCGGGACGGGTCGCGCGTGCCATGCGCGACGACCTCGGCAGCCCGGTGTCCGGCATCGTCGCCGTCGCCGGCTTCGCCTGCCTGGCCTCGTACCCGGCGCTCAAGGTCACCGACCGTGGGCTCGTGAGAACGTCGCCAGCCGGCGAGCGGGAGATCGTCGGCGTGAGCGTCGCCTGATTGGACTGATTTGCCGTTGACAGCTGCGCAACGACAGGACTACAATCCTTCTGGCGCAAACGATTGCAGCGCCGCGAGGAGAGCGAGCCGGATGCCCATAGACGCCGAGACCGAAGAAGGACGCGCCTCGATCGGCGCCGGCGTCGCGGTGGCGATGTCCGGGATCCGCAAGAGCTTCGACGGCGTCGTTGCGGTCGAGGACGTCGACTTCGAGGCTCGTCCCGGCGAGATCCACGCACTGCTCGGGGAGAACGGGGCCGGCAAGACCACGCTGATGAGCGTCCTCGCCGGCATGCTCAAGCCGGACGCGGGCGAGATCAGGCTCGACGGCGACCCCGTCACGCTCGGATCCCCGCGCGACGCGCTGCGGCACGGGATCGGGATGGTCCCCCAGCACCCGGCGCTGGTGCCGAACCTCAGCGTCGCCGACAACCTGATCCTGGGGCGCGAGTCGAGCTGGCGCCCGCGGTTGCGCCGGGCTGCCCTCGATCGCTGGGCCTCAGAGCTCCGTGCTCGCTACGGAGCGGAGGTCGACCTGCGCGCGCCGGCGGGGGCGCTGGCGATCGACGAGGTCCAGCAGGTCGAGATCCTGCGACTGCTCGGCAAGGACGTGCGAAGCCTGATCCTCGACGAGCCGACGGCCGTCCTCGCCCAGGCCCACGCCGCGCGGCTGTTCGCCGCGCTGAAGCGCCTGCGCGACGAGGGCTGCGCGATCGTGATCGTCACGCACAAGCTCAAGGAGGTAATGGAGCTCGCCGACCGCGCCACGGTCCTGCGGCGCGGCCGGCTCGTGAGGAGCTTCGAGCGCTCCGAGTTCGACGAGGACGCGCTTGCGGGAGCCGTCGTGGGCAGCGAGCTGAAGGCCTTCGTGCGCTCCGAGGGGCGCGCCGGCGAGGCTCGGGCGGCGGCGCGTCCCGGCCTCGACGGGCGCAGCACGGCGAACGCCGTGCTCGTCGCCGACGGGCTCGTCGTACGCGGTGCCAGCGGCGCCCGCGCAGTCGACGGCCTCTCGCTCGAGGTCCGCGCCGGCGAGATCCTCGGCATCGCCGGCGTCGAGGGCAACGGCCAGGCCGAGCTCGTCGAGGCGCTCGCGGGCGTCCGGGAAATCGACGCGGGCGCGCTCGAGATCGACGGCTGCGAGCTGGGGTCCGTCGACCCGCGCCAGCTCGACCGCCTCGGCGTCGGCGTGGTCAGCGGCGACCGCCTGCGCTGGGACGTCGTGCCGGAGCTGTCGATCAGCGAGAATCTGCTGCTCTCCGAGCTGGTCGACCCGCGCTCTTGCTTCGGGAGCTGGGGCTTCCTCTCGTGGCGGCGGATCCGGGACGAGGTCGCCAAGCGGATGTCCGAGTTCGACGTTCGCGCGGCCGAGGCCGAGCAGGCCGTCGGCAAGCTCTCGGGCGGCAACCAGCAGCGCGTCGTCCTCGCGCGCGAGCTCAGTCGGCGGCCGCGGCTCGTGATCGCCGCCTACCCGACGCGCGGCCTCGACGTCGCGGCCGTGAGGTTCGTGCACCAGACGCTCAGCGAGCTGCGTGATCAGGGGACCGCGGTCCTGCTCGTGTCCGCCGACCGCGACGAGCTGTTCGCCCTCTCCGACCGCGTCGGCGTCCTGTACCGGGGGCGGATGGCCTACGAGTCCGCGACCGCGACGGTCGACCAGCGCGAGCTCGGGCGCGCGATGGTCGGCCTCGGCGCCGGCTGCTCGCACGGCGAGCGCCCGCAGGTCGAGGAGGCGACGACCGCATGAGGACGCTCGCCGCAGCCGTGCAACGGACGCCCCCGATGCTCGGGCCGCGTGCCGTGCGGCTGGCGCTGTCTCTGGGGCTGACGCTGCTGCTGACCGGGATGGTCTTTCAGCTCGCGGGAGCCAACCCGTTCGAGGCGTTCGAGGCGCTGATCCGCGGCTCGCTCGGCAACCCGCTCGGGATCGAGCAGACGATCGAGCTGATGACCCTGCTAACGCTTGCCGGCCTGGCGGTCGCGATCCCCGCGCGAGCCAGCCTCTGGAACATCGGCGGCGAGGGGCAGATCTTCGCCGGGGCGCTCGCCGCCGTCGCGGTCGCGCTGAAGGTCGGCGGCATCCCGCCGGCGCTCGTGGCGGTCATGGCGCTCGTCGCCGGGATCGCCGCCGGGGCCGCCCTCGGCGCAGTCGCCGGTGCGCTGCGGGCCGGCCCGGGAGCGAACGAGGTGCTCACGACCCTGATGCTCAACTTCGTCGCGATCCTCGCGACCTACTACGCGATCGGGCACCTCTTCGCCGCGGCGGGGATCCGGGGGTCCACGCCCGTCATCTCCCGCGACGCGATGCTGCCCGACGTCCCCGGCCAGACGTTCACGAGCGGCATCGCGCTGGCGCTGCTCGCGGCGCTCGGAGCCTGGGTCCTCCTGACCCGGACGCGGCTCGGTCTCAAGATCCGCGCAACCGGCTTCAGCCCGGACGCGGCGCGTCACAACGGCGTCCGCGTCGGCGGGGTCCAGGTGACCGTGATGGCGCTCGGGGGCGCGCTCGCCGGCCTGGCCGGCGCGGTCGTCGTGATCGGCATCGAGGGGCTGCTCGCGCGCGACTTCTCGCCCGGCTACGGCTTCATCGGCATCGCCGTCGCCCTGCTGGCGCGCGCGCACCCGCTCTGGATCGTGCCCGCGGCCGGGCTGTTCAGCGTCGTGACCGTCGGCGGCAGCTACCTCGAGGCGGTCGTGGGCCTGTCGGCCTCCGTCGCGCTGGTGATCGAGGGCGTGCTGCTGCTGCTCCTGCTCGCCTTCTGGGTGTTCCCGCCGGAGCGCGGCGTCTCGGGAGGCAGATAGGTGCTCGAGGTCCTCGTCGCCAGCGCCGTCCTGCTGATGACGCCGCTCCTGCTGGCTGCGCTCGGCGAGATCGTCGTCGAGCGCGCCGGCGTGCTCAACATCGGCATCGAGGGCGTGATGCTGCTCGGCGCGTTCTGCGCCGCCGGCGCCATCCAGCTCGATCGCGGGCGCGGCGAGGGGGCGGTCGCGGCGCTGCTCGTCGGCGCCCTGATCGGACTCGTCCTCGCCTACCTGTTCATAGCCCGGCGGGTCAACCAGATCGTCGGCGGCGTGCTCTTCAACCTGCTCGCGCTCGGCCTCACGACGCTGCTGTTCGTCAGCTCCTTCGACAACAGCGTGACGAGCCGCATCTATGGCGAGGTCGCGATCCCGGGGCTGTCCGCGCTGCCGTTCGTCGGCGAGGCGCTGTTCAGCCAGCCGGCGCTCGTCTACGCGTCGATCGGCGTCGTCCTGCTCGTCAACTACATGCTGCTGCGCACGTGGTTCGGACTGCACCTGCGCGCCGCGGGCGAGCGCCCGCGCGCGCTCGACACGGCCGGCGTCAGCGTGAGCGGCGTGCGCACGGCGGCGATGGCGGTCGGCTGTGCGCTGGTGGGCCTCGGCGGGGGCAGCATCGTGCTGCTCGAGTCGGGCGCCTTCACGCCGAACATCACCGAGGGGCGCGGCTTCATCGCGCTCGGCATCGCCCTGGTGGCGCGCTGGCGCCCGTGGTGGGCGGTCCCGGCGGTCGCGCTGTTCGGCATCGCCGAGGCGATCCACTTCCAGGCCGGGTCGCTCGGCCTCGGCGGCGTCCCGCCGGAGCTGCTGGCGATGCTGCCCTACGTCGTGGCGATCGTCGCCGTGACGGTCGGCACCGCCGCTCGCTACCCGGCGGCGCTGGGGGTGCCCTATGCGCGCGAGTAAAGGAGCGGGACGTCTTGAAAAGTGGAGGAGAGGCACAACGAAAGGAAGGCAGCATGAGTAGATCGATACGCGGACTCATGGCGCTTGCGTGCGCCAGCACGCTCGCGCTCGGACTCGCAGCCTGTGGCGGCGACGACGAGGGTGGAGGCGGAGGTGGAGGCGGAGGCGGCTCGGATGCCGTCAGGGTCGCCATGATCAGCAGCGGCAGCCACACCGACTCGTCGTTCGTCCAGTCGTGGTGGCAGGGTGCGCAGGAGGCTCAGGAGGAGCTAGGCGACGCCGCCGACGTCTCGTGGACCGACGGCCTCAACTCGCTCGACGCGCTCGACCGCGCGGCCGGCGCCGCGCTGACGGAGGGCAACGAGTATCTGCTCATCTCCACGAGCGAGGCGCCTCAGCTCGTCGACAAGTACGCCCAGCGGTTCCCCGACCAGTGGGTCTGCGACATCGAGACGCCGCGCGAGAGCTATCCGCCGAACGTCTGCACGATGTTCCCGCGCTACTACGAGGGCGCGTTCCTGGCGGGGGCGCTCGCCGGCTTGGTGACCGAGACCGACAAGGTCGGCGCGGTGTCGGCGTTCGACATCCCGATCCAGAACCTCCAGGTGGAGGCGTTCCTGCTCGGCGCCCGCTACACCAATCCGGACGTCGCGCTCGCGCGGGCGAACACGGAGTCGTTCATCGACGCCGGCGCCGGTCGGGCGGCCGCGCAGGCGCAGTTCGCGGCGGGCAACGACGTCGTGCTGTCGGCGCTCGACGAGGGCACGCGCGGCATCTTCGCGGCCGCCGAGGCCAACGACGGGCTGGTCATCACCCAGTACACCGACCAGTACGACTCCGCGCCGACCGTCGTCCTCACCTCGGTGCTCTACCGCCAGGACGCGATCAGCAAGCGGATGATCGAGACCGCCGTCGAGGGCGCGCTCGAGGCCAAGTCCTACGACTTCGGCCTGGCCGAGATCGGGGCCGGAGAGCTCGCGCCCTTCCGCGGCACGACGGGCGAGCGCGTGAGCGGGGAGGCCGCCAACCGGATCGATGAGATCCAGGCGGCGATCGTCGACGGCACGCTCCAGTTGCCGGACATCGCGACGCTGTCCAAGCGGGGCTCGGCCGATCGCGTCGACCTCGCGTCGCTCGAGGGCTAGCCTGACCGCCTCGCCGCCCACCACGGACGCCGCCCGCCGGATCGGCGGGCGG
>JBBECV010000005.1:22542-40216 GCA_040881635.1 Thermoleophilaceae bacterium
CCCCCCCGCTCCGGGCCGGCAACGTGAGCGGGGCCGTCTGGGCGGCCCTCTCCGGCATCGGGTTCGGGCTCTTCCAGAGCGTCAACCGCCGCGCGCTGCGCGACCTCGACCCGTACGTCTCGACCTTCCTGCAGCTCGCCACCGCGGCCGTGGTCCTCGGCGGTGCCTGCCTCGCGACGGAGGACGTCTCCAGGCTGGGCCACGTGTCGGCGCGCGGGCTCGCCGCGTTCACGGGCGCGGGCCTCCTGCACTTCCTCGTCGGCTGGACGCTGCTGAACCTCAGCCAGCAGCGGATCGGCGCCGCGCGGACGTCGCCACTGCTGGCGACGACGCCGCTGTTCGGCCTGCTGACGGCGGCCGTGCTGCTCGGGCAGCTGCCGAGCGTGGCCGCGCTCGCCGCGATCGTCCCGATCGTCGCCGGCGGGTATCTGGTCTCCGGGCGCGGCGGCGGCGGGGCCGTGCTCGGCTGGCGCGACTCGTCGTTCGGGCTCGGCTGCGCGTTCCTCTGGGCGTTGAGCCCGGTGCTCGTCGTACGGGGGTTCGAGGAGCTCGACTCGCCGCTGCTCGGCGTGACGATCGGCCTGCTGGCGTCGGTCGCCTGCTACGCCGTCGCGCTCGCCACGCGCGGCGTCAGCCTGCGCTCCACCGCCCGCGAGTCGCTCGCCCTCAAGCTGGTGGCGGGCGTGCTGGTCGCGCTCGCGACGTGGACGCGCTGGATCTCGCTGGGGGACGCCAGCGTCGCGGTCGTGCTGGCGCTGGCGATGCTCTCCGTGCCCGTGGTGCTGTTCGTGGCGCCGCTGCTCTCGGGCCGCCACCTCGAGCGCGTCACGGTCCGGGTGTGGGCCGGGTCCGCGCTCGTGGTGGCGGGCGCCCTCGTGCTCATCCTGCGCTGATCGGGCTCTCGGCCGCCGCGCCGTCGATCGCTCCCGTCGCCACGTCGGCGGCCCGGTTGGCCGGGACCGCCATCTGGCTGTCGGGGTCCAGGCGCGTGTTGAGGTTCGACTGCGTCTCGCGTCCGAGCGGCAGCGTGCCGCCGGCGGTGTAGTAGGGCCGGCCCGCCACAAGCAGGTCCTCGGCCGGGAAGCGCGTGATCACCTCGCAACCGTCGGCGGTCACCACCAGCTGCTCCTCGATCCGCGCCGCCGACCAGCCGTCGGAGGCGGGCCAGAACGTCTCGAGCGCGAAGACCATCCCCTCCTCGATCTCCTCGGGGTGATCGAGCGACACCAGGCGGCTGAAGACCGGCTTCTCCCAGATCGCGAGGCCGACGCCGTGGCCGAACTGGAGCGCGAACGCGGCCTCCTCGTCGGGGAAGCCGAACTCCTCCGCGCGCGGCCAGACCGAGACCACGTCGGCGGTCGTCACGCCGGGGCGGATCAACGCGATCGCCGCGTCGAGGTAGTAGCGGCAGCGCTTGTAGGCGTCGATCAGCGCCGACGACGCGCCGCCGACGGCGAACGTCCGATAGTAGCAGGTGCGGTAGCCGTTGAAGCTGTGGAGGATGTCGAAGTACGCCGGGTCACCGGGTCGCAGCACGCGGTCGGTGAACACGTGTGGGTGCGGGCAGCAGCGCTCCCCCGAGATCGCGTTGACGCCCTCGACGTGCTCGGATCCGAGGTCGTAGAGCACCTTGTTGACGAGCCCGACGGCCTCGTTCTCGCGCATTCCGGGGCGGAGCGCCCGGTAGAGCTCCTCGTAGGCGGCGTCGACCATCGAGCAGGCGCCGTTGAGCAGGGTGATCTCGTCCTGCGTCTTGATGACCCGCGCGTCCTGGATCAGCTGCTGGCCGTCGACGACCCGGATTCCCTCAGCGCGCAGGGCGAGCAGCACCGAGGTCTCGACGGCATCGACGCCGATCGGCTCTCCGAGCAGCCCGCGCTCCTCGAGCTCGATGCGGATCTTGCGTGCGACGTCCTCGGCGCGCCCGGACTCCGGCGACATCGCGCCGCGCAGCGTCGAGATCCCTGGGCGTGAGCGTCCCTCGCCGAGCCACGGGTTGTAGAGATCGTGGTGGCGGGCCGCGGAGCCGAAGTCCCACATGATCGGCTCGTCGCCCTGCGGCAGCAGGCAAAAGCGGTTGAGCTTGTCGGCCGCCCAGGTGCCGATGTGCGTGGCGGTGATGTAGCGGATGTTGGGCATGTCGAAGCAGAGCAGCGCGCCCAGCTCCGAGTTTGAGAGCAGCGACTTGATCCGCGCGAGCCGCTCGTCGCGCAGACGGTCGAAGCGCACCCGCTCCTCCCAGTCGACACCCATCGTTCCGTAGGTATGCAGGCCCATGTCTTTCCTCCAGCTGGCTCGTCGCGGCGGGACGCCCCAGGCAAGCCCCCGCGTGCGTGCAATCGTTTGCATCCCCACTGTAGCGTTTGACGGGCGCCGCCGCCAGCGTGTACGCTGTTGCAAACGTTTGCACGATCTCGGGAAGGACTACGAATGTCGAATGCGGTCTTGAAGGACAAGCGGCTCGGGTGGGTAGGGACGGGGCGCATGGGCTACGCGCTCGCCTCGCGCCTGCTCGAGGCCGGCTGCGACCTCGCGGTCTACAACCGCACGCGCGCCAAGGCCGAGCCGCTGGCCGAGGCTGGGGCGACGATCGTCGACTCGCCGGCCGACCTCGCCGATCGCGACATCGTCTTCACGATGGTCGCCGGGCCGTCCGACTTCGAGCAGGTCATGTGCGGCCCCGAGGGCCTGCTGTCCCGCGACGACTCGGTCCCGGGCATCGTCGTCGACTCGACCACGATCTCGCCGAGGGGCGCGGCCGGCGTGCGCGCCCGCGCGGCCGAGCGCGGCACGCAGGTCCTCGCCGCCCCGGTCAGCGGCAACCCCAAGGTCGTCGAGGCCGGTCGACTGACGATCGTCGTCTCTGGCCCCGCGGACGCCTACGAGCAGGCGAGCGCCTACATCGACGTGCTCGGTGCCGGCGTCACCTACGTCGGTGAGGGCGAGCGCGCGCGCCTGGTCAAGATCTGCCACAACATCATGCTCGGCGTCGTCTCGCAGTCGCTCGCCGAGATCACGGTGCTCGCCGAGAAGGGCGGCATCTCGCGCGCCGACTTCCTCGAGTTCCTCAACGACAGCGTGATGGGCTCGGTCTTCACCCGCTACAAGACCCCGGCGGTCGTCAACCTCGACTACACGCCGACGTTCACCCCCGCGCTGCTGCTGAAGGACTTCGACCTCGGCTTCGAGGCCGCGCGCGAGCACCACGTGCCGATGCCGGTCGCCGCCGCCGCGGCGGAGATCGTCAGCGGGATGCTGGCCGGCGAGTACGCCGACCAGGACTTCATGGCGCTGCTCGACCTCGAGGCCAAGGCCGCCGGGCTCGACCTCCAGCCCGAGCAGGCGGCGGTCTCGGACGGCCTCGACGGCCGTGCCGACGGCCGCGTCGCGCCCGCCCCGGCCGCCGGCTGAGCCGGCGGCGGGCCCCAGCCCGCGGAGACGCACTCCCACGCGGCGATCATCGCACGGATGCCGCCGCCCCGGGTGCTTGCACACGATTGCAGTAAGGTGGGATCGGACCTAGAGACCGACAGCTAAAGGAAGCCAAGATGCCTCGAATCAGCTACGTGGACCCAGCCACCATCGAGGATCCCGATCTGCTCGCGATCCTCGAGCGCGCACGGCGCTTCGGCACCCCGCGCCCTGAGAGCCAGGCGGTCCGCGCTCACAACCCTCCGGTCATGAAGGCGTTCAACGACGCCTGGGAGGTTTTCTTCCGCCAGGGCGTCTGCGACCACGCGATCAAGGAGCTCTGCCGCCTCTACATCGCCAAGTCCGTCGATTGCCAGTACTGCGGCGCCCAGCGGTCGACCGACGCGGGGACCACCGAGGACGCGGTCGACGAGATCCTCATGTTCGAGCAGTCCGACCGCTTTGACGCGCGCGAGAAGGCCGCGCTGGGCTGGGCGATGGCTACCGCCTGGGACGCCTCGCTGGCGACCGACGAGCTCTGGGAGGCGCTTCACGAGCACTTCGACGAGCCGCAGCTCGTCGAGCTCGGCCACTTCATCGCGCTCACGCTCGGCCAGCAGCGCTTCATCAAGACGCTCGACCTCGGGCACGGCGAGGTCCTGGCCGACACCGATGCCGGCCTGGCCCCCGGCGCAAGCCCGCCGGCCGCCTCCTGACCCGCCGCCCGAGAATCGACAGAGAGGACTTCACATGGCAGCGATCGAGATCGCCCGCTTCCGCGTCAAGGATGGGGCGGAGGAGCAGATGCTCGCCGAGCGACCGGCGATGGTGGACGCGATGCGCCGACGCTTCCCGACCTATCGCGAGAGCTTTCTCACCAAGCTCGACGACGGCCGCTGGATGGACGTGGTCGTGTGGGAGGACCGCGCCGAGGCAGAGGCGGCTGCCGAGGGGGCGTACGCCTACCCGGAGATCGTCGAGTGGTTCCGCCACCTCGAGGACGGCGGCTTCGAGTTCGAGTACGCGGACATCCGCTGCGCCACCCGGATCGCGTAGCCGGACGCCGCGCGGCGAAGGACGGGGGACCGTCTCAGGCGACGGTGGCCGGCGGTGCGAGCGCGTCCCAAGAGGCCATCGCGTAGTCGGCGATCGCGTCGAGCGTCTCCTGCGACGTCCCGTCTCTCGCCCTGATCGACAGCCCCTCGAGCACGGTCACGTAGAAGGCGGCGAGGCTGGCCGTGTCGGTCTTGGCGGGGACGTCGCCGTCGGCGATCCCCTGCTCGAGTCGGCGCTCCAGCGCCTCGATCGAGCGCTGCCGCGACGCCGCGAGCAGCGCGCGGATCGCGTCGTTGCGCGGGCTCGCCGTGGTCGCGGCGAGCACGATCATGCAGCCGGTCGGCCTGTCGGCCCGCGCGTAGTTGCGCGCGTTGTCGCGGAGCATCGCCTCGACGGCCGAGCGAGCGGTGGGCTCGTCGCGCAGGGCCCGGTTGGTGGCCTCGCCCTCGGTCGCGTCGTAGAGCGCCACCGCCTCCTGGAAGAGCTCCTCCTTGCAGGAGAACGCGGCGTAGAGGCTCGGCGCGCCGATCCCCATCGCCGCTGTCAGGTCGGCGATAGAGGTTCCCTCGTAGCCGCGCTCCCAGAACACCTCCATCGCCCGCCGCAGCGCGGCATCGCGGTCGAAGCTGCGTGGGCGTCCTCTGTTCGACATCCGTCTCCGTTCGCGCCTCGGCCCTCAACGCTACTCGACGCGCGTGGCCCGATGTGGTAGACATCCGATGTGTAGCGTTCACTACAGAAATGAGCTGACATGCCAGGACTCCAAGGAAGGGCCGCGCTCGTCACCGGAGGCAGCCGCGGGATCGGGGCGGCGGTGGCCCGGCGGCTGGCGGCCGACGGCGCCGACGTCGCGATCACCTACGCCAGCGCGGCGGACCGGGCCGCGGCCGTGGTCGCGGACATCGAGGCGCGCGACCGGCGCGCGATCGCGCTCCAGGGCGACGGCCGCGACGCCAAGGCCGTGCGCGGTGCCGTCGAGCAGGCCGCCGCCGAGCTCGGCCGGCTCGACATCCTGGTCAACAACGCGGGGGTCTTCCCCTACGGGCCGTTCGAGGACGTCACGCTTGAGGAGCTCGACGAGACGCTCGCGCTGCACGTGCGGGCCGCGTTCGTCGCGGCGCAGGCGGCAAGCGGCCACATGAATGGCGACAGCGGCCGGATCATCACGATCGGAAGCTCGATCGCCCAGCGGGTGGCGGTTCCGCACGTGGCCCTCTATGCGATGACCAAGACGGCCCTGAGCGGCCTCACCAGGGGGCTGGCGCGCGACCTCGGCCCGCGCGGGATCGCGGTGACGATGGTCCACCCCGGGCCGACCGACACCGACATGAACCCGTCCGACGGTCCCGGCGCGGACGAGGAGCGCAGCCTCACCGCCTTCGGGCGCTACGGCACCGCCGACGACATCGCGGCGACCGTCGCTCACCTGGCCGGAGACGGTGGGCGCTCGATCACGGGCGCGGAGATCTCCGTCGACGGAGGCTACTCGGCCTGACGCGCGCAAGGCGGGGCGCCGGCTGGGCGCCCCGCCGAGACGGCTTGACAGGCGACGTCCGTCGTGAGACTATCGGACAAGAGTGCAAACGTTTGCACAATAAGGAGCAATCGTTTGCGGGGAAGAGCGATCGCGAGCGCGCCGCGCTGGCGATCCCGAGAGGAGAGAGATGCATCACCACGACCACAATCGACGCCGTGGCGGTTCGAGGATCGCGGCCGGCGCCGCCCTGCTCGCACTCGTCGCGGCGCTGTCCGCGTGCTCGACTCAGGAGTCGGGAAGCTCCGACGCCTCCGCCAAGGCGGAGGCCGCGGGCTGCGATAAGCACCTGAAGGTCGCGTGGATGTTCGCCGGCCCGCGCGACGACGTCGGCTTCAACGCCTCGCACATCGCCGCCAAGCAGGAGGTGCAGGAGCACTTCGGCGACTGCGTCGAGCAGGTGGAGACGGACAACGTCCCGTTCTCGGATGAGGGCGGCCACATCGTCGAGCGCTTCCTCAACGACGGGACCGACGTCGTCATCGATGCGCTGGGCCTCGCGGAGATCACCACCGACACGTGCGCGGACTATCCAGACGCCCACTGCCTGACGATCGTCGGCACGGGCGACCTGCCCGACAACGTCTCCGGCTACTACGCGCGCACCTGGCTCCCCCAGTACGCCGCCGGGGTCGCCGCGGGCCTGACGACCGAGACGGACGCCATCGGCTACGTCATCGCCTACGACATCCCGCTGATCCGGGGCGGCGTCAACGCCTTCGTGCTCGGCTGCCGGGAGGTGAACCCCGATTGCCGGGTTCGGGTGATCAACATCAACCAGTACTTCGCGCCGCCCGCGACCGCCCGCGCCGCCACGTCCCTCGTCGACGCCGGCGTCGACGTCCTGCGCGGCTGGCTCAACGACCACAGCTACTGCCCGGTGGCCGCAAAGCGCGGCGTCGCCGTGATCCCCGACTACTGGGAGGCCGAGAGCGTCTGTCCCAAGGGCCGCGTGACCTCCACCAAGTACAACTGGGGCGGCTACTACATCGAGCAGCTCGAGTCGATCATGGACGGCACCTGGGAGCAGCGCGACAACGAGCTCATCTCGCCTGACATGTTCAGCCTCGGCGAGTTCGGCGATGACGTCGAGCCGGCGGTTCGCGAGCAGGTCGAGGAGGTCTTCGACCAGCTCACGAGCGGCGACTACCACCCGTTCGTCGGGCCGATCCGGGATACGTCGGGCAAGCTCCGGGTCCAGGACGGCGAGCGGCTCGACGACTCCTTCCTCTACGACCAGTGGGACTGGTACGTCGAGGGCGTAGTCACCGGCAACTGACCCACGGCCGAGGCACGGGAGAGAGTCGCGATGGCAATCCGAGTCGCGTTGCGCGGCATCGTCAAGCGCTTCGGCGACCTCGTCGCCAACGACGCGGTCGACCTCGAGCTGAGGGCGGGCGAGATCCACGCCCTGCTCGGCGAGAACGGCGCCGGCAAGTCGACCCTGATGAACGTCCTCAGCGGCGTGACCGCTCCGGACGGGGGCGAGATCGCGGTCGACGGCGATCCGCTCCCGTTCGCCTCGCCGCGGGAGGCGCTCGCTCACGGAATCGGCATGGTCCATCAGCACTTCCAGCTGTTCGAGGGGCTGACGGTCGCCGAGAACCTGCACGTCGGCTGGGACGCCACCCCGGCTGCGTACGGCGGCGCGACCGCCCTCGCCCGCCGCGCACGTGAGGCGGTCGACCGGCTCGGCATGGCGATCGACGTCGACGCCGAGGTCTGGCGGCTGTCCGTCGGCGAGAAGCAGCGTGTCGAGATCCTGCGTGCGCTCGTGCGCGGCGCGCGCGTGCTGATCCTCGACGAGCCGACCGCCGTGCTGACGCCGAAGGAGGTCGAGAGCCTGTTCGAGCTCGTTCGGCGGATGCGCGCCGAGGGCAGCACCGTCGTCTTCATCTCGCACAAGCTGCCGGAGGTGCTCGCGATCGCGGATCGGATCACCGTGATGCGCCGCGGCCGGGTGGTGGCCGCGCTCGATCGCGAAGGAACGGACGCACGGATCCTGGCGCGCCACATGTTCGGTGCCGAGATCGAGCCGCTCTCGCGCGAGCCGGCCCCCCTGGGCGACGAGATCGTCCGTCTCGATCGGGTCGCGGTGCGCGACGACCGTGGCCTGGTGGCGCTGCACGACGCCACCTTCGCGGTACGTGCCGGCGAGGTCGTCGGAGTCGCCGGCGTCGCCGGCAACGGTCAACGCGAGCTGTCCGAGGTCCTGTCGGGCATGCGCCGGGCCACGACGGGCACGGTCACGGTCGCAGGCCGCGACTTGACGCGTGCGCGCCCGCGCGACTTCGTGCGTGCGGGAGTGGGCTGCGTGCCCGAGGACCGCTACGGGACGGGACTCGCGCGCACGGAGTCGATCTGGTGCAACGCGATCCTCAAGTGCTACCGCGAGCGGCCGGTGGGGCGCGGCGTGCTCGTCCGCCGCCGCGCCGCGGAGCGACACGCCGAGCGCCTGATCGAGGCCGTCAAGTTGTCGGCGAGCGACGTGTCGCTGCCGGTCCGCGCGCTCTCGGGCGGACACGCCCAGCGCCTGCTCGCCGGGCGCGAGATGGACGTGGCATCGCGCGTGCTGGTGCTGACCTACCCGACGCGCGGGCTCGACATCCAGGCGGTGCTCGCCCTGCGCCAGTCGATCCTTGCGGCGCGCGCGAAGGGGATCGCGACGGTCGTGATCTCCGAGGAGCTCGACGAGATCCGCGAGCTGGCCGACCGGGTCCTCGTCCTGTACGAGGGGCGGCTCGTCGCCGATGCGCCCGTCGAGGGCGCCGACTGGGACGAGGTCGGGCGGCTGATGAGCGGCATCGGCATCGAGACGGAGGACAGCCATGCGCCTGCCTGAGCTTCCGTGGCGCGTCGAGCGGCGAGGCGGGCCGCTGGGCCGCTTGGGCCGCGTCGGCCCGGTCGGCTTCGGCCTGGTGGCGGGCGTGCTAATCGTGGTCGTCGCGCTCGGCGAGGCGAACGCCGCCTTCTTCGAGAACCTGTGGCTCGGGACGCTCGGGACGCCCCGCGGCACCGAGAACCTGATGATCCTGGCCTTCCCGCTCATCCTCGCCGGGCTCGCCGCCTCGGTTCCCTACCGGCTCGGGCTCTGGAACATCGGCGGCGAGGGACAGATACTGCTCGGCGCCTGGGGGGCGGCTGGCGTGGCCTTCCTGCTTCCGAGCGTCGCGCCCGCAGGGCTGGTGCCGCTGATGCTGCTGGGGGCGATCGCGGTCGGCGCGATCTGGATCCTCGTCCCCGCGCTGGCACGGGTCTGGTTCGGCCTCAACGAGATCATCACGACGCTGCTGCTCAACTTCGTCGCGATCTCGTGGATGCTCTACTGGGCCGCCGACAAGTGGCGCGAGCCGCTCTCGCCCGGGGGCGTCAAGTCGGAGCGGCTTCCGGCGGCCGGCGAGCTGGGCGAGTTCGAGGCCGGGACCGTCACCGTCCCCGTCGCGTTCGTCTTCGCGCTCCTGGTCGCGCTGGCGATCGGCCTCGTCGTGCGGCACACGCGCTTCGGCTACGAGCTGCGCATGCTCGGCGCCAGCGAGCGCGCGGCTCGCTACGCCGGGATGCCGACGCGCCGGTTGATCGTCGCCGCGATGCTGATCGGCGGGGCGATGGCTGGCCTGGCCGGCGCGGCGGTCTTGATGGGCGAGGTCCAGCGCTACGGGCCGGCGGTGTCGAACAACACCGGCTACACGGGGATAATGGTCGCCGTGCTCGCCGCCGGCTCCGAGGTCGGCGTCGTGGCGGTGGCGCTCGTGTTCGCAGCGATCACGATCGCCGGCAACATCCTGCGCGTCGAGGGCGGCGCGTCGTCGTCGCTGGTCTTCGCGATGTTCGGCCTGGCGCTCGTCCTGGCCGCGATCGGACAGGGCGCCGCGCGCTTCCGGCTCGTGCGCCGTACTCGAGAGAAGTCGCCGCCGCCCGCGGGCGCGGCCGACGAAGCCCCAGCCCTGGAGGGCCGCATCCGTGGATCTTGACCTGCTCACAGCCTCGCTCGCGACGGCGCTGCTCGCCGCCTCCCCCGCGCTCATCGCCGCCACCGGCGAGCTGATCGCCGAGACGGTGGGCGTCTACAACCTCGGCATAGAGGGAGCGATGCTCTCCGGCGCGCTCGCCGGGTTCGTCGCGACGAACGAGACCGGTACGCTGCTGCTGGGCCTCCTGCTCGCGCTCGCCGTCGGAGCGGCGGCCGCCTCGATCGTCGCGATCGCGGTGATCGTCTTCGACGCCGACATGGTCGTCGCCGGCCTCGCGGTCACGTTCCTGAGCATCGGCCTCACCGGCTGGCTGGGGGCGGGCTACGTCCGCGAGACGGCTGCGGAGACGGTGCCGATCTGGAATCTGCCGGTGCTCTCGGACATCCCGTACCTCGGCGAGGCGTTGTTCCGCCAGCCGGTGCTCGTCTACCTGGCAGTGCTGTGCCCGATCGTCGTCTGGCTCATCCTGACTCGGACGCGCCTGGGACTGAACCTGCGCGCGATCGGCGAGAGCCCCCACGCTGCCGACGTCTCGGGGGTCTCCGTGAACGTCACGCGCGCAGCCTGCGTCGCGATCGGCGGCGCCTTCGCCGGACTCGGCGGTGCGCTGCTGTCGCTCGGCTCGGTCGGCAGCTGGCTGCCTAACATCACCAATGGCGAGGGCTACATCGCGCTTGCGATCGTGATCTTCGCCAGCTGGCGCGCCCTGCCGCTGATCGCGGGAGCGCTCCTCTTCGGCGCCCTGGGCACGCTCGGCAACGTGGCGCAGGCGCTCGGCTGGAGCGTCTCGGCCGACTTCTTCTTCGCCCTGCCCTACCTCGGCACGCTCGCCGTCGTGGCGGTGCTGGCCTGGCTGCGCACGCGCCGCGCCGCGCGACCGCCGTGGCCGGCGGCGCTGGGGGAGACCTTCCAGAGGTCGGCGGCATGAGCGGGGCCGACGTCATCGTCGTCGGCGCGGGCCACAACGGCCTCGTCTGCGCCTGCTACCTCGCTCGCGCCGGTCTCGAGGTGGAGGTGGTCGAGGCAGCTGCCGAGCCGGGCGGCTGCATCGCGACCGCCGAGCTGCCGGACAGGCGCGGCAGGCTCGAGCTCGGGGCCTACGAGCACGGCGGCATCGTCGGGACGGGCGTCGCCGCGGAGCTCGAGCTCGAGCAGCGCTTCGGCCTCGACCTCCACATGCGCGAGGAGCTCGTCCTCGCTCCGTCGGAGGACGGGAGCGCGCTCGCGTTCTGGAGCTCGCTCGAGCGCACGGTCGAGGGCCTGGCCGAGGTGGTCGGGCGCGACCAGGCGGCGGCCTACGAGCGCTTCGCCGGCTGGGCGCAGGCGGTCATGGCGCTGCTGCGCCAGAGCGAGGCCGGGCCGCCGCCGACCCTGCGGGAGCTGGCTGCGGTCGCGGACGCCGGGCTCGGGGCGCAGGGCGCCCGCATGGTGCAGACGCTGCTCGCCTCGTCCCGAGCGGTCACCGGCGCGGCGTTCACGGACGACCGGCTGCGCGGCGTGCTCGACCACTGGGCCGCGCGTGGCCTCCAGCCGCCCGACGAGCCCGGCAGCGCCGCCGGCGCGCTCCACCTCGCCGCCGGCCACGGCGGGCTCGCGGCCCGGCCCGCGGGCGGCTCGCGGGCCACGATCGACGCGCTCGTGCGCTGCCTCGAGGCCTCCGGTGGGCGGCTGCGCTGCGGTGCGGCGGTCGAGCGGATCGTGGTGGAGGGCAGCCGTGCGACCGGTGTGGTCGCCGGCGGCGAGCTGCGCTCGGCGCGGCGCGCGGTCGTCTCGGCGATCGACGCGCGCCGCGTCTTCGGGCGGCTCGTCGAGCCTCGGCACGTGCCTTCCCGGCTGCGGGCTGAGCTGTCGCACATCCACGTCGGCGAGCACAACGCCTCCGACCTCAAGGTCGACGCCGTCGTCGAGGGCCTTCCGCAGCTGCCGGGCCCGGCCGGATTCGAGCGCGCGCTCGTCGTCTCGCCGAACGGCGCCCGCGATCTCTCGCGCTCGTTCGCCCAGATCCGTCTCGGCGAGCTGCCCGACGCGCCGCCGCTGATGATCGGGTTCCCCTCGGCGCTGGAGGACGGCTGGGCGCCGCCGGGGCGTCACGTCGTATGGATCCTCGCGCCGGTGCCGTGGCGCCTGCGCGCCGGTGGCTGGACGCCGGCCGCGCTCGAGCGGGCGGCCGACATGGTCTGGGCAGCCGCCGAGCGTCGACTGGGAGGGCCGATGCCGGTCGTCGAGCGATCGGTGCTCGGACCCGAGGACTGGCGGTCTCGCACCGGGAACGAGACGGGCAACCACAACCATCTCGATATGTCGCTCGACCAGCTGCTCGGGAACCGGCCGACGCCCTCGCTGGCCCGCTACCGCACGCCCGTCGCGGCGCTGTTCCTCACCGGCGCCGGAACGCACCCCGGCGGCGGGGTCACCGGGGCTCCCGGCCGCAACGCCGCCGGGGCGGTGCTCGAGGAGCTCGGCATCCGACGCGGCTCGCGCGGGGCGCGGCTGCGGGCGCGGATCGCTCTCATGCGCGACGCGGCGCGCGCGGCGCGAGCGCTCATGCGAGCGACGTAGCCCGCCGCGCCGCCGGCGGCGACTACGACGCCGGCCGTCCCCGCAGTGGCGAGCCGGCCCCTGCCAGGGACTGCGGGTGGCCATCGGGGCCGAGCGGGTCCCAAGCCACCTGCATGCGCTCCCACACCTCCACGCGGCGCTCGTCGTCCCAGAGGTGCTGGGTCGCCGCCATGTAGGGGCCGCGCCACTCGGCGGCCATGCTCGCGTCGAACGACGCACGGTCCTCCCAGTCCTCGTAGAAGAGGAAGCGGGTGGGGTCGTCCGAATCGCGGTATGCCCAGAACCGCAGCAGTCCGGGATCCGCCACGCAGTGGGGCACATGCTCGTGGATCGCGGCCTCGAACTCGTCCTCATGGCCGCTCTTGATCTTGAAGGTCGCGACCACCGTGATCGGTCCTGTGCTCATCTCCACCTCTCTTGGTCGTGGTTGCCGGCGCTCATGCCGCGCGCAGCGGCTCGGTGCCGTCCCAGCCGCGGCTGGCCCGCTCGACCTCCGCGTAGAAGTCGACCAGCAGCTCGTTGCGCTGGAGCACCTCGATCGCGTGGCCGAGTCCCGCGGCGGCGTGGTAGGCGAGCTCGACCGGTCCACTGCGTGCCGAGAACAGCTCTGGCAGGCCATGTCGCTCGAGTCGCACCTGCTCCGCGCCGAGGTCGTCGACCAGGTAGGACACGTGGTTGATCCCGCCGCCAGGCGGGATCAGCGCCTCGGCGAGCGACGACGGCTCGGCGGTGCCGTACTCCTGGAGCTCGATCGCGATCGGCCCCCACTGCCCGAAGGCGAGCCGGTGCGACAACGTCGCCGGCTCGCCGTCGTGGGCGACCTCGTCGTACGGCGTCGGCGGCAGCGCCAGGAACGGCCCGGCGCCGTGCACGGACGCCCACCAGCGGGCGGCCGCCTCGAGGTCGCTCACGGCGTAGCCGACGTGGGTGGGCGTCCGGGCGCTCACAGCGCGAAGCCGTCCGGAGCGAAGTTGAGCGCCGCCTCGCTCTTCCACGGCGCCTCGCAAGGACCGCCGCAGAACGCCTCGGCGACATCGGACCCGGCCGTGAAGGCCGGGAGCTCGGGCGCCCAGGCCCAGGCTCCGCCGAGGTCGTCGCCGTTGAGGACGCGGACGAGCATGCGCACGCCGAGCCGGCCGACGAGGACGCCTCGCTCGGCGAGCGCGAACTCCTTCCAGCCCTGCTCCAGGAGCTGCACGGACTCGCGCGTGCTGGCGAGCGTGGTGACCTTGACCGCGCCCGGGTCGAGCCCCTTGTTGCGCAGCGCGTCGACGACGGCCACCGACTGCACGTCGGTCGTGTTGAACGCCCAGTTGGCCTCCGGGAACGCCTCGAGCGTGTTGCCGGCGATGTTGGCGATCGTGCTGCGCTCCATCGGGAAGTACTTCTCCGCGAGCACCTTCGCGTCGGGTGCGAGCTCGGCGAGCCGCTGCTTGAACGCGTCGCAGCGCAGCTTGAACAGCTCGACCCCCGGGGCGCCGCAGAAGGACAGCACGCGCGCCTCGGGATCGGCCTCGGCGATGTGCTCGGCCTGGGCCTCACCGACGAGGCGGTCGTCGGTGAGGATCGCCAGTCGCTTCTCCGACGGGGAGACGATCTCCGAGTAGACGACGGGCACGCCCTGGTCCCAAGCGCGGTCGACCGCGGGCGCGAGCGCCTTGACGTTGACCGGCCCGATGACGATGCCGTCGACGCCCTGCGCCAGCGCGGTGTCGAACGCCTTCAGCTGGGAGGTCGGGTCGCCGTAGCCCTGGCCGGCCTGGAAGGTCACCTCGCACCCGAGCTGCTCGGCCTCGTCGACGGTGCCGTAGCCGACGGCCTGGAAGAACTCGATGTTGTAGGGGGGCAGGAACGCGATCGTGCAGTCGCCGCCGATCCGCTTGGCCGCGAACGCGTCGGGCGCGACGTCGGTCACCAGCTCGTCTCCGGGCTCGAAGCTCCGGATCGTCTCGGCATCGACGCGGTTCGCGCCGCTCGCCGCGCCGTCGTCGCCACACCCGGTCACCATGGAGGCCACCGCTACGGCGGCCAGCGCCAGGAGCAGCATGCGGCCACCTGGCCGTAGGGCACTCGAGAGGGTCATCTCATCAATCTCCATCCGGCCTGTCGTTGAGCTCGGTCGCGGGCCCAGGCCTCAAGCTCGCCATCGCAGTCATCTCCTCCCCGCTGCCGCCGTTCGGCGCGGTTGCGCCGATCGCCAGCCGCAGGACGTCGCGCTCCGTCGCCTCCTCCGTCACCAGCTCGGCGACGATGCGCGACTTGCGCATCACGTAGATGCGGTCGCTCACGCCGAGCGCCTCGGGGAGGTCCGATGTGATCATCAGCACGCCGGTGCCGTCCCTGCAGATCTCGTCGACGAGCGCGTAGACCTCGGCGCGCGCGCCGACGTCGATTCCGCGGGTGGGCTCGTCGAGCACGATCAGGCGCGGACCCGCCGCCAGGACGCGCGCGAGCACGCACTTCTGCTGGTTGCCGCCCGAGAGCGAGGCGACCGGCTGGCGCAGGGAGCCGGCGCGCACGCGCAGCCGCTCGGCCCACGGGGCCGCCGACGCCTCGAGCGTCGCCGGCGAGGCGAGGCCATGGCGCGCGAACGCCCGCAGCGAGCTGAGCGAGATGTTGGTGGCGACCGACATCTCCGGCACGATCCCGTGCGCCTTGCGGTCCTCGGGCACCATCCCGACGCCCCGTCGCAGCGCCGCCGCCGGGGAGCCCGCCCGAAGCTCGCGGCCGTCGACGAGGAGGCGGTGGTCCGCGGACGGGTCGGCACCGATCAGCGACCGCACCAACTCGGTCCTGCCCGCTCCGACAAGTCCGAAGAGCGCCACGACCTCGCCGGCGCGGACGGTCATCGGCGGCTCGCCCCCCTCCGCGCGCTTCGGGACGACCTCCGCCACGACGCGACCGCTCGCGCGGCGGCGCTGGGGGTAGAGCGCTGTCAGCTTGCGGCCCACCATCAGCTCGATCAGCTCGTCGCGGCCGAGGTCGTCGACCCGCCCATTGGCCGTCACGCTCCCGTCGCGCATGACGGTGACGTGCGTCCCGATGCGGGGAAGCTCCTCGAGGCGGTGGGTGATGTAGAGGATGCCCAGGCCGCGCTCGCGCAGTCGATCGACGATCTCGAACAACCGCTCCGCCTCGGCGGGCGCGAGCGGCGCGGTCGGCTCGTCGAGGATCAGGACCTGCTCGTCGGCGCGCGAGACCGCCTTGGCGATCTCCACCATCTGCTGCTGGGCGATGCCGAGGGCACCTGCGGTCTCATTTGGCGCTATGCCGTCGATGCCGAGGCGGTCGAGCGCCTCGCGGGCGCGTCGGGCCAGCCGCCGCCGGTCGCGCACGAGCCCGAGGTGCCGTGTCGGCTCGTCGCCGAGCGAGATGTTCTCGGCCACGGTCATGTCGGGGACGAGGGTGAGCTCCTGGTAGATCGTGCTGACGCCAAGCTCCAGAGCCGCTCGCGGCGATGCCGGTCGGCGCCCGCGGATGTCGACCGTCCCCGCATCCGGCTTGTGCACTCCCGACAGCAGCTTCACGACGGTCGACTTGCCGGCGCCGTTCTCCCCCAGGAGGCAGTGCACCTCGCCGGAGTGGATCTCCAGCGTCACGCCGCTCAGCGCGGCGACGCCGCCGAAGCGCTTGTGCACGTCGCGGACCGCCGCCAGCGGCGGCTCGCCGTGGGCGTCGACGACAGTGGCGCTCACGGCGCTCCCGCAGCGGGCGCCGGAGCCGCCGACGGCGGCGGGGCGCCCCCGCCGCCCGCGGAGCGCGTCGCCGGTCGCGAGCGACGGACGTAGTCGGTGGCCAGCGCGAAGAAGATGACCAGTCCGATCACGACCTCCTGCCAGTAGGAGGAGACGTTGGTGATGTCGAGCCCGTTCTGGAGGACCGTCAGCAGCGCGACCCCGAGCGCGACGCCGCCGATCGTGCCGCGCCCGCCGGTCAGCGCCATGCCGCCGACGACCGCGGCCGCGACTGCCTCGAGCTCCAGGCCGGCGCCCAGCGTGGGCTGTCCCGAGCGGATGCGCCCGGTGAGCAGCAGGGCGGCGACTCCGGCGAGCAGGCCGGCGATGCAGAACGCGGCGATCTGGACGCGGCGCGTGTCGATCCCGGCGAGTCGCGCGGCCTCCTCGTTGCCGCCCGTCGCGTACAGCTTCGGCCCGAACACGGTCAGCCGGAACACGAAGGCCATCGCCGCGAAGGCGGTCGCCGCGACGATCATCGGTACGGGGACCGACGCGACCTGCCCGTCGCCGAGCCAGGTCATCGCCTTGGGTAGGTCCGCGGTGACCGGCGTGCCGTTGGTGATCACGAGCGCCAGCCCCGAGATCGCCGTCAGCGAGCCGATCGTGACGATCACGGCATGTACGCGGAGCCACGTGACCAGCAGGCCGTTGACCAGGCCGATCGCGAGGCCGGCGACGGGCGCGGCGACGAACCCCGCCGCCGGCCCGAACTGGTCCACCGCGAGCACGACGATCACGGAGATGAGGCCGAGCGCGGCGCCGACCGAGAGGTCGATCTGGCCGATCACGATGACCACGGCCTCGGCGAGGGCGAGCAGCGCGAGCGCCGCGATGTTGCGGCCGATATTCTGGAAGTTGCTCTCGGTGAAGAAGTTGTCGCTCTGGGTGCCGAAGTAGAGGCACAGCAGGACGATCACCAGCGGCAGCCCGAGCACGTTGATGTACCTCTCCGGCCTCGCTCGCGCGACCCAGCGGGGCGTGGCGCCCCCGGTGGGCGCAGGCGGGTTGGACGCTGCTCTCATTTGGACCTCCTACTGGACAGGCGCCGCAGGGACCCTCGATCGGGCATGTCGCTCGCCGTCGAGCGCCACCACTGCAAACGATTGCATCACTCCGCCGGAGAGAGTGGCACGCGTAGCGCCCGTTGTCAAGCCCGTCTCGCTCCGTGACGCGCCTGTTCATCGGGCGGCCCGCTGCACGCCGCCACCGCCGCGCCGCCAGGATTCGGCGCCTCGAACGTGGCCCCATCCTCGACAACCATGCGAACCATCCGCCATCTGCCGTTCGGGGTGAGCGGGGCGTTAGCGTGCTGCATACCGGGCCTCCGAGAAGGTCGTGAGCGTCGAACACCCACAGCCTCTCGGCAGGCCCGGACCTACCCCCTCACGTTCACAACGTCCCCAGGC
>JBBECV010000006.1:0-9037 GCA_040881635.1 Thermoleophilaceae bacterium
CCCGCGCCCCCCGCTCGTCCTTGGCCGAGGGTTGGGATCGGGGGGCTCGCGCCCCCCGCGCCCCCCGCTCGTCCTTGGCCGGGGGATGGGGGGAGTGCGGTTGCGTGGCGACGCTCACATGCTGTACGTTATCACGGACAGCTGTCCGGGGATTGCTGGAGCGAGCTCAGCGTCCCCGCGAGCGGAGGGCGAGCTCGAGCTCGAAGCGGATGTCGGGGTCGTCCAGCCGCTCGCCGTAGAGGTCGCGCAGGCGGCCCATTCGGTAGCGCACGGTCTGCGGGTGGACGTGGAGGGCAGCAGCCACCGACTCGGTCCGCCCACGATGGCGAAGCCAGGCGAAGAGCGTGTCGCGCAGGCGCTCGCGCGATGCGGGCGTCTCTCCGTCGAGTGGTGCCAGGGCGACCGCGGCGATGTCCCGCGCGAGCCGGCGGTCGGCGTTGACAAGCAGCGCTACCGGGTGGTCGGCGGCGACGACGAGCCCCTCCTCCGGGGCGGCGATGGCTCCCTCGCTCGCCAGCCCCAGGGCGGCGCGGGCCCGGCCGGCGCTCACGTACGCGTCGCGCCAGTCGACGGATGGGCCGAGCGCGCCGAGGCGGTCGTGGAAGGCCGCCTCGAGCTGCGCTCGACGGCCCGGGCCGTCGGGATCGGGGACGAGCGCACATGCTCCGGCGGCGAGGTCCGCGGCGATCGCTCCCTGCCCCAGCCGCAGCGCGAGCCGATCGGCCTCCGCCTCGTCGAAGTAGACGGCGGCCAGCCGCGACGGCAGGGTCCAGCCGACGTCGAGCGCCGCCGCCTCGATCGCGGTGGCGTCGGCGGGCGGATCGCGGACGAGCAGCGCGGCGAGCTCGCGGCGCCGGCGCTGCTGGGTCCCGGCGACCGCCGCCTGCTCGTGCGCGTAGCCCTCGACCGACTCGCCGGAGAGCTCGTCGATGTAGGCGAAGATCGCCTCGGCGAGGAGGTAGAGCGCCTGCGGATCTAGTCCCGCCCGCTCGCCCGCGGCGGCGAGGCGCCGCCAGGCCACGCGCGCGCCGATGCGGTAGGCGGCGAGCAGCGCATCGAGCCGCCTGCCGGCCCGCAGCTCCGCGCGCCCGAGGTCGACGTACGCCTGCCGTGCCGGGTCGGGCTCGGGATCCTCGCGCCCCATGAGGTCGATGAAGCGCCGCAGCGCCTGCTCGACGCCTTGACGCAGTCCCTCGCCGAACGGACCCTCGAGCGGGCGCGCGTACTCGGGGACGCCACGACTGATCTCGTCGATGATCTCGTCGGCGACAGCCGGCAGCTCGCGGATCAGCGCCTTCGCGGCCTGAGGCGGCAGCGCCGCCCACGGCCGGTCGTCGATCATGCCGGACATTGTGGGAAAGCTACAACTTCTGGGCCATAGTCGTTGGGAATCGGCCGACCAAGACTAGGAATGTTGGCTTTACAGTCCATTCCCATGACCCCCCTCCAGCGCAACGCGAACATAGCCGCCGTGATCGTCCCGTTCATCGCCGTGCTCGCCGCGGTCCCGTTGCTGTGGAACAGCCTCGTCGGCTGGGCCGAGGTCGGGATCATGGTCTCGATCTACCTCGCCACCGCGTTCGGCATCACGATCGGCTACCACCGGCTGCTGACCCACCGGGCGTTCGAGACGCACCGCCCGCTCAAGTACCTCTTCGCCCTGCTCGGCTCGATGGCCGTGCAGGGACCGGTCATCGGCTGGGTCGCCGACCACCGCAAGCACCATGCCCACACGGACGAGGAGGGCGATCCCCACAGCCCCCATGTCGGCGAGGGCAGCGGCCTGCGCGGCCTCTACCACGCGCACGTCGGCTGGCTGTTCGAGGACAACGGCATGGCCGACGCCAAGCGCTACGCGCCCGACCTGCTCGAGGACCCCGGCATGCGCTTCATCAGCCGCCACTTCCTGTGGTGGGTCGCGCTCAGCCTCGCGCTCCCGTTCGCACTCGGATTCGCGATCGGCGGCACGCTCACGGCCGGCGCGCTCGCCTTCTTCTGGGGTGGGCTGGTGCGGATCTTCTTCGTCCACCACGTCACCTGGAGCATCAACTCGATCTGCCACTTCTTCGGCCGCCGGCGCTTCGAGACCGACGACGAGTCGACGAACGTCGCCTGGCTCGCCGTGCCGTCGCTCGGGGAGGCCTGGCACCACAACCACCACGCATTCCCGCGCGCCGCCGTACAGGGCATGCGCTGGTGGGAGATCGACCTCTCGGGCCTGGTGATCCGCGCGCTGCGGCGCCTGGGCCTGGCCTGGAACGTCGTGATCATCACGCCCGAGCGCCAGCAGCAGCGACTCGCCGGCGCGAGCGGCGCGAGCGCCCCCGCGCGCGGCGTCCGCTCCGCCGCCTGAGCCACGGGCCTGTCGCGGCCACGAAGCGGCCGAGACAGGCCCAGCCGGCGGCGCGGCATCGACGCGGGCCGGCTTCGGCCGCAGTACGGCCGCGGTAGGCCCGGCGGACGTACGGCGTGCGGGCGCGCGTCAGAGCGCGGCGCGGAGGATCTCGCGGAGCTCTTTCTCCGACGGGGGACCGCCGGGGGTATTGGCGAGCGCGGGGTGTCGCGTGGCCGCCTGTGCGATGCCTGGGAGCGCGTCCTCGTCGAGCCCCAGCTCGCCCAGGCCGTCGATGCCGGTCTCCGCCGTCAGCCGCGCCACGCGGCCCGAGGCGTTGACGGGATCGCCGTTGGGGTCTCCCAGCGCGGCGCCGAAGCGCCCCACCGGCCCCGGGGCGCGGGCCGCCATCAGAGCGACGGTGTGGGGTAGCACGAGCGCGTTCGTCTGCGCGTGCGGAAGCCCGGCCGTCCGCACGACCGTCTGACAGAGCGCGTGGTGGACGGCGAAGCCGGTCGCGCCGACGGCGTAGCCGCCGAGCAGCGCGCCGAGTGCGACGGCCTCCCGATCGGGCCGCTCGTGCGGCAGCTCGCGAGAGAACAGGCTCGCCGCCCTCAGCGCCGCCAGCTCGGACACCGGGTTGGCGAGCGGCGTGTAGAGCGACTCGAACGCATGGGCGAGCGCGTTCAGGCCGGTGGCGGCAAGCTGCTCGCGCGGCAGCGTCGCGATCAGGTCCGGATCCCAGACCACGAGTGACGGACGCACCAGATGGACGGCGCCGACGCCGGCCGGCATCCGATGGAACGGCGTCAGCGGCGAGCCGGCGAGCGTCGTCGGCACGGCGGCGCAGCCGAGGCCGTCGGCGCCGGCGATCGCCTTCGCCGCGTCGACCACCCGTCCCCCTCCGAGGGCGACGACCGGATGGCCCTCGACACCGGGCCTCACAGCGGCTGCCGCGTCCGGCACCGGCCCCGGCGGCACGTGCAGCACCGCCTCCGCCCCGTCCACCAGCCGCGGCGACGCCGCCTGCGCCCGCTCGGTCGTCAGCAGCGCATAGCGCTCGAACCCACGCGACGCCAGCAGGGACGGCGCCTCGTCGAGCGCGCCCCGCGCGAACCGGATCAACCGCTCGCCGTCCATCCACGTAAACCCCATACCCGCATTCAACCGGCCAGGCGCCAGCGGGGGGTCCACGGGGGGCGCGAGCCCCCCGTATCCCATCCCTAAGGGGTCGACGCCTTGGCGGCGGTGTCGATGTGGTGCTCGGCCTCGGCGACGGGGGAGTCGGCGAGGGCGTTCGTGATCGCGCGCAGGTAGGCGCGGCCGGATGCCTCCATGGTGTCGGGGGAGACGCCCTGGCCCTGCGCGACGACGCCTTCGAGCTCGAGCAGGACGCTGACCTCGGCGAGCGCGTCGCGCCCGGCCGTGACCGCGGAGACGTGGTACTCCTTGAGCCGCGCCTCCCGGCTGGTGGCGGCGTTGATGGCGCTGAAGAAGGCGTCCACGGGCCCGTCGCCGGTGAACGTGCCCTCCTCCACCCGTCCGTCGGGCATCCGGACCTTGACCGTGGCGAACGGCGAGCGGTCGGAGCCCGCCTCGATGTCGAACGACTCGAGGTCGAACGCGCTCTCGGTCTGGCGCATCTCGTCGGAGGCGATCGCCTCGAGGTCGAGCGCCGTCACCTTCTTCTTGCGGTCGGCGATCTCCTTGAAGCGCTTGAACGCCATGTTCAGCGCCGCGCCGTCGACGGTGTAGCCGAGCTCCTCGAGCGCGTTGCGCAGGGCATGGCGGCCGGAGTGCTTGCCGAGCACGATCGAGTTGGCCTCGAGGCCGATCGTCGTCGCGTCCATGATCTCGTAGGTCGAGCGCTCCTTGAGGACGCCGTCCTGGTGGATGCCCGACTCGTGCGCGAAAGCGTTGCGGCCGACGATCGCCTTGTTCGGCTGCACCTGGTAGCCGGTCAGGCGCGAGACCATGCGGCTGGTCCGAGCGATCTCGGTCGTCTCGGCGCCGCACCAGAGCCCGTGCTCGGCCTCGCGAACGCGCAGCAGCATCACGATCTCCTCGAGCGAGGCGTTGCCCGCACGCTCGCCGAGCCCGTTGATCGCGCACTCGACCTGGCGACAACCAGCCTGCACCCCCGCGAACGAGTTCGCGACGGCGAGCCCGAGATCGTCGTGGCAGTGGACCGACGTCGTGACGTTCGCCAGACCCGGGACGAGGCGGTAGAGATCGCGCCACATCGCCGCGTACTCGTCCGGCATCGAGTAGCCGACGGTGTCGGGGACGTTGATGGTCGTCGCGCCCTCGTCGAGCGCGATCTGCAGCACCTCGGCGGTGAACGCGAGGTCGGCGCGGGTGGCGTCCATCGGCGAGAACTCGACGTCGTCGCAGTGCTGGCGAGCATGGGCGACGGCGGCGCGCGCCTGGCCCTTGACGTCCTCGCGCGTCGTCTGGAGCTGATGCTCGATGTGGATGTCGCTGGTCGAGATGAAGGTGTGGATGCGCGGCCGCTCGGAGTCCTTGACGGCGTTCCAGGCGGCGTCGATGTCCTGCACGCCGGTGCGCGCGAGAGCGCAGATCACCGGGCCGTGCACCTCGCGGGCGATCGCCTGGACGGCCTCGAAGTCTCCCGGGGAGGCGATCGGGAAGCCGGCCTCGATCACGTCGACGCCGAGCCGCGCAAGCTGATGGGCGATCTCGAGCTTCTCCTGCCTGTTCAGCGAGATGCCGGGCGACTGCTCGCCGTCGCGCAGCGTCGTGTCGAAGACCCGTACCCGATCCTCCGCGTCGCGTGTGCTCTCAACTGCCATGTCGCTCGCTCCTGAATTCTCCGTCTCGACCTGGTTCTCCTGTGCTTGCGGCTTCAGCGGCCGCCACGCATTAGTCCCCCCGAGGGGGGAGCAGGAGGAGAAGTCGCAGATCGAGCGAGAACGACATCGCAGCCCAGGGTACTACAGGCTGACGGTGCGGCCGGCGACGAATCCTTCGGAGGCGACGATCGAGTCGACGACATCCTGGGGGACGCGCGAGTCCGCCGTGACGACCATGACCGCCTCGCCGCTGTCGGCGTCGTCGGGCTCGCGGCCGACCGCGGCCGAGACGATGTTGACCCCCGCGTCCCCGAGCGCCGTGCCGACGCGGCCGATCATGCCGGGCTGGTCGCGGTAGCGGAAGATCGCCAGGTGCGGCTCGAGCTGCACGTTGAAGCGCGACCCCCACGCCTCGAGCAGGTGCGGCCGATCGCGGTTGCCCAGCGCCGTCCCGACGACCCGCGAGCGCTCGGCGCCGCTGACGACGGTGACGCGCACGAGGTCGGTGAAGTCGCGCGCCCGCTCGCTGCTCGTCTCGGTGATGGCGATCCCGCGCTCCTCGGCGAGCGCAGGGGCGTTGACGTCGTTGACGTCCTCCTCGGTGTGGCCGGCCAGGACGCCCTTGAGCACCTGCACGGTGAGGAAGCGGGTGTCGCGCTCGGCGATCCGCCCGCGGTACTCGACCTCGAGCCCGTCGACCGACGTCCCGCCAGCGAGCGCCGTGCCGATCCGCCCGAGGTGGGATGCGAGCGGCAGGAACGGTCCCAGCGCCTCGAGATCCTCGCCGGCGACGGCGGGGACGTTGACGGCGCTGGTCACGACGCCACCGGTCAGCGCGGCCACCACCTGCTCGGCCGCCTGGTAGCCGGCGCGGTCGGTCGCCTCCGCGGTCGAGGCACCGAGGTGCGGGGTAACCACGACGTTCGGATAGCCGAACAGCGGGTGGTCGGTGATCGGCTCCTGCCGGAAGACGTCGAGCGCGGCGCCGCCGACCTTGCCCGCGTCGAGCGCCTGCTGGAGATCCTCGTCGACGAGCAGCGGGCCACGGGCGACGTTCAGGATGCGAACGCCGTCCTTCATCTTCGCGAACGCCTCGGCGTTCAGCCAGCCCTCGGTCTCCGGCGTCTTCGGGAGATGGATCGTGATGAAGTCCGCGATGGCGTAGAGGGCCTCCGGCGTCTCGGCACGCTCGACGCCGAGCTCGCGGAAACGCTCCTCGGCGACGTACGCGTCGAACGCGACGACGTGCATGCCGAAGCCGCGGGCGCGCTGGGCGACGAGCTGGCCGATGCGACCGAAGCCGAGGATGCCGAGCGTCTTCTCGTAGACCTCGACGCCGCTGTACTTGGAGCGGTCCCAGGCGCCGCCGACCAGCGAGGAGTGCGCCTGGGGGACGTTGCGTGCGAGCGCCAGCAGCAGCGCCATCGTGTGCTCGGCGGCGGTGACGACGTTCGACTGCGGGGCATTGGCGACGACGATGCCCCGGCGGGTCGCCGCATCGACGTCGACGTTGTCGATGCCCACGCCGGCGCGACCGACCGCCTTGAGCTTGTCGGCCTTCTCGATCAGCTCCGCAGTCAGCTTGGTCGCCGAGCGGATCAGCATGCCGTCGAACTCGCCGATCCGGCGCTCGAGGTCGCCGTCGGCCCAGTCGACGCCGAGCTCGACGTCGAGTCCCGAGTCGCGCAGGAGCTGGATGCCCGACTCGCCGATCTTCTCCTTGACGAGCACCTTCATCGCGTGGCCTCCCCGACGTTCTCGACGACCCAGTCGATGCAGCCGGTCAGCGTCTCGACGTCCGCCGGCTCGACCGCCGGGAACATCCCGACGCGGAGCTGGTTGCGCCCGAGCTTGCGGTACGGCTCGACGTCGACGATCCCGTTCGCGCGCAGCGTCGCGGCGATCGCGGCGGCGTCGACTCCGTCGTCGAAGTCGATCGTTCCCACGACCAGCGAGCGCTTGGCGGGATCGGCGACGAACGGCGTCGCGAACGGCGAGCGCTCGGCCCAGCCGTAGAGGTGGCTCGACGAGGTCGTCGTCCGCTCGACGCACCAGCCGAGGCCGCCGTTGGACGTCATCCACTCGACCTGGTCGGCGAGCATCAGCAGCGTCGCGACGGCCGGCGTGTTGTAGGTCTGGTCCTTGCGCGAGTTCTCGAGCGCGGTCGACAGCGACAGGAACTCCGGCTGCCAGCGGTCGGTCGCGGCGTCGAGCTCGCCGATCCGCTCGAGCGCGGCGGGGCTGAGCAGCGCCAGCCAGAGGCCGCCGTCCGAGGCGAAGCCCTTCTGAGGCGCGAAGTAGTAGGCGTCGGCCTGAGTCACGTCGACCGGGAGGCCCCCCGCTCCCGACGTCGCGTCGATCAGGACGAGCGCGTCGTCCCCCCCGGCCGGACGCTCGACGCCGACCATCACGCCGGTCGAGGTCTCGTTGTGCGCCCAGGCGACCACGTCGGCCGCGGGATCGGCGCTCGGCGCGGGCGCGTCGCCGGGCTCCGCCGATACGACGATCGGATCGTCGAGGAACGGCGCCCCGGCGGTCGCGTTGGCGAACTTCTGCGAGAACTCGCCGTAGGTCAGGCAGAGCGCGCGCTCGCGCACGAGCCAGCAGGCGGCGGCCTCCCAGAAGGCGGTCGTGCCGCCGTTGCCCAGCGCCACCTCGTAGCCGTCGGGGAGCGCGAACAGCTCGCGCAGCCCGTCGCGCACGCGGCCCACGACCGCCTTCACCGGCTTCTGGCGGTGGGATGTGCCCATGAGGTGGGCGCTCTCGGCCAGGTGGGCGAGCTGCTCGGGACGGACCTTCGACGGCCCGCAGCCGAAGCGGCCGTCGGACGGCCTGAGGTGCTCGGGGATCTGCACCCCGATCAGAACTCCTGGTCGATCCAGTCCATCATCGAGCGCAGCTGCTTGCCCTCGCGCTCGACCTGATGGTCGGCCTGCTCCTCGCGCATGCGCTGGAAGCTCTCCTGGCCGGCGTTGTTCTCGGCGATCCACTCGCGCGCGAAGTCGCCGGACTGGATCTCCCCGAGGATCTCCTTCATCGCCTTGCGGCTGGGCTCGCCGATCACGCGCTTGCCGCGCGTGAGGTCGCCGTACTCGGCGGTGTTGGAGATCGAGTAGCGCATCCCGCTGATGCCCTTCTCGTACATCAGGTCGACGATCAGCTTCAGCTCGTGCAGGCACTCGAAGTAGGCGAGGCGCGAGTCGTAGCCGGCCTCGACGAGCGTCTCGTAGCCGGCACGGACGAGCTCGGTGACGCCGCCGCAGAGCACAGCCTGCTCGCCGAAGAGGTCGGTCTCGGTCTCGTCCTTGAAGGTCGTCTCGATCACGCCGCCGCGCGTGCAGCCGATCCCCTTGGCGTAGGCGAGCACGAGGTCGTGCGCGTTCCCGCTCGCGTCCTGGTGGATCGCCATCAGGCCCGGGACGCCCTTGCCCTCCACGTACTGGCGGCGCACGAGGTGGCCGGGGCCCTTGGGGGCGACCATCCCGACGTCGACGCCCGGATCCGGCTCGATCTGGCCGAAGTGAATCGAGAAGCCGTGCGCGAACAGGAGCAGGTCTCCGGGCGCGATGCCGTCGGCGATCTCCTCCTCCCAGATCTTCGCCTGCTTCTCGTCGGGCAGCAGGATCATCACGACGTCGCCGCGGCTGGCGGCGTCGGCGACCGACGTCACCTCGAGCCCGTCGGCCCGGGCCTTGTCGACCGAGCCGGAGCCCTCGCGCAGGCCGACGATCACGTCGACGCCGGACTCCTTGAGGTTCAGCGCGTGGGCGTGGCCCTGGGAACCGTAGCCGAGGATCGCGACGGTCTTGCCGTCGAGCTTGGAGAGGTCTGCGTCGTCGTCGTAGATCATGCGGCGGCCACTCTAATTCATCCGGGGGCTCACGCCCCCGGG
>JBBECV010000006.1:9047-38420 GCA_040881635.1 Thermoleophilaceae bacterium
GGGCGGGGGGGGCGCGCGCCCCCGGGCCCCCGCGTTGCCATGGCCGGCTGATGGCGCGCTCGAGATCCGCCCTCAGGAGCTTGCCGGCGGCGTTGCGCGGCAGCGATTCGACGCGCACGACGCGCTTGGGGACCTGGAAGCCGGCGAGCCGCTCGCGGCAGAACGCGAGCAGGTCGTAGTCCGAGACCGGCTTTCGCTCGACCACGAACGCGGTGACCGCCTCGCCCCAGTCGGGATCCGGCGTGCCGGCGACGGCGGCGTCCGCGACGCTCGGGTGAGCGAGCAGCACGGCCTCGACCGTCGCCGGCGCGACCTTCTCGCCACCGGTCGCGATCAGGTCCTTGATGCGACCCTCGACACGCAGGCGGCCGTGGCGGTCGAGGCTGCCGCGGTCGCCGGTCCGCAGCCAGCCGTCGGCATCGACGGCCGCGGGAGCGGCCATCGGCGCGCGAACCTCGATCTCGGCGTCGGCGCCGATCCGGATCTCGACGCCCGGCAGGGGCGTGGCGGCGGGCTCCCACGGCGCGGTGACGGCGACCTGCGACGCCGTCTCGGTCATCCCGTACGTGCAGCGGACCGGCAGACCGGCCGCGCGTGCCCACTCGACGAGGTCGGGCGGGATCGGCCCGCCACCGAGCAGCAGCGCCCGCAGCGCGGGAGCCGACGAGAGCCCGGAGTCCCGCAGCCGCCGCAGTTGGGTGGGCACGAGCGAGATCAGCGTCGCGTCGCCCGCCTCGAGCGCGTTCACGATCCCGAGGGGATCGAAGCGGTCATGGAGAACGGCGGTCGTCGCGCTCCGCGCGCAGCGCACGAGGATGCCGATGCCGGCGACGTGGAACAGCGGCAGCGGGCAGAGCCAGCGGTCCCCCGGCTCGACGCCGAAGGCGGCAGCGGATCCGGCGGCCGAGGCGTCGTGGTTGGCGACCGTCAGCTCGACCGGCTTGGGCTCGCCCGACGTCCCGGACGTGAAGAGCACGCTGTGGACGGCGGCGGGATCGACGTCGTGGCGCGGCTCGAAGGCCGCCTCCATGCCGTCGAGCGGCCCGTCGACGATCGCGTCGGCGCCGACGGCATCCGCCTGCGCTCGCTGGGCCGGCACGGGCAGGCGCGTGTTGAGCGGCACGAGCGCGGCCCCCAGGCGCGGCGCCGCGTGGAGGAGGGCGCAGAACCGCGTCGACGGCGGCAGCGTCGTCGCGACGCGGCCGCCGGGCTCGACGCCGAGCGCCGCCAGCCGGCGCGCCGCGGCGTCCGCGCGCTCGTCGAGCTCGGCGTAGGTCAGCGCGCCGTCCGGCGCCTCCACCGCCGGGTGCCGGGGTCGCGAGCGCGCGGCGGCGGTCAGCCAGTCGTCCATCGGCCGCAAGCGTACGGCGGTCGGCGCCGGGGGCCTCGGCGGCCGATCGGCGCGCCCCCCCCCCCCGCGCTCCGTGCCGGCGGGGCGGTCTAACCTTCGGCGCCGATGGCGGCGACCGACGAGACGCGCGCGAGCGACTGGGCTGCCGAGCAGGCCAAGCGCAAGATCGCCCCGGGGGCCGAGTGGCGCGCCGAGGGCGAGTTCGAGGACATCCGCTACGAGACGGCGGACGGCATCGCGAAGATCACGATCGACCGGCCCGAGGTGCGCAACGCCTTCCGGCCGCAGACGATCGTCGAGCTGTCGCGAGCGCTCGAGCGGGCGCGCGAGGACACCGGGATCGGCGTGGTCGTGCTGACCGGCGAGGGACCGCTCGCCTTCTGCTCGGGCGGCGACCAGCGGGTGCGCGGCGACTCGGGCTACATGACCGACCCGAGCGCCGGCAAGGCGGGCGTCGGGCGCTTCCACGTCACCGACCTGCACGTCCAGATCCGGCGACTGCCGAAGCCGGTCGTCGCGATGGTCGCCGGCTACGCGATCGGCGGCGGCCACGTGCTGCACGTCATCTGCGACCTGACGATCGCCGCCGACAACGCGCGCTTCGGCCAGACCGGCCCGAAGGTCGGCTCGTTCGACGGCGGCTTCGGCGCGAGCGTGCTCGCCGCCCAGATCGGCCAGAAGAAGGCGAAGGAGGTCTGGTTCCTCTGCCGCCAGTACGGCGCCCACGAGGCGCTCGCCATGGGCCTGGTCAACACCGTTGTCCCGCTCGAGCGGCTGGAGGTCGAGACCGTCGCATGGTGCCGCGAGATGCTCGAGCGCTCGCCGTTCTCGCTACGGCTGCTCAAGTCCAGCTTCAACGCGGCCGAGGACGGGCTGACCGGCATCCAGCAGCTCGCCCACGACACCAACCTCCTGTTCTACGGCAGCGAGGAGGCGCAGGAGGGCCGCGACGCCTACCGCGAGAAGCGCGCGCCGGACTTCGGCCGGTTCCCGCGCCGCCCGTGACGCGCGTCGCCGATTCGCACGCCGCCACCGGGGCGCTGCGGCTGTGGGCGCTGGCGGCGCGCCCGCGCACGCTCCCGGCGGCGATCGCGCCCGTGCTGGTCGGTACCGCGCTGGCGATCGCCGACGACGAGCTGCGCCCGCTCGCGTTCGTCGCGGCGCTGATCGGCAGCGTCTTCATCCAGATCGGTACGAACCTCTCGAACGACTACTCGGACGCACGCCGCGGCGCGGACACGGAGGACAGGCTGGGCCCGGTCCGCGTCACGGCCGGCGGACTGATGCCGCCGCGCCGGGTGCTGATCGGCACCTACGTGGCCTTCGGCGTCGCCGTTGCCGCCGGCCTCTACCTCACCGCGATCACCGGTCCCGAGCTGCTGCTCGTCGGCGCGGCCTCGATCGCGGCCGGCGTCCTCTACACCGGCGGCCCGCGCCCGTACGGCTACGAGGGCCTCGGCGAGCTGTTCGTCTTTCTCTTCTTCGGCGTGGTCGCCGTCGTCGGCTCCTACTACGTCCAGGCGCAGGAGCTTCCCTGGGAGGCGTTCGCGCTCTCCGTACCGGTCGGGCTGCTCGCCGCGGCGCTCCTCGTCGTCAACAACATCCGCGACGCCGACACCGATCGCCGCGCAGGCAAGCGCACGCTCGCCGTCCGGCTCGGACGCGACCGCGCGCGCCGGCTGTTCGCCGGGATGCTCGCCGTCTCGTATCTCGTCCCGATCGCAATCCCCGCCGCCGGCGGGCTCTCCTGGTGGGTCGCGTTGCCGCTGCTGTCGGCGCCGCTCGCGCTGCCGCTCTGGCGCACGGTCGACCAACGCACCGACGGACCGTCGCTGAATGCCGCGCTCGCCGACGCGGGGCGCCTGCTCGCAATGTTCTCGCTGCTGCTGGCGGCGGGCATCCTCCTGTCGTGAAGCGCTCGCTGCTGCGACTGCGCATACCGCTGCGCCGCCCGTTCGTCACGGCGAACGGCGTCCTTGCCGAGCGCGAGCTCGTCGCGATCCGCCTCGAGGACGACGACGGAACCCCCGGCTGGGGCGAGGCCGCCCCGCTCGAGCCCTACGACGGCGTCTCGGTCGACGACGTCTGGGCCACGCTCGCCGACGGCCCTCCCCCACGTGACGCCCCACCCCAGGCCCGCACCGCCTGGGAGCTCTCGGAGCTCGACCTCCAGGCCCGCCGCCGCGACCGCCCGCTCGGCGAGCTCGGCGCCGACGCCATCCCGGTCAACATGACGCTCCCCGCGGGCCCGCCAGAGGAGGTCGCCACCGCCGCGGCCGCCGGCGTGCGCGACGGCTACTCCGCCTTCAAGCTCAAGGTCGGGCTGCCCGACGACGCCGACCGCGTCGCCGCCGTGCGAGCCGCGCTCGGGACCTGGCCGGCGCTGCGCATCGACGCCAACGGCGCGTGGACCGCCGCCGAGGCGATCGAGCGCATCGACGCCCTCACCGCGTTCGACCTCGAGCTCGTCGAGCAGCCATGCCCGACGCTCGAGGAGCTCGCTGAGGTCCGTGCCGCGGTCTCGGTCCCGATCGCCGCCGACGAGTCGATCCAGAGCGCTGACGACGTCCGCCGCGCAGCACAGCTCGGCGCCTGCGACATGGTCAACGTCAAGCTCGCCGGCGCCGGCGGCTTCATGCCCGCGCGCGACGCCCTCCGAGCCGCCGCCGACAACGCCCTCGGCGCCTGGCTCTCCAGCACCCTCGACGGCCCCTGGGCGATCGCCGCCGCCCTCCAGCTCGCCAGCCAGGAGCAGCTCACCCTCGCCTGCGGCCTCGCCACCCTCGACCTCTTCGACGGCACCCTCGCTAAGGCGCTCCCCTCGCCCGCCAACGGCCTCATGCGCGTGCCCGCCGGCCCCGGCCTCGGCATCGACTTCGACCGCGAGACGCTGGGCGACCTCATAGTCGACCGCCTCGACTGAGAGAGAGCCAGGGACCCACGCCCCCCGGCCCCCGCGGCACGCGTCGACCGGCGACGATCGAGCCCGGGGCGATGATCGCCAGAGGAGCGTTAGGAACGGAGCTCCGTTGGCGATCATCGCCCCGGGCCACGGCCCCGCCCACTCAGCTCCGTTCGCGATCGATCTCGTCTCGGCCCGCCCCCACCCGCTCGTCGAGGAAGGCGAGCAGCGCGTCCGCGAACTCGTCGGGCCGCTGCAGGTGGGCGGCATGGCCCGCGTTCTCGATCACAGCGGCGTACGCGTCCGGCGCCTCGGCCGCGATCCGACGGGTGGCGCGCCGGTAGCGCTCGTCGCGGGCTCCGGCCAGCGCCAGGATCGGCAGCTCGAGCCGGTGCAAGCGCCCCCAGATCGGCTCCATCTTGCCCTGCCCCGCCGTCCTCAGGAGGACGGCGAGGCTGCCCGGGTCCTGCGCCAGCCGCCCGGGGCGCTGACGCTCGACGAGGGCGTCCGGCTGGTCGGCGAACAGCGGCTGGCGCTCCCAGACCTCGACGATCCGCTCGATCGGCTGGGCCTCCATCCACGACGCGAGCTTCTCGTCCGCGGCCCGCCGCGCCTCGCGCGACGCCGGCTCGTCGATCCCCGCCGCGGCCCCGACCACGACGACGCCCGCGTAGCGGTCCGGGCCGCGAACCGCCGCGTGCAGCGCTAGCCGCCCGCCGAGCGAGTAGCCGCAGAGCACGACCGGGCCGCCCGCCGCGTCCGCGGCCGCCGCGATCTCGTCGATCCGCCCCTCGCGCTCGTGCTGTCGATGGCGCAGAAGCACGCTCGGGTAGCGTTCCGGCAGCCGCTCGGCCACCTCCGCCCACGCCTCGGCGGGCTGCATGAAGCCGGGGACGAAGATCACCGTCGGTCCCTGCGCGTCCTCAGTCACAGGCACATGATCCCGATCAACAGCACCTACGCGCCGCTACAGGCACTCGTCGACGAGCTCGCACGCTGCGGGATGCGCCATGCGGTCACCTCTCCGGGGTCCCGAAACGCCCCGATCGCGCTCACGCTAGCGGCCGACGACCGCATCGACTCGGTGTCGGCGATCGACGAGCGGGCCGCGGGGTTCATGGCGCTCGGGATGGCGAAGGCGAGCGGCCTGCCTGTCGCCGTCACGTGCACCTCGGGGACCGCCGCGGCGAACCTGCTGCCGGCCGTGGTCGAGGCGCGCGAGGCGCGCGTGCCGCTGATCGTGCTGACAGCGGACCGTCCGCCCGAGTTGCGCGACGTCGGTGCCGGGCAGGCGATCGACCAGATCAAGCTGTTCGGGTCGGCGGCGAAGTGGTTCGTCGAGGTCGGCAACGGCCCGGCGGACCGCGGCTGGGCGACGCACATGCGCGCGCTGGCCTGCCGAGCCTGGTGGACGGCGAGCGGCGGCCGGCCAGGCGCCGTCCACCTCAACCTGCCGCTGCGCGAGCCGCTGGCGCCTTCGCCGTCGCCGGAGGATCTGGACGCCGCCGACTGGCAGGGCCGTGCGGACGATCGCCCGTGGGTGGACTCGCGCGAGCACTCGCAGGCGCCGGATGCGGGTGACGTCCAGGCGCTCGCCGAGCGGATCGCACTCTCCCCACGCGGCGTGGTCGTGTGCGGCGCCGCCGGTGGCGAGGTCGCCGAGCCGGCGGCGCGGCTGGCTGCGGCCGCCGGCTGGCCCCTGCTCGCCGACCCGACCTCGGGCGTGCGCTGCGGGGACCACGATCGCTCGCACGTCGTCGCCCACTACGACCTGCTGCTCGGCGCCGCGTCGTTCGCCGAGGGCCACCGTCCCGACCTGGTCCTGCGCCTCGGCGACATGCCGACCTCGAAGCCGCTGCGCCGCTGGCTCGCCGATGCGTCTCAGGTCGTGGTCGACCCACACGCCGCCTGGAACGAGCCGACGCGAACCGCCGAGACCCTGCTCCACGCCGATCCGGCACGCACGTGCGACACGCTGACGACGGCGCTCGAGGCCCGCCGGCTGATCCCCGATCGATCGTGGGCCGCCGCCTGGACGGCCGCCGACGCGAAGGTCCAACCGGTGCTCGCCGGCGCGCCGGACGGCTTCGAGGCGCGGGCTTACGCGGAGATCGAGCCGGCGCTTCCCGACGACGCGCTCGTCTGGCTCAGCTCGTCGATGCCGGTCCGCTACGTCGAGTCCTACTTCCCTCGGAGCGGCAAGCGGATCCGGTTCCTGTCCAATCGCGGCGCCAACGGCATCGACGGCGTCGTGGCGTCGGCCGCCGGCGCGGCCCGCGCGACCGGCGCGCCGACGTTCCTGCTGATCGGCGAGGTCGCGCTGCTGCACGACGTCGGCGGCCTGCTCGCCGCCCGGCGCGCCGGCATCGATCTCACGATCGTCTGCGTCGACAACGGCGGGGGCGGGATCTTCGACTTCCTCCCGGTCGCCGAGCACGCGGACCGCGACGCCTATGAGCGCCATGTAGCCACCCCGGCCGGCCTGGACCTGGCCGCGCTCGCCACCCTCGCCGGCATGGAGCACCGCCTCACGGCCACCGCCGCCGAGGTCCGCGACGCCGTCGCCGCCGGCCCGGGCCTGATCGAGCTGCGCGCCGACCGCGCCGAGGCCGTCCGCGCCACCCGCGACGTCGCCGCCCGCGTCGCCGACGCGCTCCGGTGACGGACGACTTGCGGCCACCATGCGGCCGCAAGTCGCGTGCCGATCTCAGGCCGGCGCCGCTCGCGAGCTGCGGCCAGCATGCGGCCGCAAGCCGTCAGGCCAGCAGCGGCAGCAGCGCCTGAAGCTTGACCTCGGTCTCGGCGAGCTCGTCGGCGGGAACGGAGTCGGCGACGATGCCGCAGCCGGCGTAGAGGCGGGCGACGTCGTCGCGCAGGAGGGCGCAGCGCAGGGCGACGCAGAGCTCGCCGTCCTCGGCGAGGTCGGTCCAGCCGACGGCGCCTGAGTACCAGCCGCGGTCGAGACCCTCGAGCGCGGGGATCAGCGGCTCGGCGGCGGCGTGCGGCTCGCCGCCGACCGCGGGCGTCGGGTGCAGCAGTCCGGCGAGCTCGAGCACCGGAACCGGCTGGGCGAGTTGGGCGCGGATCGGCGTGGCGAGGTGCTGGACGTTCTGAACCTTGACGAGCACCGGCTCGTCGGCGGCGGCGACCCAGAGGCTGACCGGGCCGAGCGTGCGCTCGATGCGCTCGGAGACGATCCGCTGCTCGCCGCGGTCCTTGTCGCTGCGCAGCAGCTGCTCGCCGAGGTGGTCGTCGACGGCCGGGTCGGCGCTGCGGCGGGTGGTTCCCGCGAGCGCGACCGTCTGCGCCCGTTCGCCGTCGCGGCGCACCAGCAGCTCGGGACTCGCCCCGACGAGCGCCAGCTCGGGCGTGCCGACGCAGTAGCAGTAGCAGGCGGGAAACGCGCCGCGGAGGGCGTCGAGGATGGGCGCCGGGTCGATCGGACCGGCGGCGTGGACGTCGACCTCGCGCGCGAGCACGACCTTCTCCAGGTCGCCGGCGTGGATCCGCTCGACGGCCCGGCGGACCGCTTCCTCGTAGTGCGACGGCGGCGCCGCCCCCGCCACCCGCGGCCGTATGGCCGGGTCGGGGTCGAGCATCGGCATCGCCGCGGCGCGCAACTCGTCGAGGCGGGCGTGAACGCGGTCGACGAGGCCGGCGAGCGAGTCGCCGCGCTCCACCGCAACCGTGACGGTCATTCGCGCCTCGCCGCCGCGGCGGGCGAACGAGACCTCAGGCAGCACGAGCTGGGCCGGGCGCAGGCCGCTCCACGCGGGCGTAGACGCGCCATCGGGGGCGAAGGCGAACCCGCCCAGGAAGACGGGCCCCGATCCAGACGGGGCATGCTGGTCGTCGCCGACGTCGTCGGCGAAGGTGCGGGCGGCGAGCGCGCGGCAAGCGGCCGCCGCCTCGACGAACCTCCGTGGACCCTCGGCCTCCACGATCGCCGCCGCTCCGAGGCCACAGACCGCGTAGCCGTCGCGGTCCGGCTGCTCGAGGCAGAGCCAGCGGTCGTCGGCGCGTCGCGACCCGAGCACAGCCGCGGACACGTCGATCTCCGACGGTATTGGCACGGTCACGGATGCCAACGCGCGTGCCCGGTCCTGTGCGACGAGACGTCGCGCGCGGTCGATCCGCACCTCCAAACGCGCAACGGACGCCTGTCCCAACCGGAACGGGCTCTCGCCCGACCGCCTGCCGACATCGACCGTCATGCCTAGGACCCTACGCCCCTACGGAACGACCGAGGACGCCGGAACGCGCCGGTCTACGTCGTCCCGCGGCCGCGGGCGACGGCGATCTCGCCTGTCCTGACCATCTCGATCAGGCCGAACGGGCGGACCATCTGCTCGAAGGCCTCGATCTTGTCGTCGGTGCCGGTGACCTCGACGGTCAGCGAGCGCTTGTGGACGTCGACGATCTTTCCGCGGAAGATCTCGGCGAACTGCATGACCTGGGCGCGGCTGTCGCCGTCGGCGCTGATCTTGAACAGCGCGAGCTCGCGCGCGACGGCGCCGTCGGGCTCGAGGTCGCGGATCTTGATCACGTTGACGAGCTTGTGGAGCTGCTTGGTGACCTGGTCGATCGGGTGGTTGGCGCCGTCGACGGTCAGCGTCAGGCGCGAGATCGTGGTGTCATCGGTCGGGCCGACGGCGAGCGAGTCGATGTTGAACCCGCGCCGCGCGAACAGGCCGGCGATCCGCGCCAGCACGCCCGGCTTGTTCTCGACCAGCAGCGACAGGATGTGCTTGCGCCCGGTGTGGACGCCACCCGAGGCGCGCAGGTCGTCGAGGTTGAGCACGTCCTGGGTAGCGGGCTCACCCATGTCGGACATCCTCACATGAGGGCGCGAAAACCTGCGCCAGCACACGAGTCTCCCGAGGACATCGGCCAGCGAAGGCTTGCAGCGTTCTCATCAGCCCACCATGTCCCGCGCCGCTTGACCGGCGGGGATCATCGGGTAGCAGTTCTCCTCGCGCGTGACGCGGACGTCGCAGACGACGGGGCCCTCGGCCTCGAGCGCGGCCTTCATCGTGTCGCCGAGCTCGCTCTTGTCCTCGACTCGCATGCCTGTGGCGCCGAACGCCTCGGCGAGCTTGACCCAGTCGGGGCTCGAGCCCATGTCGACCGAGCTGTAGCGCCGGTCCCAGAACAGCTCCTGCCACTGGCGGACCATGCCGAGGTAGCCGTTGTTCATGATGAACACCTTGATCGGGATCTCCTCGGTCACGCAGGTGGCGAGCTCCTGGATGTTCATGATCACCGAGCCGTCGCCGGCGACGCAGACGACGTCCTCGTCCGGACGCGCGACCTTCGCGCCCATCGCGGCCGGCAGGCCGAAGCCCATCGTGCCGAGGCCGCCGGAGTTGATCCAGCGGCGCGGGCCGTCGAAGTGGAAGTACTGCGCGGTCCACATCTGGTGCTGGCCGACGTCCGAGGTGACGATCGCGTTGCCGCCGGTGGCCTCGTATAGCGCCTCGATCATCCGCTGCGGCTTGATCTCCGCGCTGTCGGAGTCCTCGTAGCCGAGCGGGTGCTTCTCCTGCCAGCCCTTGATCCGCTGCCACCAGCCGTCGAGCCGCGAGCCGTCGGCCTTGAGCGCCCGGTACTCGGTCGTGAGCTTGGGCAGGATCGCCTTCGCGTCTCCGACGATCGGGATGTGCACGGCCACGTTCTTCGAGATCTCGGCCGGGTCGACGTCGATGTGGACGAACTTCGCCCGCGGCGCGAACTCCGACAGCTTGCCGGTGATGCGGTCGTCGAAGCGGGCGCCGATCGCGACGATCAGGTCGGCCTCGTCCATCGCGTAGTTCGCCGCGCGCGTGCCGTGCATGCCGAGCATGCCGAGCCACTGCTCGTGCGGCGCGGGGAAGGCGCCGAGGCCCATCAGCGTGCAGGTGACCGGGAGGCGGTCGGACGTGCAGAGCTCGACCAGCTCCTTCGACGCCTCGGCGTTGACGACGCCGCCGCCGGCGTAGATCACGGGCCGGCGGGCGTTCGCGAGCGCCTTCGCGGCGAGCCGGATCTGCTTGGTGTTGCCCTCCCTGGTCGGCTGGTAGCCGGGCAGCTGGACCGAGTCGACCGGCTCGTACCTGATGTCGGCCTTCGACAGGTCCTGGGGGATGTCGACGAGCACCGGCCCGGGCCGGCCGCTGCTGGCGATGTGGAAGGCCTCGTGGATCGCGACCGGGATCTCCTCCGGGTCGCGGATCATCAGGGAGTGCTTGACCACCGGCATCGTGATGCCGGTGACGTCCGCCTCCTGGAAGCCGTCGGTGCCGAGCAGGTCGGTGCGCACCTGCCCGGTGATGAACACCGTCGGCACGGAGTCCATGACGGCGTCGGCGATCGCGGTCACGAGGTTCGTGGCCCCGGGCCCCGAGGTCGCCAAGGCCACGCCGACGCGGCCGGAGGCCTTGGCGTAGCCCTCGGCGGCATGGCCGGCGCCCTGCTCGTGACGACACTGGATGTGCCGCAGGCCGGCGTCGTAGAGCGCGTCGTAGGTGGGCAGGTTGGCCCCGCCGGGAATGCCGAATACGTGCTCGACGCCCTCGGCCTTGAGGCACTCGATGATGGCGTCGACAGCTCGCATTGCGTTGCTCCTTCTCCGGCAGCGGGATGACGTCGCTCGGGCGGCGCCGGGAGCCGCCGAGTCAGGCGAGGATACCAGGGCTTTTTCCGCCCTCCGCCGGATTGTCCTGCGGAAAGTCGAGGTCGGCGCCACACCGCCTGCAGACCTGGTCGTGGACCGCGACGACGAAGCCGCACTCAGGACATCGCCGGCGGCCGACCGCACGCTCGTTGCGATACGCGAGCGCCGCGATCGTGCCGATGCCCGGCAGGACGAGCCCGATCATGAACCAGATCAGGAACGAGGAGCCCTTGATCTTGGCCACGACGCCGGCAGAGAGACCGAACGCGACCAGCAGGACGCCGACCTCCATCGCCGCCTACGCCGCTCCGGCGCTCAGAGTACCCGGAGCGCCCAGACGACCGCCACCACCGCCAGCACGGCGACCGCGACCCACGCGACCGCGGCGACGACGCCGATCACGAGCTTGAAGAGTACGTAGGCCGCCACGAGCACGACCGCTATCGCGAGCAGCTTCCTGCCGGCATCGGCTGCGAGTTGACCCATGCGACGGAGCTTAGTGCCTGGGCCGGTCGCGGGCCGGGGCCGGCCCGCTTCAGAGCAGGTGCGGCGGGCGCATCGGCATGTAGCGGTCGAGCCCGGGCAGTGGCACCGAGCTCATCACCCAGCCCGGCCAATGGACGCGGAATCCCAACCGCCGCAGCCGCGAGACCAGCAGCCAGCTGTCGGTGCCGCAGTAGACGCCGAACGACTGCGGCTCGCGGGTCCGCGCGACGCGGTCGAGCGCGGCGAGCACGACCGGCACCAGGTCGGCCGGGGTCGTGGCCACCGCGGGGCCGATGTCGCCGTCGCGGCCCACCCAGCAGAGGCCCGTCGCGCCGCCCGTGTCCGCGTCCATCGTGCCCAGGCAGGTGCGCGTACGAGCGAGGAAGTCGTGCAGCTCCGGCCGGTGGTGGCCGAGCGCGCCTGGCTCGAGCGCCTTCCACTCGGCGCGTGCGCGCACCGGCTCCAGCGCGTGGACGGCGGGACCGGTCGCGTCGATCTCCCGCGCCCGGCGCTCGGCGTAGTCGCGGGCGCGGGCGCGCAGGTGCCAATGGCCGGACACCGGCATCACGCCGAAGTCGGTGTAGAGCGTGAGGTCGGAGGTCGCGCCGGCCGCGATGACGATGCGGTCGAGCTCGGGCGCCGGCTCACCCGGGAAGCAGCGCTCGAGCAGTGCGCGCCCGATGCCGCGGCCGTGGTGGCTGGGCAGCACCATCAGCTCGGTGAGCTGCTCCACCCGCGCGAAGCGGCAGACGCGGCCATAGCCGACCGGCCGGCCGTCGTCCTCGCAGATCCAGTAGCTGCCAACGGGCTGCGCCGCCACGAACTCGACGACCTCTCGCTGGACCGCCCACTCGGCCTCGACCTGCGTGGTGGTCGGCGGCGCGCCCTGCAGCACCCCGATCTTGGTCGCGGTGTGGTGGACGGCGTGCGCCGAGATCGCGAACGTCGAGCGCAGGTCCGACGCGCGGCCCTCGCGGAAGCAGAGCTGCTCCGAGGTGCCGCTCACCCGGGGCGCTCGCCTGCCGGGCCGGGATCGGAGGCGGCGGTGGGCGGCGGGCGCTCGTGGGCCTCGCCGAGTCCCTCCGGATGGCCCAGCGCGCCCAGCTCGGCCGATGCGCGGCCGAACAGCAGGCCGACGGTCCAGTCGGTCATCAGCCGTAGGCGGCGGGAGAGGCCGGGCATCATCAGCAGGTGGTAGGTGCGGGCGGCGAACCAGGCCGGGAAGCCGCGCAGGCGCACGCCGAGCATCGTGGCGACCGCCCTGTGCTGGCCCATGTCGACGAACACGCCGAGCGTCCGGTACCTGAACCTGCGCGGCCGTCCGCCGGCGAGCGTGGCCGCGACGTTGTCGGCAACCACACGGCCCTGGCGCATCGCATGCTGAGCGGTCGGCGGACACGGCTGACCCTTGCGCGCGGGGTCGGGCACCGCGGCGGCGTCGCCGATCGCCCAGACGCAGGGCTGGCCGGCGACGCGCATCGTCGCGTCGGTCTCGATCCGCCCCGCGTCGGTCAGCGGCAGGCCGAGCTCACGGACGACGGCGGGCGGCTTCACGCCCGCCGTCCAGCACACCGTCCGGGTCGGCACGACCTCGCCGGTCGAGAGCCGCGCGGTCGCGACGCCGACCTCGTCGAGCCGTGTCGCGGTCCGGATCTCGATCCCGCGTCCGCGCAGCTCGCGTGTGGCGAACGCGGCGAGGCTGGCAGGGATCTCGGGCATGACTCGGTCGGCCGCCTCGACGAGGACCCAGCGGGTGCCGTCGAGCCGGCAGCGCGGGTAGCGGTCGAGCACGTCCGCGACGTAGTCCTGTAGCTCGGCGATCCCCTCCAGGCCGGCATAGCCCGCACCGACGAAGACGAACGTCAGGTACTCGCGGCGCCGCTCGGCGTCGTCGAGCGCCTCCGCCGTCTCCAGGTGCAGGATCGCGCGGTTGCGCAGCGCGACCGCCTCCGGCAGCGTCTTGAAGCCCACGCCGTGCTCGGCGAGCCCGGGAACCGGCAGCACGCGGGAGACAGACCCCAGCGCTACCACCAGCTGGTCATAGCGCATCCGGCTCTCGCCCCCGTCGAGCCCGAGCAGCCCGATCTCCTTCGCCTCGGGGTCGGCGCCCGTGACGCGAGCGACGCGGATGTCGGCCCAGTCGAGCTCCTCGCGCAGCGGCACCACCACATGCCGCGGCTCGAGCGATCCCGATGCCGCCCCGGGAAGCAGCGGCGTGTAGAGGAGGAAGTTCTGGTCCGTGACGAGCGTGATCCGCGCACTGTGGCGCGGCAACCGGCGCTCGAGTCGCCGAGCGGCATGCAGCCCACCGAAGCCGCCGCCGGCGATGACGACGTTGAGAGCCATCGGTGAGACCATACGGGGGGCTCGCGCCCCCCGTGCCCCCCGCCGTCGCCTGGCCGGCCGGAGAAGGGCTGGGGGCTCGCGCCCCCCGTGCCCCCCGCCGTCGCCTGGCCGGCCGGAGAAGGGCTGGGCTAGAGGCGGTCGCGGATGAGGCGCTGGACGTCGCCGCCGTCGGCTCGGCCCTTGGTCTCGCGCATGACGGCACCGACGATGGCGCCGATCGCCTTGTCGTTGCCGGCGCGGATCTTCTCGACGGCGTCGGGCTGCTCGGCCATCGCGCGGTCGACGATCACGGCGAGCTCCCCCTCGTCGGCGCGGGCGAGGCCGGAGGCCTCGACGATCGCCGCCGGATCGCCGCCCTCGGCGACGAGCGTGCCGAGCACGTCCTTGGCCGCCGAGTGCGACACCTGCTTGGCGCCGACCATGCCGACGAGGCGGGCGAGCGCCGCGGGCGTCACGTTGGACTCCGCGGGGTCCTGGCCGTCCTCGAGCTGAGCCACCAGCTCGCCGGTGACCCAGTTGGCCAGCGCGCGGGGATCGGCGCCATCCGCGACCGCGACGGCGCGCTCGTAGAAGTCGCCGACCTCGGTGCGGAAGGCCAGTAGGCGGGCCTGGCGCTGCGGCAGCTCGAACTCGCGCTCGAGCCGCTCGGCGCGGTCGGCGGGCAGCTCGGGGATCGCCGCGCGGGCCCGCTCGAGCAGCTCGTCGGTCGCCGCGACGGGGACGAGGTCCGGCTCGGGGAAGTAGCGGTAGTCGTGCGCCTCCTCCTTCGAGCGCAGCGAGCTGAGCGCGCCGGTGCGGACGTCGTAGTGCAGCGTCTCCTGCTCGACGTCGCCGCCGCTGCGCAGAACCTCCTCCTGACGCGCGATCTCGGCCTCCAGCCCACGCTCGAGGAAGCGGAACGAGTTCATGTTCTTGAGCTCGGTCTTGGTGCCGAGCGTCGCCTCGCCCTTCGGCCGCAGCGAGACGTTGCCGTCGCAGCGCAGCGACCCCTCGTCCATGTTCACGTCCGAGACGCCGAGCCGGCGCAGCGTGGCGCGCAGCAGGCGCAGCCACTCGGCGGCCTCGGCGGGCGAGCGCAGATCTGGCTCGGTGACGATCTCGACGAGGGGCGTGCCGCCGCGGTTGAAGTCGACGGCGCTCGCCTCGGCGCCGTGGATGCGCCCCGACGCGCCGGCGTGGACGAGCTTCGCGGCGTCCTCCTCGAGATGGGCGCGGTGGATGCGGATGTCGCCGAGGCGGCCGTCGCGCGCAAGCGGGATGTCGTACTGGGACACCTGGTAGCCCTTCGGCAGGTCGGGATAGAAGTAGTTCTTGCGGTGGAAGATCGAGCGCGGCGCGATCTCGCAGCCGAGCGCCATGCCGATCATCAGCCCGAAGTGGACCGCCTCCGCGTTGACGACCGGGAGCGTGCCCGGGAGGCCGAGGCAGACGGGGCACGTGCGCGTGTTTGGCTCCTCGCCGAACGACAGCTCGCAGCCGCAGAACATCTTCGTGCGCGTCCGCAGCTGGACGTGGATCTCGAGCCCGATGACGGGCTCGTAGGTCACGTCAGGCACCGAGCGGCACCCCCTCGAACCCGATCGCCCGCTCGAGCGCGTGGGCCGCCTCGAGGATGCGCCCCTCCGCGAACGCCGGGCCCGCGAGCTGGATGCCGACCGGCAACCCCTCCGGGATGCCATCCCGGCGCACCGGGCCGAGCCCGGTGCTTGTGGCCAGTCCACCGGGAATCGAGATCGCCGGGATGCCGGCGAGCGACATCGGGACCGTCAGGACGTCGGAGCTGTACATCGCCAGCGGGTCGTCGGTGCGCTCGCCGAGCCCGAACGCGACGGTCGGCGAGGTCGGCGTGATCACGAGGTCGACCGACTCGAAGGCGCGGTGGAAGTCGTCGGCGATCTTCGTCCGCACCCGCTGGGCGCGGCCGTAGTAGGCGTCGTAGTAGCCCGACGAGAGCGCGTAGGTGCCGAGCATGATCCGGCGCTTGACCTCGGTGCCGAAGCCCTCCTCGCGCGTCTGCTCGTAGAGCGTGACGAGGTCGCCGTCGGCGTCGGTGCGGTGGCCGTAGCGCACGCCGTCGAAGCGGGCGAGGTTCGCGCTCGCCTCGGCCGGCGCGAGGACGTAGTACGCGGACAAGCCGTGGCCCGAGTGCGGCAGGCTGACCTCCTCGACGGTCCCGCCGAGCTCCTCGATCCGCGCGAGCGTCGCCTCGAACACCGTGCGCACCCCCGGCTCGATCCCGTCGCCCGTCAGCTCGGGCGGCACGCCGAAGCGCAGCCCGTCGAGCCGCTCCGCGGTCGGCAGCGCGATCTCGCCCGGGTGGCCGGTGGACGTCGAGTCGCAGCGGTCGCGACCGACCATGTGGCGCAGCAGGAGCGCGGCGTCGGTGACGTCGCGCGTGAGCGGGCCCGCCTGGTCGAGCGACGAGGCGAACGCGATCATCCCGTAGCGCGACACCGCGCCGTAGGTCGGCTTCAGACCGACGATGCCGCAGAGCGAGGCGGGCTGACGGATCGAGCCGCCGGTGTCGGTCCCGATCGCCCACGGGGCCAGGCCGGCGGCCACGACCGCGGCCGAGCCCCCCGACGACCCCCCGGGCACGCGGGCCTGGTCCCATGGGTTGCGGACGGGACCGAAGGCGGAGTTCTCGTTCGACGAGCCCATCGCGAACTCGTCCATGTTCGTCTTGCCGAGCATCGGCGCGCCGGCGGCGGCGAGGCGCTCGATCGCCGTCGCGGTGTACGGCGGGCGGTAGCCCTCGAGGATCCGCGACGCCGACGAGCTCGGCACGCCCTCGACGCAGAAGAGGTCCTTGACGGCGAGCGGGACGCCCGCGAGCGGCGCGTCGGCCGGCACCTCGGGCGTGTCGTCGGCGAGCCACAGGTAGGCGTTGAGGCGGTCGTCGCCGGCGCGGCGGCGGTAGTCGTCCCAGACCTCGGCGGCGGACAGCCGCCCCGCGGCGATGTCGTCGACCAGCTGCGCCGCGGTGCGATCGGCAGCGGTGCTCTCGGGGTTGGATCCGCTCATGCGCCGGGGCTCGGCACCCTGAAGCCGACGCCGTCCGTGTCGGGGGCCCCGGCGAGCGCAACGTCGCGTGGCAGGCTCGGGCGCGGCTCGTCCGGGCGCAGCACGTTCTCGAGCGCGATGACGTGCGAGGTCGGCTCGACGCCGTCGAGGTCGAGCTCGCCGATCTTCTCGATGTGGTCGAGCACCGTGGACAGCTCGCCCGTCATGCGCTCGACCTCGTCGTCGGTCAGGCGCAGGCGCGCTAGGCGCGCGACGTGCAGCACTTGCTCGCGATCGATCATCGAGCGGCGATTCTAGGCGGCCGCCGGGATCACGCCGCGGGCGGGCCCGGAAGCCGCTCGACGGGCGCCTGCTCGGCCACCGGGACGCCGGTCTGGTCGGTCGGCCTGCCGGGCTCGCCGAGGCGCTCGTCGCGCATCGCGACGAGGGTGCCGGCGAGCACGCCGAGCGTCGCCGCGAGGCCGACCCACGCGCCGTAGGCGGTGCCGACCTCGGCACCCGGCGGCGCGAGGTCGCCGGGCGCGTTCAGCACCCGCACCAGGCAGACGACGGCCATCGCCAGCGCGAAGGGCGTCAGGAGCGCCGCGGCGATCACGCCCGGGCCGGCGGCGCGCGCGACCGCCGCGATCGCCCACGTCGCGAGCGCGAGCACGCCCAGGGCGAGCAGCAGCGCGTCGACCACCGCGAGCGCCTCCCAGGCGGTCCAATCGACGCTCTCGCGGGACAGCCCGCCCGCACCCGTCGAGCGCTCGAATGAGCCGCTCGGGGAGGTCCACCACGGCAGCCACAGCGACGCGATCAGGGCGACGCCGGCGGCCGCAGCGGTCCACTCGCCGATTCTCAGCCTGCGCAGGTCCATCGGCGCGAAAGCCTACTGCGGCGACCTCTGCGCTCAGGGCACCGGCGTCGCGCGGTTGACGGGATGGTCCTCGTCGTAGCGGTCGCGGCGCGATCACCGGCGCGTCACGGCCCGTTCCGCGCGCGCCCTGGCCGGACGGCTCGTCACCGTTCGAGCTCGGACCCTCCTCGTGGTACTCCTCCTCGACGTTGACGCTCCACACGTCGTGGTCGGTGCCGGTGGCGATGTTCTGGGCGGTGAGCATCGCCGTGTACATCGAGTGGTCCTGGTTGTTGTAGCGGTGCATCCCGTTGCGCCCGACGGGATGGACGTTGGGCGCGGCGTCGTCGAGCCACTCGACGATCCGCGCGACGTTGTCCTTGTAGCGCTCGTCGTAGAACGGGTAGGCCTTCGGCATGCGGACGACGTAGCCGCCCTCGACGCGGTCGGGGTCGACGAGCCCGAGCACGCCGAGCTCGCGCTTGCCCTGCTCCACGAGGTCGGCATCGGATCGGTTCCAAGTCGCCCGACGCCGACGTCCGGCGAGTGCACGTAGATCCAGTTGTCGGGAAAGCTGCACTCCTCCGGCATGATCAGGGCGACGGTGAGGAAGTCGCGATAGCGCAGGTCGCCGGCTGCGGCCGCGACGGGCGCGGGCGGTGCCGGCTCGAAGCTGCGCACGAGCGCCGAGAGCGGCATCGAGGAGACGACGTGGTCGCACGGGTAGCGCTCGCGCGTGCCGTCGGGGCGCTCGGCCACCACCGCGGCGGCGCCGTCGTCACCACGCTCGATCGCGACCACGCGACTCTCCATCGCCACCTCGCAGCCGCGCGCCTCGACCAGCTCGCGGCAGCGCTCCCACATCATGCCGGGGCCGTGACGCGGGTACTCGAACTCCTCGATCAGCGACGTGATGCCCTTCTGGTTGCGCTTGGGCAAGAGCGCGTTGACGACCGCGTTGAGGAACGAGAGGTTCTTGATCCGCTGGGCGGCGAAGTCCGCCGGGAGCTCGTGGACCTGCACCCCCCACAGCTTCTCGTTGTACGACTTGAAGAAGTGGCGGTAGAGGCGCCAGCCGAAGCGCGCCGCGATCCAGCCCTCGCAGGAAGTCGTCCGCGGGGAGGATCTCGTGCCAGAGCTGCTCGACCGGCTTCACCTTGGTGAAGAAGCGGTGGCCTCCGATGTCGAAGCGCCAGCCGTCGCGCTCGACCGTGCGGCTGATGCCGCCGACGACGTCGTCGGCCTCGAGCACCGTCGATGCGATGCCGTGGTGCGTCGCAAGCTCGTAGGCGGCGGTGAGGCCTGCGGGGCCGGCGCCGATGACGACGACGCGCGCTGCCGAGTTGGGCGAAGCGTGCTGCATTCTCGTGACAGGTCCTTTCCGGTCTCGCCCGGAGTCGACCCGCCACCGCGGGAGGCGCCGTACACCATACGGCGCGGGCGGGCCGGGACCGTAGCAAGCCGCTCGGCCCGTGTCGTGACGACTATCCTTCGCGACGTGCCCAACCGCGCCACCGAGCTGCGCTGGGGTCCGCACGAGCCGGAGGATCGAGAGAGCGCCCGGGCGGACGCTGGGGGACTCACTACCGCCGCGATCGTCAAGGCCGCGATCTCCGTCGCCGATGGCGAGGGACTGGATGCGGTCTCGATCCGCCGCGTCGCGGCGGAGCTCGACGTGCATCCGATGAGCCTCTACACCTACATCGCCTCCAAGGACGACCTGCTCGCCCTGATGGCGAACGAGGTCGTCGGGCTGATGCTCGCCGCCCCGCCACTGCCGCTGCGATGGCGGGAGGCCGTCAGCGACATCGCGCGCCGCTCGCATGCCGCCTACGTAGGTCATCCCTGGGTGTTCGCGACACTCACTCGGCGGCCCCGTCTCGGGCCGAACGTCGTCGCGCTCGCCAAGCAGATGGCCGAGGCGGTCTCGGGCGCGCGGCTGGCGCCGGCCGACGCCTGGACGGCGCTCGGGATCGTCAACGACTACGTCATCGGTCACGCGATGCGCGTCGCGACGAGCGGCAACGCGCGCGACCTCGAGCAGGCGTACTCCGACGACGACGTAGCCGAGGTTCCCGAGCTGCGGGAGCTCACGGAGGTGAACGCCCGGCGAGGATCCACCGAGCACTTCGAGACCGGCCTGCAGACCGTTCTCGACGGGATCGAGCGGCACTTCCTCCCGTCGGGCGACGGCGACCGCGCCTAGCCCACGCCACGCCGCAGCGGGCGCGCGGCGCCATCGACCGCACCGCCGTACTCCGGCACCGGCTCCGAGTAGAACTGCCGCGCCCAGCGGCGGAACGGGACCACCGGGCCGTCGCCCTGCGCGAGCCGCGGGCGCTCGACCAGCACCTTGTGCTCCCAGATCGGGAAGTCGAGCGTCAGGTCGGCCCAGAACGCCCGCGCCAACCCGACCGTGAGCGCGCGCGAGAGCAGGGGCGAGCCCGCGTGCGACCCGACCCGGATGCTCACGGTGAAGCGGAGCTCGACGCGCAGCGGGTCGATCGGCGTCGCCATCGCCTGGAACAGCGCCGCCGCACGCAGCCGCGGTATGCGAGCCGTGACGCAGATGTAGCCGAGGCCGTGCGCCTCGACGTCGAACTCGACGTCGAACGCGCCGAGCCCGGGCAGGACCCGCTCGGCGGCGGGACCGATGGTGAAGCGCGGGCCGTCGACCGCCAGCGGCCGTCGCACGCGCACGTTGCGGTAGTGATGGATCGGCCCGATGTGGCCGATGTCGACCGCGTTCTCGGCGATCTCCTGGGGGTGGTCGACGATCGTGTAGGCGCGCCTCGCCGACCGCGGGAAGCCGGCCGTAGGAAGCACCGGGAGCTCCCAGTCCGGCTCCGTGCCGGCGGCGTGGCGCCAGACCACGATCGCCCCGTTGACCTCGCGCGAGTGCCACCGGGACAGCCGGGCGTCGCGCGCTCGCGAGCCGTACCCGGTGCGCACGCAGGCGCCCGACGTGTCGAACGCGAAGCGATGAAACGGGCAGACGATCCGCTCGCCCTCGATCTCGCCGCCGTAGCCGAGGTGGGCGCCGAGGTGAGGGCAGTACGGATCGACGACGCAGAGCGTGCCGCTCTCGGTGCGGTACACGACGAGGTCCTCCCCCATGAAGCGCGTGCGCCGAACCTGGCCCGCCTCGATCTCGTCCGCGAACGCGACCGCGAACCAGCCGTTGGGATAGGGCAGCCTGGGCCGCTGCGCGGCCGCAGGCGGCGGCTCGCGGTCGCCGCGACGGAGCGACGAGCGCCTGCGCCGCGCGGTCATCGCCGCGCGAGCTCCTCCCACCACCACGACACCGACGCGTAGGGCAAGGGCTGGAGGCTCGCGTCGCTTGGCTCCGTGGCCCAACCCGGAAACGACAGCAGCGGCGGCGCCTCGGGGTCGCCGCCGGTCACGTAGCGCGCGCTCGCAAAGCCCCAGTCGAGGATTCCACGCCAGCTGTGCTCCATGCCTGCGATGCAGGTGCGCAGCGCGTCGTCGGCGTCCGTCAGGAGCTGCGCGCGCAGCCCCATGAAGAGCGTCCCGAGCCGGTCGCAGAGCGCGTATGCCCGCGGCACGGCCACTTGCGGATCGCAGCCGTGCTCGTGCGCGACCACGGAGACGATGTTGCTGCTGTTGTCCCCGTTGAGCGCCTCCTTCGGGTACGACATCAGGTCGTTGAGGAGCAGCGCGAACGTCGACCAGGCCTCCGAGAGCGCGCGAAATGCCGGTGACGCGGCCTGCTCGGCCGAGAGCTCGACGCCGTTGGCGATGTTGAGCGTCGTGATCCAGCTCGCGAGCCCACCGGTGTGCATGCGCATCGCCAGGTAGTCGTTCAGCGACGGCGGCACGCCGCGCTCGGCGTTCGCGACGTCCCACGCCATGCCGAAGAACCAGGCGCGGGCGGTGCTCGCCCAGTCGAGCGCCTGACCCGGCGTCGAGTGCCTCCGCACCGCGAGGACGAGGTCACGCAGGGCCGCCGTGTACGGCGGCTCGACGTCGAAGCGCGCACGTGGCTCCGCGGCGATCCTCACCAGCGGCGCCCCGACCGCCAGGAAGCCGGCCGCGCTGACGCTGACGGGCCCGTTGTCGTACAGCAGGTCGTCGGTGGCAAAGCCCCAGTAGAGCCACTTGGCGACATCGGCGACCCGCTGCGGCTCGGCGGTCGGGAGTGCCCGCGAGTAGGCCTCGGCCGCCTTCGTGGCGATCAGCCGTCGCCGCTGCGCCTCGCTCCCATAGAGCTCGAAGCGGTCGATCCACGCGATGCACGCGCGCTCGATGGCGTCCGCGTGCGGGTTGATCGCGGCCCCGAACGGACAGTAGAGCGGCAGCAGCTCGATCCCCGTGGGCTGCTGCCGGCTCTCGACGCTCATCGCGGCGTGCACCTGACCTCGACCGGCCCGTCGGGGCGCAGCGAGATCAGCTGTGCGTGTGGGACGTCGGCATCGAGCGACTCGAGCCGGTATCTGCGCAGCAGCGCCCGCACCAGGACGGTCGCCTCGAGCTGGGCGAAGTGACGGCCGATGCAGGCGCGGGCCCCGCCGCCGAACGGGATGTATGCCCAGCGGTCGGGCTCGCGGCCGTCGACGAAGCGGCGCGGGTCGAAGCTGTCCGGGTCGTCCCAGAAGCCGGGGTGCCGGTGCGTGACCCACGGCGAGACGAGGACGGTGGTGCCGTCGGGAACCGAGTACCGGCCGAGCTCGGCAGCGCCCCGGACCCTGCGAGCGATCACGTAGGCCGGCGGCTGCAACCGCATCCCCTCCTGGACAGCCGCCCTCACGAGGTCACGCCGGGTGTCCCGCTCGTCCACCGCCGCCGCGACATCGTCCTGCGCGGCGGGATTGCGCCCGAGCAGATAGAGCGTGGACGTCAGCGCGTTCGAAGTCGTCGTGTGCCCGGAGATCAGGAAGATCAGCGCCTGATCGCGGATCTCGCGGTCGTCGAGCGGCATGCCGTCGTGCGGGTCGCGCGCGTCGCGCAGCCGGCCGAGGAGATCCTCGCCACCCTCCAGCTCGTGCTCGGCACGCCGGGCGAGCACGCGGTCGATCGTCGCGTAGAGCCGCGTGCGCGTCTCCACGAAGCGTCGGTTGCGGGCGCTCGGAAGCGCCAGCGGCAACCGCACGAACTGCGTCGCGCGTGAGCGCACGAGCCCTCCGACCACCGGCACGAGCCGCTCGAGCGCGGCCACGGTCTCGTCGTCGATGCCGCGCTCGTCCTCGAACAGCGTGCGACCGAGCACGCGCAGCGCGTACGCCTCCATCGTGTGCACGGCATCGATCACGCCGCCCGCACCGAGCCGCTGCGCCTCGATCGCCCGCTCCGCCTCGGCCTCGATCACGGCGGCGTAGCGGCGCACGTTCGCCGGCGTGAACAGCGGCTGCAGGATGCGCCGCTGACGACGCCAGGCGTCGCCGTCGACGGTCACGAGGTTGCTGCCGAACAGCTCGCGCAGCACGCGGTAGGAGGTCGTGTCGCGGGTGAAGGCGTCCGTGTCGGTCAGCACCCGCCGCACGTCGTCAGGGTGGTGGGCCGCGACGGTCTGGCGCCGGAGCCATCGTGGACCGCAAGCGGGACCGACGCGGTAGGCGACGACGTCGCCGTAACGGACGAAGCTCTCCCACAACGTGCCGAGCAGGTCGGTGCGCATCCTTCCGGCCATCCCGGTCAACGGATGCCCCGGGGGGCCGGGAATCGCGCCCGCCACGCCGCTCGCTGCCGTCTCTCTCCCGACCGCCTCCTGCATGTCAGCCGCCCCCCGACGCGCCGTGCGTCCCCGCCGCCGTGCCCGAGCCCCACGCCGCACCGAGCGTGTGAACGCGCTCCGCCCATGGCGTGAAGCGCCTGCTGCCCTCGAGCGCGTCGAGCGAGACCCACTGCCAGGCGCAGACCTCGACCGGGTCCGCCACCGGAGTGTCCGCCGACCGCGCGAGCACGACCGTGTCACGCTCGAGCTCGACGAGCCCGGTGCTGCGATCCCGCGCGCGGTAGACGAACGCGCCCGCCTCCACGAGCCCGTGCACGCGAACGCCGAGCTCCTCGAATGCGCGGCGCTCGCCCGCCTCGGCCGCGGACTCGCCCGGTGCCGGATGCGTGCAGCACGAGTTCGACCACCACGATCCGAACAGCGCCTTGCCGGGCGCCCGCTGCTGGATCAGGACGCGGCCGGCGTCGTCGAAGACCATCACCGAGACCGCGGCATGCAGCTGCCCGGGCTCGCGGTGCGCGACGAGCCTGTCGGCGACGCCGCGCTCACGTCCGTCCACGTCGACGAGCACCACGACGTCCGGGCTCATCGCGCGACAACCGGGCTCTTCGATCCGTCTCCTACGCCGGCGCGCCCGACCCCCGAGGCGAGCGGGAGCCGGTCGAGCGGCTCGAGCACCGACGCGGCCATGGCGGTCAGCAGCCGTTCGCCGTGGGGATCGAATGGTCCACGCTCGACCAGCGACAGGGCGAGGTGCAAGCGGTCGAGTGCGAATGCGACTGCGCGGCTGTCCGCGCCGACCGCACGCACGCGGGCCCGGACCTCGGCGATGCCGGCCTCGTCGATGCCCTCGACCAGCAGCGCGTCGAGGTCTGGATCGGCACGCCGGGCGAGCAACACGGGCAGGGTGAACACTCCCTCGCGCAGGTCGCTGCCCCCGAGCTTGCCCAGGCGCCCACCATCGCCGTGGAGATCGAGAACGTCGTCGAGTACCTGGAAGGCGACCCCCAGATGCGTGCCGTACTCGGCGAGCACTTCGGCATCGTCCGCTGGCGCACCCGCCGTGGACGCGCCGAGCCAGCACGACGTGGTCAGCAGCGCCGCCGTCTTGCCGCGGATCGCCTGCTCGTAGTCGTCGAGGCCGCGCGCCCGGTCGAACTGGGCGTCGCTCTCGGCGATCTGACCGGCGCAGAGCTCGGTGAGGGTGTCGCAGATGCGCAGCAGCTCGGCCGGGCGCAGCTCGGCAGCGACCCTGTAGGCGTGCGCCAGCAGGATGTCGCCGCCGAGGACCGCGGCATGGTCGCCCCAGACGGCGTTGACGCTCGGGCGCCCGCGGCGCAGAGGCGCCGCGTCGAGCACGTCGTCGTGGTAGAGCGAGGCGAGGTGCAGCAGCTCGACGGCGACCGCGGCGGCGATCACATGCCCGTCGACGCTCGCGTGACCCCGGCTCGCGACCGCGGCGGCAAGCACGAGCCTCGGCCGCAGGCGCTTGCCGCCCGCCTCGATCAGGTGGAGCGCAAGCTCGGCGAGCCGGCCGTCCGGGACCGCGGCGACGGCACGCAGCCGAGCCTCGACCTGTCCCAGATGGTCCACGGCGCCGACCTCACCCCAGTCGGCGGTCGATGACGCCGTCATCCCCACCGCACGCATGCCGCGTTCTGCCCCATCGAGCGTCGAACCCCTCCACCGGCCGTTGGCCGCCTCGTCGTCGTCGCGAATGTCGCCGCCAGGAGCGTGGCCGGAACCGGCTCGCTACCCCTGGCGGCGTTCAGGCGGCGTCCCTACCTACGCGCCTAATGTCACTATACGGTGTACGGCAGGGGTGTCAAGAGGGGGTCGCGGCGCCCTGCGCGGACCGTACCGTGTTGACGAGCAGCATCGCACGCGTCATCGGTCCGACGCCGCCGGGCACGGGGGTGATCGCACCCGCGACCTCGCTGACGGCGCCGAAGTCGACATCCCCGACGAGACCGCCGTCGGTGCGGTTGGTGCCGACGTCGATCACGACCGCGCCCGGGGCGACCATCTCCGCGGTCACCATGCCGGGCCGCCCCACCGCCGCGACGACGACGTCGGCCTGGCGGCAGATCTCGCCGAGGTCGCGGGTGTGCGAGTGGCACTGCGTGACGGTTGCGTCGGCGGCCAACAGCAGCGCGGCGAGCGGCTTTCCGACCAGGATCGAACGGCCGATCACGACGGCGCGTGCACCGTCGAGGTCGACGCTCGCATGCGCCAGCAGCTCCATGACGCCGGCGGGCGTGCACGCGACGAGCGCCTCCGGCCGGCCTTGCGCCAGCAGTCCGGCGTTGGCCGGGGTCAGGCCGTCGACGTCCTTCGCAGCCGCGATCAGCGGGATCAGCGCGTCCTGGTCGAGATGGCCGGGCAGCGGCAGCTGCAGCAGGATGCCGTGCACGCGCTCGTCAGCGTCGAGCGTCCGGATCAACCGCGCCAGCTCGTCCTGGGAGACGTCGCCGCCGGGCTCGTGGTGGAAGGACTCGATCCCGACCTGGGCGCAGTCCTCGCGCTTCATCCGCACGTATACGGCAGACGCCGGGTCGTCGCCGACGAGGATCGTCGCGAGGCCGGGCACGACGCCCCGCTCGCGCAGGCGCTCGACGTCCGCCGCCACCCGCTCGCGAACGGCAGCCGCGACCGCCTTGCCGTCGATGATCTCCGCCGCCATCTAGTCCCCCTTCCGCTTGAGCGGCGCGTAGTCCGCCATCAGCTTTCGCTCTGCGCCGTCGGCGGCGAACCGGACGACCACCAAACCGCCCGCCTCGAGCGCCGTCACGACTCCGTCTCCGAACTTGGCGTGCACCACGTCGTCGCCGACGGCGAAGGTCACCCCGACCGACGCGGGTTCGCGCCTGATCGCAGCGGGCTGCGGGCCGGTCCATGCCGCGGGGCCCGCGCTCGGCGACGCGCCGCCGCTCCAGCTCGCTGCCCGGATGCTCGCGCCCGTCCGGTCGTCGGCGTCGGTCAGCTCGATCGGGATCTCGCCGAGGAAGCGGCTCGGCACGTTCCACTCGCGGCCCCCGTAGAGGGCACGCGTTCGGGCGTGCGTGAGCGCGAGCTGCCTGCGGGCGCGCGTCATGCCGACGTAGCAGAGGCGGCGCTCCTCCTCGACGTCGCCCGCCTCGATCGCGCGCGAGTGCGGAAAGACCCCGTCCTCGCAGCCGATCATGAACACCACGTCGTACTCGAGGCCCTTCGCGTTGTGGAGCGTCATCAGCGTGACGACGCCCTCGTCGTCGTCGAGGTCGTCCTGCTGCGAGAAGAGCGCCACCTGCTGGAGGAACTCCTCGACGGACGGCTCGTCGCCCTCCGTCCGGCCGGCCGTCGCTGCCCCACCGCGTGCGGCGTCGTACTCGCGCGCGACGCCGACGAGCTCCTCGAGGTTCTCGAGCCGTCCCTGCGCCTCGAACGCGCGGTCGTTCTTGAGCGCCTCCAGGTAGCCCGTGCGCTCGAGCACGTCGTGCAGGAGGTCGCCGACCTTCGCGCCGTCGGCGCCGTCGCGCAGCTGCTCCATCGTGTCCATGAAGCGCCCGACCGCCTTGACGGCCGCCGCGCCCAGTCCCGGCACGTCCTCCGGCGTCAGCGCAACGTCGAATATCGGCTCGCCGATCGTGTTCGCATGCGAGACGATCCGCGCCTGGGACGTCTGTCCGATGCCGCGCCGCGGCGAGTTGACGACGCGCTGGAACGAGACGATGTCGTGGGGGTTCACGAGCAGCGTCAGGTAGGCGAGCGCGTCCTTGACCTCGGCGCGCTCATAGAACCGCGTGCCGCCGATCACCTGGTAGCTGACGCCGTACCGCACGAGCGTGTCCTCGAGCACGCGGCTCTGGGCGTTCGCCCGGTAGAAGACCGCGACGTCGTTGCGCGAGCCGCCGCCCTCGACGTGGCGCTCGATCTCGCCGGCGACGTAGCGCGCCTCGGCGTGCTCGTCCTCGAGCTCGCGCACGCGGACCGGGTCGCCCTCGCCGACGTCGGTCCAGAGGTGCTTCTCCTTCTGCTGGCGGTTGTTGGCGATCACCGCGTTCGCCGCCTCGAGGATCCGCTGCGTCGAGCGGTAGTTCTGCTCCAGCCTCACGACGACCGCGTCGGGGAAGTCGTGCTCGAAGTCGAGGATGTTGCGGATGTCGGCGCCCCTGAACGCGTAGATCGACTGCGCGTCGTCCCCGACCACCGCCAGGTTGCGGTGCTCGTCGGCGAGCAGGCGCAGCCAGCGGTACTGGGCGTGGTTGGTGTCCTGGTACTCGTCGACGAGCACGTGGCGGAAGGAGAGGCGGTAGCGCTCGAGCACCTCGGGGAAGGTCTCGAAGAGCCGCACGGACTGGAGCAGCAGATCGTCGAAGTCCATCGCGTTCATCGCGTGGATCCGCTTCTCGTACAGCTCGTAGACCTCGGCGACGGTCTGCTCGAAGTAGCCGCCGACCTTGATCCGGTAGGCGGCCGCGTCGAGCAGCTGGCTCTTGGCGTCGGAGATCTGGCGCTTGATCGCGCGCGGTGCGTAGCGCTTGGGGTCTACGCCGAGCTCCTCGACGCACTGCTTGACCAGCCGGACCGAGTCGGCCTCGTCGTAGATCGTGAAGCCGCGCGTGTAGTTGAGCTTGTCGGCGTCGGCGCGCAGGATCCGCGCGCAGGCCGAGTGGAAGGTCATCACCCACATCGCGCGGGCCCTGCTTCCGACGAGCTGCTCTACGCGCTCGCGCATCTCCGCGGCGGCCTTGTTCGTGAACGTGATCGCCAGGATCTCGCTCGCCTGCGCCTGGCCCGTGCCGACGAGGTAGGCGATCCGCCGCGTCAGCGCCCGCGTCTTGCCCGAGCCCGCGCCGGCGAGGATCAGCAGCGGTCCCTCACCGTGGGTCACCGCCTCGCGCTGCGGCTCGTTCAGCCCCTCCAGCAGTCCCGCTACGCGGCTCTCGGCCGTCTCCGATCTGTCGCCCTGGGCCGTCGCGCTCACCCGACCGAGGATACGTCGCGCCGCGGCCGATGCCGGTGCGGCGCCGCCGGATACGCTCGGCCGCATGGGGCTGTGCGACGACGTGCGGGCGAGTTGCGCGGAGGTCGCGGGGTCGGTGCGACACGTGGCGATCGAGATGGAGCGGATCGGCGCGATCGAGCCGGGGCCCGAGCCCGAGATGGATCCGGACATCCACTACCTGGAAGGGTCGGCGGAGGAGGTGGCGATGTTCACGCTCACGCTCGACGCGATCAACTTCGGCTCGGGCTGGTTCCCGACCCTGCGCAAGCGACCCGGCTCGTCCGGCTACCAGACGGTTGCGTCGGCGATCGGCGAGCGGTTCCGAGCGCGCGGGCCGTGGAGCCCCTCCGAGCTCGCACGGATCGGCGCCGACGAGCTCGCCGACGTGCTCGACCAGGAGCCGGGCCACGAGCTGATGGGCCTCTACGCCGAGGCGCTGCGCCAGCTCGGCGACTTCGTCGGCGAGCGGTCGGCGCTCGACGTCGTCGCGGCCGCCGGCGGGTCGGCGGAGCGCCTGGCCGAGCAGCTCGCCGTGGGGATGCCGATGTTCGACGACCCCGGCTTCTACAAGCGCGCGCAGATCGTCCCGGCGGACCTCGCCCTGGCCGGAGTCGCGACCTTCGACGACCTCGACCGGCTGACGATCTTCGCCGACAACCTCGTCCCCCACGTCCTGCGCGTCGACGGCGTGCTGCGCTACGCGCCCGAGCTGGCGGCCCGCGTCGACGCCGGCGAGCTGCTGCCTCCCGGCGAGGAGGAGCGCGAGATCCGCGCCTGCGCCGTCCACGCCTGCGAGGCGATCGCGGCCGCGCTCGGCGTCCCGCCCCGCGTGCTCGACAACTGGCTGTGGAACCGCGGCCAGCAGCCGCGCTACAAGGCCATCCCCCGCCACCGCACCCGCACGACGGCTTATTGAGTGGATCTGAGGGGCTATCGCCCCCCAGGCCCCCTCCCCGATCCATGGCCGGTCGGCTCTCACGCGGCCTGCCGTTGCCGAGGGCGACAGGGCGCGCCACGGCGAGCCAGCCTCATCCCGCCACCGACCGGCCACGCGCACACCGGGGGGCGTGGGGGGGGGGGGGCGCCCCCCCCCCC
>JBBECV010000007.1:0-38310 GCA_040881635.1 Thermoleophilaceae bacterium
GCGCTCGGCAACCACCCACCCCGACACCGCGTTCGGGACGTCCTCGGGCCCGACATCTAGCCCAGAGGAGTTACGCGAGGCCGCATCCACGTTCGGGCTGCATATCTGCTATGTAGTCCTGGTGCTCGGCGAAGCCTCCACAGCTCACGGACACCGTCACGGAGCCGAGCGGCTCCGTGGGTACCGGGCCTCACAGCCCGATGGAGGTAGCGATGTACGAGGCGACAGCCTTCGTCATGGCGCTCGTGCTCTTGCTCCTGGTCGTCGACCGGGCAAGAACCGGGTAGCTGCTCACTATGCCGGGGCGGGAGTCGGCTCCGAGCCCGCCCCGGCCCTCCAACACGAGGGGCCCCGCAAGCCGGGCCCCTCGATGCCGATGCACAAGGCAACAGCCTTCGTCGCAGGCAAGTATATACGCAGGCAGCTCGCTTTCGCAAGCCGCGCTCAGCCGACGACGAGCTTCCGGTGCGTCCGCTGTGGTGGCCGGACGAAATGGCAGGGCGCACCCGAGCGCCCGTCAGCGTAACCGTCCCGCCTTCCAAAGCACGAAGCCCGCGCGGTGCGCGGGCTTCGCTCGTAGCTCAGTGTCGGTCGAAAACGCCTCCGGTCTGCCAAGCAGTGATGATCTTATCCCTAGCCGTAGGGGGCCAGATACGCCGAGGTGGGTATGCGTAGGGCGAGATGAGGAGAGCTCGGTGGGTGCTGGTCATGGCCGTGGTGCTTGTGGTCATCGCGGGCTGCGGCGGCGGCGAGACCGAGGGTGCCGGGGCGCGCGCGAACGGCGACGACCGAGGCCGGCTGGACGCGGCGGTCGTCGAGCGCCTGCGGGGGGGCGGGCTCGTGGTGGCGTTCCGCCACGCCGCGACGGACTCGTCGATGGACACCACGGACGACCTCGCCGACTGCTCGCGCCAGCGCAACCTGTCCGCGGCCGGGCGGCGCCAGTCACGCGCGATCGGGCGGGCATTCGAGCGGCTCGAGATCCCGGTCGGGCGCGTGCTGGCGAGCCCCTTCTGCCGCGCCCGCGACACGGCGCGGATCGCGTTCGGGCGCGTCAAGCTTTCCCCTGCGTTGCTGTCGATCGAGTTCCGCGACGACCCGGGCGCGGGCGCGCCGCCGCTGCGGCGGCTGCTCGCGAGCGAGCCGCGGCGCGCCAACACCGTGCTCGTCTCGCACGGCTCGGCGATCGACGAGGCGGCCGGGGTCGATCCGGAGGAGGGCGCCGCCATCGTCGCGGCGCCGCGGAGCGGGGCACGCGGATTCGAGATCCTCGCGCGGCCGCGTGCGGCCGACTGGACCGCGGTGGCGGGCCGCATGGCACGGACCGGTCGGACGGCCGAGTAGGCAGTGCCCCGCTCGGAGGCAGAGCTGCGCGGGTCGCTAGGACGCCGCGGTCGCGGGCGGGTTGTCAGCCGCCCAGCGCACGATCCGGCCCGACCCCGAGACGACCTTGCCGTCGTCGAGCACCAGGATCGGGACGCCGTTCTGGCCGCTCAGCTCGCGGACCTCGGCGCGATCCTGGGCACGCGCAGGCCAGGTCCAGAACTGGAACGAGCCGCCGCGCACCGACTTCGTCTCGTACGCATGGCCGGCGTCGTCGAGCGCCTTCGCCGCACGACCGCACGGATGCGCCGCCGGCCCCGGAAGTCCCCCGAACCGCTTCCCCGTCGGGCAGATGTAGAGAACCATCGCGGTGACCATAACCGCTGCGCCTAGCGTGCGGGCATGCTCGCCGGTGGCGCCGAGCTCGACGCGCTCGTCGACTTCCTGCTCACCGCCGACTGAGGCGGGGCTGGACTCGCACACGCCGAGGGGGCATACTCGGGTGGCGGCACGGCGCGAGCGGACCCGATAGGAGGAGCAGCGACATGATCACCGCCAACGAGGAGGCGATCGGCGCCTGGGACGGAGTGCTCTTCGATCGCTTCTCCAAGTTTCGGCACGTCATCCTGCCGGGGAACAGCGTCCACAGCGACGCCGCGATGGACCGCCATCCGCCGCCCGCCGGCGGCCGAGCGCTCGACATCGGCTGCGGCTTCGGCGACACCACGCAGCAGCTCGCGGAGCTGGTCGGGCCGAGCGGCAAGGTGCTCGGCGTCGACGCCGCGCCGCGGTTCGTCGAGGCTGCGCGCCACGAGGCCGACGAGGCCGGCGTCGCGAACGCGCGCTTCGAGGTCGCCGACGTCGAGGGATCGTCGTTCGACGAGGGCTTCGACTACGCGTTCTCGCGCTTCGGCACGATGTTCTTCGCCAACCCGGTCGCGGCACTGCGCAACGTGCGAACGTCGCTCGCCCCCGGCGGGCAGCTGTGCATGGTCGTCTGGCGCCGGAAGCTCGACAACCCCTGGATGTACCGCTCCGAGGTCGCGGTCGAGCGCTTCGTCACCGAGGACGAGGACTCCGACGAGCTGACGTGCGGGCCCGGGCCGTTCTCGATGGCGAACGCCGACACGACGACCGACGTCGTGCTCGCCGCGGGCTTCGAGGACGTGAGCATGCATCGCTCCGACAGCCTGATGCGCCTCGGCGACGACCTCGACGAGGCGATCGCGCTGGTCACGGCGCTCGGCCCCGCCGCCGAGGTCATCAGGCTGGCCGGCGACGACGCCGACCGGCTGCGCCCCGAGATCGAGGCCGCGATCCGCGAGGAGCTTGCCGAGTACGACGCGGGCGACGGCGTGTGCGCGCCGATGTCGACGTGGATCGTCAGCGCGACGGCGCCGGCAGCCTGACGCGGCCGGGCCGGCCGCCGCGACCTAGGATCGGGGACATGGAGCGCGCCACCGGCGACATCGCGCCGCTCGAGGTGGGCGAGCGGGCCCTCGCGGAGGGCCGGTTCGAGGACGCGCGGCGATCCTTCCGCTCGGCGCTCGCCCAGCGCGAGGCGCCGGAGGCGTACGAGGGACTGGGCTGGGCGGCGATCTGGTCCGAGGAGGAGGCGGCCGAGGGCGTCGACGCCTTCGAGCACGCGCACCGTCTCTACCTCGCCGCCGACGACCGTCGCGGGGCGGGGCGCGTCGCGATCTGGCTCGCCTACAGCTACGGCTCGCTGCGCGGTCAGCCCGCGGTCGCCGGCGGCTGGGGCGAGCGCGCGATGCGCCTGCTCGAGGGCCTGGCGCCCGGGCCGGAGCACGTCTGGCTGCTCGCAGGCGGCCTCGCGACGATGGCCCTGGGACGCGCCGACACCGGCGAGGTGCGCCGGCTCGGACGCCAGGCGGCCGAGATGGCACGCGAGCTCGGGCGGCCGGATCTCGAGGCGATGGGGATCGCCCTGGAGGGCCGTGCGCTGGTGATCGAGGGCGACATGACGGACGGCATGCGCCTACTCGACGAGGCGGCCGCGACGTCGATCGCGAGCGGGACGAGCGAGTTCAACAGCGTCGGCCTGACCTGCTGCATGATGCTCGCCGCCTGCGAGCTGACGGGGGACGTGGAGCGAGCCACCGAGTGGTGCGAGCGGACGAGCGAGTACGCCGAGGGCCACGGCTTCCGGGCGCTGTTCGCGGTCTGCCGGACCTCCTACGCGCGGGTGCTGATCTGGCGCGGGCGCTGGCGGGAGGCCGAGGCGGAGCTGCAGCGCGCCGACCGCGAGCTCGCCGCCGTCCGTCCCGCTGCACGCGGGCAGGCCACCGCCCACCTCGCCGAGCTGCGCCGGCGCCAGGGCCGGCTCGACGAGGCCGCCGACCTGTTCGCCGAGGTCGACGGCACCCGCGGCGCGCTGCTCGGCGGCGCCGCGCTCGCGCTCGACCGCGGCGACCCCGAGCGCGCCTGCGACCTCGTCGAGCGCTACCTGCGCCAGACCCCGCCGTCCGACCGCGCCGAGCGGGCGGTCGCGCTCGAGCTGGCCGTCAGGGCCGGCGTCGAGTGCGCCGAGCCGCACGCCGTCGACAAGGCGATCGAGGAGCTCGGCGCGATCGCCGCCGCCGCGCCGACCGAGCCGCTGCGCGCCCTCGCCAGCAGCGCGACGGGCGTCGCCGCGGCCGCCGCCGGCGACCCAGACGGCGCGCGGACGAGCTTCGAGGACGCGATCGACCTGTTCAGCCGCTGCGGCGCCCGCTTCGAGGCCGCCCGCGCCCGGCTCGACCTCGCGCGGGCGCTGCGCGACTGCGGGCGCGGCGACGCTGCCTCGCACGAGGCGCGAGACGCACGCGACGCGTTCGCGCAGCTCGACGCCGTTCGCTGGCGCGACCTCGCCGACGGCGTCCTCGCCACGCTCGTCGAGCCAACCGGCGCCGACACCACCGCCCGCCCGCCCCACCGCGACGCCCCCGCGGCGGCCCGCGCCGCGGACGCGGCGGCCGACCTGACCCCGCGCGAGCTCGAGGTGCTGGCGCTGCTCGCCAACGGGCTGAGCAACCGCGACATCGCGACGACGCTCGTCATCAGCGAGCACACGGTGCACCGTCACGTCAGCAACCTGTACCGCAAGCTGGACGTCTCGTCGCGCACCGCCGCGGCCGCCTACGCGCACCGCCGCGGGCTCGTCTGACTGGCCGGGCGCCCCGCCCGCGCGGCATGACCCGAACGGGCCATCTTGCGAAGATGGCCCGTTCTCGCGAAGCCGTGCGCTCGAGGCCGGCCTAGCTTGGCTGCATGGCTTCCGTCGGCCCGAAGCGGTCGCCGCGTCCGTCACCGCCTTCCTCGACGGCGACGCCCGCGCACCGGCCGCCGCGACCGCAGCCTCCGGAATCGACAGCCAACGACCAGGGAGTGAGACGACATGACCGAGCAGACGATCGACTTCGACGCGATCAAGCAGGTACAGCAACAGGTCTGGTCCGCGGGCGACTTCACGCGGCTCGCCACGACGATGACGATCGTCGGCGAGGAGCTGTGCGAGGCGGTCGACGTCCTCCCCGGCGAGCGCGTGCTGGACGTGGCCTGCGGCAACGGAAACGCCACGCTCGCCGCCGCCCGGCGCGCCTGGGGCGGCACGGTCGGGCTCGACTACGTGCCCGAGCTGCTCGAGCACGGGCGAGCTCGCGCGGCGGTCGACGGGCTCGACGTCGAGTGGGTCGAGGGCGACGCCGAGCAGCTCCCGTTCGAGGACGCCTCGTTCGACGTAGTGCTCTCGACCTTCGGCGTCATGTTCGCGCCGGACCAGGAGCGGGCAGCGTCCGAGCTGCTGCGCGTCTGCCGCCCCGGCGGGCGGATCGGGATGGCGAACTGGACGCCCGGCGGACTCGTCGGGCAGCTGATGGCGACGGTCGCCAAGCACGCTCCCCCGCCCCCGGGCGTGGCGCCTCCGCCACTGTGGGGAACCGAGGAGCGGCTGCGCCAGCTGCTCGGCGACGGCGTCGCGCGCCTCGACGCGCCCGCGGCGGCGTTCAAGAACCGCTACCGCTCCGCCGACCACTTCCTCGACTTCCTTCGCACCCACTTCGGTCCGGTCAAGGTCGCCCTCGAGCAGCTCGACGAGGCGGGGCAGCAGGCGCTCGCAGCCGACATCCGCGACGTCCTCGAGCGCTTCGACGAGTGCGACGGGCCGGCGCTGGTGGCGCCCGCCGAGTACCTGGAGGTCGTCGCCACCCGGGGGTGACGGCAGTCCCGCAGCTCCCCGGGCCGCGCAGCGCCTAATGTGGCGCCAGCGTGACGCTCGTAGACGTGTTTCACGAGGTGGCGGTGCTGCTCGTGCTCGCCGCGGTGGCGGGAGCGATCGCGGTGCGGCTGCGCCAGCCGCTGATCGTCGCGTTCATCGCCGTCGGCGTGCTGGCGGGCCCGTCTGCGTTCGGGGTCGTAAGCGCCAGCCACGAGATCGAGCTGCTCGCCGAGCTCGGGATCGCCCTGCTGCTGTTCGCGGTCGGGCTCAAGCTCGACGTGCGGCTGATCCGGTCGACCGGCCCGGTGGCGCTGATCGCGGGCGTCGGGCAGATGGCGTTCACCGGTACGGCCGGGTTCGGCCTGGCGCTGGCGCTCGGCCTCGACACCGTCACAGCCGCGTACGTGGGTCTGGCGCTGACGTTCTCGAGCACGATCATCGTCGTAAAGCTGCTGTCGGACCGGCGCGAGATCGACGAGCTGCACGGCCGCATCGCGCTCGGGATCCTGATCGTCCAGGACATCGCGGTGGTGCTCGCGATGATCGCCCTGACGGCGATCGGGTCCGGCGGAGGCGAGGGCGTGGTGACCGAGGTGCTGCTCGTCGTGGCCAAGGGCGTCGCGCTGCTCGGCGGCGTCGGCCTGGCGATGCGCTACGCCCTGACGCCGCTGCTGCACCGCGTCGCGCACCTGCCCGAGCTGCTGATCCTGTCGGCGATCGCGCTCGGGATCGGGCTCGCAGCAATCGGCGACATGCTCGGCTTCTCGCGCGAGGTCGGCGCGTTCCTCGCCGGCGTCGCGCTCGGCTCGACCCCGTACCGCGACGCGATCGGCGGCCGCCTCGTCCCGCTGCGCGACTTCCTGCTGCTGTTCTTCTTCGTCGACCTCGGGTCCGACATCGACCTCGGCGGCCTCGGCGGCGAGCTGGTTACCGCCGCCGTCCTGTCGCTGTTCGCCCTGACCGCCAAGCCGTTGATCGTGATGGCGATCACCGGCGCGCTCGGCTACCGCAAGCGAGTGGGATTCCTCGCCGGCGTCAGCCTCGGCCAGATCAGCGAGTTCTCGCTGATCCTCGCCGCGCTCGGGGTCAGCCTCGGGCACCTCGACGACGACGGGCTGGGGCTGATCGCCGCGATCGGGCTGATCACGATCTCGGCCTCCACGTACGCGATCAACTACGCCCACCCGCTCTACCCGCGGATCGAGCGCTGGCTGGCTCCGTTCGAGCGCGACCGGCCGACCTACGCCGGCGAGGACGGCCACGACGAGAGCGAGCCGGTCGAGGTCGTCGTCTGGGGCCTCGGCCGCTACGGCCGGCGGCTGGCGGAGGGCCTGCTCGAGCACGGCCACCGGGTGATGGGCGTCGACTACGACCCGCGTGCCGTCGAGGGGTGGCGCGCCACCGGCCACCCGGCCCTCTACGGCGACCTCGAGGACCCCGAGCTGCCGGCCTCGCTGCCGCTCGCGACCGCCGAGTGGGTGATCAGCAGCGTGCCGCGGCGCGACGCCAACGCCGCGCTCCTGCACGCCCTCCGTCACCACGACTACCGCGGGCGGGTGGCCGTCACCGCGCACCACGACGAGGATGCGCGCGACCTGCGCCAGCGCGGCGCGGACGCGGTCCTCGAGCCGTTCGCGGACGCGGCCGAGCAGGTGATCGCCGCACTCGACAGCGCGGTGGAGGCGACAGGCGGGACGCCGGGCGACGGCCGGGCGCGGCGGCCGCGGCGATGAGCCCGCGCAGGCCCAGGACGAGGTCGCTGCTCGACGACCACACCCCGCGGGCGATCAGCCGGCGGCTGCGCGCGCGTCCGTCCCACAGCTACCTCGACGACTTCGTCCTCGGCGCGATCGACGGCGCGATCACCACCTTCGCGATCGTCGCCGGCGTCGCCGGCGCCAACCTCGACGCGACGATCGTGATCATCCTCGGCGGCGCCAACCTGCTCGCCGACGGGCTCAGCATGGCGGCCAGCAACTTCCTCGGCACGCGCGCCGCCCGCCAGCAGCGCGAGCTGGCGCGCGGCGAGGAGCTGCACCACATCGAGATCGTGCCCGAGGGCGAGCGCGAGGAGCTGCGCCAGATCTTCGCCGCCAAGGGCTTCGTGGACGGCGAGCTCGAGCGCGTCGTCGACGTGATCTCCTCCGACCCGCACGTCTGGGCCGACACGATGATGATGGAGGAGCTCGGCTACGGCACGACCGAGCCGAGCGAGGTTCGGTCCGCCCTCAGCACGCTCGCCGCCTTCGTCAGCGTCGGCTTCCTGCCGCTCGCCGCCTACGTCTACGACCTCGCCGCGCCTGGCGATCTCGAGGCGGCGTTCGCGTGGAGCGCCGTGATGACCGGGATCGCCTTCTTCGCCGTCGGCAGCCTGAAGTCGCGCTTCGTCGCCGAGCCGTGGTGGCGGTCGGGCCTCGAGACGCTCGCCATCGGCGGCCTCGCCGCGACCGTCGCCTACCTCGTCGGCGCGCTGCTGCAGGGCGTCGCCTGAGCAATCTCGCGACGGCGGCCCAAGGTCGCCTGCCGTCGGGCTCGCGCCATGCCCGTAATCGATCTGGAGCGGCAACTGAGGCCCTAGACGGATGTTCTAACGAGCGAGCGGCGCATCAGCGGGGGCGCGTGAGCGGCCGAGACCACTCACGTGCTCCCGCATGGACCGCAGTCGCGGCTGTGGGCGCGGCGCTCGACCGCCCGCGCGGGGGCGACCGCGGCCGTGGCGGGCATCCTGGCCGTCGCCGGCGCGACCGCGGCGCTCGCGAAGGACGACGACGCGAAGGTCCCTCCGGGCCAGGCGAAGAAGCTCGGCCAGGGCGTCTCGGCGCTGGGTCGCTCAGCTCCGGCCGGGCCAGTGCCCAAGGCCGCCGCGCCGGCGAAGGCGGCGAAGCCGGCGCCTGCCGGGAAGGCGAAGGCGCCGAAGCCGCAGGCGCCCGCACGGCCGCCGCAGGCCGGCGGTCCCAAGAAGACGCTCCCCTCCGCTCCCGCGCCCCCGCCCCGCGCGGCTCCGTCCGCAAGCGCGCCCGCGGCCACTCCGGTCGACGCGGCGCCGGCGAGCCCCGCGGCGACGACTCCGCCGCCGGCCCGGACGCGCGACCGCACCGCCGCGACCCGGCCTGGACGCCGCGCAGGCGCCCCGGATCGGCGCGAGCGGCGGTCTCTCCAGCGGCGGCGAGCGCACGCCACCCCGGCCGAGCGTGCCGCCAGCGCCGTGCGCGTGGCCAGCGCCACCGTGACGCGCGCCGAGCCGAGCACCGACAGCGGTGCGCCCGCGTCCCGCGGCACGGCCGGCGAGACCGCGGCCGCCGCCGACCGCGAGGCGGAGTCGACCGTCGTCCGAACGGTGCGCGACATCGTCGAGGTCGTGCCGGTCTGGGCGAAGCTGGCGCTGGTGGCGCTCGCCGCCCTCTCGCTGCTGCTCGCCGGCGGCTATGCCGTGAGCGCCGTCCGCACCCGCTCACTCGCTCGCCAGCGTGGCGAGCTGCTGCGCGACGTCGGCATGCTGCAGAGCGCGCTGCTGCCGTCGGTGCCCGACAAGGTCGGCGCGCTCGCCACCTCCGTCGCCTACAGGCCCGCGGACGGGCCGGCGGCCGGCGGGGACTTCTACGACGCGCTGGCGCTGGCTGACGGCCGCGCCGCGTTCATCCTCGGCGACGTCTCCGGCCATGGCCGCGACGCGCTCGACCGCACCGCGTTCATGCGCTACACGCTGCGTGCCTACGTCGAGGCCGGACTCGAGCCGCGGATGGCGCTGCAGGTCGCCGGGCGCGTGATCGACGACCGCCTCGACGGCGACTTCGCCACGGTCGTGATCGCCGTCCACGATCCGCGCGACGGCTCGCTGACGTATGCGGCCGCCGGACATCCGGCGCCGATCTTCACCGGCGGGAGCGACTTCCAGCCGGTCCTCGCCGGATCGTCGCCGCCGATCGGCATCGGCGAGCAGACGGGGCTGCGGCAGAGCACCGTGCCGCTGATGCCCGGTGCGGTCGCATGCCTGTTCACCGACGGCCTCGTGGAGGCGCGCACGGCCAACGGCCTGCTGGGACGCGAGCGGCTCCAGCGGATCGTCGCGGATCTCGGGCGCGAGGCGACGGCGGCCCAGGTGCTCGCCGCCGTCGCGGCCGAGGCGCGCACGGGCGGCGACGACATGGCGACCTGCGTCATGACCCCGACTGCCGGCGTCACGACCGGCGGCTTTCGCACCGAGGTGCTCGAGCTCTCCGCCGACGAGGCCGCGGGACCGCTGCCGGGCCGCTTCCTTGACGAGTGCGACATCCCGCCGGCGGCGCGCGAGCAGGCGTTGGCCGAGCTGAGCGAGGTGGCCGGTGGCCACGGCGGCGGGGTCCTCAGCGTCGTGCTCGGCAACCGCCGCACCGTCGCGGTGCTCCCGAGCAACGTCGAGAGCATCGAGGCGGCGGCGCACCGCGCCGCGGCCCGCGCGTAGGGCGTGACCTCAGGGTGGGCGCGACGCGGTCGACCCTGCCCGTCGACCGCGTGCGCCGCCGTCACCGCGTCCGGTGACCGTTACCTGCTGCCGGCGGAGGCGCGTCCGCTGGAGGATCCTACGCCTCGTCAACCGGACCACCTAGGACTCGGTCCCGAAGGGAGGCTCGCCGCAGTTCCCCCGCCGGCAGCTGAGTAACAGCATGGTTATACCACGAATCCCCGCTGCATGGGAGCTTTAGGCCGTGGACTGGTAGCCCGTTGCGGTTCAACGTGCGCGCATGGTCCGCAGTCCAGCCGAGGCGTTCGGCATCGCCGTCCGCCAGATCCGGCTCGAGCGGGGCCTCAGCCAGGAGGACGCCGCGCTCGCCAGCGGCATCGACCGCGCCTACTTCGGGCACGTCGAGCGAGCCGACAAGACGCCGACGCTCAAGACCGTCTGGAAGATCGCGGCGGGCCTGGGCGTGCAGCCGTCGGAGCTGATCAGGCGCGCCGAGACGATCTCGGGCTGACACCTGCGGGGTGGCGACGCGCCGGCGTCGGGCTGACCGCTGCCATGGCTGGCTAGTCTGCGCGCGATGCGGCTGCCGCAAGATCGGGTACGCCGGCGGCGCCTGGGTGCGCTTGCCACCGTGGCGGCGATCGCGGCGCTGGCCGGGATGGCGGTGGGCTCGCGCGACGAGGGTCCCGACGAGGCCGAGCCGGCCCGCGGCGTCGCCGACGAGCGCGCGGCCCCCGTCGCCAAGCTGCCGCTCGAGCGGCAGGTCGGCCAGCTCCTGATGATGAGCTTCGACGAGCCCGTGGCGCCCGCGTACATCCGCCGCCGGCTGCGCGCGGGCGAGGGCGCCGGCGTGATCCTGTTCGGCCACAACGTCACCGACGAGGCGGGGCTGGCCCGACTGACGCGGTCGCTGCACCGCGCGGCCGGCGGGCGGACGCTGATCGCCACCGACCAGGAGGGCGGCGAGATCCGCAACGTGCCGTTCGCCGGGCCCGAGATCTCGCAGAGCGCCGTCGCTACCCCGGCCGCCGCGCGCGCGGCGGCCGCGGAGGCGGCACGCGGATTGAGCGGCGTGGGGGTCAACGTCAACCTCGCCCCCGTCGCCGACGTCGCGCCGCCCGCGGGCGGGGGCGCGCTCGCCGGCCGCCTCTATCCCGGAGCGCCCGAAGACGTCGCCGAGCTGGTGGCCGCAGCCGTCCGCGCGCATTACGGCGAGGGCATCGCCACGACCGTCAAGCACTACCCCGGCCTCGGTCGCGCGACGGTCAACACCGACGACGGCTCGGCCACCATCGACGCGGCCCGCTCCGAGCTCGAGGCGGCCGATCTCGAGCCGTTCCGCGCGGCGGTCGCGGCCGATGCGCCGCTCGTGATGGCGAGCCACGCGCTCTATCCGGCCTTCGACCCGGACAGCATCGCCTCGCAATCGCACGTGCTGCTCACGGACGTGCTGCGCGGCGAGCTCGGCTACCGCGGCGTCGTCGTCACCGACTCGATCGAGGCGCAGGCCGTCCTCGACCGCTCCGACGTCGCGACGGCCGCCGTGCGCTCGATCGAGGCGGGCGCCGACCTGGTCCTGATGACCGGCTCGGGAAGCTGGAACCTGGTCTATCCGCGCCTGCTCCGCCGCGCGCGGCGCTCGCCGGCCTTCCGGGCGCGCGTCGAGGAGAGCGCACGCCGCGTGCTCGGGATCCAGCGCCGCCTGCGACTCACGCCCGGGTCTCGCGACGCCGGCCAGCTCCCGAGGCGGGCGTCCGGCACCGCCTCCGATTAGGGTCCCCCGCGTGGACGTGATCGACGAGCTGGTCGCGAACAACCGCGCCTTCGCGGAATCCCTGCCGGCGCGGCACCTCGACGTCCGCCCGAGCCGCCAGCTCGCGATCGTCACGTGCATGGACTCGCGCCTCGACGTGTTCGCCGCGCTCGGCCTCGGCGACGGTGAGGCGCACGTGCTCCGAAACGCCGGCGGCGTGATCACCGACGACGTCATCCGCTCGCTCGCGGTCTCCCAGCGCCGGCTCGGCACGCGCGAGGTGATGCTCGTCCACCACACCGACTGCGGCATGCGGACGCTCACCGACGACGGCTTTCGCGCCGAGCTTCAGCAGGCCACCGGCGTCGCCCCCGCGTTCGCGATCGAGTCGTTCGCCGACGTCGACTCCGACGTCCGCCAGTCGATCCTGCGCGTCCGCCGCTCCGACTTCCTGCTCCACCGCGACCACGTGCGCGGCTTCGTCTACGACGTCGACACGCACCGCCTGCGCGAGATCCAGGTCGGCGACGAGCGCTGAGCCGCGCCGACTGCGCCGGGGCGTCGTCGGTCCCTCAGCCACCCACAGCGCCCTCGTCCGCCCGTCGCAACAGCCGGACCGCGTGCTCGACCACGCCCGCCAGCACGTCGCCGGTCTGGACGATCGCCTTCGGATTGCCGGGGAAGTTGACGATCAGGGTGCGCCCGCGGACGCCGGCGGTCGCGCGCGAGAGCATCCAGTAGCGCGTGTGCTCGGCGGAGGCGGCGCGCATCGCCTCCGGGATGCCCGGGACCGGCCGGTCGATCACGGCGGCGGTCGCCTCCGGGGTGACGTCGTCGGGCGTGAGGCCCGTGCCGCCAGTGGTGAGGACGAGGTCGCAGCGCAGCTCGTCGGCATGGCGACGCAGCACGGCGGCGATCGCGTCGCGGTCGTCGGCAACCAGGTCGCGGGCGGCGAGCTCGCCGCCGAAGCGCCCGGCGAGCTCGGCGAGCGCGTCGCCGCTCGCGTCTGCGCCGCCCGAGCGGGCACGCGAGCTGCTGACCGTGAGCACCCCGACCCGCGGCGGGCCCGGCGCGCCGACGGGACCGGGCACGTCGAGGTTGGTGGGGTCGCTCAAGGTGGTGCCCTTCGGTCGTTGCCCGGCGCCGGCCCAGGATATGCGCTCAGGCGTCGACCTCGACCTCGTGGCCGCTGTCGCGGAGGGCCGCGACGAGCCGGTCGAGATGGGCGCGGCCACGCGTCTCGACGGTGAGGGCGACGCCAGTCTCGCGCAACGCGAGCGGGACGCCGTCGCGGACGTGCTCGACCGAGATCACGTTGCCATGAGCATCGGCGATCGCCCCGAGCAGGCCGGCGAGGCCGCCGGGCCGGTCGCTGACGCGCGTGAACAGCCGCGCGCGGCGCCCGGCGCGCGTCTCCTCGTGAGAGGCGATCGCCGCCAGCAGGCCGACGTCGATGTTGCCCCCTGAGAGGATCGCGACCGTCGTGCCCTCCCGGGCAGGCTCGACCGCTCCGGACAGGAGCGCGGCGAGCGACGCGGCGCCGGCACCCTCGACGAGCAGCTTCGAGCGCTCGAGCAGGACGATCATCGCCTGGGCGATCGCGTCCTCGTCGACGGTCGCCACGCTGTCGACGAGGCTCTCGATCAGGGGCAGGGTGATCTCGCCGGGGCGCTTCACCGCGATCCCGTCGGCGATCGTCTGGGACGCCTTCGCAGCGATCCGCTCGCCAGCGGCGAGCGACTCCGCCACCGCCGCGCACGCGGCCGCCTGCACGCCGATCACCTCGACCTCGGGACGGCTCTGGGCGATCGCCAGCGCGACGCCGCTCGCGAGCCCCCCGCCGCCGATCGGCACGATCACGCGGCGCAGGTCGGACACGTCCTCGACCAGCTCGATGCCGAGACCCGCCTGGCCGGCGATCACGTCGTGGTCGTCGAACGGGTGCACGAACGCAAGCCCCGCCTCGTCGGCGCGTGCGCGCGCGAGGTCGACGCACTCGTCGACCGAGCTGCCCTGCTCGTGGACCTGGGCACCGAACGCGCGCACCGCCTCCCGCTTCGACACCGCCGCGTCGACGGGCATGAACACCTCGCAGGCCAACCCGCGGTGGCGCGCCGCGTAGGCGAGCGCCTGGGCGTGGTTGCCCGCGCTGCCCGCCACCACGCCGCGCGCCTCCGAGCCGAGCGCATGCAGCTTGGCCAGCGCCCCGCGCAGCTTGAACGACCCGGTCCGCTGCAGGCACTCCGCCTTCAGGGCAACCGTGCCCCCGCACCGCTCCGAGACGCTCGCCGACGTCAGCAGCGGCGTACGCCGGACGATCTCAGCGGCAGCGGCGTGCGTGGCGGCCAGCCGCTCGCGCCGCAGCGCCGCGACCGGTTCGGATGCCGCCCGCGGCATCAGTCCGACGCGACGATCGCATCGATCTCCACCCGCGCGCCCTTCGGCAGCGCCGCCACGCCGACCGCCGCGCGCGCAGGCGGGTCGGCCTCGAAGTAGGCCGCGTAGGCGCCGTTGATCTCGGCGAACCCCTCGAGCTCGGTCGTGTAGATCGTCAGCCGCACCGCCCGCGAGAGACTGGTGCCCGCGGCATGGCAGACGGCTGCGAGATTGTCCAGGCACAGCCGCGTGGCCACCGCCAGCGAATCGTCGACCAGCGTCCCGTCGCCGGGCCGCAGCGGGAGCTGGCCGGAGCAGTAGACGACCCCGCCGCAGCGCACCGCGTGGCTGTACGGCCCGATCGCGGCCGGCGCGTCGGGAGCGTCGACCGTTGCTCGGGCATGGCCGGGAGCGGTCATGCGGCGGCGATCCGCTCGAGCACGTCGTCGGCGATGCCGAACGCGCGCCTCGAGAACGACGTCAGCGCCTCGACGTAGCGGCGCTCGAGGTCGCGCTCGTCCACGAACGTCGCCCGCCCGTCCTGGAGCAGGACGCGGCCCGCGACGATCACGGTGCGCACGTCGGCGGAGCCGCCGAGCATCAGGAACCCCTCGAGCGGCCGGGCGCGCAGCAGGTAGCGCCAGTCGTCGACCGGCACCAGCACGAGATCGGCCTGCTTGCCGACCTCGAGGCTTCCCACCTCCGCGTCCCATCTCAGGCCACGCGCCGCCACCCGGGTGGCCATCGCGAGCGCCGTCGTCGGGCGCACGGCGGTGTTGTCGGCCCAGATCTCGTTGTGTGCCTGCCAAGCCTGGCGCATCGCCTCCGCCATGCCGCCCAGCGGCAACGTCTCGCCGTCCGTGGACAGCGAGACGTCGAGGCCGGCGCGCAGCAGCTCGACGATCAGCTTCGAGTCGCTGAGCGTCCGCTCACCCGCGGTGCCGTACTTCGCGGGCGAGTGGTTGATGTGAACGCCGGCGTCGAGCAGCAGCGCTCGCTCGGCGTCGTCGGCGAACGCGCAGTGCACGGCCAGCAGCCGCTCGGTCAGGAGGCCGAGCTCGGAGAACCGGCGGATCGAGCTCGCGCCGAAGCAGGCCTCCATGATCTCGGCCTCGTTGCGCAGTGCGGCGATGTGGGTCGCGAACGGCGTGTCGTAGCGGCCGACCAGCTCGGCGAGGCCGACGCCGAGCGCGTCGGTCATGTTCGGCGGGTAGATGACCGACGGCATCGCGCGCACGCGTCCGGAGCGGTCGTCCGCGCACGACTGCAGCAGCGCCTCGACGCGCGCGAGCACGGCGTCGGCGTCCCTGGTCCGGCGGTGGCGACCCTCTCCGGGCACGCACTCCGCGTCGCTGGCCCAGAGGCTGATGGCGCCCCTCAGCCCGAGCGCCCGCGTCGCGGCCACGAGCGCCTCGGGCCGGTTCACCGAGCCGACGTCCCCGAACGTCGTCGTGCCGGATCGCAGCTGGGTCCAGAGCGAGTAGCGGGCGATCGCCTCGGCCTCGTCGGGGAGCAGCGAGTCGGCGATCGCGTAGCGCCGGTCGAACTCCCTCGAGAGCTCGGCGACATCGCCGCCGCGGGCGAAGAGGCCCGGCCGGTCGCCATGGTCGTGAGTCGGCCTCAGCGCCCCGTTCGGCGCCACCAGGCGCATCGAGAAGTTCTCGTGCCAGTGCGGGTTCACGAAGCCGGGAAGCACCATCATCCCCTGGGCGTCGAGGGTCTGCAGGCCCTCGCGCAGCGCGGGCTCCAGCTCGCCGACGGCGCGCCGGACGCTTGCGTCGTCGCCCACGGCGGCGATCCGGTCGCCCACGACCAGCACCGAGCCGCTCGGGTGGATTCGCTCCTCGTCGTCGACCGTGTAGACGAAGCCGCCGCGAACGAGCAGCGCGGGTGCGCGCGCGGGGAGGCCGCTCTCGTCGGCGACCGGCGACGCATCCCCGGTTGCGGAAGGCCGCCCCGGCGTCACCGCGAGTCGCGTCCCCAGGCGTCGATCGAGACCGCCAGCAGGATGATCGCGCCCTGCGCCATCCGCTGGTAGATCGGGTCGAGGCCCAGGAGGGTGAACCCGTTGTCGATCAGGGCTATGAACAGCACGCCGAGCACGCTGCGCCAGACGGCGCCCTGACCGCCCATGATGCTCGTCCCGCCGACCACGATCCCGGCGATCACCGTGAACTCGATTCCGGCGCCCGCACCGGGCTGCCCGGTGGCGACGGTCGATGCCGCCATCACGCCCGCGAGCCCGGCGGCCAGCCCGCTCAGGACGAAGGTTCCCGTCCTGACCGCCGCGACGCGGACCCCGGCCAGCCGGGCCGCCTCCGGATTGGCGCCGGCGGCGTAGATGTAGCGCCCCAACGTGGTCCGCGAGAGCACGAGCCACATCGCCCCGACGAAGGCCGCCATCACCCAGATGGTGTACTTGACGCCGAGCAGATGGCCGTTGCCGAGCGTCTGGAAGTCGGGCGCCGAGGCCCCGCTCACGGTGATGATCGCCCCCGCCGTGACGATCGGCGCCAGGCCGCGGATTATGAAGCCCGTGGCGAGCGTGCCGATGAGCGAGTTGACGCGGCCGACGGTGGTCAGGAGCCCGTTCGCCAGTCCTACGGCCAGTCCGGTGCCCATTCCGGCCGTCAGCGCGAGCCACGGGCTGATGTCGACGGCCAGCTTGGCCGCGACGACGCCGCTCAAGGCGAACGTCGCGCCGATGGCGAGGTCGAACCCGCCTGCGATCAGGACCAGCGTCCCGGCCGCGGCCATGATCAGTATCCCCGACTGCTGGTCGAGGATGTGAAGCAGGTTCGTCTTGGTCAGGAAGACGTCGCTCGAGACGCTGAGGACGACGAAGAGAACGACGAAGGCGACGACGATCCCGCTGTCTCGCCACGCAACGAGCTGGCGCGCGTGGCCGCGCAGGCGACCTCCGACGTCGATCGTGGCGGCATTCGCGCTCATGCGGCCGTCGCCTCCGCGGGCACGCGGACGCTGAAGGCCGTGCGCAGCACGCCGTCCACCGAGGCGTCCGCGCCGCCGATCTCCTGGGCGATCCGGCCGTCCCGGACGACGAGGACGCGGTGGCAGAGGGCGACCACCTCCTCGAGCTCGGACGAGATCATCACCACGCCCATGCCGCGCTCGGCGAGCGCGAGGATCAGCTCGTAGATCGCATGCTTGGCGCCGACGTCGATGCCGCGCGTCGGCTCGTCCGCGATCAGCACCCGCGGCGGCTCCATGAGCCAGCGCGCGAAGAGCAGCTTCTGCTGGTTGCCCCCGGACAGCGTGTCGGCGTGACGACGCAGGTCGCTGGCATCGACGCCGATCCGGTCCATGCTCTCGCGTGCGGTCCGCTCCTCGGCGCTCCTGCGAATCAGCGTCAGGCGCGCGAGCGAGGCCAGATGCGGAAGCGTCACGTTCTCCACGATCGAGCGGCCCAGCATAAGGCCGTCCTCCTTGCGGCTCTCCGGGAGCATCACGAGGCCGTGCCGGATCGCGTCGCGGGGGCAGTGCGGGTCCACGCGGCAGCCGTCGATCTCGATCTCGCCGGCGTCCGGCTGGTCGGCGCCGCAGATGGCGCGTGCGATCTCGGACCGGCCGCAGCCGACGAGGCCGGCCAGGCCGACGATCTCGCCGGCCCGGACCGACAGCGACACGCCCTCGAACGCCCCCGCACGGGTGAGGCCTCGAACGGACAGGCGCACCGGCGCGTCGGGTCGCGGTGGGGTCCGCGGGGGGAAGGCCGTGTCGAGCGGGCGGCCGAGCATCGCGGTGATGAGCGAGTCCGGGGTCTCCTCGCTCGTCGGCGCGGTGCGCACCACGCGACCGTCGCGCATGACCGTGACGACGTCGGCGAGAGCGAGCACCTCGGCGAGGTAGTGACTGATGAATACGACGGTCGTGCCGGCCTCCGCGAGCTCCTTGACGACCTCGACGAATCGCTCGGTGTCGTGAGCGGAGAGCCCGGCGGTCGGCTCGTCCATGACGATCAGCGACGCGTCGCGAGCCAGGGCGCGCATGATCTCGACCTTCTGGCAGTCGGGCACCGACAGTCCCTCGACGAGCGCATCGGCGTCGAGCGCGAACCCCAGCCGCGACCGGAGCGCCTCGAAGCGGGCGCGCAGCTCCCCGCGGCGGACGATGCCGGCACGTGCCCGCTCGGTGCCGAGGAAGACGTTGTCGACGACCGTACGAGTGGGCATCAGCGCGAACTCCTGGGAGATCGTGCCGATGCCCAGCCGCAGCGCATCGCGCGGCGAGCGGGCGAGCAGCGGGCGACCGTCGACTCGGACCTCTCCGGCCGACGGCCGCACCGCGCCCGCGACGATCTTGCCGAGCGTGGACTTGCCGGCTCCGTTCTCGCCGACTATCGCGTGGATCGACCCGCGCCGCACCTCGAGGTCTACGTCGGTGACTGCGCGTATGACGCCAAAGCGCTTGCTCAGGCGCCGCACGTGCAGGTGCGTGCGCGGATCGCCCACGGTGGTACCCGGTCCTAGCCGTCCCACTGCGGTCGGAACGACTCGACGTTGTCCTTGGTGAGGATGCCGTGGTTGTCGTGCTTGTCGAGAGGATCGATGCCGCCGGTCACCTTGCCCTCTCGGACGGCGGCCAGGACGCCCTCCATGGCCAGGCGACCCTCGGTGCGGGGCTCGGTGATGACCGTCGCGAACCAGCGGCCGTCGCGAACGCCCGAGACACCGGTCTTGCCTGCTCCGAGGCCGACGATCTTGATCTCGCCCTGCAGGCCCGCGGCCTTGATCGCCCGCTCGGCGCCAGCGGCCCCCTGGTCGGCGTTGGCGACCAGCACGTCGATGTCGGGGTTGGCCTGCAGCATGTTCTGCGTGGCCTTCAGCCCGCCGGTCGCCGAGTACTGGCTCTCGCCCTCCGCCGCGACCTCGATCGAGGAGCTCTTGGCGATCACCTCGTCGAAGGCCTTGCGGCCGACGATGTCCGTCGGCACCGCCTTGATGCCGAACAGGTAGCCGATCTTGCAGGGATCGATCGATCCGCACGCCTGTGTCGCGGCCTCCCCGAGCGTGGCGCCCCAGGTGGACGGCGGCGTGAGCACCGATACCTGGACTCCATCGACCTGCGGGTCCGCGGTGGTCGTGTCCGGGCCGAGGGGCTGAGAGGTGATCCCGACCTTCAGGCCAGCCGCCTTCGCCTCGGCGACCGCCGGCACGGCGCTGACGGGATCGATCGGCTGGAGGATGATGGCGTCGTAGCGCTGGGACTGAACCGCGTCCTGCAGGGCTGCCCGCTGCTTCTGCGGGTCGACCTGCGAGTCGACGATCGTGACCTCCGCGTTCTCGGCCTCGGCCACCTCCTCGATCGACTCGGCGACCGCCTGGGAATAGGGGCTCGCCGCCGCGGGACTGATGTACACGACGCTTACCGGGTCCTCTCCCTTCGAAGTCGCGCCGGCCGAGCTCGCGTCGTCGGAGTCCGATCCGCAGCCGGCCAAGAGCCCTGCGATGCCGGCCGAGAGCAGGAGCCCCCGCGCCGACGCCTTTCCAATGCCTATTTGCATCTCTCCTCCTCCATGCTCGTCGCCACTGGCGCGAACGTTCAGCGTCGCTGTCTTACATGTAGTATACGAGTTGCGAGATATCGGTTGCCGCTGGAATTCCTCCTGGTGGAATCTCGCCTTCCGGCTCGGCTACGCCGCCGGTGCGGCGGGCCCGACCCCGATCTCGTCTAGGAACTGGGAGATCGCGGGCGCCAGCCCGGCGGCGAAGTCCTCGGTGTCGGCGACTTCCTTCCACATGTCGACCTCGATCACGAGCGGCTGCCGCAGGACGCCGCGGTAGAGCTCGCCGAGAGCGCGTGGATGGTTCGGATCGGTGCCCGGAACCACGAGCACCGGCATCTCGAGCGCCCGCAGCTCGTCCAGGCGCTCGATCGGCTCCTGCGTCGCGATCGCGTGCAGGGCAGCGGCCTGACTCGCGGGATCGGCGCGCGGGAGCGCGTCCCGGACCATCGCGGCCATCCCCTCGGGCATCATCGGGATCCACGAGCTCCAGGCGACGTCCAGCCCGTCGACGAGGATCTGATCGGCCATCTGTTGCTGCATGGCGATCAGCTTCGGCGACGGCCGCTGCTCGCCGCGGTGCTCGGGACTGATGAGGACCAGCCCGCTGACGCGCGCGGGCGAGGAGAGGCCGGTCCGCATCGCGATCCCCGACCCCATGCCGGCCCCGCCGACCAGCGCCTGCTCGTGCCCGAGGTGGTCGAGCAGCGACGCGATGTCGTCGGCGTACTGCTGCCACGTGTGGCGCTCCCGGTCGCGACAGACCGAGCGCCCGTAGCCACGGATGTCCGGCAGGAGGACGGTCGCCCTGTCGCCCAGCATGGTCGCCAGCGGCAACAGGCTCCGGCAATCGGGTCCCCCGCCGTGCAGCAGGACCAGCGGGGGCCCCGTGCCGACGGCCAGCGCGAACAACTCGCAGCCGTCGTCGCCGCGGTAGGCGATCTCGTGCTCTGTCATCGCTCCTCCTTGTCGGTTGTCGGCGGCGACGTAGCCGCCGGTCGATCCTGCAGGGTCACCAGAGCCACGGCGTGTCGCCGGCCCCGAGGTGGATGTCGTGGTAGCGCCCGCGGTAGAAGAGGAGCGGCGTGCCGTCGCGCGGCTCGCACGCGACGACCCTGCCCACGACGATCACGTGGTCGCCGCCCTGGTACGTCGTCTCGACCCGGCACGTCAGCCTGCCCAAGCCCCCGGGCAGCACGGGAAGCCCGATCTCGTCCAGCGCGACGTCGACGCCCTCGAAGTGGTCCTCTCCACGGCCGGCGAAGCGATCGGAGAGCGCCTGCTGGCGGCGGCTCAGCAGGTGCAGCGCGAACGCCCCGCGGCGCGCGGCGGCCGCTGCCGTTCGAGCGTCGTCGGTGAAGCAGACGAGGACCAGCGGTGGCTCGAGCGACACGGAGGTCAGCGAGTTGACCGTCATCCCGTGCAGCTCGCCGCCGTCCTCGGTCGTGACGACCGCCACGCCGGTGGCGAAGCCGGCCATCGTCCGCCTCAGGAGGGTGGCGTCGACGTGCTCCGAGGGCTCGGTCATCGCCATCTCGCGCGCCTACCGGCGGTAGCGCACCTCGAACGTCTTGCAGCCCTCCGGCGAGCGCCATGGGCCGTGCTCCATCCCCGGAGGGCGGCAGGCGTACATCCCGGCGGTGAACGTGCGGCCGAGCTGGATGTCGTGGATCGCGCCCTCGAGGATGTAGACCTCCTCCCAGAAGTCGTGCACCTGCATGCCGTTCGGGCTCGTGTCCGCGCCGGGCTGGAACCACAGCATCCGCGTCGCCACGCCGCCGTCCCCGTCGGGCGCGAGGATGCGCTCGTAAAGCAGCTCCGCGTCGCCCGCCACCGGCGTCCAGCCGACGGTGTCCGCGGCGAAGAACTCGGCCTCGAGCTTGCTCATCGGACCTCCGCCTCCGCCACCGCGTCAGACAGCGAGTAGCTCGACATGAAGGCGTCGACGGCCGCCAGCGGCTCGTCGAACCCGTAGTTGCGGTAGGCGTAGCCCTTGGCGACGAAGGGAGCGCCCGCGTAGAACATCTCGTACTGGTGATGGCGGCCGGCGAACTCGGACCCGATCGCGTCCCACGCCAGCTTGAAGAGCTTGACGCGCTCCTCGCTCGTCACGCCGGGCGATTGGACGTAGCGCGCGATGTCGTCACGCGTCTCCGCCTCGACGAGCTCGCGATACGACGACGGGAGCTGGATGACGCCGCCGCCGACGAGCTCGCGGATCACGTGCAGGACCCGGGGATACACCTCCGACTGAAGGCCCATCGCGCCGTACAGGAAGCGCGGGTTGGGATGCACCACACCGGCCCCGTTCGTGGTCGCCGTCGCCTCGGAGGCGATCTCCATGCCCTCCACGACCGCGGCCAGGCTGGCGAGGTCGGCCAGCTTCTCGACCACACTGGGGATCTTGTCGATCTGGTTCACCTCGCAGATGCGGCGGGCAAGGCCGATCAGGAACTTCAGCTTGGAGATGAACCTGATCTGGGCCTGGCTGTTGCCGAGGATGTGGGCGGGCGTCTGGAAGAACTGCGCCCGCAGGCCCTCGACGTCGCGACACACGAAGACGTCCTCCCACGGCACGAGCACGTCATCGAAGACGAGCAGCGCGTCGGACTCGTCGTAGCGGGTCGTGAGCGGATAGTCGAACGAGCTCGGCTGCCCGACGGCGTAGGGGCGCCGGCAGTAGACCTTGAGGCCGCTCGCTCCGACCGGGACGACGAAGGAGAGCGCGTGATCCACGTCATCCGGCGTGAGCGGCTTGATGCAGCTCACGAAGACGTGATCCGACACGGCCGTTCCCGTGCCGAGCATCTGCGAGCCGCGCACCACGATTCCGTCGTCGCGCTCCTCGACCACGCCGACCTGGACGTAGTCGTCCTCCCAGCCGGCCGCCGTGGTCGCCCGGCTGACCTGCGGCGGGATGATCGCGTAGGTCAGGAACGGGCTCTCCGCCAACAGCTTGCGGTACCACCGGGCGACGTTCTGGCCAAGCTGACGGCCATCGCGATCGAAGACGCCCGGGTCGCTCGCGAACCCGGCGAGGAAGCCGCCGACGTGGTCGGGGCTCCGCCCGACGAACCCGTGCGTGACCCCCGCCCAGCTTGCGATCGCCGCGCGCCGCGCAGCCAGGTCCTCGCGCGAGCGCGGGATCATGAACGGCTTGAGCGCGGGCTCGCCCGTCTCGGGAGCGACGTAGGTCATCTCGTTCGCCGGGTCGGCCGCGAAGTCGTAGAGGCTGGCGATGGTCGCGGCGATCCCCTTGAACGCCGGATGCGTGGCGATGCCGTCGACCGGTGCGCCGTCGACGTAGACCTTGCGGCCGTCGTCGAGCGCTTCGAGGTAGTCCGCTCCGGAGCGCATCAGGCGCCCCTCTGAGCGGGGAGGGCTGGCGTTGTGGGAGAGGCCTGCGTGCTTGCGCGTCGAATGGGCATATCGCTGGGGGTATCCAAGACGTAGTAGGCTGTACAACTCGTATACTACATGTAGGGCACCACGTGCGGGAGGCCGCCCCTGATGATCCATTCCAAGCAACGACCGAGGACGAGCTAGCGGTCATGGCACCCGTCGACGCGATCGCGCGCGGTGAGACGCTGGCGCAGCAGGCATACGCCTCGCTGCGCCATGCGATTCGCGATGCACTGCTCGTCCACGACCGGGTCTACTCGGAGAGCGAGCTGGCCCAGTCGATGGGGATCTCCCGCACGCCCGTCCGTGAGGCCCTGATCGAGCTCTCGCGCGAGGGCCTGGTCGAGATCCTTCCCCAGCGCGGCTTCCGGCTGCGATCCCTGTCGGCCACCGAGCGCGCCGAGGTGTTCGGCCTGCGGCTCGCGCTCGAGGGCTTCGTCGTCGAGCGCCTGGCGCGTGAGGCCTCGCCCGAGAACGTCGCCGCGCTGCGCGAGCTGATCGACCGCCAGCGCACCGAGACCAGCCGCGGCGCCGCCGAGTTCCTCGCGATCGACGAGCAGTTCCATCTGCTGATGCCGCAGCTGCTCGGGCTCGAGCGCACGCACCGGATGCTCGTCACCCTGCGTGGGGCGATGTGGCTGATGGGCTCGCTCGCGCTGTCGATCGGCGAGCGCACGCCGCACGTCGTCGACGAGCACGCGGCGATCGTCGACGCCATCGAGGCGCACGATCCCGAGGCGGCCGTGGACAGGCTGCGCCAGCACCTGAGCGCCACCGCCCACGCGGCCGAAGCCGAGATCGCCGAAGCGGCGGCGCGCGCCGCCGAGCAGGCGCCGGCGGACTAACGGACGGACCGGCTCAGCACGCGAGCGCCAGCTCGCGCTCGAGCCAGCGGGCGATCGACAGCACCGCCCGGTCCGTGGAGGCGGTGAGCTGCAGGCCGATCGGCTGTCCCGCGCAGGGTGCGGGAAGCGACAGCGCAGGCAGGCGCGCAAGGTTCGCGAGCCGCGTGTGCGCCACCAGGCGCGCCGCGATCCCGCTGTCGGCCGCCTGCTCGCCCGTCGGCGGCGGCACGCCGACGGTCGGGCCGATCACGCAGTCGACGCCGTCGAGCGCCGACGTCGCCACGTCCGTGAGCCGAGCGCGCTCGCGGTCGGCGGCGGCGTACTCGGCGTCGGTGATCGACGCGCCGATCTCGAGGCGCTCGCGGACGTCGTCCCCGTACGCGTCGAGCGAGGCGGCCATGGCGTCGCGGTGCGAGGCCGCCGCCTCCGCGAACATGATCGTGGTGCTCGCCGCATGGATCGCGTCGGCGTCGGGCCAGGCCACGTCCACGAGCTCGCAGCCGCGGCGGCTCACGGTCGTCAGGGCGTCCTCGACCGCGCCGGCGACCGCCGCGTCGGCGCCCTCCAGCCCTGCGCGCACCACCCCGATCCGTGTCGGCGGCGGGTGCCCCTCGACCCGCCCGCCGAGCGCCTCGTGCACGGTGGCGACATCCTGGACGTCGGCTCCGAGCAGTCCCACCGTGTCGAGGCTCGGCGCGAGCGGGAGGACCCCGCCGGCCGGATAGGTGTCGTGAGCCGGCTTGAAGCCGACCACGCCGCACAGCGCGGCCGGGATCCGTATCGAGCCGCCGGTGTCGGTTCCCACGGCGACGCGGGCGGACCCGCTTGCGACGGCGACCGCCGAGCCCGAGCTCGACCCGCCGGGGATGCAGCCGGGCGCGCTGGGGTTCGCCGGCGTGCCGGCGTGGAGGTTGAGGCCGGTGACGCCGAAGGCGAACTCGTGCAGCGTCGTGCGGCCGACCACGACGGCGCCGCACGCGCGCAGCGACGCGACGATCGCGGCGTCGCGCGGCTCGGGGACGGCCTCGCTGCGGACGGCCGATCCCGCCCCGATCGGCTGTCCCCGCACGGCGAGCAGGTCCTTGACGCCGACGGTGAAGCCGCGCAGGGGCGGCTTCACCGTTGCCGCTTCGACCGCGAGCGCCGAGCGCCGGGCCTCGGACGCCATGATCGCCGCGTAGGCGCCGCCGTCCTCGACCAGCCGTGCGCGCGCCAGCGCGCGCTCGACCGCCGCCTCGGCCGAGCCCGGCGGAGCCGCGTCGGCGTCGGCGTCCCGGTCGCGGCGGCGCGCTGCGCTCAAGCCTCGACCTCGACCCGCTCTAGGCACCGCACCGCGTAGTCGAGCTCGATCGTCCGCTCGCCCTCGCCGTCGCCGAGCTCCGCCCAGAAGCCGTCGCCCGGGCGGATCCCGCCGAGGGCGGGCACCGTGCCGGTGAGCACGACGAACCGCCGGACGTCGGGTGGCAGCGGCATTCGCCGGAGCAGCTCGCCGGGTGGCAGCAGCGCCTTTGCGTAGCCGTCCTGGTAGAGGCGCCGCTCCCCCGCCTCCAGGACCCAGCTACGCAGGCGCAGGCTGTCCCAGCGGTCGGCGACGTCGGCGTACGGCCAGGCCACGCGGGCGATCGGCTTCGGGCACACCTCCTTGGACAGCGCGATGTCGACGGCCTCGACGCCGCGATCGGTGTGATCCGACGCCAGCGTCACGTACATGTCGTCGCCGTCGACGAGCAGGGCGATCTCGGCCTCGCCGGACGTGCGCGGGCGGACTGCCCACAGCACCCCGGCCCGGGTGAGCGCCGAGGGTGGGAGGACGTAGAACGCCGGCACCGTCGGCGGCGGAGCCACGCCTTCGGCAGCCAGCTCCTCGACGTGCCGGCGCACATCCGCTCGGTCCCGCCCGGTGAAGCCGGCGACCACGACCGCCTGTGCGTCGAACGACAGCAGGCCGCCGTCGACCTGGAAGGTGAGCCCTGCGCCGTGACCGTCGCCGGTCGGTCCGTCCGACGGCGGCGCCGTGGGGCGCCGCGCCGGTCGACGCGGCTGCGGATGGAGATCGCCGTTCAATCTGGTACGTAGCATACCAGTGCGCTAGCGTGTGGCCTGCAAGCCGCCGCACGCGCGTGTCACGGCTCGGAATCGAGGCTTTCGTGGCGAGCGGCCTGCTGTATCCCTGGCGACGTTGGGAGTCCCGTGACCCAGACGCAAGAGAAGGCCGGCTACTGCGCCCTCTGCCGCTCACGCTGCGGAGCGGTGTACTCCACGCGCGGCGACACGCTGGTGGGAGTCGCCCCCGACCCCGGGCACCCGACCGGAGGCGCGCTGTGCCCGAAGGGCCGGGCCGCACCCGAGATCGTCCACGACTCCCAGCGCCTGCAGCGGCCGCTGCGCCGCACGAACCCCAAGACCGACGCCGATCCGGGCTGGATCGAGATCGACTGGGAGACGGCGCTCGCCGAGGTCGCCGCGGGCCTCGGCCGCATCCGCGACGAGAGCGGCGCGGAGGCGGTGGCGTTCGGCGTCACGACGCCCGCCGGGACGGCGATGTCGGACGGGATCGACTGGGTCGAGCGCTTCATCAGGACGTTCGGGAGCCCGAACACCGTCTATGCCGCGGAGCTGTGCCACTGGCACAAGGACTTCGCCCACGCCTACACGTTCGGGCGCGGGATGCCGCCGGCCGACTACGCCGCCGCCGACCTCATCCTGCTCTGGGGCCACAACCCCGCGAAGACATGGCTCGCCCAGTCCAGCGCCATCGCGGAGGGCAGGGAGCGCGGCGCCACGGTGGCGGTCGTCGATCCTCGCCGCGCCGGCAGCGGACTGCAGGCCGATCACTGGCTGCGCGTGCGACCCGGCACCGACGGCGCCCTCGCCCTCGGCCTCGCGAGCATCCTGATCGACCGGACCGCCTACGACGAGGGCTTCGTCCGCGACTGGACCAACGCCCCCTGCCTGGTACGCGAGGACGACGGCCGCTTCCTGCGCGCCAGCGAGCTGGACGGGACGCTACCCGCGGACTGGCTGGTGGCCTCGGACGGGACGCAGCCGATCCCATACGACACGGGGCGCAGCGCCGTTCGGTCCGAGCGCTTCGACCTCCACTCGCCGATCGCAGTCAGGACCCGCGCCGGGACGGTGCGCTGCCGCCCGGCGCTCGAGCGCTTCGCGGAGGTATGCCGAGATTGGTCGCCGCAGCGCACCGCCGCCACGACATGGGTGCCCGAGCACCAGATCCATGCCCTGGCCGAGGCGCTCGCGGACGCACGGTCGGTCGCCTACCACAGCTGGACCGGCGTCGGCCAGCACACGAACGCCACGCAGACCGAGCGCGCGCTCGCGGTTCTCTACGCGCTGACGGGATCGTTCGACGTGCCCGGGGGGAACGTCGTCCAGCCGGCCCATCCGGTCAACCCGCCGACCAGCTTCGACCAGATCTCGGAGGCTCAGCGACGCAAGGCGCTGGGGGTCGACGAGCGCCCGCTCGGCCCTCCCTCACGCGGGTGGATCACCACTCGAGACCTCTACGACGCGATCCTCGAGCACCGCCCCTACCCCGTTCGAGCGCTGATGGCATTCGGCGGCAACATGCTCGTCTCCCAGCCCGACGGACGACGCGGTCGCGAGGCTTTGCGCCAACTCGAGCTCCACGTCCACTGCGACCTCGCGCTGAACCCGACGGCCGAGCTCGCGGACATCGTGCTCCCGGTCAACAGCCCATGGGAGCGCGAGGCGCTGAGGGTGGGCTTCGAGATCAGCCATGAGGCTCAGGAGCTGATCCAGCTTCGCCAGCGGATCGTCCCCCCGGTCGGCGAGGCGCGCTCGGACACCGAGATCGCATTCGAGCTCGGTCGCCGGCTCGGCCACGCCGAGGAGTTCTTCGGCGGCGACGTCGAGCGGGGCCTGGACCACGTCCTCAAGCCCGTCGGGCTCACGGTTGCCGAGCTCCGCCGTCGGCCCGAGGGCGTCCGCCTGCCGCTCGACGCGGCCTACCGCAAGTACGCCACCCCGAACGGCGACGGGCGAGTGGGCTTCGCCACGGAGACCCGCCGGGTGGAGATCTACTCGGAGCTGCTCGCGCGCCACGGCTACGACGGGGTGCCGCGCTTCGTCGAGGCGGCGAGCAGCCCGGTCGGCGACGGTGCGGATCCGGGCTTCCCGCTGATCCTCACGTCGGCCAAGAGCGGGCGCTTCTGCCACACCGAGCATCGGCGCATCGCCTCGCTGCGGGTGCGCTCCCCGGAGCCGTCGATCGACCTCGCTCCCGAGCTGGCGGCCGAGCGGGGGATCGGCGCCGGCGACTGGGTCGTCGTCTCCACGCGGCATGGGAAGGTGCGGCTGCGAGCACGGATCGACGAGTCCCTTCACCCGCGCGTGGTCGTGGGCGAGTACGGCTGGTGGGAGGCCGCGCCCGACCTCGGGCTGCCCGGCTACGACCCCTTCGGCGAGGACGGGAGCAACCTCAACCTGCTGATCGACGCGCGCCACTGCGATCCGGTCAGCGGCGCCGCGCCGCTGAGGTCCTTTGCCTGCGACGTGGCGCTCTACGTGCCCGAGGACGGGCGCGCGACGTGGAGTGGCGAGCGGGCCTTCACGGTCGCCGGCATCGCCCGCGAGACGCGCAACGTGGTGTCGGTGACGTTGCGCGCCCGCGACGGAGGGGCGCTGCCGGACTACCGCCCAGGGCAGCACGTGACCGTCCGGACAGAGGAGGTCGCTGGGCTCGACGGCGAGTCGCGCTCGTATTCGCTCTGCGGCGCCGCGGCGATCGCGGATCGGCGCGAGTACCGGGTCGCCGTCAAGCGGATCCACCCCGCGGGAACCGCCGCGGAGCCCGCGCCGAGCTCGATGTCGAGCCACTTCAACGATGCGCTGCGGATCGGGCAGACGCTGCACGTGAGCGCGCCGACCGGCGCGTTCTGCCCGCCGACGGACCTCGCACAGCCCGTGGTGCTGATCGCCGCGGGCATCGGGATCACGCCGTTCATGAGCTACCTCGAGACGTTGCCGCACGTGGAGCGGCCCGCCGAGGTAGTCCTGCACTACTGCTCACGCAACAGCGGGGAGCACGCGTTCAGGCGGCGGATCGCCGAGATCGAGCGCGACGCCCCCCGCCTCCTCGTCGTCGACCACTACACGCGGCCGCTCCCGGACGATCGCCGGCCGGGCGACTACGACATCGAGGGGCGGATCGCGGCCGGCCATGTAGACCGGGACCTGATCGACCGCGACGCGCGCTTCTACATCTGCGGCCCGTCCGACCTGATCCACGAGCTCAGGCAGGATCTCGTCGAGCGCGGGGTGCCGGCGTTTCGCATCTTCCACGAGCTGTTCGTCGCGCCGCGGCCGGTGGCCGTCGCGGGCGACGCCCGGCACAGCGTCCGCTTCGCCCGCTCAGGGCGGACGTTGACCTGGGAGCCCTCGACCGGATCGCTGCTGACCCTGGCCGAGCGGTCGGGCCTGGTGCTGCCGAGCGGCTGCCACGTCGGCCAGTGCGAGAGCTGCGCCGTACGGGTCCTCTCGGGGGAGGTCCGCCACGCCCTCCCCGAGCTCGACAGCGCCGGCGACGACACGTGCCTGACGTGTCAGGCGGTCCCGGCCTCCGACATCGTGCTCGACGCGTGATGCCCGGCGATCGCCACGGCCGGGACTGCGACCGGCCGAGACGGGGCGGGGGGCGATACGTCGCCGCGCCCGCCCCGCTGCGGCGGCTCAGGCGTGCGCGCCGACGACCTCGTACCCGGCCTCGTCGACGGCCGTGCGGATGTCCGCGTCGCTGAACCCGTCGCCGCGGACGACGACCGAGCCGTTCTCGAGGTTGACGTCGATCCCGGTGACGCCGGCCACCTGCTCGACCTCCTCGGTGACCGAGCCGGCGCAGTGCTCGCAGGTCATGCCCTTGACCTGGTAGAGGCGTCCCTCGCCGGGCTCCACCGTCGCCGTGGGGGTCTGGTCGGGACCCGTCTCATGAAACATGCACATCGCTTCCTCCTAGGTCGTTGACTCAGGCAGCCTCAATGATACCCATACCCACTAGCGGTATACTGCCGCCCCCGCCGCACCCCCGAGCACGGGCGAGGAGCAGACCGCAGGACGTGGACAGCAAGCCCCCGGAAGCCACCGCCAGCAGGCCCGCCGTCATCAAGGCGACGCACAACGGCCCCTTGCGCGTCAAGGGCCCGATCACCCTGGTCGATGCCGACGGCACCCCGTACGAGGTCAAGCGCAAGACGTTCTTCCTCTGCCGGTGCGGTGCATCCGCGGCCAAGCCCTTCTGCGACGGCTCGCACTCGCGGATCGGCTTCGAGGCCGAGGAGCGCGCCGAGCCGGACGCCGCCGCGCAGCCCGACGCGGCGGCCGGGCCGCAGTCGCACACGTAGACGGCTGCGCCGGATCAGCGACGCAGCCGGCGAAGCTGCATGCCGGCGAAGCCCGGCCAGACTCGTGGGCGGCGCGCGACGGTGAGCGCGACCGGGGCGGAGTCGAAGTAGGAGACGCGCTCGGTGGCGAGGCCGTCGCCGTCGAGGACGAAGCGGTCGACCGCATCCCAGGAGATCGGGCCGCCCCCGGCCGTGCCGGCGAGCGTGAACTCGATCAGCACGCCGTCCTCGGTCGCGCCCCAGCGGTGCACGGTGGCGGTCAGGTCGGGGATCAGCTCGAACAGGTCGGCGAACGCACGCTTGCCGTCCTCACGCGTGCGGGTCGTCGGCGTCATCGGCGCGACGAGACGCACGTTGGGGGCCACGAGCGCGTCGAGCCTCTCCGGCGTCGGCGCCGTCCAGTACTTCGCAAAGCGCGCGACGAAGTCCGCTGCGACGCCGCTCTGTCCCCCGTTCGCCATGACGCCACCGTACACAGAAGCGGCGGCGGCATACTGACGCCATGAGGCAACGGGTGAGCGTGATCACGCTGGGCGTCCGCGATCTGGCGCGAGCGCGTGAGTTCTACGCGGCGCTCGGGTGGAAGACCGGCGCAAAGCCGGACGACGACGTCGCCTTCTTCCAGGCCGGCGACATGGTGCTCGCCCTGTGGGACCGGGGGCGGCTGGCGCAGGACAGCTGCGTCGAGGACGCGCCCGGCTGGGGCGGCGTGACGCTGGCGCTGAACCTCGGCTCGCCCGCGGAGGTCGACGCCGTGACCGAGGAGGCGCGCGCCGCCGGCGCGACGATCGGCCGCGAGCCGGCCGAGACCTTCTGGGGCGGCTACAGCTCCGTCTTCGTCGATCCGGACGGCCACCCCTGGGAGGTCGCCCACAACCCCCACTGGACGATCACCGAGGACGGCGGCGTGCGGCTGGCCTGAGCCGCGTCAAGCGACGTCGCAGCCGGCCAGATGGTGTCAGTCGGCCCGATCTACAGCTCGCTTCGACGACGCTCGCGGCGCTCGGCCTCCTCGTCGTGGCGATCGGCGGCCTTGACGGCGTTGCGCGTCCGCTCGTCCGCCTCATCCGCCCGCTCGCGCGCCTCCTTGGCGGTCTCCATCTCCCGCTCGGCCCGCGCCTCGTGCAGCTCGGCGTCACGTGCGAGCTCGTCGCGCTCGGGCGCGAGCTCGCGGGCGCGCGCGGCCTTGGCGTCGGCCTCCTGACGATGGGCCGCCGCCTGCGTTCCGAGCTCCTCTCGCAGCTCGGCACGACGCTGCCTGCGCCGCCGCAGCGCCAGCACGACCAGAACGGCCACCAGCACGACCACGGCTACGGCTATCGCGACGATCACCCATGCGTCCATGGCGACTCGCGTACCCGTCTGCCGGCCCGGGAAACCAGGACCCGGTGGGCTCGCTCACCACCGTCGATCGCCTCGCTCACGGCGCGTCGCGGCCCTTCCGCAGCGGATGCTCGGGCGGGACCTCCACGAGGACGAGCGCCAGGCCGTCGGGGTCCCTCGCAACCATCTCCTGCAACCCCCAGGGCTTGCGCGCGGGCTCCTCGTCGATCGTCACCCCCGCGTCGCGAAGGCGTCGCCACGTCGCGTCGAGGTCGCGCACCTGGATGAAGAGGCGGATCGCATCGGACGGCGTGTGCGAGCCGGCCGATCCCGAGACCTCGAGCAGGCCGCCGCCGAGGAAGAACACGACGCCACGCTGCGATCCGCCGCCCCACTCGTGGTAGACGGCGAGCTCCAGCGTCTGCTCGTAGAAGCGCTGCGAACGCTCGAGGTCGCGCGGGTGGAGCAGCATCCGACTCGACAGCACCTCCATCGTCGCGAGGCTACAGTGAGAGCCGATCGATCTCGCCGGACGATCATGGCGCGGTTCCTCCGGCTCTCCGCCTGGCTCGACGACGAGCCGCTCGGCCCCGGCTTCGCGCTCGGCGGCGGCCTCGTCCTGGCCGGCGTCTACGTCGGTGCCCTGCGCCCGTGTTGACCTGCCTGTCAGCCCGCGACCGGTCCCGGCCTCGCACCGGATGTGGTAGAGCTGGCACCGATGGAGGCGAGTGCGGATCGAATCGATAGCGGCGCGATCCCCTGCGTCGACCTGGGCGATCGGCCGGAGGTCTGCGCCGCGGGCGCCGGCACCGCGCTCCGCGAGCTTGGCGCCTTCCGGCTGACCGGACACGGGATCGTCCCCCAGGCGATAGCCGACGCCTACGAGGCGACCGACCGCCTGCGGCGGCTCGACGACGCGGTCAAGCGCGAGGTGGCCGTCGGGACGGTCACGGCCGCGCGCGGCTGGCATCGGGGCGAGACCGCCGGGCACGGCAGCTACGAGACGTTCGAGCTCGGTCGCGGCGGCGAGCCCGGCGATCCGGCAACCCCGAGGGGCGTGCTCGACGGCCCCAACCTGTGGCCGGCGCTGCCCGGCTTCCGCGAGCTCGTCGAGCCCTGCTTCGACGCCGCGCTGACGCTCGCGCATCGGCTGGCGGAGCTGTTCGAGCAGGCGCTGGGGCTGCCGGAGGCGTACCTGACCGGCCGGGCAACCGATCCGTACTGCCTGCTTCGCCTCCTCCACTACCCCGAGAGCACGCGCGAGTCCACGCCGGGGCTCGCCGCCCACACCGACGTCGAGCTGTTCACGCTGCTGCTCTCAGACTCCCCCGGCCTCGAGATCTGCAAGCGCGACGGGACGTGGCTCGCGGCGCCCGCCGGGGGAACCGAGGATCTGATAGTGCTCGCCGGCGACCTGCTCGAGATCGTCGCCGGCGGGGAGGTCGAGTCGCCGCTGCACCGCGTGGTCGGGGACGGCGGGCGGCGCTCGCTCGGCTTCTTCATGGGCCTCGACGCGGAGGCGGTCATCTCCCCGCAGCGCCCGGTGACCGAGGCCAGGCGCCATCTCTATGCGTCGACCGTCGTCGGCCAGCAGCTCGCCGAGCAGTACCTGCACTACTTCCCGCACCTGCGCAGGCGGCATGAGGCCGGCGAGGTCATGCCCGAGCTCGTGGTGCCGGGCGAGAACCGCTACGAGCGCTACAAGCTCGAGCGCCTCGAGCGCCGCTGACGCCGAGGCCGCCACGGTCCGGCGAACAGGAGGCGAGATGAGCTCAGGAGGCATCGAGATCGGCGATCGCGGGCCGGCGACCGCGACCGAGCCCGTCGGCTGCTCGATCAAGTGGAGGGGCTGAGCACCTCGACGTCCCCCGCTACGCCGCCGACCGCGTCCACGATGGCGGCCGCGCAGGCGCCGGGCCGGTCGGTGTAGAGGAGGTGGGCGGCGCCCGGGACGTCGACCGCGCGAGCGCCCGGGATCGCATCCAGGGCTCGCCTCGCGGTGCGACGGAAGACGCGCTGCCCGGCATTGCCCACGAGCACCGCGGTCGGCTTGGCGATCCCCCTCATCGCCGAGCGGCTCGGGCCGGAGATCGGCACCAGCGGCAGCTCGCGCAGCGCGGTGGCGGCATGTGCGAAGCCCACCCGCTGCCAGCGCTCGGGATAGGCGTCGAACTGGTTGCCGCCGCCCGTGTAGGCGGTGGCCCAGCGGTAGAAGCGCAGCGCCGCGCCCTTCGGGTCGCGACGGACGGCCCAGTGCAGATAGACGCGGGCGATCGCGGCGCTCGCCGAAGCGGACGGGACGAACGCGAGCTGGTAGACGGGCTCGATCAGCACGAGCGCGGCGACCAGGTCCGGCCTCGCGATGGCGAGCCGCAGCGCGAGCACCCCGCCGCTGCTGGAGCCCACGACCGTGGCCGGGCGCGCATCGAGCCCCTCGAGCAGTGCGGCCGCGTCCTCGACGTGCCGTCCGAGCGTTCGCGCCGGCGGGCCCGCGGACGCCCCGAACCCGCGCCGGTCGTATGCGATCGCGCGGACGCTGGCGGGCAACTCGTCCAGCAGCGGCTCGAACGTCTCCGAGTAGGTGCCGGTGCCGTGGATCAGGAGCACCGACGGCCCGCTGCCGCGCTCGGTGTAGGCCAGCCGCGTGGCGCCCAACTGGATGGTCGGCATGCATACGTCCCAGGTCGGTTGCCCGACCGACCCTACTTCCAACGCGCAGGCCCCGCCCCAGACGGTCGCGACCTGTAAGCGGGCTTTCAGGTCGAGGCTCGTCCTGAAAGAAATCGGGCAAGACCTTTATAGCCGATACGATGGCTCGGCCACGGACGCCGCGACGCTGTGGCGCCGCTTCGTCGACGCCGGCATCCTGGCCTCGGGCCCCCCGGGCCCCTCGGGCCCCCGCGGCCAGCGGCGCTACGTCGCCCACGAGCTGCTCGCCGCGGTCACAGAGGACGGGTGAGTCCCGCGACGGCCACGCGGCCGCGTAAGGTGAGGCACGTGGCCAGCGTGGGCGACCCAGTCCTCCTCATCACAGGCGCCAGCTCCGGCATCGGCGCGGCGACGGCCCGGCGGGCGGCCGAGGCCGGCTATCGGCTGGTGCTCGGCGCCCGGTCCAAGGAGAAGCTCGAGGCGCTCGCCTCCGAGCTCGGGGGCGCCGAGCGGGCGATCGCCGTGCCGGCCGACGTCATGCGCTGGGAGGAGAACGAGGCGCTCGTCGCCGCCGCGCTCGACACGTTCGGCCGCCTCGACGTCGCCTTCGCGAACGCCGGCTTCGGCGCCAAGCGCGGCTGGCTCGAGGAGACGCCCGAGCACTGGCACGACATGGTCCTCACCAACGTGCTCGGCGCCGCCTACACCGTCCGTGCCGCGATCCCAGCGCTGCGCGAGACGCGCGGCCACGTGCTGCTGACGGGTCGGTCGCCGGAAGGAAGGCCTTCCCCGGCAGCCTCTACTCGTCCACCAAGTGGGCGGTCACCGCGATGGCCGAGTCGATCCGCGGCGACCTGAACGACAGCGGGATCAGGACGACCCTGATATCCCCCGGCGGCGTCGAGACCCCCTTCTTCGACAACCCGTCCGAGGGGCGCCTCGAGCCCGACGACATCGCCCGTGCCGTCATGTACGCCGTCTCCCAGCCGCCGCACGTCGACGTCAACGAGGTGCTGGTGCGGCCCGTATCCCAACCCCAGTAGCGCGGTCCGCGGTCAGTAGCTGAAGACAGTCGCCCCCTCGCCGATCCACTCCCAGAGCGGGGTCGCTCCGGCGAGCTTGGCGTTGGCGACCAGCTCGTCCTTGTCGAGACCGCGTCCGTCGAAGCAGATCGGGCACACGTACAGCTCGCCGCCCGCGTCGGCGAACTGCCCGAAGAGCCTCGAGACGGGAGGGGCGCCGGCCACCTCGATCGCGTCGGCGTAGCCGGGGAGGCCGAGCCGCACCGCCTCCTTGGTCAGGAACACGATCGCGTCCTTGCCCTGATCCGCCGCGGCGGTGGCGACGAGGAACGCGATCGTCACGCGCTCGGAGTCCTCATGCCCGGTCGCGAGGTTGACCACTACCTTGCCGTTGTCCTGGTCGGCCATCGTCCTACCCCTTTCTCGCCAGCAGCGAGACGCTCTTGACGCCGTACTTCTCGCTCGCGTCGACCGCCCGCTGCGAAATGAACTTGTACGGGTTGTCCCTGATCTCCTCGACCCGCAGGCCGGCGCCCTCGACCGCCTCGCGGTAGGCGTCCTGCTGCGCGGCGCCGCCGATGCACGAGGCCCAGAGGTCGGCGTCGCAGACGATCGAGTGCTTGAGCTGCTGCTCGCTGACGATGTCGGCGATGGCGAGGCGGCCGCCGGGCCGGAGCACCCGCGCCACCTCGGCGAACACCCTGTCCTTCTCCGGCGAGAGGTTGATCACGCCGTTGGAGATCACGCAGTCGACGCTCGCGTCCTCCACCGGCGGACGCTCGATCCGCCCCTCGCGCAGGTCGACCTGGTCGAACCCGTGCTCGGTGGCCAGCCGGCGCGCCTTCGCGAGCTGGTCGGCGCTGAAGTCGACGCCGACGACGCGGCCGTCGCGACCGACGCGGTCCGCCGCGAAGAAGACGTCCAGGCCCGAGCCGCTGCCGAGGTCGAGCACCGACTCGCCGGCGCTCAGATCCGCGAGGTCGAAGAAGTAGCCGACGCCCGCGAACGACTCGATCGCGCCGGCGGGGATCCGGTCGAGCACGTCGCCGGGGTAGCCGAGCCGCTCCGCCAGTGGCCTGCCGAGCTCGAAGTGGTAGTCGCCGCCCGGCTCCTGGGCGACCTGGCGGTACATCTCCTTGACCTTCGTGTCCAGCTGTTGGATGTCGACCGTCGTCGTCATCGGTCCTCCTCGGCTCGTTGGCACTCCGACCGGCCGCGCTCCACCGGCCTTCCCCCTTCCAGACGCTCCGACCGGCCGATCCATTGCCTCGATTCGGATGCAATAAGTTGGGTGTGGAGAGCGTCCTTGAGGTAGCTGCGGCGCTCGTGCCCGGCTGACAACGGACCCCAGGTTGACCGTGGAAGCCCCCGATGCGCATCCGACCATCCAGCGCGACGAGCCCGGCGCCGGCGACCCGACGACCGACTTCGAGCAGCTGGCGCGCGACCAGCTCCCGCGCCTGTACGCGATCGCACGCTGGCTGGTCGGCGACGATGCGGAGGACGCGGTGCAGGACTGCCTGACGAAGGCGTTCGAGCGCTTCGACCAGCTCGACGACCCGGACGCCGGCCCGGCCTGGCTCGCGCGCGTGCTCGTCAACTGCTGCCACGACCGCGGGCGGCGCCAGTCCAGGCGCCCGCAGGAGGTCGACCTCGACGACATCGAGGAGTTCTCCCTCTACCGCAAGATCGCCCTCGAGGACCCGTTCCCGTACTCCGACACGCTCCATCTCGACTTCCTCGGCGGCTTCGGCGTCGAGGACGTGAGGGAGGTGCTGCTGATGCTTCCGGACCTCTACCGGACCCCGCTCGTGCTCGTCCACATGTACGGCTACCCGACGAAGGACGTCGCGGCGGTGCTCGACGTACCGCTGGGAACGGTGCTTGCGCGCCTGCACCGTGGGCGCAAGCTGTTCGAGCGGCGGATGTGGGACTACGCCGAGCGGACCGGGCTGCTGGAGGTCGAGCGGCGATGATCAGCTGCTCGGACGCCGCCAGGCAGCTGTGGGAGTACCTCGACGGAGCCGTCGAGGGCGCGCAGCTCGAGCGGCTCGAGGAGCACCTCGCCCGCTGCCGGCGCTGCTGCGCCGAGCTCGAGTTCGCCGAGGAGCTGCGTGCCTGCCTGCGACAGTCGGCCGACGAGCAGGTCCCGGCCGACGTGATGGATCGATTGAACGCGACGCTGGAGGAGCTGACAGACCGATGACGCGAGACCTGATGAGCTCGGCCGAGGTGAAGCAGGTCGTCCGCGACGCCTACAGCGGCATCGACCGCTCGACCGAGGCCGTCGCCCGGAAGCTGTACAGCCGCGACGAGCTCGCGCAGGTGCCGCAGTCGGCGATCGAGCGCTCGCTCGGCGTCGCCAACCACCTGCGCTTCGCGAGCATCCGCCCGGGCCAGACGATCCTCGACATCGGCTGCGGGGGCGGCATCGACACGTTCCTCGCCGCGGCCCGCACCGGCGAGGAGGGCCGGGTGATCGCGCTCGACTTCCTGCCCGAGATGCTCGAGCGCACCACCGCCGGCGCGGTCACTGCCGGGCTCGACAACGTCGAGCCGCTGGAGTCCGAGATGGAGGCGATCCGGCTGCCCGACGACAGCGTCGACCTGGTCGTCTCCAACGGCGTCGTGAACCTCTCGCCGCGCAAGGCGCGGGTGATGGCGGAGTGCGCCCGCGTGCTGCGCCCCGGCGGCGAGCTCTGCGTCTCCGACCTGACAGTCGACCAGGACGAGCTGCCGCCCGAGATCGCCACCCAGCCGGCGGCCTGGGCCGGCTGCGTCGCCGGCGCGCTGAAGGAGGAGGACTTCGTCCACCAGCTCGAGAAGGCCGGCTTCGACGACGTCGAGGTGCTGCACCGCGAGCCGCTGAGCGTCGACGACTGCGCGCTCTACCCGCTCTTCACCGACGAGGTGATCGCGCTGATGCGCGAGCTGATCCCGGCGGACAGGCAGGCCGAGGTGGCGATCTCGGTGGTGGTCCGGGCCGCCTATCCGGGCAGCTAGCTGAGTAGTTCCACGGCGGGTTATGCGATGTAGGGGGTGAGGTTGCGGGTGGGGCG
>JBBECV010000008.1:0-65534 GCA_040881635.1 Thermoleophilaceae bacterium
GCTCAGCCTCCAAGGAGGCCCGGATGAACAACGTGATCAGGTTCTACATCTAGAGCTCGTCGAGCGACTTCGTCGCGCCCGCGAGGCCCTGTCGGCGACCGAGCTCAGCGCGCTCCCACGCTCCGCGGACGCCGTCGAGCACCAGCGTCAGCTCTCCGCCGTCCGTCTCGGCCTGATCGAGCGCCGTCGCGAGCAACGCGCTCGCCAGCTCTTCCCGATCAACCGCGACTCCATCGGCCAAGCGCGTCAGCCGCGCATCGTGCGCATCTTCCAGCACCACCAGGAGAGGGCGCGCCTGCGACATCAGCGACCAACGCTACCCAACGACTGGCACCGCACGAACCGTCGGCCGCCGCACACTCGGTCCGGTACGACGTCTTCCAAGCGACAGCCAGAGCCCTCGTCCGGACTCGAACCGGAGACCCCTTCCTTACCATTTCGGCGCTTGGACGCCGAGCTGCGTCGACTTGGGTCGGGTAGGGCCAGTTGAGTCGGCCTCGGCCGGATAAGAATGGCCGAGTTGGGGACACGGTTCGGGACACGCCCGGCCGCTTGGATCGGTCGACCAGGTGACATGGCCCGATAGCCCATCCGTCGGAGGCTGTGCCTTGCGCCGAGAGCGGCGCCGTGATCTATTTCCCCGAGCATGCCATTCAGTCCGTACGACGCGGCCGCCGATGCACTGAAGCGTGCGGACGAGCTTCTCGACGCCTCCACGCGGAACGGCATACCGGAGCGGGTGGCCTCGGACATCCGCCGCTCGAGCCTCGTGCTTGCAGTCGCCGCGGTTGATACCTACATGCACCGCCTGATCGTGGATCGCGCTTCCATGTGGGACAAGCTGCCCAAGAAGCTCGCTGAGACCGGGGTGCGCTTCGATCAGCTGATCGCCGAGGCGCAGGAGTCCTATGAGGCTGCCCGCCGCACGCCCTTCAACTCTCGGCCCGGTGTTCGCGTCAAGCAGATTCTACGTAACCAGCTCCTGCAGAGGACTTTCCAGTCGTTGCGACAAATCGAGGAGGCGCTGACCATGGCTGGCGCCGCCGGGAATTGGAAGCCGATCAGCGAGCAGCTTGGCATGACAAGAGCGCAAGTCGATGCACGTCTCGGACTCATCGTGATGCGACGCAACCAAATCGTCCATGAGGGTGACTACGCCAGGCTTGATCGTCCCAGAGACGCACGTCGGAACGAGCTGTCCGAGTCGGACGCCCGAGCAAGCGTTCAGTTCCTCCGCGATCTTGCTGGCGCAATCCACGCAGTCGTGTGACCGCGTCACCGTCCTACGCCTCACATTACCCCGGCGAGATAACGTCTCCCGCGCGTGCGATTCACAACACCTGCCCCTGACGGCAAACTCTTCCGACGCGTCCTAGCCCTCGCAAGAACCGCGCGGGACACCGTCGGGTTCTTGCCCGACTCGGCCTTCAGAGATCGAGCCTTCGGAGGGACGCTTCTCGCCTGCGTGGCGGAAGACGATGGCCAAGAGCTTCTGGGGTACGCGCTCTACGACCTTCCCCGGGACGAGATACGCCTCGGGCAGCTCGTAGTGGCTAGCCGCGCCCGGGACGGAGGGGTAGCACGCGCACTGGTAGACGAGATCGAAGCGAGACACTCCCCTCGTCGAGGGATCTTCCTCTATTGCCGCAACGATTTCCCCGCTACCGAGATGTGGCCTCGAATTGGATTCGTAGCCCGTGACGAGCGTGCCGGCCGAAGCTTCGAGGGACACCCACTGACGCTCTGGTGGCGCGACTTCGGGCACGCAAACCTCTTCACATCTCAAGCCGAGGTGGATGCGCGTCCCGTGGCAGTGCTCGATGCGTGCGTCTTCTTCGATCTCGTCGGCAGCAACCCGAACCGGGCCTTGCAGGAGCTTAGGTCCGACTGGATTACAGAGCATGCGCAGCTCGGAGTTACGGCCCATCTGTATGAGGAGATTCGCCGGGGCGCGGACTCGGTTCGGCGGAGACAGGAGCGAACAGCAGCTAGAGCCCTCGAGCTCCCGGGGATAGCAGGTTCCTCCTGGCGGGCCGTCCTCGCACAATTGAAGGCAATGCATCCAGGTGCTGCCGAGAAGGACAGGGACGACCTCACGCATCTCGCATACGCGATCGCCCATCAGGCGACCTGGATGGTCACGTCGGATCGCTCATTCCGCGGTCGGTACGCCAACGCCGCCCTCGACATGGCATCCGTCAAGCTCGTCTCCCCGGCAGAGGTGGTCCGAGAGATCGACGAGGTAGCACGTGGCGACGCATACAGCCCGAGAGACCTAGCCGGCACGGACATGAGCCGCCGAGAGGTGGATGCCGGCACTCTGGCTGGACTTGCCGAGCGATTCGTCAATCACCAGCGAGGCGAGAGGATTCGCGACCTGCGGTCGCGAATCGATGCGGCCGCCGCGCAGGCCAGCCATGTCCGCCTCCAATTGGTGGAGGTTGACTCACAGCCGCGGGGCCTGCTCGGGTTCGAGCATAGCCGCGGGACCACATTTGTGCGCTTCGTCCGGGTTTCTAGAGGCGTGGGAGACACCACAGTTGCTCGCCACTTGCTAGCGATGATCCGTAATGAGGCGGCGACGTCTGGTAGCTCACGCATCGTGGTTCAAGACACGGCCGTTCCGACAGCCATCTCCCGAAGCTACGCCGACGAGGGATTCTTTGCCGAACGAGGACAGCCTGTTGAGGCATACCCAATCACTGGCATCGGCACCCTCAACGATCTCGATCGCCGCCTCGCGACGATCGGCGCCCAAACAGCCACGGAGCGGCTGGGTGATCCCGCCACCGGAGCAAAGGTCGGTGCGGAGGCGGAGATCGCATATGCACCGTTTCGAATCCTTGGCATGGATTTTCCGACCTTTGTCGTACCGATCAAGCCCGCATGGGCGACGGCACTCTTCGACTCACGACTCGCTGAGGAGCAGCTCTTCCATCGAGAGTGGACACTCGGTCTGAGGCGCGAGCTTGTGTACTACCGTAGCCCGCACGCCAGCGGAGGCATCCGGGCGCCCGCCCGGATTCTCTGGTACGTCTCTGGGGTCGACTCTCCCGGCGGCGCGGAGGTCCGAGCGGTATCCCAGCTTCGCGACGTCTTGGTTGCGCCGGCTGAGCACCTCTACAGGAGGTTCGAGCGTCTAGGTACCTATACCCTCGATCAAGTCGTCAGCCGGGCGGACTCGAAGGGGCGCGCAATGGCCCTACGCTTCTCCCATACCCATGAGTTTCGACGGCCTGTTCGGCTGGACGAGCTGCGAAGGATTCTTACCGGCGATCCGAAATCTCGAAGCGTGGTCCTCCAATCCCCTAGACTCATAGACGAACATACGTTCGCCACAATCATGGGTCTAGGGTTCCCAGATGACGTCTAGGGCAAGCGCGACGGTGCTACTGAGCGTGAAGCCACGCTTCGCGACGCTGCTTCTCGACGGCACGAAGACAGTGGAGATCCGGCGAGGTCGCGTCCGCCTTGAGGACGGCGCGACGTGCTTGCTGTACTCGAGTTCGCCCGAACGGGCGCTAGTCGGGACCGTCGAGGTCGGGACGACCGAGACCGGGCATCCTTCGGATATATGGGACCGCTGGGGAAGCCGTACAGGCCTGAGACGCGATGAGTTTGATGACTATCTACGCGACTGCGCCATGGCGACGGCCATCGTGATCCGTGAGGTCCAGCAACTCGAATCCCCGATTCCGCTCGACGTACTTCGAAACCGTCGAGAGGGGTTCGTGACCCCACAGAGCTATCGCTTCGTGGCAGACGAGGAGCGTCGTCTGCTGCTTGCCCAAGCCGGCGATAGCCACCCGTCGTATTCACTGTGACCTAAGGCAGATTCAGCTCCACCCTTGTCGGCCTCGGAACCGCTCTAGCGCGGGTTCGCGGGCGGCGGGATAGATAGCTGCCGGCAGACCTCGCGGCTGAGCCCTGGGCCGATTTCCTTGTGGCGCGGCACAGCCGACACCGCGCCGCTAGGGCCTCGCCATTTCGCGTGTTTCGATCCGCCTACCTCGCGGCAGCCATGAGTGCGCAGGTGGCGCTCGAGGTCGCGGCGCTTCACGCTGCGGCGGTGAAGCGCAGGTGCTCGCGGTCGGCCTTCGGCGCCTCGCCGGCGAGCTCCTCGTCCGGCGTCAGGACGGTGCTGAGAGCGTCCAGGACGTTCTCGCGCGCTTCTTCCCGAGTGCGGCCCTGGCTCATCGCCCCCGGAACCTCAAGGACCCGAGCGACGATCCATCCCGCCTCGTCGGGCGGATCGAAGGCGATGGTGAAGTCGACTGAGGCAGCCATGAGGCGAACGGTACCGGGTGCGAGCGGGGGCGTCCAGAAGGCAGCTGCAAGGCGGCTGGGGTCGTGCTCGCAACCTTGGTGCAAGTGTGTGGTCCGCTGGGCGGCAGCGAGGCGAGCAGCCATCGCGGGGCGAAGAGGGCGGGGCCCGGAGCGTCGCCGGGTCCAGGCGCGTTGACCGCACGAATCTGGGGGATCTGCGTCTACGGAGGAGATGGAGTCGTTCGAGCTGAGAGCAGGCAGTCGCAAGGTGATCGCAGGGGCGGGCGACTCGTCGGGCGCCGTCCCGAGTTTCCCTCCGCGTGGCGCGCGCCGGATCGGCGCCCGGCGAGCAAGCGTCGAGGTGCGGTCATGACCGAGGACGACGATCCGGCCGACCCGGACGTCGAGCATCCGTTGTCGGAGCCGTTGCTTGATCCGGCGGGGGCTGCGGCGTTGTTGTCGGTGCGGCGGAGTTGGGTGTATGAGGCGGTGCGTGACGGCCGACTTCCGCATGTGAAGGTCGGCCGCCACGTCCGGTTTCTGCGTGAGGATCTGGAGCGCTGGGTGTTCGCCCAGCGGAAGGGCCGGCTGTTCTAGGCCATGGCCAGCTCGCTCGCCCTCGCCGCCGCGCGAGAGGCGAAGACGAAGCTGTCGATGCGGTGGACCAGGCCGGCGGCGGTGAGGCGGTTGAGGCCGTCGGTCGCGGCTATGGGGTCGCGCATCTCTCTGGCGATCTCCTCGACGGCCCAGATGCGATCCGCCAGCTGCGCACCAAACGCGGCATCAGCCAGGAGGACTTGGCCCCACGCTGCGGGAGTCACAACCGGCACCCTGTCGGTGATCGAGCGTGGCAAGTCGAATCCGGCCTGGGGCACGGTCAAGGGGATCGCCAAGGCGCTCGACGTTCCCGTCGCCGACCTCGCCAAGCTCGAGGCCAGCCTCGACCGCTGAGCCAGCGACCCGACCGCGCGCTACGCCTCGAACGCTTGGGCGACCAGGGCGGCGTCGTCCTTGCGCGGCGCGTAGTGCAGGTAGCGCATCGTGGTCTTGATGTCGGCGTGGCCCATCCACTCCTGCACGCGGCGGATGTCGGCCACGCCGATCACACGCGTGCCGAAGGTGTGGCGCAGGTCGTGGAAGCGCAGACGCCGCAGACCGGCGCGATCGAGCGCGTCCTGGTAGCGGCGCCGCAGCGCCCTGCCGTCGAGGAAGCCGCCTGAGCGGCCGGGGAAAACGAGATCGTCGTCGCCCGTCCAACGTCCCCTGTCGCGCAGCCTCGTGAGCGCTGAGGCCACGTCAGGGGACAGCGGGACAGAACGGACCTTGCCCGACTTCGGCGTCGTCAGACCGCTCTCTGAGTACGAGGCCCGCACGCGGACCGTGTCGGCGTCGAAATCGACGTCGCGCCAGCGCAGCGCGATCAGCTCGCCGCGACGCAGACCGGTGTAGGCGGCGGTCAGGTAGATCGCGGCGTCCTGCTCGGAGGCCGCCGCGTCGACCAGCGCCGCGATCTCGTCCGGCGAGAACACCTGGATGTCGCCGCTCGGCGTCGGCGCCGGCGGCTTCTCCACGTCGGCCACTGGATTGAACGGCAGGCCGTAGACCTTCCGCGCCCGCCTCATGATCCCGTTGAGCGCGACGAACGCCTTGGTCCGCGTGGCGGGCGCGCCGTCGAGGCCGGCGAGCCACGACTCGACCATCGGCGCCGTGATCGACTCGACGGCCATGTCGCCGAAGACCGTCAGCATCCGCGCCTTGATCAGCGCGCGGTAGACGGCGACCGTCGCGGGCTTGCGGCCGCGGTCGTGCTCCTGGTAGCGCAGCCACTCGTCGGCCGCCGCGGCGAACGTGATCCCGGTCCTCACGACACCCGGGTGCTGGCCGCGCTTGATCTCCTGCAGGAGCCCGTCGAGCGCGTCCTGCGCGGTCGTCTTCGTGAAGTAGCCCTCGGCGGGGCGGCCGCGTCGCGTCCACGCCGGCCCGAGCTTCTTCTGCACCTGGCGACCGTCCGGGAGCCGGTACTTCATGTACCAGACCGGGCCGCGCTGGCGCTCGACTCTGAAGACGTGGCCGCTGACCGGCCGAGCGAGTTGGGTGCGCACCGGAGCCTCCCGAGCTACTTGGCTTTCCAGAGCCGAAAGCTAGCAGCGCTTCGGGACATATTCGGGACACGCTTCTGCGGCCCGCTCCCCCGCCCTCCGCGAAAACCACCCATTTGCAGGCGATTTCTGAAGCCCTCGTCCGGACTCGAACCGGAGACCCCTTCCTTACCATGGAAGTGCTCTACCAACTGAGCTACGAGGGCGCGTTGGGTGGAGCGTAGCGCGAGATTGGCTGGGCCGGGAGGACAGCGGGGCGCCGGGTGCCGTCAGGTCGAAGGAGGCTGCTCGCCGTCGTAGTAGTCGACGGCGTCGTCGAGGCGGAACCACTTGCGAACGCCGCCGCCCGTGGGCAGGCGCTCGGCGGCGCCGAGCTTGTTGGAGTCGGGGTAGACGACGAGGTCGGGGTCGCCGTTGGTGCTGATCGCCAGGAAGCGGACGGCCGTGTCGCCGCGATTGACGAGCTGGTGGGCGCCGTCCTCGCCGCGGCGGAACGAGACGACGTCGCCCTCGTCCAGATCGCGCCAGCCGTCGGGCGTGCGCAGCGCTGGGCTCCCCTTCAGCACCACCAGCAGCTCCTCCTCGCCGAGGTGGAAGTGGTACGGGTAGGCCGCTTGACCGGGTGGGAGCTCCCAGAGGCTGGCGCCGAGCCGCTCGGTCTTCAGCTGGTAGCCGATGCGCGCGCGTTGCGCCCGGAATCCGTCCTGCTCGCGCGCCTCGTCGAACTGGGGATCGTTGAGGTTCGGCATAGCGCGTCCGAGCCCTATGGGGGAGGAGGGATTCGAACCCGCTCAGGCGTAGCCACCGAATTTACAGTCCGGCCCGGCTCTCCAACTCCGGCGCTCCCCCGTGGAGCGGATGCCGATTCTAGAGGCTCAGATGAGCGACGCGGAGTCTGCGGGATCGGCCGGCCGCGCTCGACCTCGAAGCTCGCGTACTTCGGCCCGCCGAGGCGGAGCCCGGTTGCGCCATCAACTCGGTCGGCCGGAATGCACCAGCGCCGCCCATCGCCGACGTGGACGAAGAGGTAGTCGCAGCGAGTCGGGGAGAACCGCTTCGAGATCCCGTTCCAGCTCTGGTTGCCCCCACGCGTACAGATGGAGACCGCCCACCGATGCTTCTCAACGCACCTCGTCGTCTTGACCTGAACGCGGAAGATGCGGTCGCCGAGCTCTACGGCCAAGTCCCAGTCCGGGCTATGGCCCAAGGGAAGCGCCACCTTGCCCCCCATCGAGGCGAACAACTCGAGAGCCGACAGCTCGCCGAAATCCCCTTGCTCTTGCCTCGTCATGGGACGAACATACATTCGCCATCGGACAGAACATATGCAGGCGGCGAGGGCAGGACGGGCGCGCGCGGGCGCCCGTCCCGATGGTCCCTACCGGAGCGCTACGACGCCTCGCGGAGGCGCTGGGCCTCCGGGAGGCACTCGAGCTTCTTGAGGGTGTTGTTCTCGATCTGGCGGATGCGCTCGCGGGTGACGCCGAAGGCGCGGCCGACCTCCTCGAGGGTGCGGGCCTGGTGGCCCTTGAGGCCGTAGCGCATCTCGATCACCTCGCGCTCGCGGGGCGGGAGTGCGTCGAGGACGCTGCGGACGTTCTCGCGGCGCATGTTCTCGGAGGCGGTCTCGAACGGCGAGGGGGCCTGCTCGTCCTCGACGAAGTCGCCGAGCGAGGAGTCGTCCTCCTCGCCGATCGGCTTCTCGAGCGAGACGGGAACCTGCGCGAAGCGCATGATCTCCTTGACGTCGCGGGCCGTCCACTGCAGCTCGGCGGCGATCTCCTCGGGCGTGGGCTCACGGCCGAGCGACTGGACGAGCTGCCTTTCGGCATGCACGACCTTGTTGAGCTTCTCGACCATGTGGACCGGGATGCGAATCGTGCGCGCCTTGTCGGCGATCGCCCGCGTCACCGCCTGGCGTATCCACCAGGTCGCGTAGGTCGAGAACTTGTAGCCGCGCCGGTAGTCGAACTTCTCGACCGCCCGGATCAGCCCGAGCGAGCCCTCCTGGATCAGGTCCAGGAACGAGAGCCCGCGACCGAGGTAGCCCTTCGCGATCGACACGACAAGTCGCAGGTTCGCCTCGACCATCTGCCGCTTGGCGAGCATGTCGCCACGCTCGAGGCGCTTGGCGAGCGAGACCTCCTGCTCGGCGGTCAGCAGCTCGACGCGCCCGATCGAGCGTAGGTAGAGCCGCAGCGAGTCCAGGCTCGGCTCGACCGTGAGATCGATGTCGGGCTGCTTCTTGGCGGCGGCCGACGCCGCCTCGGCAACTGCCGCTCGCTCGACCTGGGGCGCCGACGCGGCCCGCTCCTCCTGCGAGACGACGTCCACCCCCGCATCGAGCAGGTGGGCGTGCAGGTCGCGCACCTGCTCCTTGGTCACCTCCACCTCCTCGAGGCAGGCGGCGATCTCCTCGTACGTCAGGTAGCCGCGCTCGCGACCCACCGTGGCCAGATTGCGCAGCTCGTCGACCTCGGGGATCGGCGCTTCGGGCCGCTCCACCAAGAGTGCTGCTGCTCCATCACTGTTGTGCCTCAACCCCTACTCCTCAAGAACGCAGTTGCAGTGCTTCCGACACCCGCCCCCATACGAGGCTGCCGGTCTTCGTCACGGCTGTATGTGCGTCTGGTACGGCGTGCGCGGCGCTCGCCGCGAGGGACTGAGCCATTTATGAGGAGCCTTCGAGGAGGTCCAGGCTTCGAGCCGCTCGCCACGATAGCAACATCGTGCGGAAGGGCACTTCGTTCGCCCCGCGATGCTCGGAGCGGCCGCGGAGTAGGCGGGCCCGAGCGGTATCGTGGACGGCCGATGGCGGATCTGGCGGGCACCACGGCAGCACCCCACGACGACGTCCAGGCGCGTCGCCCGACGACGCACGTCAGCCTGACGCGCGTCGGCGTGACCGGCGTCGAGAAGGTCATCCGGATCGGCGTCGACGGCACCGAGCAGCTGTTCTTCTCCGAGCTCGAGTGCTTCGTCGACCTCGGCCCGCGCCAGAAGGGAGCGCACATGTCGCGCTTCGAGGAGGTCGTCAACGAGGCGATCGACGAGGTCGTGCTCGGCGAGGCGTTCAAGGCCGAGACGCTCGCGCAGCACATCGCCGAGCGCGTGCGCGACCGCCAGGACGCCCTGCGCGCCGAGGTGCGGATCGCCGCCCGCTACCCGGAGACGGTCGCGGCGCCGGCGTCGGGCTCGCCGACGCAGGAGATCTACACGCTGTTCGGCAGCGCCGTGGCGTCCGAGCGCGGCACGCGCCGGCTGATCGGCGTCGAAGCGCAGGGCATGACCGCCTGCCCGTGCGCGCAGGAGATGGTCACCGCGCGCTCGCGCGACCGGCTCGAGGCCGACGGCTTCACCGGCGAGGAGATCGAGCGCGTGCTGAGAGCGGTGCCGGTGGCGACGCACAACCAGCGCGGCATCGGCCGCCTGCACGTCGGCTGCGTCGAGGGCTCCACGAGCGAGATCGAGGCGCGCACGCTGCTGCGGATCGTCGAGCGCTCGATGAGCTCGGAGATCTACGAGCTGATGAAGCGCAGCGACGAGGTCGAGGTCGTCGAGCGGGCGCACATGCACCCGCGCTTCGTCGAGGACTGCGTGCGCGAGATGGCGAGGATGGCCGTCGAGGAGCTCGACGGGTTCGAGGACGAGACGTTCCTGCTCGCCCGGCAGGAGAACCTCGAGACCATCCACCGCCACAACGTCGTCGCCGAGCGGCACGGGCTGCTCGAGGAGCTGCGGCGCGAGGTCGCCGACGAGGTCCACGTGCCCCACCACGTGACCATGCGCGAGTGGCTCGAGGACCGGCCGCTGCGCGGCTGACCGGCGCTCCCCTCAACCCCATCGAACATTCGTCCGCGGACGGGCCCGGCGGAATTCGCCGCTACTGCCCATGGGAACCGCTGCCGATGGGAATAGCAGCGCATGAGCGCCACGATCCACACTCCGCTCTCCGAGGACGCCGCGCTCGTGGCGACGCTGGTGAGCACGGCGATCCCGTTCTCGCACTGCGCCGAGGACGAGGCCGAGCGCTGGCTGCGGGCGCTGCGACTGCACGGCCAGGTCGGCGCGGCGCTGCAGGGGCTCGGCGTCGGCGAGGCCCCGCTGGAGACCGAGGCGGACGCGCTCTGCGACGAGCCGAGCACCACGCCTCCGCTCGGCAAGGCCGCGATCGACCGCGCGCTCGGCGAGGCCGAGCGCCACGCCGCCGGGCGCGGCGCCACGACGATCGGCACCGCCGACCTGATGTGCGGGCTGCTCGACGTCTACGGCGAGCTGCTCGACCGTTCGCTCGAGGCGCGCGGCGCCACGCGGGCCGAGGTGCTGGAGCGGCTCGGCGAGCTCGAGGAGCATCCGGAGCGGACTTAGCGCTGCCGGGCAGTGAGACGCAGGTTGCGGCGGTATTTCCGCCGGAACGTGGGTCTCACTTTGCGGGCGGCGTCAGCGGTCGGGCACGGCGGGGCCACGCTGCTGGCGCGAGAGCTCCTCGAGCCGGCGACGGAAGTTGAGGAAGTAGTCGGCACCCGAGACGATCGTGGTGAGGACCATCACGTAGACGAGCGCCTGGACCCAGACGGCGCCCGAGTCGGGGGCGGCGATCAGCGCCAGCACGGCCGCCGACTGGACGATCGTCTTGAGCTTGCCGAGGCCGCTCGCCGGGATCACGACGCCCTGCTGGCCGGCCGCGATCCGCAGGCCGCTGACGGCGAACTCGCGCGCGATGATGATCATCGCGACCCAGGCGGCGACGCGATCGAGGCTGACGAGCGTGAGCAGGGCGGCGGCGATCAGGAGCTTGTCGGCGACCGGGTCCATCACCTTGCCGAAGGTGGTGATCGACTCGCGCGAGCGGGCGATGTAGCCGTCGAGCCCGTCGGTCAGCGCGGCCAGGATGAAGACCGCCGCCGCGATCGCCGAGCCGCCCTCCGCCTCGGTGCCGAGCGCGACGACGAGCACGGGCACCAGGAGGATGCGAAGGAGGGTCAGGACGTTGGGGACGTTGAGCGGGAACATTGGCGGTGGTGGGAGCGCCGAGGGATGATCCCCAACGGAGCTGACTTCGCAACGCTCCTCTGGGGATCATCCCGCGGCGCGACGACAGGTGCGGGCCGACCGGCTCAGCGCGGGCGCGGCGCGGCGGACGCGACGGGCGTCGGATGGCCGGGCGCGACCGGGGCTCGCCTGCGTCGGGCCATCCACTCGATCCCGAGCGTGCTGCCCACCGGCCCGGCGGGCGAGACCGTCGCGGCGAGGACCACCCAGGTGAAGGTGCCGCGCACCGCGCCGAATCCGACGAGGGCGCACAGCACGATCCAACCGACGCCGTGCGACCAGCCGAGGATCAGCTTCGCCTCCTCGCTCCAACCGCCGATCGCAACCGTCATCAGCGCCGCGAACAGCGACAGCTCGACGAGCGAGTAGATGCGAATGGCGGTGAAGTAGCTCACGGCATCGCAGAGGGTAGTCCGTGCCGAGGATCGCCCGACGGCGATCGGGCTAGGGAGCCAGATCCTTGCGGCGCATGGACCACATCTGCGCTGGGCGCTCGAGTTGGAGCGCGGCGGGCCAGGGGATGGCCGGGGGTCCGAGCTCGGTCCGGAGCGAGCGGGCGGTTGCGCGGGCGAGCTGGGGATCGGCGGCGGGGACCGCGGCGAGCTCGGCGGCGCGAGCGTCGACGTCGGCGTCGTCGAGCGCCTCCCAGGCGAGGCCGAGATCGGCGGCGCGGGCGCCGTCGATGCGCTCGCCGAAGAGGGTGAGCGCGGCCGCCGCCTCGCGGACGCCGGTGCGGCCGAGCAGGGCGGCGTGGCCGCCGCCAGGGTGCAGGCCGATCGGGAGGAAGCCGGAGATCAGCTTCGCGTCGCGCGCCACGACGCGGACGTCGGTCGCGAACGCGAGGTTCATGCCGGCGCCGACGGCGCCGCCGCGGATCGCCGCGACGGTCGGCGGCTCGAGCTCGCCGACGCGGGCGAACGAGCGGTAGACGTCGCCGAGCCCGGCGTAGGCCTCGGGGGCGGCGGGGTCGCGGCCGGCGTCGGCGAGCGTCTGGCGGTCGCCGCCGGCGCAGAAGAAGCCGCCCTCGCCGCGGACCACGACGGCGCCGACCTCGGGGTCGGCGTCGATCTCGTCGCACGCCTCGACGAGCGCTCGCGCCATCGCGTGCGTGAGCGCGTTGCGACGGTCGGGCGCGTTGAGGACGATGGTCGCGACGCCGCCGTCGCGCTCGAGCAGGATCTCGTCGGACATCGCCGCCGGACGCTATCCGAATGCGGCGCGGCGGCGGGGGTGGGCACGTTGCGGCCGGAGTACGGCCGAGGCCGGCCCGGGCTCACTCGGCGCGGCGCTCGTACCTGCGCTTCTGGTCGTCGTCGAGCTTCTTGGTGTCGCGCGGCTCGACGAAGGGCTCCTCGCCCGGTCGGACGTGGCCGGCGTCGATCCGGCGGCCGCGCTCGAGCTCGGCGTTGAGCTCGGCGCCGAAGAGGATCGCGAGGTTCGTGATCCAGAGCCAGATGAGGAAGACGATCACGCCGGCGACGGCTCCGTAGGTGGCGTTGTAGGAGCTGAAGCTCGCCACGTAGAAGGCGAACGCGAGGGACGCGACGATCCACAGCACGACCGCGACGAGGCCGCCCGGGCTGATCCAGCGGAAGCCCGGCTGCTTGACGTTCGGCGCCGCCCAGTAGAGGAAGGCGAACATGAAGCTGACCAGGATCACGAGCACCGGCCACTTGGCGATCTCCCAGATCGTGACCGCCGTGTCGCCGACGCCGATCGCGCTGCCGACCTCCTCGGCGAGCGGTCCGGTCACGGTGACGCCGATCGCGAGCAGCGCCAGCAGCGCCAGCATCGCGACCGTGATCCCGACGCGCAGGCCGAGCGTCTTGTAGAGCGGGCGGCCCTCGCCGATCTCGTAGATCGAGTTGGACGCGCGCACGAAGGCGGCGACGTATCCGGAGGCCGCCCAGATGGCGCCCGCAAGGCTGGCGACGAAGACGAGCGTCGCCGCGCCGGAGCTGCCCTGGAGGTTCTCGAGCGCGCTCGAGAGCAGGTCGCGCGCGGGGCCGGGCGCGAGGTCCTCGACGTTCTGGAGCAGGTTGTCGAGCGTGTTGCCGCCGATCAGTCCCAGGATCGATACGGCCGCCAGCAGCGCCGGGAAGATCGACAGGATCCCGTAGTAGGTCAGCGCCGCCGCCCAGTCGGTCAGGTTGTCGGCCATGAACCCCTTGCCGGCGCGCTTGAGCACGCCGCCCTTCGAGCTCAGGCCGGCCGGGCTGTCGGGGCCGTCGCGGCGGTCGTGGCCCCGGTCCCCGGCGCGATCCTCGCGTGTCGACTCCCGCGCCATCGCCTACCTCCTCAGTCGCCCGGCCAGACGCCGGTCATTCGCTCGAAGCCGCGGGCTCCGCCGCGGGTCACGACGGCCTTGACGACCGCGAAGATCGCCCCCTGGAGGGCCGCGGCGGCGAGGATCTCGCGCCAGCCGTACTCGCCCTGCTGCGGGGTCGGCGGATCGTCCTCGTTGGAGACCCGCTTCCAGACCTGCTTGAAGATGGTGCTGGCGAGCAGGCCGCTCAGCATTCCCGAGAGGATCCCGAACGGCGCGTAGACGACCTTGACCATCGCCTACCCCCTGCGCCGGCGCAGGATCGCGAGGGCGAGGATGGCGACCGCCATGGCCGCCGCGACCGACTGCGTCTGGCGGCGGCCCGCCTGGGCGGCGACCCGATGCTGCGCGCGGTCGGTGGCCTCCCTGAGCGCCCGCTTCTGCTCCTCGACGCGTCCGCGCACGTCGGTGATCGAGTCCGCCTTGTCGGCGAGCGCCTCGACGGTCTCGCCGAGGTCGCGGCGCGTCTCGACGATGCTGGCGCGAAGCAGGGAGACCTCCTCGTCCGCGCTCATGCCGTCGCGCCTGGCGGAGGCCTGGCGCGCCGCAACCGGTGGCTGCTCGCGCGAGCTCATCGGCGTGCGCTCTCGCGCAGGTGCTCGACGTCGTGCCTGGTCGTCTGGATCGCCTGCTCCGGCTTGAGCGGCGACGCGTCACCGACCTCCTTGCGACCGACGAGGGCGGTGATGCCGGCCGCGCCGAAGATGCCGGCGCCGATGCCGGCGTGCCTGCCCTTCTCCTGGAGCTCGAGCTGGGCGAGCCGCAGCTCCTGGCGGACGAGCTGGCCCGTCTGCGCAGACAGCCGCTGGACGACCTCGCCGATCGACCGGTCGTCCGCCGTATGAACCGCCATCGCTCACCTCCGCGCTGTCGCCTGTCGGTATCGGGCCGTGCTCCCAGCCCGATCAGGTCTTACCGGGCTGGGAGCGCTGCGAAACCTGCGCGGCGCGGCGGTCGGGCGCCGCCGGCGATCACCCCACGGGGCGGCCGTTCGGCTTGACGACGAGCCAGAGGCCGCCGAACTCGTCGACGTCGTGGCAGAGGATCGTGCCGGGCGAGTCGTCCTTGTAGTAGTAGAGCGGGTGGCCGGCGTAGGTCACCTGGCGCCCGCCGCCACGGCGGCGAGTCGTTCCGAGCAGGCCCTGCTTGGCGCCCCTGCCGGCACGCGGGCGGCCCTTGGCGAGCACGGGCGGCCACGCCTTCGCGCAGGCGCCGTAGCACTCGCTCCGCTTCGTGTCCTCCCTGTCGAAGAGGTAGAGCGCCTCGCCCTTGCGGTCGGCGACGACCCGGCCGTACTGCGAGCGCACGACCTTGACGACTGCGCCCCGGCGCTTGGCCTTCATCGCATCGTCAGCCTTCATCGCGTCGTCGGCGGCCATCTTGTCCTCGTCCTTCATCGCCACGTCGGATGTCTTCTCCATCGCGGCGCCGGCGGCGGCGCGCGGCGCGCCGCCGTCGCCGTTCGCGTCGTCGTCGCCACAGCCGGCAGCCACCAGTGCCGCGAGCGCGAGCGCGAGAAGTGTCATTCGACTCATCGGTGCCTCCGTCTTCGTAGGGTCTCGTGGCGAGTATCCACCGGGCTGCTTACGAGTCCATTACGGCGCGACGGCCGTAATGGACTCGTAAGCGGGGACTGAGAGAGTCGCTGCCATGGTCGTCCTGATGGCATTCGCGTTCGTCGCCGGCGCGGCGACGGCGCTCTCGCCCTGCGTGCTGCCGGTGCTGCCGGTGGTGTTGTCGGCCGGGGTCACCGGCGGCAGGCGCAGGCCGCTCGGCGTGGTGACCGGCCTCGCGCTGTCGTTCGCGTTCGCGACGGTCGCGCTCGTCTACGTCATCGACGCGCTCGGACTGCCCGACGACCTGCTGCGCAACGTCGCGATCGCCGTGCTGCTCGGCTTCGGCGTCGCGCTGCTCGCACCGCCCGTCGCGGCGCGGCTCGAGGCGTGGATCGGCCGCATCGTGCCTGTCCCGCAGGGCCGTCCCGGACGCGACGGCGGCTTCGGCTCGGGGATGCTCGTCGGCGGCAGCCTGGGCTTCGTCTACGCGCCGTGCGCCGGGCCGATCCTCGCGGGCGTGATCACCGTGTCGGCCTCGCAGCCGCTCACGGCGGGACGCCTCGGCGTGGCGGCGTCCTACGCGATCGGCAGCGCGGTCGTCCTGTACCTCCTGATGCTCGGCGGGCGGCGGATCACGAGCCGCCTCGCCCCCCACGCCGGCCGGCTGCAGATGGGCATGGGCGCGCTGATGGTCGTCGTCGCGGCGCTGATGGTCGCCGACTACGACGTGCGCTTCCAGACGGCGATCGCCGACGACCTGCCGGCGTTCGTGGTCAACCCCACGAAGGCGCTCGAGGAGACCGACGGCGTTCGCCGCGAGCTCGATGGCCTGCGCGAGCTGCGTGAGGGCGTCGGGACCGCCGACGCGGCGGCGGCGAGCGCGGGCGGCGGCTCCGGGCTGCCGGTGCTCGGCGTGGCGCCCGACTTCGTCGGCACCCAGCAGTGGTTCAACACTCCGCGCGGCGCACCGCTCTCGCTCCGCGACCTGCGCGGGCGGGTCGTGCTCGTCGACTTCTGGACCTACACCTGCATCAACTGCATCCGCACGCTGCCCGAGCTGAGGTCCTGGGACGAGCGCTACCGCGGCAAGGGGCTGACGATCGTCGGCGTGCACACGCCCGAGTTCCCGTTCGAGCGCGATCCCGGCAACGTGCGCGCCGCGATCGAGCAGAACGGGCTGCGCTACGCCGTCGCCCAGGACAACGACTACGCGACCTGGGACGCGTACGCGAACCGCTACTGGCCGGCGAAGTACCTGATCGACGCGCGCGGGCGGGTCCGGTACACGCACTTCGGCGAGGGCGACTACGAGGAGACCGAGCAGGCGATCCGCGATCTGCTCGCCGAGGCCGGCCGCCGCCCGGGCTCCCGCGCGCACGCCCGGGCCGAGCGGGCGTCGCCGTTCGTGACCACGCCCGAGAGCTACCTGGGCGCCGCACGCGCCGACCGCTTCGTCAACGGTCCGATCCCCTCCGGCACCCGGACCTTCCGGGTGCCGGCGTCCGGCCTGCCCCCCGACAGCCTCGCCTACGAGGGGACCTGGCGGATCGTCGCGGACTCCGCGACGGCCGTGAGCGGATCGCGCCTGCACCTGGCGTTCGGCGCGCGACGCGTCTTCCTCGTGCTCGGCTCGCGCGGCGGTCGGCCGCGGCCGGTCCGCGTGCTGCTCGACGGCCGGCCGCTGCCGGCGCGGCTGGCGGGCGAGGACGTCCGCGGCGGCGTGGCGACCGTGCGGCGCGAGGAGCTGTACAGGCTGATCGACCTGCCGCGACCCGAGCGCCACGTGCTCACCCTCCAGCTGCCGCCCGGGGTCTCCGGCTACGCGTTCACGTTCGGATGAGCCCGCACGCTGCCACAATCGATCCCATGGTCGACCCAGCGGCTCGACGCACGGTGCTGGTGGTCGATGACGAGCCGACGATCGCCGAGGTGGTCTCCCGCTACCTCGAGCGGGCCGGCTACGACGCCCCGACCGCCGGCGACGGGCTCGAGGCGCTGCGCCTCGCCGGCGAGCGCGAGCCGGACCTGGTCGTGCTCGACCTGATGCTGCCCGAGATCGGGGGGCTGGAGGTGCTGCGGCGGCTGCGCGAGCGCGCCGGGGCGCGGACGCCGGTGATCCTGCTGACCGCGAAGGGCGAGCAGAACGACCGCATCGCCGGGCTGCGCAGCGGCGCCGACGACTACGTCGTCAAGCCGTTCTCGCCGAACGAGCTCGTCGCGCGCGTGGACGCGGTGCTGCGCAGGGCCGATCCACCCACGCGGGACGCCGAGCCGCTGCGCTTCGGCGAGCTGGAGATCGACGCGCGCGGCCGGCGCGCCGCGGTCGCCGGGCGGGACGTCGCGCTCAGCCAGCGCGAGTTCGACCTGCTCGACTTCCTCGCCCACCACCCCGGCCAGGCGTTCTCGCGCGACCAGCTGATGGACCGCGTGTGGGAGTCTGCCGCGCTGTCGGACACCAGCACCGTGACCGTCCACGTCCGCCGCCTGCGCGCGAAGATCGAGCCCGACCCCGAGCGCCCCCGCTACGTCCAGACCGTGTGGGGCGTCGGCTACCGGTTCCAGCCATGAGCCCGTCGCTGCTCGGCCCGCCCGCGACGTCGTCCCGGTTCGGTTCGCTGCGCCGCCAGGCCGTGATCACCGCCGTCGTCGTCGGGCTCGTCCTGGTGGTCGTCGTCGCGGCCGCGCGGATGATGCTCTTCTCCGACCGCGACGCGCTGTTCGTGGCGGTGCTCGTGCTCGGCGCCGGGATGGTGACGCTGAGGACCGCGGCGCTCGCCGAGCGCGAGCGGGCGCGCGCCGCCGCCGAGGCCACGCGGCGGCGCCTGGTGGCCGCGGTGTCGCACGACCTGCGCACGCCGATCGCCTCGCTGCGGCTGCTGATCGAGGCGATCGACGACGACATCGTCGACGGCGAGACGCGCCGGCGCTACCTCGCGACGATGCAGACCCACATCGCCTCGCTGAGCGCGATGATCGACGACCTCTTCGAGCTCTCGCGGATCGAGGCCGGGGACATCGACTGGTCGATGCGCCAGGTGGGGCTGGCGCCGCTGGTCGACGAGACCGTCGTGGCGATGCGGCCGGAGGCGCGGGCGCGGCGGGTCGAGCTGAGCGCCCAGCTCGGCGACGGGGAGCTGTCGGCGCACGTCGACCCCGAGAAGATCCAGCGCGTCCTGTTCAACCTGATCCGCAACGCGATCCGGCACACCCCGGCGGACGGGAGCGTCACGGTGCGGGCCGGCGCCGGCGCGGGCGGCGACGCGATCGAGATCGAGATCGCCGACACCGGCGACGGCATCCCGGAGGACGAGCGCGAGCGGGTCTTCGACGCCTTCTTCCGCGGCGGCGCCGACGCCGCCCGCGAGTCGGACGGCGCCGGGCTCGGCCTGGCGATCGCACGCGCGATCGTCGAGACCCACGGCGGGCGGATCTGGCTCGCCCCCGCCGAGCGCGGGACCAGCGTGCGCTTGAGCCTCCCGCGGAGCGGCATGGCGCATCCGTAGCCGTAGCCGAGCAGGATCATCCTCTTCCAACCCCCCGATCCGGCCACTCGCGATCATCGCGCACTCCGCCGGGCGCATCGGGCCGGCTGGGCGCCCAGGCTCAGGCCTCCTCGGCTGCCGGCTGCAACGCCGGCTCGACGACCGGCCGCGGTGGCTCGAGCGGCGACGCCTGCGTGCGCAGGAGCCGTGCCGGCAGCGCGGGCAGCCACCAGTTCCACCTGCCCATCAGCGACACGACGGCCGGCACGAGCAGGCCGCGGATCAGCGTCGCGTCGAGCAGGATGCCGGCCGCGAGGCTGGTCGCGAACATCTTCGTGACCGTGTCCGGCGCCGACGCAAGCGCCGCGAAGGCGAAGAACAGGATCAGCGCAGCGCTGGTGACGAGGCGGCCGGTGTGGCCGAGGCCGTCTATGACCGCCCGGTTCGTCGAGCCGGAGCGGTCGTACTCCTCGCGCATGCGCGTGAGGATGAACACCTCGTAGTCCATCGACAGGCCGAACAGGAAGGCGAAGACCATGATCGGGATCCAGCTCTCGACCGCTCCGGTGGCGGCGATGTCCCAGATCAGCTCGGAGCCGATGCCCTCCTGCCAGACGAGCACCATGATCCCGACCGCGGCCGCGAGCGAGAACAGGTTGAGCAGGACCGCCTTGAGCGGCAGCAGGATCGAGCGTAGGGCGCGTGCGAGCAGCAGGAAGGTGAGCAGCAGGACGAGCCCGAGCATCAGGGGCGCTGCGTCGTAGACGGCGTCGACGAAGTCGGCGTTCTCGGCCGGACCGCCGATCGCGACGCTCGACGGCAGCTGCTCGCGCATGCGGTCGAGGATCTGCGCCCCCTCGCCCGAGTAGCTGTCGACCGCCGGGACGACGTTGAGGATGCGGGTGCCGCCGGCGGCCCAGCTCTCCGGGTCGACAACGGCGTTGACGCCCTCGACGTCGGCGACGTCGGCCGCGACCTCGTCGGCCTGCGCGGACGGGACCAGCAGCTCGAAGGGCGACATCGCGCCGCCGCCGAGGCCGGAGTCGTCGAGGTTGTCGAACGCCTCGCGCGCCGGTCCGGACGCCGCCAGCGACTCAGCGCTCGCGGTGCCGAGCTGCATCGAGAGCGACGGGATCGCGAGCGCCACCAGCGCACCGATCGACACGATCGCCGCGATCCAACGGTGGCGGACGATCCAGCCGGCCCACGAGAACCAGCGCCCACGGGCCACGGCCGCCTTGCGCGCGTGCTTGGAACGGTCGAGCTTCGGTCCGATCGTCGACAGCAGCACGGGCAGCAGCGTGAGCGCGACCGCGACGCTGACGAGCGGGATCAGCAGGCCGCCGTAGCCGATCGAGCGCAGCGTGGGCACGGGCAGCACGACCATCACGAGCAGGCCGATCGCGACCGTGGTGCCGCTGAAGACGACGGCGCGACCGGCGGTGCGCATCGAGACGCGCACGGCGTCGACGTTCTCGCGGCCCCCGGCGCGCTCCTCGCGCCAGCGCATGACGACGAGCAGCGCGTAGTCGATCGCCACGCCGAGGCCGATCAGCGCGAGCAGGAACTGGACGATGATCGAGACGTCGGTGATGCTGGCGATCGGCCAGAGCAGCAGGAACGTGACGGGGATCGAGAAGACGGCCATCAGCAGCGGCAGCAGCGCAAGGCGGATGCCGAAGAGGAGCGTGAGGATGACGAGCGCGCCGGTGCCACCGATCAGGACCTCGAGCAGGAGCGCCGGTCCCTGATCGGCGTCCTCGTCCCCGAGCGAGAGCGCCCAGAAGCCGGTGATCTGGACAGGGGCGCCGGCGACCGCCTTCCCGGCGAGCGCCTCCTTGACGGCGTCCTGCTCCGGCGGCGCCTGGAAGCCACCGCTGAACTCGGGGTAGACGAGCGCGTAGGTGGTGCGTCCGTCCTCGGATACGAATGCGCGGTCGCCGGTCGACGTGTACGAGGCGACGCGGGCGTTCGGGACGGCGCGCTCGATGCTGCCGAAGGCGGCGTCGAGCTCCCTGCGCACGTCCGGCGAGTCGACGGTCTTGCCCTCCGGCACCGTCACCACGGGCACGATCGGCGGCATCTGCCCGCCCGTCCCGTAGAGCTGCTGGATGCGCTGGTTGGTCTCGAACCCCGCGCCGGTGCCGCTGAAGCTCTCGGAGAGCGACTCCGTGGCGGGGCCCATGGCCCCGATCGCCGCGATCAGCAGCACCACCCAGCCGATGACGACCTTGCGACGGTTTCGGAGGACGACCTCCGTCAAGCGCTCCACGATTGCTACCTCCGGGCCAGGGACGTCTATTACACTCGGTAGAAGTTTCGCCTCTGTATAGCAAATGGGTGCGCCGAAGGAGACCTCGCTCAGCGAGCCGGAGATCGGACCGGAGATCCCTCTCCGTGCACGCAAGAAGCTGCGCACTCGCAAGGCGATCTCCGACGCCGCGACGGACCTCTTCGCCGAGCGTGGCTTCGACGCCGTGACCGTCGAGGACGTGGCGGAGGCGGCGGAGGTCTCGAAGAAGACGGTCTTCAACTACTTCGGCTGCAAGGAGGATCTTCTCTTCGACGAGGCGGACGCCGCGAAGGAGCGGCTGGTGGCGGCCGTGCGGGAGCGCGACCCTGGCGAGTCGGTGCTCGCCGCGGTGCGCCGCAACGCGCTCGCCGGCACCGAGCGAATGTGCTCCGGTGAGGCGCCGTGGATCGAGAAGATGTCCCGCCTCGTGGCGGCCAGCCCGTCGCTCCAGACCCGCGAGCGTGAGATCTACGACGACATCGCACGCGCGCTGGCCGAGGTCATCCGCGAGGAGACCGGCGCGGACGAGGGCGACTGCCGGCCATACGTCGCCGCCCGGGCGATGGTCGGGGTGCAGCGATCGGTGATCGAGAGCGCGCGGCGGCGTGTGGTGGGCGGCGGACAGACGGGGGCGGAGCTGGCGAAGGCGCTGCGGCGGGAGGTGGAGCGCGGGTTCGCGGTGCTGGAGGAAGGGCTCGCGCATTGAGCGGTGGTTGCCTAAGTGTGCAGGACTCGTCACCTGCCGTGCCACCACGCTCCGGTGTTGCGTACACTCGCTTACACCTCTGAAATACTCTCCCGATCACCGCGCGGGAGACATCTCGGGGGCGTGTAGATCGGCGCCTGCTTCATGGCGTGCTTCTCTATGGAGGGCGTCTAGAGAGCGGCACTACCAGCCTCGGTGAGTTCTGGACGCATATAGGCGATCGCGGCAACGGCAAGGAGCGAATCGACGAACTGGCCGCATCGGGCTTCCTACGCAAGACACCCAGGCGTCCCCCGCGCTTCGGTGCGGGTCTCGGCCTCGTGCTCGGGGTCTCGCTCGGCAAGGACAGCTTGCGGGCGGGGCTCGTGGATGCGAACGGCATCGTTCACCATCTGCGAGAGGCGCCGGCCGTCCGAGACCGCTTCAAGGCGAACACGAAGAGGACCGTGCTTGCCGACATCGGGACGCTCGCCAGCAAGGTGCTCCAGGATGGGCTCAGGAATCCGGTCCTTGCCCAAGTCCATCGCATCGGGACGGCCGCTAAGCCAGCACTGCCGCTCCTCGGCGCCGCCGCTGCATGGCCGGCACCGGTCCACCGAGTAACAAAACGACCCGAGGGACGCGGGTTGCACAGCGATGACTGGTACAGCGAGTCGCTGGCCACGGCACTGGCACGAGTGCTCCACATCGACGACGACAGGGCGCATGCTCTGAACGACGCGAATTCGATCGCGTTGGCCGCTGCCTTCGACGAGTCAAGGCGACTACCCCGAATACTGCACGAGGGCCAAGTCGCAATGGCGATCCGTGTCGGTGGCGGTATAGGCGCTGGGACGGCGATCCTCGACCGATTCTCCCCCACGCGATCGGCGTTCCTCGAGACGAAGCTGATCGAGGGCAGCCACGGATTCGCGGGCGAGCTTGGGCATCTTGTCATCAGTGCGCGGGACATCGATGACCTGAACGCCGATCTGCCAGACGGCCTCGCTCCCATCGATCAAGACTCGTCGTGCTCTTGTGGAACAGCCGATCGCGTCCATCTGGAGGCCGTCGCGAGCGCCGCTGCCCTGATCCGCCGCTGGAAAGCGAGCCGCGAGCTCAGCGGGAGCGAGGCCGAAGGGAGTGTGGGAATGAGCCACGAGGACGCTCGCGAGCTCGCGGGCACGCGACTGGGAAGCATGGCGCTGAGGGATGCCGGCAAGTTGATCGGACGCTGCCTCGCTGCGCCGATACTGATGCTGAACCCACTGACGATCACGCTCGCCGGCGCCGCAGCGGTCGATGCTCTCGCGAGCGGGATCGAGGATGAGAAGCCCAGATGGCGATCGGCGTTTGGCGGTCCAGACCCCGAGTTGCGGTGCCTCGACGCAGCTGAGAGCAAGCGGGCGGCGCTCCGCGGAGCCGCGCTAGTAGTCATCAGGGGCGATGTGTTCCGGCGGTTCGATGCCTATCCCCGCAGCTTCACCGAGGATGATTCCCGACTCCTCCATGTCGAGCGAGACCACGTGGCGCTGATAGCCGACGGCCCCCGCTCACCGACCGGTCACCGCACCTGACGAGGTGGTCGCTGTGTGGGGTAACGAGCGAGAACCCCACATTCAACTTGCGGGGAAACGCCGTCCGGCACGACTTGATCGCCGCCATGCCGGCACTTACAGTTCGGCTACTCCTAAATCAACCGCTTGAAGGGGTGGTGAGGAATGAAGCGCATTACCGCAATACTACTAGGCACGATCGCGATCACCGCGTCGTTCGCCATGCTTCCCGGCATGTCGGACAGAGCCGGCGGTATCGGCGCCCTGGTTAGCGCGGCCTCACCGGGCCAGGCAGAGGCCTACCAGGCCGGCTATTCGAATGCGCGAGGCTGGCATCTCTGGGCAAAGATATCCCGGCACGAGGTGGTCACCGGCGTAACTTTCATCGTCTGCCTTCGCTACGCCAGGGGCCCACTGGTATGGCTCCGGAAGTACTGCACCACCATCTCGAACATCGCCAAGCGAATCGTCGGGGGGCGGCGCGGCTTCTGGATCGAGGTCTGGCCGTACAAGTATCGCTACGGCACCTGGTAGTAGGCGACCATAGCCCGCCCGCGACACGAGCGGGAGTTGCCGAGATGTCGGCGACTCCCGCTCATTTCTTTCGCGTCAGGTGCGCCTCAAGCCGACGCCCGGACTCGAACCGGGGACCCCATCTTTACGAGAGATGTGCTCTACCAGCTGAGCTACGTCGGCGGGGAAAGGCAGAGCCTAGCGGGGTTTGCGGGGTTCTGGGGTGGCGTGGGCGGTCCGACGTGGGGCACCGAGATCGGGCCGGATCGGCCTGCGTTCGAGATGCCGGGGGTGCGATCTGGCGGCTCGTGCCCTGGGGAGGCATGGGATTGGATCGAGAGGACGTGCCGGCGCGGCTGCGGCGGCTGGACGTGGCGGCGGTTCATGGCATGCGGTTGCTCATCGCGAGGGGCTTCCGGGCACGGCTGCTGGGGCTGGCGTGGCTGGCGGCCGTGCCCGACGACTGCATGCTGCTGATCCCGGGTTGCCGGTCGATCCACACGTTCGGGATGCGGTTCAGGATCGACGTGACGTTCCTGGATGCGGAGGGGCGGGAGCTGCGAACGGTGCACGACGTGGGACCGCGGCGGGTGGTCCGGTACGGGCCTGCCGCTGCGGTCGTCGAGCGACCCGCCGGGAGTGGGTTGATCGCGCGGCGCGAAGATCCCGCCGACGCTCTGCGGGAGGAGCGTCGAGCGGCCTGATGCCGCGCGCCGCGCTCAGGCGGCGTGGGCGCCGACGAGGCGGTTGAGGCGAAAGCCGAGCGCCTCGAGGGCGAGATCCTCGGTGACGTTGAGCTGGAGCGAGAGGCGGGCATCCTCGCAGCGCTCGGCGGCGGCGCGGAGGCGGGTGGGATCGAGGCGGGCGTCGGCGGCGAGCGTGGAGGCGGCGGACGGGTCGAGCACGGCGGCCTCGGCGCCCTCGGCCACGCAGAGCAGGTCGCGGAAGCGCAGCGCGGCGAGCGTGAGGCCGAGGTCGAGCACCTCGGTGCGGGCGCGGCGGCCGTCGCGCTTGGCGGCATCCTCGAACTGCTTCTCGATCGCGCCGCGGTCGCGGCCCTTGGGCTCGTTGGCGAGGCGGGCGGTGGCCTCCTCGGCGATCCGCTCCTCGGCGGCGGCGCGGCGCTGGTCGGCGCGGTCGAGCAGGCCGCGCCAGGCCTCGGGCTCGCCGGCGGGACGACCGCCGCCGCGCAGGGCCGAGGCGACGAGGCGGTCGACGTCGGCGCGCAGTGCGACGCCCTCCTCGGACGCGAGGAAGCGGGCGCGCTCGCCGTTGCCGAGCGCGAGTCGGGCGCACGGCTCCGCGACGTTCGCCGGCACGCCCTCCCCCATCAGCTGCTCGGCGATCCGCGCCGCGGGCAGCGGGTCGAAGCGGACGAGCTGGCAGCGCGAGACCACCGTCGGGATCACCTGGCCGAGCGAGTCGGTCAGCAGGATCAGGTGGACGAACGGCGGCGGCTCCTCGAGCGTCTTGAGCAGCCGGTTGGCGACCTCGTCGTTCATGGTGTCGACGCGCTCGAGCACGAACACGCGCCTGGCGGACTCGAACGGCGTGCGCGAGGCGGCGTTGACGACGGGGTCGGCGACGTCGTCGGTTCGCATCACGTGCGCGCCGGTGGGCCGCACCCACGTGAGGTCGGGATGGGTGCCCGCCAGGGCGCGGTGGCGGGCGTTGTCGACGTCGGGCGAGCCGGCGGCGAGCAGCTCGGCCGCGAAGGCGCGGGCGACGGCGCGCTTGCCGACGCCGGCGGGGCCGTGGAAGAGGTAGGCGTGCGAGGGGTCGCCCGCGAGCGCGGCCGTCAGCGTCATCCGCGACTGTGGGTGGTCCTCGGTGCCGGGGAGGGCGCTCATCGCCGGGCGAGCGTAGCGGCCGGTATGGTCGCCGCCGTGGCGCGCGGCCGGCTGATCACGATCGAGGGGCTCGACGGCGCCGGCAAGACGACGCTCGCCGCGCACCTCGCGGACGCGCTGCGGGCGCGTGGGGTCGGCGTCGAGCTGCTGCGCGAGCCGGGCGGCGTCGAGGCGTCCGAGCGGATCCGGACGCTCGTCAAGGACCCGGCGCTGACGATCGGTGCGCGGGCCGAGGCGCTGCTGTACGCGGCGGCGCGGGCACAGCTCGTCGAGGAGGCGCTGGCGCCGCTGCTCGACGGCGGCGACTGGGTGCTGCTCGACCGCTTCGTCGACTCGTCGCTCGCCTACCAGGGCGGCGGTCGGGGGTTGGGCGTGGAGGTCGTCGCGGCGATCAACGAGTTCGCGACCGGCGGGCTGAGGCCGGACCGGACGCTGCTGCTGGAGGTCGACCCGGCGCTCGGACGCGCACGGCAGGGAACGCGCCTGGAGGGGTTCGACCGGCTCGAGCGCGAGGAGGAGGCGTTCTTCGCGCGCATCGCGGCCGGCTACGACGAGCTGGCGCGGCGTGAGCCCGAGCGCGTGCGCCGGGTCGACGCGAGCGGGGCGCCCGAGGACGTGCTCGCGGCGGCGTTGGCCGAGCTCGACGACGTGCTCGTCGGCGCCTGACCCCGCCGATCGCGGGCGCCGCAGCGGATCGATTCCACGTTTGTCCGGGACAGGGCGGCCATGACCGTGAAAGGGGTTCGTGAGAAGGCGCCGGAAAATGCGGGCACGAAGCGCCGCCGGCCGCGGAGATCGCAAGTATTGCCCTCTAGAATGAGGGTTGTGAGTCGTCGTTCCCAAGCCGCCCGCGCGTCCAGTTTCTTTCCATCCGACGGAAGCGGCACCATCGCTTCCCGGCTGCGGTGAGCCACTCCGAGCCGGGTACGCACCCGAGTAGACGACGAGGAGAGAGCATGCCGAGTTCCCGCACCGCCCAGACGACAGCCAGCACCGCCGGCGTCGAGATCGAGCGGCGGTATACGGAGCCAGGCGTCCATCCGTTCGACGCCGTCGAGTGGGAGATCCGCGACGCGGTGATCGGGGACCCCGAGAAGCCCGCCTTCGAGCAGCGCGAGGTCGAGTTCCCGAAGAGCTGGTCGCAGAACGCGACGAACATCGTCGCGCAGAAGTACTTCCGCGGCCGGCTCGGCAGCGACGAGCGCGAGCGCTCGGTCAAGCAGATGGTCGGCCGCGTGGCGGGCACGATCGCCGGCTGGGGCCGCGAGCACGGCTACTTCGCGTCCGACGAGGACGGCGACGCCTTCGGGGCCGAGCTGACGCACATCCTGCTCCACCAGCTCGCCGCCTTCAACTCGCCGGTGTGGTTCAACGTCGGCTTCGAGGAGCAGCCGCAGTGCTCGGCGTGCCAGCCCTATCACGCGCTGGTCTCGACGCCCGAGGGCATGGTCCCGATCGGCGAGCTCGTCGAGGATGACCAGGTTGGGCGCGAGGTCTATGACGCGCACGGCATCACACGGATCCTCGCCGTCAAGGACAACGGTCGCAAGGACGTATGGCGCGTGCGCCTGCGCAATGGCCAGTTCGTCGAGGCGACTGCGGATCACGTGGTCAAGGCGGTCGCCGAGCGGCGCGCGACGCCAGCGTGGCTGAGGGTCGATGAGTTGGAGGTCGGCATGCGCATGCACCTCCATCCTCACCGGGCAAAGGTCTCTGCTCCCGCCCTCGTACATGCCGGTACGGGCGACGCAGATGTCGACGAGGCGATGCCGCAGGAGGCTGATCCGGCCGCCGTGGCCGAGGCAGCACTCGCCGGATGGCTCCAGGCCGACGGCTTCGTCGGCCAGTACTCGGAGGGGACGAACCAGTCGCTGACGATCGAGTTCCAGGTGGCTGGAGATGACGAGCTCGCATGGGTGCTCGACAACCTGGACGTCGCTCTGCCCGACGTCCACCGCCATGTTCGCGATGCCGACACGGAGAGCATCCCTGTCCGCAGGGTCCGTCTTTACGGTGAGGTCTTGCGCGATTTCGTCGAGCGCTGGGGGCTGCTCGATCGCGGAAGGAGCATCCGGGTGCCGGGGCGCCTATGGACCGCCTCTCACGATGAGATCGCGGCCTACCTGCGGAGCATCTTCCAGGCGGATGGCTTCGTGACCGTCCAGCATCGCGACGACCAGGCGAGCGGGCGCATCGGCTTCGCCGTAATCGGTGAGCAGTGGACGGAGGACGTGCAGGTGCTGCTCAACGTCCTCGGCATCTATTCGCGTCGCCTCCGCAAGCCGGAGCCGCGCGCGAATCGCCACGACATGCACGAGGTTCAGATCTCGATCGGTTCCGAGCGGGCACGGTTTGCCGAGTTGGTCGGGTTCGTCAGCGAGGAGAAGCAGAGCAAGCTGCAAGCTTCGCTGGGCTTGGATGGCCTGAAGCGGTGCCCTGACCTCCGCGAGGAGGAGATCGTCGCCATCGAGCCGCTCGGCGAGATGGGCGTCTACGACATCCAGACCGAGTCCGGCGAGTACCTCTCCAACAACGTGGCGGTCCATAACTGCTTCATCCTCAGCGTCGAGGACACGATGGAGTCGATCCTCGACTGGAACACCAAGGAGGGCAAGATCTTCCGCGGCGGCTCTGGCTCGGGGATCAACCTCTCGAACATCCGCGGCTCGATGGAGCACCTGCAGAAGGGCGGCACCGCGTCGGGCCCCGTCTCCTTCATGCGCGGCGCCGACTCGTGGGCCGGCACGATCAAGTCGGGCGGCAAGACGCGGCGCGCGGCGAAGATGGTCGTGCTGGACGTCGACCACCCCGACGTCCTCGACTTCGTCTGGTGCAAGGCGCGCGAGGAGGAGAAGGCAGCCGCCCTGCGCGACGCCGGCTTCGACATGTCGATCGACGGCGACGGCTTCACCTCGATCCAGTACCAGAACGCCAACAACTCGGTACGCGTGACCGACGAGTTCATGGAGCGCGCCGAGCGCAACGAGGACTGGGAGCTGCTCTCGCGCCTCGACGGCACGCCCGTCGCCACCCACGACGCCGCCGACGTGCTGCGTCAGATCTCCGACGCGGCCTGGCGCTGCGCCGATCCGGGCGTCCAGTACGACACGACGATCAACGACTGGCACACGTGCCCGAACTCGGGCCGGATCAACGCGTCCAACCCCTGCTCCGAGTACATGCACGTCGACGACTCGGCCTGCAACCTCGCGTCGATCAACCTGATGAAGTTCCGCCGCGAGGACGGGACGTTCGACGCGGAGGCATTCGAGCACGTGGTCGACGTGATGATCCTGGCGCAGGAGATCGTCGTCAGCCCGTCGAGCTACCCGACCGAGGAGATCGGCAAGAACGCGCGTGCGTTCCGTCAGCTCGGACTCGGCTACGCGAACCTCGGCGCGCTGCTGATGTCGAACGGCCTCCCCTACGACTCCGACGAGGGCCGCGCCGTCGCGGGGGCGATCACCGCGCTGATGACCGGCCGCGCGTACCGCAAGTCGGCCGAGGTGGCCGCGGCGGTCGGCCCGTACGAGAAGTTCGAGGAGAACCGCGACCCGCACCTGCACGTGATGCGCAAGCACCGCACGGCCGCGGACGACATCGACGCCGGCCTGGTCGAGAAGCCGCTGCTCGAGGCGGCCAAGCGCTCGTGGGACGAGGCGATCGACCTCGGCGAGCAGCACGGCTACCGCAACGCGCAGGCGACGGTCCTAGCCCCCACCGGCACGATCTCGTTCCTGATGGACTGCGACACGACCGGCATCGAGCCGGACTTCTCGCTGGTCAAGTTCAAGGAGCTCGTCGGCGGCGGCAACATGACGATCGCCAACCGGACGGTGCCGCGGGCGCTCGACACGCTCGGCTACGGCGAACACGAGATCGAGCAGATCGAGGCGTGGATCGTCGATAACGGCACGATCATCGGCGCGCCCGGCCTGAAGGAGGAGCACCTGCCGGTGTTCGACGTGGCCGTCGGCAAGCGCGCGATCTCGCACATGGGCCACATCAAGATGATGGGCGCGGCGCAGCCGTTCCTCTCGGGCGCGATCTCCAAGACGGTGAACCTGCCGGCCGAGGCGAGCGTCGATGACATCGCCGAGACCTACCTCGAGGGCTGGAAGCTCGGCCTCAAGGCGCTCGCGATCTACCGCGACGGCTCGAAGACCGCGCAGGCGCTGCGCACCGACGCCGAGCAGGCCGAGTCCAAGGGCGTGCAGGAGAAGATCGAAGTGGCGGTCAAGGCGGCACTGGCGGAGGCGCCACCGCGACGCAAGCGGATGCCCGGCACGCGCAGCTCAGTCACGCACAAGTTCTCGATCGCCGGTCACGAGGGCTACATCACCGCCGGCACCTACGACGACGGCACCGTCGGCGAGATCTTTCTGACCGACATCGGCAAGGAGGGCTCGACGCTGCGCGGCATGATGAACGCGTTCGCGACTTCGATCTCGATCGCGCTCCAGTACGGGGTGCCGCTCGAGACGCTCGTGCGCAAGTTCTCCTACATGCGCTTCGACCCCGAGGGCATCACCGGCAACCCGGAGATCCCGTTCGCAAAGTCGCTGCCCGACTACATCATGCGCTGGCTCGCCTCGCGCTTCCTCGACGTCGACGTCCAGGAGGAGCTCGGCATCATGACCCCCGAGGTCAAGGCCCGCAAGGCTGCGCAGGAGGCCGCTATGCGCGGCGACACCGCCGGCCCGTCGAACGGCGGCGCCAACGGCCCCAACGGCCACTCCAACGGCGCCGACGGCGGCGCGACCGCCACGCCCGTCCCAGCCGCCTCGGCGATGACCGACAAGCCGCCGCTCGCCGGCCCTGCCCAGGTCACCGGCCTCGACCTCGGTCCCGCCTGCGCCCAGTGCGGAGGCATGATGCAGCGCACCGGCACGTGCTACACCTGCTCGAGCTGCGGCAACAACACCGGCTGCGGCTGAACCGCCGTAGCCATTCCACGCTCGGGTAGCGAGGCGCCGGGAAGGCGCCGACCGAGACCCATGCCCCGCGCGGCTACGGCGCTTCGGGCCCTCGAGGGCCGGTTGCGGCCGCACGTCGGCCGCAATCGGCCCGCGGCGGGCCGGGCCAGAGCGGTGGGCTGGTTGCGGCCGACATGCGGCCGGGATCGGCCCGGTGCGCCCGAGGAGGGCCGGCTCAGGCGGCGATGCGGCGGATGAGCTCGACGACGTCGGCGCGGAGCTCGGCGGCGTCGGTCCCGGTGGCCACGTGGTCGAGGAGGAGGCCGTCGAGGCCGGCGCAGAGGAGGCGGGTGCGGCGGTCGGGGTCGGGGACGGCGAGCTGCTCGAGGGCGTGGCCGAGGAGATCGCGATAAGCGCGGTCCCAGCGCTCGGCGGCCGGGCGCAGGTCGGGGCGGCGGGCGCTCTCGAGGTAGAGCTCGTACTGGGCGAGGAGGACGACCAGGTCGCCGGCCCAGATGTCGATCAGCGTGTCCGCGAGGCGCTCGGGAAGCGTCTCCGCGGCGGTGTCGAGCGCGCCGGCGCGAACGCCAGCGTCGATGCGGTCGGCCTCCCGGTCGGCGACGTGCTCGAGCGCCTGGGCGACCATGTCGTCCTTGGAGGAGAAGTAGTAGGTCGTCGACCCGAGCGGCACGCCGGCCTCAGCCGCGACGGCACGGTGGTCGACGGCCGCGATCCCACCGCGGCCGATCACGCGGACGGCGGCATCGAGCAGTGCGAGCCGTCGGCCGGCGCCGCGCCCCGTGGGAGGCGCAGCGCCTGGCGTGTCGGCGACACCGCTCGGCCGGGGGCCCGCAGGGGCTGAGGAGGGGCGCGCAGACACGGTCAGTGGGCGGAGGACAGGTTCAGGCCGACGACGCCGGCGATCACGGCGACGAGGCTGACCGCTTTCAGCCCGGTGATCGGCTCATCCCAGGCGGCTACGCCGATCGCCGCGATCAGGGCGGTGCCGGCGCCGGCCCAGACCGCATATGCGAAGCCGATGTCGAGCTGCTTGAGCACCTGGGCCAGCAACCCGATCGAGACGACGTAGCCCACGACCATGGCAACCGTGGGCGGCAGCTTCGACATGCCGTCGGACAGGCGCAGCATCACCGTGCCGAAGACCTCGGTGACGATTGCGAGGGCGAGCAGGATTCCGGCGGACATTAGGGGGCTCCACGGTTGTACTGCAGTACATGTACAACTGTACACCACCGCCGAGGGAGCCGTTAGGGTGGTCGTTTCCGCGCAAGCCCCCGAAACGACTTCAGGAGCAGATGGCCGACACCACCAAGCTGACCGCCTCCGCCTACGAGAAGCTCCAGGCCGAGATCGAGCGCCTCGAAGGCGAGGGGCGGCGCGAGATCGCGGCGCGGATCAAGACCGCGCGCGAGTGGGGCGACCTCAAGGAGAACGCCGAGTACCACGCCGCCAAGGAGGAGGCGGCGATGCTCGAGGCGCGGATCGAGGGGTTGCGCTCGCAGGTCCGCTCCGCGGAGGTCGTCGAGGCGGCCGACGGGGACGTCGCCGGCATGGGCTCCACCGTCACCTACACCGACGAGAAGACGGGCCGCGAGATGAGCCACAAGCTCGTCCCGAAGGTGGAGGCGGATCCCGCCGGCGGACTCATCTCGATCGACTCGCCCGTAGGCGAGGCTCTCGCCGGCTCGAAGGTCGGCGACACGCCCACATTCGAGAGCCCAGCCGGCCCGCGCACGATGCGCGTGCTCGCCATCGACCACTCCTGAGCGCCGCACTCGCCTGCAGCACGGGTGCAACCACCGGTTGGTGGTCGATAACTGCATGAAGCACGCGTTGCTCATCGTTATCGTTTGATCGCTATTCTCATCGAGATGGACCTCGCAAACCCGCACCGCCTGATAGCGCACCCGCTCGACGGGTCCGTACTAACCGTCCTCGCTGGCACCACCCGCCCACTCACGGGTAGAGAGGTCGCTCGCCTCGCGCCAGAGGGGTCGCAGCCGGGCGTCTGGAAAGCGCTCACGCGGCTCTCGGAGCAGGGGCTCGTCGATCGGCAGGAGGCCGGCAACGCGATCCTCTACTCGCTGAACCGCCATCACCTGGCGGCGCCGGCGATCGACATCCTCACCGGCCTCCGACGGCGGCTGCTCGCCAACCTTCGCGATGCAATCGCCGGATGGGCGGTCGCGCCCCACCACGCTTCGATGTTCGGGTCGGCGGCGCGCGGGGAGGCGGACATCGCCAGCGACATCGATCTCGTCTTGGTGCGCCCTCGCGACGTGGCGGCCGACGACCGCCGCTGGCGCGACCAGGTTGACGAGCTGTCGGACGCCGTCCACCTGTGGACGGGCAATCGCGCCGGGATCTCCGAGATCGACGAGCAAAAGGTCGAGCGCCTGCGCAAGGAGAGCCCGCCCATCGTCACCGCACTGCGCTCAGACGCCGTCACGCTGTTCGGCCCTGACGCCACCGACGTCTTCAGGCCGGACGGCCGATGAGGGCGGGCGGCCGCACACAGAGATGCGACAGCGCGGACGCACGACGGAGGCTGCAGCATGCCAAGCAGTTCCTCGCCGTCGGCGAGCTGGCGGCCGATGATCAGAGAGAGGATGGAAGCCTCGAGTACGGCAATGCCGCGGCGACGCTCGCGGTCCTAGCCGGCATCGCCGCGGCCGATGCCGCCTGCTGCAAGGCACTTGGTCGGCGATCGCGGGCCGACGACCATCAGGAGGCCTCGGTGCTCGTGCGCCAGGTCGCCGACGTAGGGGACCAAGCCGCGAAGGAGTTGCGAGCGTTGATCGCCCTCAAGAACGACGCTCAGTACGGCTTCTACACCGTAGGAGGCACCGAGCTGACCGGTGCCCTGCGGCGGGCGCGGCGACTGGTCGATCTCGCCGAGCTGGTGTTGACCCGGTAGCCGGCCTCAGGCCGCCGGGCGCGGGGCGAGGGCGGGGTCGTCCTCGTGGCTGCGGAAGAACTCGACCATCGGCTCGACGTAGGAGCTGAAGTGGGGCGGCGTGAGGCCGTGGGGGGCGAGCAGATCGACCGCGCGGCGGGTGTCGAACGTAACCGGGTGGTTGAGGTAGGCGATCGACTCGGCCGGGGTGTCGGAGAAGCGCTTGCGGATCGGGCCGAAGCGCAGCGCGCCCTCGGCGACCGCCGGCGGCAGGCTGCCCTTCGGGGCGCGGCCCGAGTACTGCTGGGCGAGCAGCTCGACGAGCTCGCGGGCGCTGACCGGGTCGGGGTCGACGAGATGGAGCGTCTCCCCCTCGGTCGCCGGATCCAAGCCGGCGGCGGCGATCGCGCGCACGACGTAGTCGACCGGGACGACGTTGAAGTGAGCGCCCGAGCGGCCGATCTGCATCGGCGGGCGGCCCTGGCGCTGGGCCTGGGAGATCGCGCGCAGGAGGTAGTAGGGGCCGTCGAACTTCTGGGTCTCCCCCGTCTGCGAGTCGCCGACGACGATCGCCGGGCGCAGGATCGTGGTCGGGACCCGGTCGATCTCCTCGCGAACCCAGACCTCGGCCTGGAACTTCGTCGACTCGTAGTGGTTCTTGAACTCCTGGCCCATCACGAGCTCGTGCTCGTAGACGACGCCGCCGCGCTTGCCGGCGACGTAGGCGGTGCTGACGTAGACGAGCCGCTCGAGCTTCTTCGCGGCGAGGCAGAGCTCGAGCACGTTGCCGGTGCCATCGACGTTGACGCGCTGGGCGAGCTCCTTCGGCACGGCGAGGTCGTAGATCGCGGCGAGGTGGTAGACGCGGCGGACATCGGCGGCGAGCCGCTCCCAGTCCGAGTCGCCGAGCCCGAGGCGGCGCTCGGCGATGTCGCCCGCCAGGACCTCGATTCGGTCGGCGTCGATCTCGGCGGCGGCGTCGACGGCGGCCTCGAGCATGCGCGGCTCCACGAGCGCGATCGCGCGGCCGCGGCGGTCGTCGTCGAGGACCTGGCGGACGAGGCGACGGCCGATGAAGCCGGGGAAGCCGGTGAGCAGAGAGGTGGGCATGGCGCAGAACCTATGTCACGACGACGCCAGCAGGCGCCGGTCACCGCTCCCGCGGACGGATAGGCTCGACAACGTGCAACGCGATGCCGAGCCGGCCACCGCCCCCTCCCCGCCCGAGATCCCCGGCGCCCGGCAGCGCACGGTCTCGATCGAGACGCACGACGCCGGGCCGCTCGACGTGCACCTCTACGAGGCCGGCGACGGGCCACCGGTGCTCCTGCTGCACGGCTGGCCCCAGAACGCCTGGTGCTGGCGGCACGTCATCCCCCTGCTCGCCGACCGCCACCGCCTGATCGCGCCGGACCTGCGCGGATTCGGCTGGTCGGGCGCTCCCGCCGGCGGCTACGACGGCGCGACGTTCGGCGCCGACGCCATCGCCCTGCTCGACGCGCTCGAGATCGAGCGCGCTCACCTGATCGGCCACGACTGGGGCGGCTTCGCGACGTTCGCGGCCGGCCTCGCGGCACCCCGGCGGGTCGCGAGCATGGTCGTGCTCAACACCGTGCCGCCGTGGGTGGAGCCCTCCCCGCGGCTCGCGCTCGAGCTGTGGCGGACGTGGTACGCCCTCGTGCTCGCCGCCGCCGGGGAGCGGATCGCCCGCTCGCGCCCCGACCTGATCGCGCGCGTGCTGCGCGCCGACGCCGTCCAGCGCGACGCGATCTCCCGCGAGGACGCGCAGGCCTACGCGCGCGCCCTCCAGCGCCCGGAGAGCGCCCGCGCCACGCAGCTCCTCTACCGCAGCTACGTGCGCTCGTTCCGCGAGGTGATGATCCGCCGGCGCTACGAGGGCCTGCGGCTCGCCGTGCCGACCCGCTTCCTCTTCGGCACCAACGACGCGGCGATCTCCCGGCGCATGCTGCGCGGCGTCGAGCGCCACTGCGACGACATCGTCGTCGAGCCGGTCGAGGACTCGGGCCACTTCATCGCCGAGGAGAAGCCCGAGCTGGTCGCCGCGCGGGCGGCCGAGCTGTTCGCAGCGCACCCCGCCGACGCCGCGGACGCCGCCGAGCAATAGGCTCAGCGCGATGGCGCCAGACGGACCGGTCCTGCTCGCCTACGACGGCTCAGATTCGGCCAAGGCCGCGATCTCGGAGGCCGGGCGGCTGCTCGCGCTCGACGGCGCGGAGGCGATCGTCGGATCGGTCTGGCAGTCGGCGGCCGCGGCAGCGCCCGCGACCGTGATCGCGATCCCGGCCGGGGTGGCGCGCCAAGCCTACGAGGAGCTCGACCGCGAGGCCGAGGAGCAGGCGAAGGCGCTCGCCGACGAGGGCGTGAAGCTCGCGCGCGATGCCGGCTTCGAGGCTACCTCGCGCCCGATCGTCTGCGACGTCAACACCTGGAGCACGATCGTCGAGCTCGCCGACGAGACGGGCGCGTCGGCGATCGTGGTCGGGACGCGCGGACACTCGGGCGTCAAGTCCGCCCTGCTGGGCAGCGTCTCGAGCGGCGTCGTCCACCACGCCCGCCAGCCGGTGCTCGTGGTGCGCGGCTGACCCGCGCGACGCCGGCGCTTCGCCGGATCGACATGGAGCATTTCCTCGGCACGGCGTTCGCGTCAGCGCTGCTGATCGCGGCGTCGATGTACCACCGGCTCGTCTTCCAGCGCGGTGCGCCGTCCGGGCGCGATGCGACCGTGTAGCGTCAATGTCCCTCGCAGCATCCGATCGAGCGCCCGGCCTGCTGCTCGGCGACGGCGCCAAGATCGGCGATGGCTGCGACATCGGCGGGCACGTCGTCATCCACGCCGGCGCGGTCGTCGGCGACCGGTGCGTCATCGGATCGGGGGTCGTCATCCATCCCGGCGTGGAGCTCGGCGCGGGCTGCCGCGTCGACGACCTCGCGATCCTCGGGAAGCGCGCGCGGCTGGCGCCGCACTCGAAGGCCACGGGAGGGCATGACGAGCGGCTGCCGATCGGCGAGGGGGCGACGATCGGGGCAGGCGCGATCGTCTTCGCCGGGGCGCGCATCGGCACCGGCGCGATCGTCGCCGATCAGGCGCACGTGCGCGAGGGCGCGGTCATCGGCGAGCGGACCGTGATCGGTCGCGGGACCGGCGTGGGCGTCGATACGCGCGTCGGAGACCGCGTGCGCGTGCAGTCGAACGTCCACCTGACCTCGGGGGTCGTCGTCGAAGACGACGTCTTCATCGGCCCGGGCACGATCACGACCAATGACCAGACGATGGCTCGCTACGCGACCGGCGAGCGCTCGGGCGGCGCGGTGATCCGGCGCGCGAGCCGGGTCGGCGGCGCCAGCGTGCTCGTTCCCGACGCCGAGATCGGCGAGGAGGCGTTCGTCGCCGCCGGCGCCGTGGTCACGCGCGACGTGCCGTCGCGGGCGATCGCGATGGGCGTGCCGGCACGCGAGCGGGGCACCGTTCCAGACGAGGATCTGCTCGAGCGCTGGCGCTGAGCGCCCGCCGGTCCACGGTCGGCGCGGGCGGCGAGATCAGCGCGCGACCGGCGTGGGCGCCGGCGAAAGCCCGAGCGCCGCGCGGACCTCGGCGGGCGTCGCCGGGCGGCGGCCCGCCGTCTCGGCGAGCTCGACCACGCGGCGGACCAGCGCCACGTTGGTCGCCGGCTCCTTGCCGGCGAGGTACGGGTTATCCTCCAGGCCCGTGCGGACGTGGCCACCCATGAACACGGCGAGCGCGTTCATCGGCAGCTGGTAGGCGCCGATGCCCGCCGCCGCCCAGACGGTGTCCGGCGGCAGCGTCTCGACGATGTGCGCGAGGTCGCCAGCGGTCGCCCGAGCCGTGTAGGGGGAGCCCAGCAGGACGTTCGCGTAGAGCGGCGGCTCGACGAGCCCGCGATCGAGGAACGTCCGTGCGACGGCCGCCATGCCGGAGTGGAAGACCTCCAGCTCCGGCTTGACGCCGCGCTCGCGCATCCGCTCCGCGAGCGCCTCGACGGTCGCGGGCGCGTTCACGCTCGCGCCGGTGCGGAAGTCGAGCGACCCGAGCGTCAGGCTCGCCATGTCGGGCTTGGCTGCGCCCTCGAGCTCGAGCACGTCTGCGCGGCGATCTATCTCCCCGAAGGTGCGACCACTCGTCGTCACGCAGACGACCACGCCCGGGCAGCGCTCGCGCACGCCGGCAACCATCTCGGCGTAGGCCGAGCGCTCCCACGCCGGCTGGCCGTCGGCGTCCCGAGCGTGTAGATGGAGGACCGACGCGCCGGCGTCGACGCAGCGCTCGGCATCCGCGACGATCGCCTCGGGCGTGATCGGCACGTGCGGAACGCGGTCCGGCATCGGCACCATCCCGGTGAGGGCGGCGTTGACGACGAGGGGCGGGTACGGGCTCAACGGCGGCGGCGGGTGGGCTTGCGCTACGAGCGAGATGGCTCCTCCTTCGGGGTGACGGCGCCGCTATCCGTTCCGCTGGCGCCGGCGGACCGCTCGGCCGCGACCTTCAGAGCCGCCCTCAAACCGCCCTCGACCTGCTCGGCGGCGCGGTCCCAGCTCGCGCCGCGGACGAACTCGAGCCCCGCCTGCGCGCGTGCGCGGCGACGGTCGCGGTCGTCGAGCAGGCGCTCTATCGCGTCGGCGAGCGCGATCGGATCGGCGTCGGCGAGCTCGACCACGCCATCGCGGCCGAAGACCGCCTCGGCGCTCCCGCCCTCGACGTCGACGCACGGCAGGCCGCAGGCCATCATCTCCTGCGGGATCAGCGAGTAGTGCGTCAGCGACAGGCAGAGGCCGACGGTCGCCTCGGAGTAGGTCCAGGCGAGGCGCTCGGGGGCGGTGATGCCGAGCTGCTCGTACTCGAAGGTGGTCGCGACGTCGTTGGTGTCGCCGAACATGACGACGCGGACGTCGGGCCGCCGCCGCTTGAGCTCCTCGAGCGCGAGCGCGCCCAGCGGCACGGCGCGGCGCGGCGTGACGCCGCGCGCGTAGAAGGCGACGGTGTCGTCGCGCCGGCGCACCGGTCGGGGCCGGTAGACGCGCTGGTCGACGCCGAACGAGTACCAGGTGCCCTCGCCGCCGTAGCGGTCGATGACGAGGTCGTGCAGCCACGAGCTGCCCGCGATCACGTGGAAGCCAAGGCCGTAGGTCTGCTCGGCCCAGAGGCGCTCGGCGGACGTCGCGAAGAACTCGGGCTCGTGGTCGCTCACAAGATAGGCGCGCGCACGGCAACGGTCGCGCCGCGCCAGCGGGAACGCCGTCTCCCAGCCGGTGGCGACCGCGACATCGGCGCCATGCCAATCGGCGAAGCCGGTGAAGAAGGGCGCGCGGATCGGCGTGAACCACTCGAGCGCCCGCCGGCGCCAGACGGCGGGCGCCGCGCCGTGCTGCCTGCCCTCCGGGTGGTGGACCCAGATGGTGCAGGTGTGGCCGGCCTCCTCGAGCCGGCGGATCAGCTCGAAGATCAGGGCGTGGCCGCCGCTGCCGCGGCGGAACGGGGGGATCGCGAAGGCGAGGTGCAGGCGCTCGCGCTCCGCCTGCCCCGGCACCGGCTCGAGCAGCGGGACGGTGCCCTCGCGAGCGAGGTCGAGCAGGTCGCCGTGGTCGGGCGAGCTGCGCGCAGGCGGCACGGTCGCCCCCCGCGGCGGGCCGTCCTGGCGCGCCGGCGGCCCGCCGTGCGGCGCGCTACCGGCGCCCGCGCCGCGGCCCTCGAGCGACAGCCGACTCTGCATGCCGTCGGGCAGCCGGTGGGCACGTGAGCCGAGCACGGCGCCGACCCTGCGGCCGCCGTGGTGCAGGGCGGACCGCAGCGCCCAACGCGCCCGCTCGCCGCCACCGATCTCGCGCGCTCGCATCCAGCGCAAGTCGGCGCGGACGCGCGTGGCGACGTCACGGGCGGCCACCGTCGGACGCGCCGACTCGACATGGCCGATCGTCTCGCGCAGACCGCGGTACTCGTCGAAGTAGCGGCGCGTGAAGTCGACGACCCCGTAGTCGTGCGCGTGCAGGACGGCCGCGGCGGGGTGGTAGACCTTCGCCCAGCCCGCCGCGAGCATCGCGCGGCCGAACGCCTGGTCCTCGGCGTAGGGCACGTCGTCGAAGCGGATCTGCTCCCAGCAGGCGCGCGCGTACGCGGCGTTCACGTTCGAGAGGAAAGCCAGGTCGCCGTCCCGGTGGACCGCGGGCGCGCCGTCGACGCTCATGGTGGCGAAGAACTCGTCGAGCTCGCGCGCGATCATCGGGCTCGTCTCGGGGTGCGGCAGGTGCGGCCCGTAGCTCGCCCCCACGTCGGCGGTCAGCTCCAGCGCCTCGCGGTGCGCCGCGAGCCAGCCGGGCACCGGGATCGCGTCCTGGGTCAGGAAGCAGATCGGATCGCCCGACGTCCGCTCGGCGCCGAGGTTGCGCGTGCGGCCGTGACCGAACTCGTCGGGCGCTATCTCGAGCAGCTCGACGCCAAAGCCGCGCGCGATCTCGCGCGAGCGGTCGCGCGATCCCGAGTCGATCACCAGCACCTCGACGTCCTCGCCCTGCTCGGCGATCGCCGCCAGCACCCGCTCGAGCCAGCGCTCGCCGTCCTTGACCGGGATGACCGCAGACGCGTGCGCCATCGCTAGCGGCGGACGAGCACGTAGACGTCGCGGTCGTTGTCCACCCGCCCGGGCGCGAGCTCGGCGAGAGACCACCGCGGCGTCGCCTCGGCGAGCAGCCGCTCCGGCGTCATGAACGCCACGTCGTCGGGGTGCTCGTCACCGAGCGACACCGGGCCGTGCCAGAAGCCGTCGCGGGTCAGCGCGGAGTCGACCTCGTCGAGCTCCATGGCGCCGTCGTGCCGGCCGTCGTAGGCGCGTGCGACGGCGTGCCGGCCGCGTGCGACGAGCACGAGCGCGCCGCCCGGCCTGATCGCGCGGTGCAGCTCGTCCAGCCAGGCGCGAGCCCGATCCGACGGGAGGCGGCCCCACGCCGACAGCGCGTAGGCGGCGTCGAGCTCGCCGTCGGCCAGGTCGAGCGGCGGAGCGTCCGCGCGGGTCGAGAACGACACCGCCGGCCGAGCGTCGGCCTCGCCCGCGGGCGGCGTGCGGTCGACCGCGCGCAGCTCGCACTCGGGGTAGGCGGCGGCGAGCGTCGTCGCGACCGTGCCGTCGCGACACTCGAAGTCGAGGATCCGCGCGCCGGCGGAGACGTCGATCCCGCCGCTGGCGAGCCCGTCGGCGACTACGTCCGCGCCGTAGAGCGCGCCGGCGGTCGCGTCGAGCCACGGCTCGGGTGTGCGCGCGCCGGAGCGAGGCGCGGTCGGCGGCAGCCCGGTGCGCGCGGACACCCGGGCGACGCCCCACTGCACGCCCAGGGCGACGAGCAGCCGCCTTCGCGCGGCCGGGTCCGCCTCGGTGAGCTGGGTGCTGTGCTTGCCGTCGGCCGCCTGCTCGACGGCGGCGATGTCGCCGTCCTCCAGCCGGGCGAACAGGACGTCCGTGGCGGGCGCGGCCCGGAGCCGCTGTACGGGCACGCCGCGCGGCGCGGGGCCGATCTCGGCGTCCCCCTCGTCGAGGCCGATCGCCCTCACCTCTCCGAGCTGCGCCCCGGCCGCCCGCCGCGCCTCGATCGCCGCCCGCCGCACCGATCGCAGCAGGCGGACGGCCTCGCGCGCCCGCCGGCCCGAGGGCCGGCGCATCGCAGCGTTGAGGTCGATCCCCCAGCGATCGAGCCAGTAGCTGCGGTCCTGCGCGGCCGCGATCGCGTGGTGCGCCTGCGCGAGAGCGTCGACGTCCTCGCCGCCCGACGCGGGACCGGCGCCGTTCATGTCCTTTGCTGCGCGAGACAAGGCAACCCGATGATCACAGGTTCTCGGCGATGCGCGGCGTCTCACGGCGAAAGAGCCAGAGGCCGAACGCGACCGCCAGAAGGGCGACCCCGAGTGGGATGACCAGCCGCCAGCCGGCCCCGATCGCCTCCGCCGCGCTCGGCGCCGCGGGATCGAGGACGGCGTGGCGCGCCTGGGTCATGATCGCCGCGAGCGGGTTGGCGAGCGCCTCGCGTGCGACCGAGTCGGGCAGCTTGCCGACGACGTACAGGATCGGCGACGCGTAGAACAGGATCTGCAGCAGCACGTCCCAGATCGGCTGGATGTCGCGAAAGCGCACGTACAGCACGGAGAGCGTCATCGCGAGCCCGGTGCCGAGCGCCGCCAGCGCAAGCACCAGCAGCGGCAGCTGCAGCCAAGACAGGCGCGGCTGAACTCCCGCGGCGAGCGCGAACGCGAAGACGACCACGAGGTTGAGGCAGAGGTTGAACATCGCGGCGAGCGACACCGACAGCGGGATCGCCAGCCGCGGGAAGCGCATCTTGCGCAGCAGGTTCTCGCGCTCGAGCAGGCAACCGAGGCCGCGCGCCGTCGTCTCCGAGAAGTAGGTGAAGAGGACGATCGACATCAGCAGGTACACGGCGTAGTACTGGACCCCCTCGCCGAGGCGGATCACCTGCGTGAAGACGACGTAGAGGACGCCGAAGAGCATCAGCGGGCGCATCAGCGACCACAGGTAGCCGAGGGCGGAGCCGAAGAAGCGCAGCTTGAAGTCGGTGACGGCGAGCATGACCGTCAGGGCTGCGAACCGTTTGACGTCGTCGCCGAACGCCAACGGCGACTGGCGCCGGGTCGTCAGCGCCTCGGCGGTGGCGTTCACAGGCGGTCCACCTCCACCGTCGCCGGGAGGTCCACGACGCCGCCGGAGTGCCGATCGGCGGTGACCGAGAGCATCGCCGCGTCGGGGTGCACGGCGATCGGCTCGTCGCCGTCGAGGACGGTCGGCGACAGCGTGTAGACGCTCGGCCCGAGCCAGAGGTCGAACGCCACGCGCACGCGAACGCGCTCGCCGGCGCTCAGCGAGCCCATGTCCTGGCTCTGGCTGGTCGTCGACCGGGCGACGAAGACGGTGTGGCGGACCTCGTTGCGGAACGCGATCGCGAACCGAGGCGCCCGCACGGGCGCGTGCACGTCCAGGTCGACGCATGCGACGCACGGGCGGCCCTGGTGCAGCTCGTCGACGCGCTGACCGTTCCCGTCCTCACACCAGCAGTCGGCGACCGCGACGTCCGCGCCGGGCACGCCGGTGCCGAGCTGCCCGAAGTTGATCTCCTGGTAGCGCCGCGCGATGCGGTCCGGGGCGCCGATCTCCTGGACGCGACCGCGCTCGAGCAGCATCGCTCGGTCCGAGAAGCGCTCGACGGCATTCATGTCGTGGGTGACGAAGATGATCGTCCGCCCCTCCTCCTTGAGCTGCTCGAAGCGCTCGAAGCACTTGCGCTGGAAGGACGCGTCGCCGACCGCGAGGACCTCGTCCACGAGCAGCACGTCGGCGTCGACCTGCACCGCGACCGCGAATCCGAGCCGCACCGCCATCCCCGACGAGTAGTTCTTGAGCTTCATGTCGACGAACTCCTCGAGCCCGGCGAAGGCGAGGATCTCGTCGAACCGGCGCTTTGCCTCGCGCCTGCTGAGCCCCAGCATCACGGCGTTGATCAGGACGTTGTCGCGCGCCGTCAGCTCCTGGTGGAAGCCGACGCCCAGCTCGATGAACGGCGACAGCCTGCCCTCGATCCGGATGCTGCCGCCGTCGGCCGCGTAGATGCCGGCGAGGCACTTCAGCAGCGTGCTCTTGCCGCTGCCGTTGCGTCCGACGATCCCGACGAACTCACCGCGCGCAACCTCGAGGCTGACGTCGTCGAGCGCGACGAGGTCCTCGGCGTCGCGGGCGGCGAACGGGTGCAGCGCCCGCTGCTTGATCGTCTTGAACTGGTGGTGCGACATCCGGAAGCGCTTCGAGACGCGCTCGATCGAGACCGCGGCGGATGCCGGGGCGGCGCTGGGCACGCGTTGGGGCCCGGCTTTCGAGGCGACGGCGGTCAAGGGAGGGAAGCTACCAACGCCCACCCCTCCAAGGCGGGGGTCGTGCAGTCGATTCGAGCTTTGGCCCTAACGCAGCGCCTGCGCGAATAGCGCAGAATGCCACCGGATGGCGAGAGCGACGCCCACTAGTGCGGCCCCGCAGCCCGACGACGTCCCACCCGCACCACTAGAGCGCCCGGATGGGTCGGAGCCAGCGGCATCGGAACGGCCCCCCAAGCGCCCGCGGCTGCTGCCGACGAGCCCAACCGCCCGTTGGTGCCTCGCCGCGCTCGTGGCTTTCGCGTTGGTCAAGGGATTGGTCTGGGCGGTCACGCTCCCCGCCTTTTGGGCCGCCGACGAGGACTACCACTTCCTCTACATCGAGAGCCTGACTACCCAGCAGCAGCTGCCGGATCGTGAGCGACCGCTCTACACGCCGGAGTACAGCGCGGCCGTCGCGGCCACCAAACACCATGAGTACGGTGCCGGACCGCGGCGAGAGTTCGTGGGCGATCCGCAGCAGACGGTCCGAGACCTCGCCAACCTTCCCGGAGACGCACGCGAGCCGACGGAGTTCGGTCGTGGCGTGGGCGTGGTCCATCCGCCGCTCTACCCGGTCGTGGGTGCAATCGTCAACGCCGCCATGGGCGACGCTTCCGTACTCACGCGCCTGACCGTCCTGCGCTTCTTGTCAGCGATTGCCGGAGCCATCGCCGTCTACTTCGCCTGGCTCCTCGCGGCGCAGGTCTTGGTGCGATTCCTGCACCAGTTCCTCGCAGCTGTCTTGGTTGCAGTACAGCCGATCTTCTCGTACATGTCAGCAGCCGTTAACCACGACATCGTGCTCGTCGTCGCGTTTGGGGCAGCGCTGACAATGCTGCTCTTCATGCTTAGGACGGCGCCTCGGCCGACACAGGGCCTTTGGCTGGGCGGGTCTGTGGCCTTCGCGCTCCTGATCAAGGCGAGCGCACTCGTCCTGTTGCTTCCGATGGCACTCACATACGTCGCGCAAGCCTGCGTCCACCGACCGCTCTGGCGCCAGGCGGCGCGCTCGGCCGGCCTTGCCGTAGCGACGATGCTCGTCCTCGCTGGAGGGTGGTACGTCTACACGAAGCTCGCCTACGGCTCCTTCACCGGCGCCACGACGACCGTCACGAGCGGTGCAGCGAGCGGAGTGCCGGCCGACGAGCGAGGCATCTTCTCCGCCTCGCTCGGCGAGTTGCTCCGATACGTCCGCGAGTGGTTCGCCTTCACCTATCGGACCTACTGGTGGAACTTCCTGTGGTTCGAGGCGGCTGGGCCTCAATCGCGGTGGTTCTATGTGCCCATGGCGGTTGGCACTGCGGGGATCGCGGGGCTCGCGCGTGTCGTGTGGATGAAGCGACGACTCCTCCTGTCGGCGAACGACCCCCTCCTCCGCCAAGTCGTGGTGATGACCGTAGCGGGCCTCGTCATCATGCTCCCGTTCCTAGGCGTGGATGTCGTTCGCAGAACCGACGGCCTCGGCTTCTTCGCCAACAGCGGTCGCTACCTGATTCCCGCGTTCGGCTGCGTCGCGAGCCTCTTCGTGATCGGTGTCGGCGGCCTTGTGCCCCGCAGGCTTTGGACGCCGGCCCTCCTGCTGTCCACTGCCGCCGCGGTGGGCTTCCATCTCAGGGTCTACGACTTTCATTACGTCAACCGCTACTTCGGCCATCACGACATCGGTGAGCTTCTCCGTCGCGTGAGCTTCGACCGACCGGAGTTCGTCACGCCCACGACGGTCGCGATCGCCGTGGCCTTGGCCATCGGCCTCTTCGTCGCCGCGACGGTGCTTGCGCTGATGGGAGCGCGGCGCGAGCCACACACGCGTGACCCGGACCTGTATGCGCGGCCCACGAGGCGCCCGTCGTCGCCAGCGCATAGATAGCTTCTCGGCGAATGGCAGAACTACGACGCGCCCTGATCACCGGCATCACCGGCCAGGACGGCAGCCACCTGGCGGAGCTGCTGCTGGACAAGGGCTACGAGGTCCACGGGATGGTGCGCCGCTCATCCACGGAGACGCTGCAGCGCCTGCGTGCCTGCCGCGACCGGCTCGTGCTGCACGACGGCGACGTGCTCGATCAGCGCTCGCTGGGCGACGTGATGCGCGCGTGCGAGCCGCACGAGATCTACAACCTCGCGGCCATGTCGTACGTGCCGACGTCATGGCGCCAGCCGGTGCTCACGGGCGAGCTGACGGGGCTCGGGACGACGCGAATGCTCGAGGCGATGCGTGAGGCCGCGCCGGAGGCGCGCTTCTACCAGGCCTCGTCGTCGGAGATGTTCGGGCAGGTGCGCGAGGTTCCGCAGACCGAGCGCACCGCCTTCTACCCCCGCAGCCCATACGGGGTCGCCAAGGTCTACGCCCACTTCATCACCGTCAACTACCGCGAGAGCTACGGGCTGTACGCCTGCTCGGGCATCCTGTTCAACCACGACGGGCCGCGCCGGGGGCACGAGTTCGTGACGCGCAAGGTCACCCATGCGGCCGCGGCGATCAAGCTCGGTTTCCAAGACGAGCTTCTGCTCGGCAACCTAGACGCGGAGCGCGACTGGGGCTATGCGGGCGACTACGTCGAGGCGATGTGGCTGATGCTCCAGCAGGACCAGCCCGACGACTACGTGATCGCCACCGGGGAGACCCACAGCGTGCGCGAGCTCGTCGACCTGGCCTTCTCCCATGTCGGGCTCGACCCCGCCGACCACGTCAGGACGGACCCGTCGCTGCTACGCCCCGCCGAGGTCGAGCACCTGATCGGCGACTGCTCGAAGGCGCGCGAGAAGCTCGGGTGGAGGCCCCGAGTCAGCTTCGATGAACTGGTGCGGATGATGGTCGACAGCGACCTGGAGCTGCTGGCCGCATCGACGCCCAAGGCCCGACTCGGGTAGCGCCGGCGATGACCGGCGCCTCCGACGACAGGCGGCTGCGCGTGCTGCTCGGGCCGACCGACCCCGCGGGCGTCGCGTGCAATCTCGGCCAGGGGCTGCAGGAGCTCGGCCACACCGTCGAAGTCGTCGTGTGGGAGCCGAGCCCGTTCGGCTACCGGCATGACGTGTCGTTGGGGTCGGCGTGGAAGCGGCTCCGCTACGCCCTCGGCGCCGGCCGAACCCACGACGTACTGCACATGTTCGGTGGACGAAGCGTGCTGCCGTACCTCGACCTGGTGACCGCCCGAGCTCGCCGGCGCCTTCCGATCGTCCAATACAACGGCACCGACGCGCGGTGCTCTGGCATCGCCGCGGAGCTGCATCCGGCGCGGGCGCGGATCGTCGAGCCGGGCCGTGATCGCAATATTCGCGTCCATCGCCGTGTCGCTGGCCGGATCGCGCACGCGGCCATCGTCCAGGACCTGGAGCTCGTGAGCTACCTCGTCGGCAGCTACCGGTCGATCTACGTGATGCCGTTCGCGATCGACCTGCCGGCGATCGACCGTGCCGCCGCAGCGCATCCGCCGGTTGGCAGCGGATCCGCGCTGCGCGTCCTGCACGCACCGTCGAACCGCCGTGTCAAGGGGTCGGACCGGATCGAGGCGAGCATCCGCGCCGCGGCCGTCGAGGTCGGGCTCGAGCTCGTCACGGTGAGCCGGGCCCAGCACTCCGAGGTGCTTGCCGAGGTAGGCCGCGCCGACCTCGTAGTGGATCAGCTCAACAGCGAGACGCCTGGGGTGCTCGCAGCGGAGGCGATGGCGCTCGGCAAGCCGGTGCTGGTGGAGTTCGACGAGCGCAAGCTCGCGACGTTTGCGCGCCCAACGCCTGCTGTTCCCATCACCGCCGATAACCTGGCCGCCCGTCTCATCGCCCTTGCTCGCGACCCGGCGGAGCGAGCATCGCTAGGGGAATCCGGCAAGGCCTACGCGCGTGCGGTTCATGCCCCCGTCGGAGCGGCGAGAGCGGCCGAGGCGGTCTACCGCCATGTCGCCCGCCGCCAGCCGGGGATCTTCGAGGCCGGCCCTGACGGCGTCGTGCGCGAACTCGACGCGAGCGTCCTGAGGGCCGTGTTGCCGCAGGCGCACCGGCGCGACGCGAACTAGCCGTCAGCCGACGTTGCCGACGAGGTACTTGACGACCTTGTCAGCCACCTGGCGGTGCTCATTTCCCTCATAGGGCGAGGTCCAGTCGGCTGGCGCGGCGAGCATCGCGCGTACGCAGGCGATCATCCTGTCGGGGCTGGATACGCCGCTGAGGACGTTCGATCCACACTCGACGGTCTCGGGCCGCTCGGTGGTGTCGCGGCAGGTGACCGTCGGGACGTGCAGCAGGCTGCACTCCTCCTGGACCGTCCCGCTGTCGCTGATCACGATTCGCGCAGCCGCCTCGAGCCGAACGAAGTCCGCGAAACCGAACGGCTCGTGCAGCGCGATCCGCTCATCCAGATCGCGTCCGCGCACCTCGAGCCGGGCGCGCGTGCGCGGGTGGACGCTCCAGACGATCGGCATGTCGAGCTCTGCGGCGACGAGCTCGAGGCCCTCGCAGATGACCTCCAGACGCTCGGGCACGTCTACGGTCTCCTGCCGGTGGGCGGTAACCAGGACGTAGCCCTGCGGCTGAACGCCGACATCCTGGAGGATCTCAGACTGCTCCCACTGCGGCCGGAAGCGCTCCATGACGTCGGCGATCGGGTTGCCCGAGACGAGGATGCGCGTGGGATCGACGCCCTCGTTCAGTAGGTACTCCCGCGAGCGCGGGGTGTATGGCAGCAGCCAGTCGCTGATGTGATCGATCAGACGCCGGTTCTTCTCCTCGGGTACGCGCTCATCGAAGCAGCGGTTGCCCGCCTCCATGTGGAAGACCGGTATCCCGCGCCGCGCAGCGGCGATCGCCGCCAGGCCGCTGTTGGTGTCGCCGAGCACGAGTAGTGCGTCCGGCTCGAAGCGGATGAGCTCTCGCTCGGACCGCTCGATCACCTGAGCGATCTGCTCACCGATGCTCGCCGCCTTGATCCCCAGGTACGCATCCGGCTCGGGCAGACCCAACTCGGCGAAGAAGATGTCGGACAGCCGCGTGTCGTAGTTCTGACCGGTATGCACCATGTGATGCTCGACGCCAGCCGCCGCGAGCCGCTCGAACACGAGACACAGGCGGATCAGCTCCGGCCGCGTCCCGAGGACCGTCATCACCTTCATGTGCGCGGGGGCTCCATGCTGCCGGTCGCCGCCATGGCTCCCATCGCCGGATCCACGAAGCCCGACTGGGCGATCAGCGCCTCGAGCTCGGCCCCATGTACGACGGCGTCACGAGACGAGTACTCGCCCTCCAACGCCTGCACCGCATCCTCCGACTGAAGCTCCGGAAGCGGGGCTTGGACGACGTAGTGATCCGCGCGCTCGACCGTCCGATAGGCCTCCTCCTCGGAGACGAGGATCTCGTGGAGCTTCTCGCCGGGGCGAATTCCAGTGACGACTGTCGCTATGTCACGGCCATCGATGAGCGCCGCGGCAATGTCCGGGATTCGCGCGGAGGGGACGCGTGGGACGAAGATCTCGCCGGGCTGCGCCTCCCGGTAGGCCGCAAAGATCGTGTCGACGGCGCTGTCGAGGCTCAACAGGAAGCGAGTCATCTCCGGAAGCGTGATCGTCACGGGACCGCCGTTGGCGATCTGCGACTTGAACAGGGGGATCACGGAGCCGCGCGAGGAGAGGACGTTCCCGTAGCGGACCGCGAGCATGCGCGGCCCTCCGCCGGGCAGGTTCCCCTCGATGACGATGCGCTCCTGCAGGGCCTTGGTCATGCCCATCACGTTGATGGGCTTGCATGCCTTGTCGGTCGACACCCCCACGACGGTGTGGACGCTGTCCGACCGCCGCGCCGCGCGTACGACGTTCTCGGCGCCGCGCACGTTGGTCGCCACGGCCTGCGCGGGGAAGTACTCGCAGGTCGGGACCTGCTTCATCGCTGCCGCGTGGAAGACCACATCGACCGAGCGCATCGCGTCCTCGATGCTGTTCGGATCGCGAACGTCGCCGATCCAGAACTCGATCAGCTCGGTGAAGTTGTCGTAGTAGATCTCGTCGGTGGCCGTCCAGGCGTGCTTCCAGGTCGTCTTCATGGCGTACTGCTTCGCCTCGCAACGCGAGAAGACGATGATCTTGCGTGGCGCGCCGAGGTCGCCCCGGAGCAAGCGGCGGACGAGCGTCTGCCCGAGCGACCCGGTGCCGCCGGTTATCAGGACGGTGGCGTTGTCGAGGTTACGGCTCATCGGCTCCTCCATTTGCGTACTCGCGGATCATCTCTGGCCAGGTCGGCAACTCGATCCCCGTCTCATCGCGAAAGCGCGACGAGTCCAGAGCCCGATTGAGTCGCGGCTCCTCGACGCGCTCGATCTCACAACCGAAGGCGAGGGCATCGTCGAGAGCGACGAGCAAGTCGTACTTGGAGATCGGCTCGGATGAGACATGGTAAAGACCTGTCAGCCGCGGATGCTCGCGCACCACCTCGCCGACGACGCGCGCGAGAGCGCGCGTCGTAAGCCCGGAGAACAGGGCGTTCGCGAAGCCCCGCACGCGCTTGCCGCGCTCGGACGCGAGCCACTCGAGCAGTCCTGATGCCCGCTCGAGCTCCCACCCGATGATCGACGTCCTGAGCGTCAGTGCGCCGTCATGGACCTCCCCGAGCAGCTTCGAGCGACCGTAGAGATCGCGAGGGTCGGGCACGTCGTCCTCGGCATAGCGCCGCGGCGCCGGCAACTCCCCCGAGAACACGCAGTCGGTGCTCACGTGCACGAGCCTCGCCCCCGCGTTGCCGCATGCTTCGGCAAGCTGATGGGGGAGGAGCGCGTTCAGCGTGATCGAGGGAACCGGACGCGAGGCGTCGTCAAGCTGCTTGACCACGCCGATGCAGTTGAGGACAGCATCGGCGCCGGTCGCGGTCAAGATGTCGGGCAACCTCTCGGGCCTCCACGCATCGAACTCGTGCAGCTCGTGCGCAGGCAAGCCATGGCGCGCGGCGAGCCCTGCATCGCGCACGGTCGCATGGACCTCGAAGTCGGGCGCGAGCACCCGCACCGCTTCGTGCCCAAGCATGCCCGTGCCGCCCAGGATCAGAAGTCGCGTCCGGGCGGCCGTCACTTCGGCGCAGTATGCCGGAGCAGCAGCGCGCGCAACTCGCCCCTGATCCGGCGCCCGTCGTGGACGGACGCAGCGAGCGCCATGGCGCGCGCCGCGCGCCGCTGCGCCAGGTCCGGATTGGCGACGATCCGCTCGACGCCCGCAGCGACCGCTTCGATGCTGGCCTCGTCGACGACCTCCGCGAAGTCCTCGCTACGCGCGTACTCGGCGACATGCGAGCCGGCAGGCGCGTGGACGAGCAGCGGCGTGCCCGACGCCATGTACTCGACGAGCCGCGCGGGGGTGGCCGTCCGGATCACCTGCGGATGCGGCGACCCGAAGCTGAGACCGAGCGCGAGCACGTCCGCGTCCGCGACGCGACGGCGAAAGTCGTCGCCTAACAAGCGAGCCTCGTAACGGTCGGCGACGATGCCTTGGGAACGAAGGCGCGACTCCTGGCCGATCACGGTCAGTCGCGCCCGCTCCACACGGGCGACAGCCGAGGACAGCCGCCGGATCGCATCCTCCTGCGCCCAGTAGACAGCTCCCCCGGCGAACACCTCGGCTGGCTCATCCGCCCTCACGGACTGCGGGCCTCGGTGCCCGTCACGTGCCTCGGCCTCCGAAGGGAGGGGAATGCGCAGGACACTCGGTTCGATGCCGTGCTTGCCGCGGTAGTGGTCGGCGGCCTCCGCGCTGAACACGACGACCTCCGCGGCCGACCGGAAGAGACGGCGCTCGAACAGCCGAGCGCCCAAGCGCTCCGACCGCCCGTAGGCATTCTCCTCCCAGAGGTCGAACACTAGGACGACCAGCGGGAGCCCGGCCAAACGAGCCGTGACCGCCGCCGCGACCTGAGAGAACCCTCCGTCGATTGCCGTGACGACGCACACGGCACCGGAGCGCCGTGCCCACGGCACCAGACGCAAGCCGGCGAGCAGCGCCAGCGGTCCGTTCGCCAGGTGCGCGATCGGCGCCAGCCACGGGATCGGCGGGATGCGGAGGAAGTAACGGTAGGCACTCTCCAGCGCCAGCGGATCGCCGCGCCGGACGGCGCGACGCAACCTCGAGTTGACCGCCGGGGCGATGGACCAGCCGGGCAAGTCCTCCAGCAGGCGCTTCAAGATGACGTTCGTTCCGCCGGGATATGGCGGCCCCGACGCTTGGACCAGCAGCAAGCGGCGGCGATCAGACATGGCTTCCCCGAACGGCGCCGCGCGCGAAGGCCCAGACCCGCGCCACGTCTGTCCGGCGTGGCCGCAGCTCGGGAATGCTCACAGTCGAGTTCGCCAGGAGCACCGCAATCCCCAGCAGGAAGACCGTGAGGTAGAGCCCGGAGGAGACGACGGCGGCGCCGATCATGCCCTCCTCGCGCACGGCCAGGAAGTAGAGCGGCAGGCTGACGATCAGCACCGCCCCTTGGATGAGCGTCGTGGTCCCCGGCCGCTGCAGCGTCGTGATGATGTACAGCGACACCACCGACCAGCATGTGAGCGCCACGGTCCCCGGCAATAGCAGCGCCAGCGGCAGCGCCGCGTCCGCGAAGTCAGCGCCGAAGACGAGCGGAATCATGGGAAATGCCAGGGCGCCGATCACCACTGCGGCTGGCACCAGGACGGTCAACAGCAGGCGCACCAAGTCGGCGGCGAGCCGGCCAGCCTCGTCCCGCGGCAGCGAGCCCAGCGGGGCTGCGCTTGCACCGTACACCGCCTGCCCCAGCAGGGAGATCCGCTCGGCGATCAACGACGACAGGGAGTAGATGCCGACGGTCGCGGGCCCCAGGCGGGAATTGAGGAAGAACACGTCGATGCGAAGGAATCCATGGTGCGCCACGGTGCCGAGGTAGCCTCGCAGCCCGAACCCGAAGACCTGGTGCAGGTCCCCCCGGCTGGGCAGCCGCGGCGGCTCGAGCGTTCGCGCGATGTACGTCAGGAGCATCGCGGCATACCCCACCGTCGCCGCGAGCCAACCGGCCAGCGTCCAGGCGGGATCGCCGGTGGCGATCGCCGCGACTCCGACCAAGAACGGCGTGGCGATCGCGTACGCGATCTTCATCCAGGACAGGGCGGGGATGAGCCCGGCGCCGATCAAGAGGGACGCCGACATCTGTCCGAACAGCTGGGGGCCGACCCCGGCGACGAGCATCAACAGCATCGTCCTGTCAAGCCCTCGCAGGATGTCGGCGGTCCAGAAGGCTTGGAACGGCAGCAGAGCGCAAGCCGCGACGCAGGTGGCACCGATCCCGAAGGCGAGCGCGATTCCCTGCAGCCGTCCGGCGCTCATCCGCCGGTTCGAGGCATAGGCGACGGTCGCCGCGCTCATCCCCAGGTCCCCTGCGATGACGACGAGCGTCGCGACGAGGAACGCCAGGAAGAAGATTCCACGGTTCTCGGGACCCAGCCCCCGAGCGACGAGGATGCTGAGCACAACCGCCGATATCGCCGTGACGACGTCGGCGCGCGCGCCGAGAAACGTCGCACGGGCGAGGGTGCTGCCGCTCGCGGACGCCGCCTCGGCGGGATCGGCCGGTGTCGGAGGTCCCACGATCGGCTCAGGCTACGGGTAGCGGCGCGTCGATCATGGCCGGAGGGGCGGCTGAGATGATCGCGCGCATCGAGCCGCGCAACCGAACCCCTCACGCGAACCGCCACCGCGACGTCACGGTCGTCATCACCTGCTTCGACTACGGGCGCTTCCTCGGCGAGTCGGTGGCGAGCGCGCTCGGGCAGGAGGGCGGATCGCCGCGGGTGGTGGTCGTCGACGACGGCTCGACCGACCCGGGCACGATCGCGGCGCTCGACGAGTTGCCAGCCGGGGTGGCGCTGATGCGGCGGGAGAACGGCGGTCCGGCGCGGGCGCGGAACACGGGGGCGGCGACGGCCACAACGCCGCTCCTGCTCATGCTCGACGCCGACGACAAGCTCGCCCCCGGGACGCTCGACGCTCTCAAGGCTCCGCTCGCCACAGATGCAGGGCTCGGCTTCGCCTACGGGCGAACGCAGCTCTTCGGGACGTTGTCGCGCGAGCTTGCGCTTCCTCCATATGACCCTTACCGGCTGCTCTATCGCTCGCTCGTAAGCGTCACGAGCCTGGTCCGCCGGGAGGCGTTCGAGGCGGTCGGCGGCTTCGACGCCGACATGCCGGGCTATGAGGACTGGGACCTCTACCTCTCGCTGCTCGAGGCGGGCTGGGAGGGGCGGCGCGTAGATGCCGTCACGCTCCTCTACCGCCGCCACGGCGCCTCGGTCTTCGAGGGAGACCGTGGGAGCTATCGCACTCGCTGGCGCGCGCTGCGGCGCAAGCATGCTGCGCTCTACGCCCGCCGCGACGAGATCGCACGACGAACGGACCTCGGTCCGCTGGGGCGCCTGGCCTACCGCGCCTACTGGGGTCCGCGACCGCTGCCGGCCCGCATCGAGCAGTGGCTCTACTCCTTGCTGCTGCGCTGACCGAACCGCTCGATCGCGACCTCGAACAGCTCGGCCAGGCGGGCGGCGATGGCGGGGTAGCCGTACTGCTCAGGCGCGGACGTGGGAGCCACCTCCCCGGCGACGATCCGCTCGAGCGCCCTCGCGATCGCGGCGGGATCGTCGACCGGCACCGCGATCCCCGCACCGGCCTCGCCGACGATGCGCGCCGCCTCGGTGCTTTCCCCCAGAACGAGCACGGGCCTTCCGGCGTGGAGGTACTCGTAGAGCTTGCCGGTCGCCACGCTGAGGCGCTTGCCGGAAGTCAGCAGCAGCAGGCTGTCGGCGGCCCGCTGCCGCGCAAGGACCTCGGGCCGCGGCAGGGTGCCGAGCAGCTCGACCCGGTCGGCGACGTCGGGAGCCGTCAGCAGCTCGCGCTCGCCCGCCGTCAACGGGCCGGCGAACGACAGGCGGACCGTCGCCGCAAGCCGCGGGGAGTCGCGATCGAGTAGCCGCAGCGCCTCGACCACGGGTCCTGGGTCGTGCTCACTCGACCCCATCCGACCGGAGTGGAGCACCCTGTGCACCCCTGGCTCGGGCCGGAAGCTGGGCGCGTCGGCGAGCGCCGGATCCTCGGGGTCGTAGCCGTTGGTGATCGTCCAGGCGTCCACGCCGAACCGCTCGCGCATGTCGGCGGCGATCGGCTCGGTCACCGCGCAGACGCCGTCGGCACGGTTGACGACCTGTCGCTCCAACCAGCGGTCCAGCGCCCACTGTGGAGACGTCGGCCAATCCCGCAGCGACTCGAATCCCCAGCCGTCGCGGAAGTCAGCCACCCAGGGGAGGCCGCGGCGGGCGAGCGCGAGACCGACCAGATGCAGCGACTCGGGGCCCGACGTCGTCAGCACCGCGTCGAACCGGCGCCCGCGGACGAGGCGAAGCGCCGCGCCGAGCACGAACGGCGCCCAGGTCAGCGCCGCGACGTCGGGCACGACGACTCGCGCCGGCCAGCTCACGCCGGCGTCGTAGTCGGCGGCGATACTGCCGTCGGATCCGGTCCACGCCCGCAGCTGACCACGCCGCCAGTTCAGCGCCGAGTCCATCAGGTCCGCCGTGCGCAGCACCGTCGTCGCCGGCTCCCCCGCGACGTCAGAGCGGCCCCAGGCCCGCGAGGTCAGGATCGTGGCGCGATGCCCGAGGCGCTCCAGGTACTTGGCCAGCCCGGCCGGCCGCCGCGCCGCGACCATGTCGCTCGGCGGATAGAAGTGCGTGATGAGGAGAATGTCGCGGCCCATGGAGTCGACGCGTAGCCCATCACACCCGAGCGCCGATGCGCTCGCCGTCGTGATCGTCACCTGGCGCTGCGCCGACGCGATCGGGCGGACGGTCGCGGCCGTGAGCGACCAGCTCGGGGCCGACGACCGCCTGGTAGTGGTCGACAACGCCTCCGGCGATGGCACCGCGGAGGCGGCCCAGGCCGCGGCGCCCGCGGCGACGGTGCTGCGGATGGGCGACAACCTCGGCTTCGCCGCCGCGTGCCGTGCGGGGGCCGAGGCGGCCGGCACGCCGCTGCTGCTCTTCCTCAATCCGGACGCGGTCCCCGAGCCGGGCGCCGTCGAGGCGCTGCGCCACACCGCCGCCGAGCGCCCGGACTGGGGTGCGTGGCAGGCAGCCGTCACGCTTCCCGACGGCACGCTCAACACCGGCGGCGGCGTCGTGCACTTCCTCGGCTTCGCTTGGGCGGGGCGGCTCGGAGAGCCGGTCGAGTCGCTCGGAGACGAGCCACACGAGGTCGGGTTCGCCTCCGGCGCGGCGCTCGTGGTCCGACGCGAGCTCTGGGACCGGCTCGACGGCTTCGACGACGCCTACTTCATGTACGCCGAGGACGTGGACCTCTCGCTGCGCCTGCGACTGGCCGGCGCGGGCGTCGGCGTCGTGCCCGCGGCGCGCGTCGTTCACGACTACGACTTCGACAAGGGGGAGCGCAAGTGGCTGCTGCTCGAGCGCAACCGCTGGTGGACCGTGCTCGCGACCTACCCCCTGCCCGTCCTGCTCGCGATCATGCCCGCCCTCGTCGCCGTGGAGATCCTGCTGCTGCCGGTCGCGGCGGCGGGCGGATGGCTCCCGAGCAAGCTGCGCGCCCAGCGCGCGGTCCTCGCGTCGCTGCCGCGCACGCTGCGCCGCCGGCGGGCCGTGCAGGCGTCCGCCACCGTCGCCGCACGAACGTTCGCCGACGCGCTCGTCCCCGAGCTCTCGAACGAGAACCTCGGCGCCGCGGGAAGGTCGCGCGTCGTCGCCCTCGCCCTGCGCGCCTACTGGCGCGTCGCCCTCGCCCTGCTGCCGCGCTGAGGGCGGCTGGCGACCCCGCCGTCCGCGAAGCGGCCACAATATGCGACAACACGGTCCCCGCCGTGTTAGGGGTTCGATGCCTGCCGCGACCTATTCCACCCTCGCAGTGGTGCCCGCCTACAACGAGGCGGCGACCGTGCGTGACGTGATCCGGGAGCTGAGCCGCGACGCGCCCGACGTCGACGTGCTCGTCGTCGACGACGGCTCGACCGACGCGACCGCCGAGGCGGCACGCGAGGCCGGGGCACGGGTGGTCACGCTGCCCTTCAACCTCGGGATCGGCGGCGCCGTGCAGACCGGCTTCGCGTTCGCGCTCGACAACGGCTACGAGCGCATGGTGCAGGTCGACGGCGACGGCCAGCACCTGGCGAGCGAGATCCGGAGGCTGCGGGACGCCATGGACGGCGAACCCGGCATCGACATGGTCTGCGGCTCGCGCTTCCTGCGCGACAACGGCTACCTCGCGCCGATCAGCCGCCGCACCGGCATCCACATCTTCGCCTTCCTGCTGTCGCGGATCGTCGGGCAGCGCGTGAGCGACCCGACGTCCGGGTTCCGGCTCTACAACCGCCGCGCGATCGCGCTGTTCGCACGCGACTACCCGCACGACTATCCCGAGGTCGAGGCCGTGCTGATGGTCCATCACCACCAGCTGCGCATGAGCGAGGTGGCGGTGAAGATGCTCGAGCGCGGGGGCGGCGTCTCGTCGATCAGCTCCGGCAAGTCGGCGTACTACATGGTCAAGGTGCTGCTGGCGATCTTCGTCGGGCTGCTTCGCCGCCGGCCCGTGGTCGAGCCGGGCGACGCGTCCCCGACCGCCGCGGCGCACGGGATCTGATGGAGCTGCGGATACAGCTCGTCGCGATCATCGCGGCGGCCGGCCTGTTCGTCGTGGTGCTCGAGCTCGTCCGTCGCCGGCGGCTGCTCGAGCGCTACGCGCTGCTGTGGCTGTTCAGCGCGCTGGCGCTGCTCGGGCTCGCGGTCTGGAGCGGACTGCTCGAGCAGATCGCGCGGCTGATCGGGATCATCTATCCGCCGAACGCGCTGTTCCTGATCGCGTTCGGGTTCGTCCTGCTGCTGCTGCTGCACTTCTCGCTCGCGGTGTCCCGCCTCACCGACCAGACGAAGGTGCTCGCGCAGCGGCTGGCGCTGCTCGAGCAACGCCAGGGGCGGCCGGATGGCGAGCCTGCCCCGGACGGCGAGGCGCGCGCGAGCGTTGCGGGCCGCAGCGGCGGCGGCGAGTAGCGGGTCAGCCGCGCGTGGGCGCCCGGCCGGCGGGACGGCGCGCCAGGTCGCGGACGAGCCGGCGCTCGCCGGCGTCGAGCCAGAGCGCGTAGTAGGCCAGCCAGTAGCCCACCGGTGCGGCGACCGCGACCGCCAGCACGGCGAGCGCGGACTCGGGGTCGAGGGCGAGCCGAACGGCGACCAGCGCTCCGGCGAGCAGCGCGCCGAGCGACCAGGCCGGCGCGAAGGCGCGCCGCACCAGCTCGCCGACCGGTACGGGCACCGCTCGCAGCGTGGCGCGCATGAGGTACGGGAAGAGGAGCACGTACGGCACCGCGGTGGCGATCGCGACGCCCTCGATGCCGAGCGGCCCGGCCAGCGCCAGCGCAAGCGCCACCGCAGCGGCGGCGAGCAGCATCGCCCAGCGGGCGAGATAGCGGGCGGCGCCGGTCGCAACCAGCGTCGCGGCGGCGACTCCGACGACCGCGTTCAGCGTCCAGTGGCTCATCAGGATCGCCATCGCCGTCCCCGCCTCGGCGAAGCCCGCGCCGAGCCATGCGCCGAGGATCGGACCGGCGAGCACGATGCCGACGACGACCACGGGCATCAGTCCCGCGAGCGAATAGCGGCAGCCTCGCACCAGCAGCTCGCGCAGCCGCCGCTCGTCGCCGGCCGAGCGGTAGCGGGTCGCGGCCGGCAGGACGGTCACCATCACGGCGCCGTTGAGCGCGCGGATCACGTTGTGGGCGCGGATCGGGCCCTCGATCAGCCCGACGGCGGCGGGCGAGCGCGCGGCCCCGAGGATCGCGCGCGTGAGCACGTAGACCGCGGCGCTCGACGCCTCGGCGACCGAGATGTGACCGGCGAGGCCGAGGAAGTCCCTCGCCGCCGCCCGGCTCGCCAGCCGCGGCCGCAGCGTCCACGGCAGCCGCACGGCCCGCGCCGCCACCACGGATGCGATGCCGACGCCGACCGGAATCGTCGCGCTCGCGCCGACGATCGCCCACAGCGGCGCCCCGGCAAGCGCGAGCGCGAGCACCAGCGCCGCGTAGGCGGCGATGCCCGTCACCTCGGCGCCCGCCGCGAGCACGAAGCGCGTGCGGGCGCGCAGGGCGTCGCGGTAGACGGTCAGCGGCCAGCCGGCGAAGGTCGCGACGCCGGCCGCGACGGCGCCGAGTCGCGCCTGGCGCGCGAGGTCCGGGGACAGGTCGAGCGCCGCGGCGAGCGCGACCCCGACCGCCGCTATGAGGACCCCCGCCACCGCGCCGGCCGCGACGTACATCAGCGCCGACGTCGACAGCGCCGCCGAGCCGTCACGCTCGTCGCCCACGGCCGCCATCGCACGCACCGCCGCCCCCGCCGCCCCGTTCTGCACGATCAGCAGATAGCCGGCCAGCGCGTTGATCAGGCCGTATACGCCCAGCTCCGCCAGCGACAGCTTCCGCGCCAGCACCGTGACGATCGCGAACATCGCGATCAGCCCGGTGACCTGCGCCGCCTGCTGCGCCAGTGAACCGGTCGTCAGCCGGCGCGCCTCGCTCATGTCTCCTCTCGACTCGGTCGGCTCAACCGAATGCGTACAGGGTCGCCACCGCTAGAGACGCTAGGAAGAGCGCCGGGTAGGCGACTCGGAACACCATCCAGGGCCGGGCCTTGAGCAAGTCCTTCCATCCCGGCTGCCTCAGCGACTTGTGGATGCCAAAGCGGTGCATCTCAACCTTGGCTCGCGCTCGCAGAACGGCTTCGGGATCGTCAGCGTCTATTCCCAAGCGATCCATCCAGTCGGCGCGTTCCCGCGAGCTGAAGCTCTGCGGAGCTGCTCTTGCCTCCAGCGCCACGAATAGACCGTATCGGAGGGATACGACGCTCATGCCTGCCACCGACGCCCTCGTCCGCCCCGGCGCGACTCGCTCATGGGCGTATCGTCTCGCGAGTGACCGCGACGCCGTCAGCCGTCCGCAGGGGACCAGGCGCGATTGCCGGTGATGTCCGGCGAAGGGACATCCTCGGCGTGCCCGTCGCGATCGTCGACTACGAGCAGGCGCTCGCCGTCATCGACGCGATGGTCGAGCGGCGCGAGCGCGGATGGATCTGCGCCGCGCCGGCGATGTCGCTCGTGACGGCACAGGACGATCCGCTGCTGATGACTGCGCTGACCGACGCCACCCTCACCGTCCCGGACGGGATGCCAGTCGTGTGGGCGGCGAACCTGCTCGGCGAACGGCTCCACGGACGCGTCTACGGGCCCGAGCTGATGCGCCGCCACTGCGCCCACGCCGCGGCCCGCGGTCAGCGCGTGTGGCTCTACGGCGGCCACGACGAGCGCGCGCTCGCCGACCTGGAGGACAACCTGCGTCGCCAGCATCCCGGCATCCCGATCGTCGGCACCTGGTCGCCGCCGCACCGCGACCCGACGCCCGACGAGGACCGCGCGACGGCCGAGCGGATCAATGCCGCCCGTCCGGACGTCGTGTGGGTCGGCATCGGCATGCCCAAGCAGGAGCGGTGGATGGCGCGCATGCGGCCGCTGCTCAGGGCGCCGGTGCTGTGCGGCGTCGGCGCGGCGTTCGACTTCCATGCCGATCGGGTATCTCAGGCGCCGCGATGGATGCAGGACAGCGGCCTCGAGTGGGTGCACCGGATCGCGCAGGAGCCGCGTCGGCAGCTGCCGCGCTACCTGCGTGCCAACCCGCGCTTCGTGGCCGGCGTCGCCCGCCAGTGGTTGCGCGAGCGCGTTGACCGCGCATAGATCGTTCGCCGACGGGCAGCAGAGCGAAGCCTCCCTGAGGGAAATCCTCAGCGTCGGCACCTCAGCCGGAGGCGCCCGCGCCAAGGCGATCGTCGCCTGGAGCCCGAGCACCCACGAAATCCGCTCCGGGCAGGTCGACGACCGCCCGGATGGCAGGAAGCTGCACATGCAGTCGCTCGGAGCGCTCGCCCACATCTGGGCTGAAAGCGACTCCCCCTTCACCCTCGAGGCATGCCCATAGACTGGTTCGGCGTGTCGCAGGATCCGGCAGCCGCAGCGTCGAGGCCTCGGCTTGCCGGGCACGGAGCGACGCTCGTCACCGGCGGCAAGGGGTTCGCCGGCGGCCATCTCGTCGAGCTGCTCTCCAGCCGCGAGGGCCGGGTGACGCTGGCGCCTCCGCGCGGAGAGCTGGACCTGCGCGACCGCGACGCGGTCCGCCGCGCCGTCGCCGACACACGGCCGGCGACGGTGTTCCACCTGGCAGCGTTCAGCTCTCCCAGCCGGTCGTGGGAGCAGCCGGACGGAGCGGTGCTGGCCAACGTCGAGATGACGCTCAACGTGCTCGAGGCCGTCCGCCATGAGGCGCCCGGCGCCGGGGTCGTGCTGGTCGGATCGGGACAGGCCTACGGCGAGCCGGACGAGCTGCCGGTCACCGAGGACGTCAGACTCGAGCCGCTCAACCCGTACGCGGTGTCAAAGGCCTCGTCCGACATGCTCGGCCGCCAGTACGCCGCGGCGTACGGGATGCGCGTCGTGCGCCTGCGCCCTTTCAACCACGCCGGGCCCGGCCAGTCGGAGGACTACGTGGTGAGCACTCTCGCGCGCCAGGTCGCGGCGGCCGAGGCCGCCGGCGCGGACGAGGCGCTGATCCGCACCGGCGACCCCGACTCCGCGCGCGACTTCACCGATGTCCGCGACGTCGTGCGCGCCTACGCGCTCGCGGCGGAGCTCGACGGCGGCGCCTACAACGTCTGCAGCGGCCACCCGACGACGGTGCGCGAGCTCGTCGAGGCCGTCTCCGCGCACGCCCGGATCCCCGTCCGCCACGAGGTCGATCCCGGTCGGCTGCGGGCCCACGACGCGCGCACGATGCACGGCTCGCACGAGCGCCTCACCGAGGCCACCGGCTGGCAGCCGGAGATCCCGCTGGAGCAGACCGTGCGCGACACGCTCGACTGGTGGCGCGAGCCGGCGCAGCCGGTCGAGCGGCCTACCGAGGGCGCCGGCGAGCCGCCATCGCCGCGTCGCGCGCAGCTCGGCGAGCAGCTCGTCGGCCGTGCGCGCGCGCAGCGCCCACTCGTCGCGCTCGCGCTCCATCGCCTGCCCGCACTCGTGCGCGACGGTCGCCTCGGTCTGCATGCGCCACGCGTCCCCCTCGGCGCGCGCGAGCAGCCGGCCCATCCGCTCGGCCTCGCGGAGCGCGGACGTGGACGCGTCGGGACGCGCCCCTACGCGGCGCCACTCGGAAACGAGCGCCTCGGCGTGCCTGCCGGCGCTGTGCCCGGCGATCGCCAGGTCGCGGTTGGCGGGCCCCATCTCCGGGGCGTAGGCCGCGAGGTCGGCGGCCAGCCGCTGGGGCGTGGCCGCCGTGCAGTCGACGCGTCCGCCGAAGTTGTCCGCCTCGAGCGCGTCGTAGCGGTCGGGCGTGACCCAGCCGTCGGTCCCGAAGACGTCCATCACGTAGGCGGCGCGGCCACAGGCCATAGCCTCGACTATCGCGCGTGCCTTGCCGACGACGATGTCCGCCGTGTTGATCTCCGCGACGGGGTCGGCGGTGGCCGTCGCTGCGTGAGCACCGATCTGCACGCACTCGATGCCGAGGTCCGCGCAGACCCGCTCGACCATCTCACGGCGGTCCCCGCGCAGGTAGTTGCCGAGCAGCAGCAGCCTGCGCGGGGGTGACCGCAGCGGCGCGCGCGGGCTGAAGTGGCGGATGTCGACCGGATGCTTGAGGCGGACGACGGGAACGTCCAGCGCCAGCGTGCCGACGCGTGCCTGGAGGCGGTCGTTGAGCGCCACGACCGCCGAGACGGCGTGCTCGACCGGCGGCGGGAGCTGGAAGTCGAAGTACTCGCTCGGCGCGACGAAGATGTGCGGCGCGCCGCGGTACCGCGCGGCGAGCTGCGCCGCCATCACGCCATCGCGCGTGAGCAACGCGTCGCACGCCGCGGGCGCATCAGCGACGAGCGCGACGTCGACGCCGCGCTCGCGCGCGAGGTCCGCCATCTCGCCCAGCTCCTCCGCGACGATCGTCGCGCCGTGGCCGAGCCGCTGCAGCTGCTCGGCAACCGTCAGCAGATACGTCTGCGTCCCTCCGATCGACGAGAAATGCGAGCAGGAGAGGACCGCGTCCATGGCGGCACGACTTTACTCGCGGGGAGGCCGCACGCCGGTGTACCGTGGGCCGATGGTCGAGCGCTCCAGCCCTCAGCCGTCGGATCGCGCTCCGGGGCTGATGGTCGCCGCCGGGGTCGAGCTGCCCGACGACGTCGACCTCGGCGTCCATGTCGTAATCCACGCCGGCGTCCGGATCGCCGCCGGCTGCGCGATCGAGGACGGCGCGGTCGTCGGCAAGCCGCCGCGCCTGTCGCCGCGGTCGCGCGCTCGCCGCGAGGCGCCGGGCCCCACGGTGCTCGAGCCGGGCGCGATCGTCTCGGTCGGCGCCGTCGTGCTCGCGGGCGCGCGCATCGGCGCCGGCACCGTCGTCGCCGCCCACGCGTTCGTTCGCGAGCGAAGCTCGATCGGCCCGGAGTCGCTCGTCGGAACGGGCGCAGTCGTCGGCTGCGACGTGCGGACGGGCGCTCGGATGAAGCTGCAGACGGCTTCGGTGCTGGTCAGCGGGTCGACCGTCGAGGACGACGTCTTCGTGGGACCGAGCACGACGAGCATGAACGACGCCAGTGCGGGCCGGTCCAAGCCCGAGTTGCACGGGGTGCTCCTGCGCCGGGCCTGCCGTGTCGGCGGCGGCGCGACCCTGCTCCCGGGCATCGAGGTCGGCGAGGACGCCTTCGTCGGCAGCGGCGCGGTCGTCACGAGGAACGTGCCGGCGGGCGCGGTCGCGATGGGAGTGCCGGCGCGCGTGGTCGGCGAGGTGCCGGACGGCGACCGGCTGCCGGGTTAGCGATAGCGGCGGGATGCCAGAGCGCCTCGCCGGGAGCGCGCCTTGCCGACGACCTCCCGCGTGTCAGCCGGCGACGCGCTCGTAGAGCGCCAGCAGGTCGCGCGTGTACCGCTCGCGCGAGTGGCGCTCTCGCGCACGGGCCAGCAGCGCCTCGCCCTCGGCGGCGCGGGCGTCGTCGTCGTCCCAGAGCGCCGCCACGCGATCGGCGAACGCGTCGGTCGCGCCCATCGGCGTGCAGCGGCCCTCGCCGAGCAGCTCGGGCAGGCCGCCCATCGCGGTCGCGGCCACGGGCACGCCCTGGCCTACCGCCTCGAGGGCCGAGAACGGCGAGAACTCGTGGTAGCGCGAGGGCATCAGCACCATCGCGGCGCCGGCGAGCTCGCCGCGGACGTCGGCCGGGGACAGGCGGCCGAGGAAGGCGGCATCGGCGTCGCGCTCGCGCGCCAGCTGCTCGAGGCGCGCGCGATCGGGGCCCTCGCCCGCGATCCGCAGCGGCGCGCCAACGGCCGCGCAGGCTTCGATGGCGTCCTCGATCCCCTTCTCCGGCGACAGGCGAGAGGCGACGAGCGCATACCTGCCCTCGCCCGCCCGCGAGCGCTCGGCGAAGTCCTCGTCGGGCAGATAGTGGCCCAGAAGCCCGACACGGTCGGCGGGCAGGCCGCGCGCGGCGAGCAGGTCGCGGGCGACGGCGCTGGGCGCCACGAAGCGGTCGACCGCCTCGAGCAACCGCGGCTGGTGGCGCGCCAGGGCGGCCGCGTAGGTCACCGCCTCCGGCAGCGAGCGGCGGCAGTTGAGCACCAGGCCCGGGAGCGTGTTGCGCCCCCGGCAGCGCTGGCAGGGCACGCCGTCGCGCTCGCCGAACCCGGTCGCGCAGAAGATGCGCACGTTCTCCAGGTTCACCACCACCGCCGCGCCCGCCGCTTGAGCGGCGGCAAGGCCGGCGGGGCCGATCAACGGGACCGTGTTGTGGGCGTGGAGGACGACGCGCGCGCCGTCGCTCGCCGGTGCGCCCGCGCCCGGCCGGCCACGGCCCGACAGCTCGCGAACCGCATCGGCCAACTCGCCCGGCCGCGCTCCACCTCCCAGCAGCGCCCGCGCCGCCCCCAGGCGGCTCGCGTCTGCCGAGCTGCGCTCGAAGCTGGCATGCTCCAGGCCAGCCGCCGCCAGCGCCGCCAGCTGCAACGCCACCGAGCGCTCCTCCCCACCCTCGACCCGGTAGCGGTTGTGGACGACGAGGACGCGGGGGCCGGCTGACACCGCGGCAACGCTACCAACGCGCCGTGCGCCGGGGACAGGCCGGCGACTAACCTACCGGCGCGATGTCCGCGCCGGCCGTATCCGTGGTGGTTCCCACCCGTGACCGGCCGGAGTACCTACGGGTGACGCTGGCGTCGCTGGCCGCCCAAGGCGGTGACGTGGCCTGCGAGGCGATCGTCGTCGACGACGGCTCGGGCGGCGAGGAGACCGAGCGGATCGCGCGGCACCACGGCGCGCGTGCTCTGCGCCACGACGCTCCGCGCGGGCCCAACGCCGCGCGCAACACCGGCATCGACGCCGCGCGCGCGCCGCTGATCGCGCTGATCGACGACGACGTGCGCGTGCCGCCGGGGTGGGCGGCCGCGCTGGTCGCCGGGGCGGACCGCCACCGGTGGGCGGACGCCGTCGGCGGACCGATCCGCGCCAGCCTCGAGGGCGCGGCGCCGCGCGGCTGCGGCCGCGAGTCGGCGCCGATCACGACGCTCGACCTGGGCGGCGCCGACCGCGAGGCGGACTTCGTCTGGAGCGCGAACATGGCGGTGCGCCGGAGCGCGATCGAGCGCTTCGGCGGCTTCGACGAGGACGTGCCGATCTACGGCGACGAGGAGGAGTGGCTGCTACGCGTGCGCGCGGGCGGCGGGCGGGTCGCCTATGTTGCCGACGCCTGGCTCGAGCACCGCCGCGCGGGCGACGACGCGCGCCTGCGCTCGCTCGCTCGCGCCGAGTACCGCCGCGGCCGCGCCGCGCGCCGCAACGACGGCCGCAAGGGCGAGCAGCTCTCGCTCGCCCGCGAGCTGCGCAACCTCGCGGGCGCCGGCTGGCATACGGCCCGCCGGCGCTGCCCACAGGGCCTGATCGGCACGCCGCCTAACTGCGTGCCACCGCCGCAGGTCTGCCCGCCGGGCTCGGTCGGGACTCCGCCCAACTGCCGGCCTCTGGTGTGCCCGCAGGGGA
>JBBECV010000008.1:65544-144800 GCA_040881635.1 Thermoleophilaceae bacterium
GGCGCTGCCCACAGGGCCTGATCATGGGCGCGCACTCGGCCGGGCGGATCGTCGAAGCGCTGCGCGGCGCATGAGCGGCGCCGGCTCGGGCGTGGATCCGGCGAGCTTCCTCTCGGGCGAGTCGGGCACGGTCGCCGGCAGGCGCCTCGCGGTGACGCGTACCGCCGCCGACCTGGCGCTCGGCCTCGCGGGCGCGCTGACGCTCGCCGGCCCGCGACTCGACCGCGTCGCCGCCCGCCAGGGAATGCGGCGCGTGCTCGTCCTCTCGATCTACCGCCCCGGATCGCTGCTGCCGCGTGCGGTCGAGCGGCTGCGCTCCGAGCACCACGAGGTCCGCTTCGTCCTCGGAGCGACCGGCGAGGCCGATTCGGCGTTGGCGGGCGACACGGTCCTCACCGGCCTGGCCGGCGGCAAGTTCGAGAACCTCAACCGGCTGCTCGCCGCCGCCCCGCCGGCCGGCGACCACGACTGGCTGATCGTCGCCGACGACGACGTCCAGCTCGCGCCGCGCTTCCTCGACCGCTTCGTCGCCCTCTGCGAGCGCCTGCGACTCGACATCGCCCAGCCGGCGCAGACGATGCGCAGCCACGCGGCGTGGAAGGTCACCCGCCGGCGGGCCCTCTCGCTCGCACGCCGCACGGAGTACGTCGAGATCGGACCGGTCACCGCGTTCTCGCGACAAGCCGTCGTCGAGCTGACGCCATTCCCGGAGCTGCGCTTCGGCTGGGGGCTCGACAACCACTGGGGCGCGCTCGCGCGCGAGCGCGGCTGGCGACTCGGCATCGTCGACGCGCTCCCGGTGCGCCACGAGTCGCGCCGCGTCGCCGCGACCTACACGCACGCCGAGGCGATCGAGGAGGGCCGGCGCTTCCTCGCCGGGCGCCCGTACGTGCGCACCGAGGACGCGCAGCGGACGCTCGAGACCTACCGGCGGCTGCCGGCGTGAGCGATCGCCTGCAGGTCCTCGTCGTGCCCAAGTGGTACCCGTGGCCGGACCGGCCGGTCCTCGGCATCTTCTGCCGCGAGCACGCCCGCGCACTCGCCACCCGCCACGATGTCGTCGTGCTCGCCTCGCTCGCCACGCGCCGGCCGGGCTTCGCCGCCTTCCGGCTCGACGACGCGGTCGAGGACGGCATCCGGACGATCCGGATCCGCTACCGCCGACCGGTCCTGCGCCCCGCCGCGATGGGCTTCCAGCTGCTCGGCATGCTCGCCGCCCTGCGGCGCCTGCGGCGCGACGGCTGGCGGCCGGACGTCGTCCACGCCCACGTCTACCAGGCGGCACCGCCCGCGCTCGCGCTCGGGCGCCTGAGCCGCGCCCCCGTCGCCGTCACCGAGCACTACACGGGCTTCCAGCGCGGCCTCGTGACCGGTTACGACCGCACGCTCGCGCGGCTGTCATTCGAGCGCGCGGATGTCGTCGCGCCGGTCAGCGACGAGCTGGCCGGCCACCTGCGGGGGCTCGCCCCGGGCGCGCGGATCGAGGTGGTGGCCAACGTCGTCGACACCAGCGCATTCACACCGCCCGGCGTGCACCTCGCCGGCGACGCCGAGGGCGCGCGCCTGCTCACGGTCGCCGCCCTGGCCGAGAAGAAGGGTCACCGTCACCTGCTCGAGGCGCTGGCGAACGTGCCGGACGCGACGCTCGACGTGGTCGGCGACGGCGAGCTGCGCGGCGAGCTCGAGCGGCTCGCGGCGGACCTCGGCGTCGGGGAACGCGTTCGCTTCCTCGGCGAGCGGCCGAAGGAGGAGGTGGCCGAGCTGATGCGCGCCGCCGACCTGTTCGTCCTCGCCAGCCTCGCCGAGAACCTGCCGGTCGTCCTGATCGAGGCCCAGGCGAGCGGCCTGCCGGCGGTCGCCACGCGCGTCGGTGGCGTGCCGGAGCTGGTCGACCGCGACGCCGGCGTGCTGGTGGAGCCGGCTGACCCTGGGGCGCTCGCCGGCGCAATCCGCGACGTCCTCGCCCGCCGCGCCGACTTCGATCCCACCGCGCTCGCCGACCGCGCGGCCGACCGCTACGGCTACGACGCGATCGCCGAGCGCTGGACGGCCATCTACGCGGACCTCCGGCGCAGCCGGGCGTCCGCGTCGGGCGATTCCTGAGCGACCCGTCCAGGCTGTCTCCTGCCCTCCTCGCATCTCGAACGATCGATGCCGCCCTGTCCCCGACAATCGTTCGAGATTCCTGAAGGGGCCTAAGCGCGCGGGCCGAGGAGCGCGGGGACGACCTGCTCGACGACGATCGTCCGCAGTGCGGCGTCGGAGTAGGGCTCGAGCCGCGAGCGCGCGCGGGTGGCGTAGTCGGCGCGGTCCGAGTCGCTCATGGCGAGGCCAGCGCGCATCGCCGCGGCGAGCGCCGACGGCGTCGCGTCGCGCGCCACGAATTCGGGGGCGAGCTCGCGAGCGATCGGCAGCGCGGCGTTGGGGCCGGGCGTCGGGGCGGTGACGAGCGTCGTGCCAGCTGCGAGCGCCTCCATCTGGGCGACGCCCCAGTCCTCGTAGCGGGCGGCGCTGAGATACACGCGTGAGCCGGCGACGAGGGCGGTCCAGCGCTCCCGCGCCAGCGCGCCCGCGAACTCGACCCCCGCCGGCACGTCCACCCCGCGACGACCGAGCCACCGAAGCGCCTCGTCGGCGCCGATGCCACCGACCACCAACCGCGCGCCCGCCGGAGCCGCCTCCGCCCAGGCGGCGCACAGGAAGTCGAGCCCGCGCTTGTCCGGGTTCGCCGCGTATGCCGTCGCGTCAGGGGCATCCGCGGCCGGCTCCGCGGCCACGTCCACCACGCACGGCAGCACGATCTGCGGGGGGCCTCCGCCGGCACCACTGGCGGTGCGCGCCGCCTCGGCCGCCGCCTCGCTCCAAGGCAGCAGCAGGTCTGCGCGCGCGAGGACCGTGCGCTCGCGGAGCCGCTGCCAGGCGCCGCCGATTCCCGGACGGCTGAGGGCGGCGATCGTGTCGAAGCGGACCGCGTGCGGGCGGCGCAGCGGCTGCACCAGCGCGGCCGTGATGCTCGAGTAGACGACCGTGCGTGCGTCGACCCCGGCCGCCGCCCGGCGAGCCGCGAGCGCCTGCACGACGTCCGTCGTCGCCATCGAGCGCTGCAGGTGCCTCGCCCGCCCGAGGCGGATCGGCCTCAGCTCGCAACTCGCGCCCGCCGCCTCGACGTGCGCCGCCAGCGCCTCGTCGGCCCGCCGCCAGCCCATCGTCGTGCCGAGCGACACGATCGCGATGTCCACGGCCGCCACGGCGCCAGAGTATGAGCGATGCCGACCGGACCGAGCGCGTACCAGCACGACTCCGCGGGCCGATCGCGGCCGACATATCGCCGTAACTCGCCCGTCGACGAGCCCCAGCGGTCGTGGGCCGGCCGCGGCCGACATATGGCCGCAACACGCCCGTCGGCGCGGGCGGTGAGCGACGAGCAGGCTATGTTCCGCCGGTGCCCGCCGATCCGCGTCCGGCCTGCCTGATCACGGGGATCGTGTCCCCGTACAGGCGGGAGCCGTTCCGGCTGCTCGGGCAGGCGGAGGACGTCGAGGTGATTGCCCACGGCGAGGCGGGGCCGCCGGTGCCCGGCCTGACCGTCCACCGCACGACCCAGGCCGGGGCCGCGCGGATGGCCGCTTCCGGCCGCTATCGCGCCGTCATCGCCGGGATCGACGGCCGGCTGGCGCTCCCCGGGGCCTATGCCGCCGCGCGCGTGCGCGGCATCCCGTTCGTCCTCTGGGCGACGATCTGGGCCCACCCGCGCACTCCAGCCCACGCGCTCTCCTACCTGCCGATGCGGCAGATCTATCGCGCGGCCGACGCCGTCGCGACCTACGGTCCACACGTCAGCCGCTACGTGGAGCGCCATCGCGCCGGCTCCACCGGATCGGACGTCGTCGTCGCCCCGCAGGCGGTCGACGTCGAGCACTTCGGCGCGCCCGTCCCCGACGCCGCACGCGCCGCCGCGCGCGCGCACGCCGGGGGACCGGGAACGGAGCTGCTCGTCCTGTTCGCCGGACGGCTCGTGCGCGAGAAGGGCGTCGAGACGCTCGCGGACGCCTGGCGGCGCGCCGAGCTGGGCACCGGGGCCCGCCTCGCGCTCGCCGGGAGCGGACCGCTCGAGCCGGCCGTCCGCCGCGCGCTGCCACACGCGCGCCTGCTCGGCCACGTCCCCGCGGACGAGCTGCCGGCGCTCTACGCCGCCGCGGACGTCCTCGTCCTCCCTTCGATCCACACCGCATCCTTTCGCGAGCCGTGGGGTCTAGTGGTCAATGAGGCGATGCTGCAACGGACTCCGGTCGTCGCGTCGGATCAGGTCGGCGCCGCAGCCGGCGGACTCGTGCGCGACGGCCGCAACGGCTTCGTCGTGGCGGCCGGCGACGCCGACGCCCTCGCCACGCGCCTGCGCGCGCTCGCGGCGTCCGGCGAGCTGCGCGCCGCGATGGGAGCCGCGGCACGCGACGACGCCTCGGCGCTCACGCCCGCCGCGTGGGCGCGCGGCATGGCGGCGGCGCTCGCGGCGGCCGGCGCCGGTCGCGACTGACGCCCTTGCTAGCCTGACGCGCTCGTCGGTAGCCCCTCGGTGCGCTTCGCTGGGTAGGCGGGACGCACGCCGACCTCTGGGATGAAGAGAGCGATCCGACAGCTCATCGTGCTCGCGGCCGTCCTCGCCGCGATGCCGGCCGCCGCGGCCGTCGCCGGCCCCTACGACATCATCCGCGACTGCGTCGACGACGAGCGCCTCCAGGGCAAGTACTCCGACGCCCAGCTCCAGAACGCGTTGCGCAAGCTCACCGGCGACGCCGACGAGTACAGCAACTGCCGCTCGATCATCAGCGCCGCGATCGGCGGCGACGGGACGAAGGCGAAGGGCTCGAAGAACGACGGCGGGGGACGCGGCGGACGAATCGATCCCGACTTCAACCGCGACGGCAAGGTGACGGCCGCGGAGCGCAAGAAGGCGAAGCGGCTCGAGCGCGAGCGCCGGGACGAGCGCGACCGCGAGCGCGACGCGCTCGACGCGCTCGGCGACGGGATCGGCGACGACGACGCCGAGGAAGGCGCCGGCGACACCGGCGGCTCGAACGGCATCCCGCTCTCCGCGGTGCTCGCGCTCGCCGCCCTCGTGCTCGGGGGCGCCGGCGGGGGCACCTGGTTCGCCGCCCAGCGCAATCCGAGGGTTGCGGAGCTACTGCGCCGTGTCGGGCTACCGCTTCCCCCGCGCGACTAGCATCGCGCTCGGCGCCGCGCTCGCCGGCGCCGCGCTCGGCGCGAAGGGCGGCAGCGAGCTCGAGCGGACAGGCTTCGTAGCGCTGGCGCTGATCGCGCTCAGCGCCGCGGTGGTGCTGGCGGCCGTGCTGCGCGGCCCCGGCGGACCCGAGAGCGAGGCCACTCGCCGCGAGGGCGCCGCCGCGTCCGCGCGCCTGCACGGCGGCTGGGCGCTGGCGGCCTTCGCCGCCCTGGCGGCGCTCACGACCGTGTCGGTCACGTGGTCGATCGCGCCCGACCTCTCGTACGTCGAGGCCGGACGCACGCTCGCCTACCTCGCCGTCTTCGCCGGGGCCGTGGCCGCGGCACGACTCGCCCCCGGCGCGGCGTCCGCCGTGCTCGGCGGCTTGCTGCTCGCGGCGGTCGCGATCGCCGCCTACGGCCTGGCGGCGCGCGTGTGGCCGGGCGCCTTCTCCGAGGGACTGCTGACCGGCCGCATCTCCGTGCCCTACGACTACTGGAACGCGCTCGCGGGGACGGCCGCGGTCGGGATCGTGCCGGCGCTCTGGCTCGGAGCCCGCCGGACCGGGAGCGCGCTGGCGCGAGCGGCGGCCTATCCCGCGACGGGCATCCTGATCGCAACCGTCGTGATCGCCCAGTCGCGTGGCGCGCTGCTGGGAGCCGCACTCGCGTGCGTGGCCTGGATCGCCCTCGTGCCGCTGCGGCTGCGCAGCATCGCGGTGCTCGCCGTGGCGGCGGCGGGCGCCGCGCCGGTCGCGGCGTGGGCGCTGGCGAAGGACCCATTCCGCCTCGCCGGCCAGCCGCCGGCGGCGCGCGAGGCGATCGCCGGCGACTTCGGCCTGCTGCTGGCGGCGATGGTCGCCGGGCTGCTCGCCGCCGGCCTCGTCGCCGTGAAGCTGCAGACGCGGCGGCCGCTCACCGTCCGCGCGCGCTGGCGCGCCGGCGTCGCGATCGCCGCCGTGGCGGCGGTCGTCCCGCTGGTGCTGCTGACGTCGGTCGCGACGAGCGACCGCGGGCTCGCCGGCACCGTCTCCGACCGCGTCGAGCAGCTCACGAGCGAGGGCGAGGCCACGCCGGTCGGCGGTGCCCGCCTCAGCTCGGTCTCATCCTCGCGCGCCGGCTACTGGGACGAGGCGTGGAGCGCCTTCGAGGAGCGCCCGGTGACGGGCCTCGGCGCCGACTCGTTCACCCTCTCGCGGTTGCGCTATCGCGACGACAGCCGCCACGTCGGCCATGCGCACGGCTTCCTGGTGCAGACGCTGGCCGACCTCGGCCTGCTCGGCCTCGCCGTGGCGCTGGCGCTGCTCGCCGCCTGGGGCGCCGCGGCGATGCGATCGGCGGGCCTTGGCCGGAGTCGCCGGACGGCGCACGCGGCCTGGACGACCGAGCGGACCGCGCTCGTCGCGCTCGCCCTCGCGGTCGTCGCCTACGGCGTCCAGTCCGCGATCGACTGGACCTGGTTCGTCCCCGGCCTGACGGTCATGGCGCTGGTGGCGGCCGGCTTCGTCGCCGGTCGCGGCCCCCAGCGGCGGCCGGGGACCTCGGCGGAGCCGGGGCACCGCACCGCCGACGCGCAGGCCGCGACCGGACCGCCGGCGACGCGTCGGCGCCTGCGCCCGTCGCCGCCGCGCATCGCCGGGGCGGCGGGCGTCGCCCTGGCGGCCCTGCTCGCGGCGTGGGTGGTCTGGCAGCCCGTCGCCGCCGACCGCGCCGTCGCCCGCAGCTACGAGCTGCTCGATGCCGGGCGCCCCGCCGAGGCCCTGCGCGAGGCCGAGCGCGCGCGCGACCACGACCCCTACTCGAACGAGCCGCTCTACGCACGGGCAGCGGCGCTCGGGGAGCAGGGGCGCGACGCGGCGGCGCTCGCGACACTCAGGCAGGCGGTGCTCGAGCACCCGCGCGATCCGCAGGCCTGGCTTCGGATCGCCACCTTCGAGCTCGGGCTCGGCGCCCCGCGTGCCGCGCTCGAGATGGTCGCGGTCGCGCAGCGACTCGACCCTCACTCGAGCGCGGCGGTCGTCGTCCGCGAGCGCGCCGACGAGCAGCTGAGCCGGCGCGGCGCGAGCCGGACCGTCAGCGCCGGCACCCGCTAGACGGCCTGAGCACACGCGGTTATCCTCGCCCCCTGCCGGGGCAGTGGTACGAGCGATGCCGCACGCGAACGCCGACACAGACAGCGACGCGCTCTGCCACGCGCTCACGCGCGTGGTGGCCGAGCACGGCTGGGTCGGCGCCAGTGCCGAGCGCATCGCGCGCGCGGCGGGACTGCCGGCACACGCGCTATACGATCACTTCCGCAGTCCGGAGCACTGCCTGGCCGCCGTCTACGACCGCATGATGGAGCGCGTCACGCGCACGGCGGTTCGCGCCGTCGCCGGCCGCCCGCTCGCCGTCGGCCCTGACGCCTGGCGCATCCAGCTCGAGACCGTCCTCGGCGCCGTGCTCACCTTCTTCTCGCTCGAGCCCGCGCTCGCCCGTACGTGCCTCGTCGAGGTCGTCGAGGCCGGACCGGTCGCCCGCGCGCGCCGCGACGACGCGCTCGCCCGCTTCACCGCCTACGTCGAGGGGCTGCGGCTCTCCCATGGCGAGCCGATCCCCCGGCTCGCCGCCGAGGTGATCGCTCTCGGCACGACCGACATCATCGCCAGGCGCGTCGTCCGCGGCGAGACCGACAAGCTCCGCGACCTGCTGCCGGACCTGCGATGCATGTGGGACGAGTCCGTCCGCGAGCACGCGCCCGCCGCCACCGTAGTCGCGGATTGACCGGCCGGCGCCCCCAACCCCGACCGCATTCCGGGGAGACCGAGGACACGCGCATACCGTTTAGGTACTTCGCTGTGTCCGATCGCGTTAGGCTGTCTCCGTGACAGTGGCCACCGGAGCCTCGCATGGCCGCTAGCGAGCGCGCCAGCCGTCCGCCGCGGCGCTCCGCGCGCCGGCGACCGGACCAGATTCCCGGCGGCCGCCACGGACTTGCACCCGCCGAGGTCGCCGAGTCGCAGTGCAACCGCATCCTCACCGCGATGACCGAGGCGGTCGGGCGCAACGGCTTCCAGAACGCCCGCGTCGCGGACGTGATCGGTCACGCCGGCGTCTCGCGCAAGACCTTCTACGAGCACTTCGAGGACAAGGAGCGCTGCTTCGTCGCGGCCTACCGCCAGGTCCTGGATCGCGTGCTGTCGCTCACGCTCGATGCGTTCGAGGCCGAGGCCGACTGGATCGACCGGCTGCGCGCGGGCCTGACCGCGCTGCTCGACGCGCTGGCGCACGACCCCGCGGTCGCGCGCCTGTGCTTCGTCGAGGTCCTCGCCGCGGGGCCGCGCGCGATCGCGGTCCGCAACGACGCGATGCGCGGCTTCACCTGCCTCTTCGACCCAACCGGTCTCGGATCGCACGGCGACCGGGCCGCCCTGGTCCGCCTCGGCATGGTCGGCGGACTCTCGGAGATCCTCTACCGCGACATCTCCGGCGGCGCGACCGCGCAGCTGCACCGGCGCGTCCCCGATCTGATGTACATGAGCGTCCTGCCGTTCGCCGGGCCCGACGCCGCGGCGCGCGAGATCGAGCGCGCGCCAGCACGCGGTGTAGCAGCGAGGGCCTGGCCGCCGCTCTAGCGCGTCGCGACGACGATCAGCGTCCCCGCGCGCCGGCGGACGCCGCCAGGGTCGAAGCCGAGCTCGCATAGCAGGCCGGCGAGCGAGCGGCGCGTAAGGAAGCGCAGGTGCGGGGATAGCGGATCGAAGCGGCGCTCGAAGCCGCGCACGAGGACGTCGAGCCCGGTCAGGCGCGAGTGGGCCGGCGTCGTCAGCGCCAGGCGACCCCCCGGGCGCAGCACCCGGCGTGCCTCCGAGAGCAGCAGCTGGATGTCGCGCACGTGCTCGATCGTCTCGGTGCAGAGCACGACGTCGAAGGCGTTGTCGGCGAGCGGCAGTGGCGCGTCCGGCTCGAGCTCGACGACGCGCGCCTCCGGCAACCGCATCGCTGCTCGCTCGAGCGCGCCGCCCGACACGTCCGCCAGCGTCAGCGCGCGCGCGTCGAGCGCCTCGGCCAGCCGGCCGTCGCCGCAGCCGAGGTCGAGCGCCGCGTCGACGCTCCCGAGCCCGGCTGCCAGCTCCACGAGATGAGCGGGCGGCGCGCCGGCGCCTGCCGGCACCAGATCCCAGAGCTCGTCGTCGTAGCGGCTCGGCATCCGCGCCACGCTACCGACGGCAGAGTTGCGGCCGTACTTCGGCCGCAGGCGGCCCAGCGAGGGCGCGGCAGGCGGGCCGGGAAGGTGAGTGCAGACCTGCGGCCGTATTTCGGCCGCGAGCGGCCCGGAGACGTGCGGGCCCCTACCGCGCTTACCGGCGGGCGACGAGGAGCAGCGTGTGTCCGAGGCGCGCGGCACGCCGACGTGACCCGAGCGGACCGTCGAGCCGCCAGAGCGTGCGCTGCGCCACCCCGGGCAGCCGCCGCCACGAGTAGGTCACGGCGTGGACCTCGGGCTCGAGCCCGGCAGCGCGCGCCTCGCGCTCCAGCCGGCCGGCCGTCAGCGGGATGTCGTCGGGCGTGCCGTGAACGGCCGTCCCGAGCCCGAGCCGGTTCGCCACCGTCAGCGCGGCCCCGACCGGGTGAAGCGCACCGGGCTCCATCGCGACGAGCGCGCCGCCGGGGCGCAGCAGTCGCGCCGCCTCCTCGAACGCGGGCGCGAGCGGCCCCTGGTAGACCACGTGGTGGAGCACGTAGCGGTACAGCACGACGTCGAAGGAGCCGTCCGGGAGCTCGTCGAGCTCCCCGGCGCGTCCGGCGAATCCCTCGTCCAGCTCGCCCGTCGCCACCAGCTCGCGCGGCCGCTGCTCGTCGAGCTCGACCCCGGTGATCCGCCACGCCGGCGCCGGGAACGCGTGCCGCCCCGGATCGCGCCCGCAGCCGACGGCCAGCACGTCGCCGCCCACCAGGCCCAGCCGCCTGCCCAGGATCCCCCGCTCGCGCTCCTTCAACCGCCGGTAGTGCAGCTCCAGCCGGCGCCGATCGGACAGGCGGTCGAGCAGGTTGTCGTGGCGGTAGGGCTCGCTCACCAGGCGCCGTGGCGCTTGAAGACCGCCGGGACGGTCTTCAACAGGATCGTGAAGTCGAGGAAGACCGACCAGCGCTCGAGGTAGAGGAAGTCGAGCCGCACGAGCTCGTCGAAGTCGAGCTCCGAGCGACCCGAGACCTGCCAGAGGCCGGTCATGCCGGGCAGGACCAGGTTGCGCTTGCGGTGCCAGTCGTCGAGCTGGCGGTAGTCGCGCTCGGGCAGCGGGCGCGGGCCGACGAGCGACATCTCGCCACCCAGGACGTTCAGGAGCTGGGGCAGCTCGTCGAGCGACCAGGCGCGCAGCCGCGAGCCCACGCGCGTGACGCGCGGGTCGTCGCGGATCTTGAAGATCGCCCCGTCGGCCTCGTTGCGGTGCTCGAGCCCGTCCTGGAGATCTTCGGCGCCCTGGTGCATGGTGCGGAACTTCAGGCACCCGAACGGACGGCCGCCGATGCCGGGGCGCACGGAGCGGAAGAGCACAGGACCGCGCGAGTCGAGCTTGATCGCGAGCGCGATCGCCAGCAGCAGCGGCGACAGCAGCACGAGCAGCAGCAGCGCGCCGACGATGTCGAACGTCCGCTTGATGACGAAGTCGACGCCCTCGAACACGGGCGGCTTGAGCTCGAACAGCGGCAGCGACTGGCCGGGGACGAACTCGACGCGGTCCATCAGGATCTCCATCGTCGACGGCGCGACGCGCACGCGCTTGCCGTGCGCGTGGCAGCGGTCGACCAGCTCGACGGCCTGCTCCTGCGGAAATGCGGGGTCGGCGATCAGCACCTCGTCGATCGCGTCGAAGTTGCGCTCGAGCCCCTCGAGCGAGCGGAAGTCGCGCAGCCCGTTGCCCTGCCGCGGCGTCAGCGAGACGTAGCCGAACGGCTCGACCTCCGAGCTGTCGCGCAGCGCGTGAGCGACCGCGTCGATGTGGCTGCCCGAGCCGACGAGCACCGCCCGCCGCCGGTAGCCCGCGGCGCGCAGGATCGCGCCGCTGATGCGCTCGAAGCCCCAACGGAGCGCGGACACGTAGACGAGCGCGAAGAACAGCGACCCGTAGAAGATGTAGTACGACGAGAACTGGTGGCCCTCGATGACGGCGTAGACGAGCACCACGAGCGTCACCTGGAACAGGCCCGAGATCACCGTCGCGAAGCCGGGCCGCTGGGCGCGGTCGCGGTAGAGGCGCGAGCGCGCGAAGAGCAGCAGCATCACCAGGCAGGCGAGCGGCGCGTACTCGGCCGCCTGGTCGAAGGTGCGATCGAGCGCGTCGGGCGCCCGGATCGCCGCCTTGATCGCCAGGCCGGTCCAGATCGCCAGGAACATCGCGGCGACGTCGAGCGTCGCGAGGATGCCGATGCGCCCGCCGCGGCGGGCGAGCTCGAACCGGAGCACGCCCTTCACCAGGGGCAGCCGGCCCGCACGGACGTCACGGGAGGGCAACTCGAGCCGAGCCGCCGGCTCCAGCTCTCTGAGCTCTCTCGCCAAGCCGTTGCTCATTCCGCGCAGCTCAGTCTCCGACTCCGTCGCTTTCTCCTGCCCCAAGAGCAAACAGGCCAACCGCGGGAATGTATCGGTCGCAGCGCACGTATCCTTCGCCGCCCATGGCTACCACCCCCGATCACAAGCCGACGATCGCCCCGATCGTGGGCCCCGACGACCCCCGCCGCTTCACCGATTCGGGGATCGAGGTCAAGCCCCTCTACACCGAGCAGGACCTGCCGGAGAACCTCGAGGAGCGGCTCGGCAGGCCGGGCGAGTACCCCTTCGCGCGCGGGATCCACGAGCGGATGTACCGCGACCGGCAGTGGACGATGCGCCAGTACGCCGGCTATGCCAGCGCCAAGGAGACCAACGAGCGCTTCCACTACCTGATCGAGCACGGCTCGACCGGCCTGTCGATGGCGTTCGACCTGCCGACCCAGCTCGGCCGCGACTCCGACGACCCACTCTGCCTCGGCGAGGTCGGCCGCACCGGCGTCGCGATCGACACGATCGACGACATGCGGCGAGTGTTCGACGGCATCCCGCTCGACCAGGTCTCGACGTCGATGACGATCAACGCGCCGGCCGCGTGCCTGCTGCTGCTCTACGAGCTCGTCGGCGAGGAGCAGGGCGTCGAGTCGCACGTCCTGCGCGGCACGACCCAGAACGACATCCTCAAGGAGTACATCGCGCGCGGGAACTTCATCTACCCGCCCGAGCCGGCGATGCGCCTGACGACCGACCTGTTCGCCTACTGCCGCGAGCGGGTGCCGAAGTGGAACACGATCTCGATCTCCGGCTACCACATGCGCGAGAAGGGCTGCTCGGCGGTCCAGGAGGTCGGCTTCACGCTCGCGAACGCCGTCGCCTACGTACAGGCCGCGATCGACGCCGGCCTGTCGGTCGACGAGTTCGGGCCACGGCTGGCGTTCTTCTTCAACGGCCACAACAACGTCTTCCAGGAGGTCGCGAAGTTCCGCGCCGCGCGGCGGATGTGGGCGCGGATCATGGTCGAGCGGTTCGGCTCGAAGAACCCGAAGTCGCAGACGATTCGCTTCCACACGCAGACGGGCGGCGTGACGCTCGCCGCCCAGCAGCCGGAGAACAACATCGTGCGCGTGGCGCTGCAGGGATTCGCCGCGGTCTGCGGCGGCACGCAGTCGCTGCACACCAACGGCTACGACGAGGCGCTCGCGCTGCCGACCGAGAAGGCGGCGCGGATCGCCCTGCGCACCCAGCAGGTGCTGGCCGCCGAGTCGGGCGCCACCGACACCGTCGACCCGTTCGCCGGCTCGTACTTCGTCGAGTCGCTGACCGACGACATCGAGCGCGGCGCCCAGGGCCTGATCGACAAGGTCGACGAGCTCGGCGGCTCGGTGCAGTGCATCCCGTTCATCCGCGCCGAGGTCGAGGAGTCGGCCTGGGGCTACGAGGAGCGCTACCGGATCAAGCAGGACATCGTCGTCGGCGTCAACGAGTACGTGACCGACGACGTCGACGAGGTCGAGATCCTGCGCGTCGACCCCAAGTCCGAGCACGAGCAGGTCGAGCGCCTGAAGGCGTTCAAGGCGGATCGTGACCAGGAGGCGGTGCGCTCGGCGCTCGAGGAGCTGCGCTCGACGTGCCAGGGCTCGGGCAACCTGCTCCACCCGATCCGCGCCGCGCTCAAGGCCCGCGCCTCGATCGGCGAGGTCTGCGGCGTCATGCGCCAGGAGTTCGGCGAGTATCGCGAGGCTTAGCCGTGCGCATGCCCGCTCAGCGGCCGCGCCAGCACCGCCCGCGAAGGATCCCGGCCATCGACGATTCCGAACGCTTGACCGGGACAGGACGGCGATGAGCGTTCGAGATCCTGCCGCGGCGGTCTGAGGTGAGCGAGCTGAGCCCGCGGCAGCGGGTCGAGGGAGCGGTGGCACGTGGGTTGCTGCGGCTGCCGGTGGGCGTGCACCGCCTGCTGGCCGGCAAGCCGATTCGGCGCGACGGACTCGAGCTGCATCCGACGTCCCAGCTGCTGATCCGCCTGTCCGACCTGTCCGGGGGGAAGCCGATCGAGGAGCTTCCCGTCGAGCGTGCGCGGGCGCAGACGCGCGTGCAGGCCCGGACGGTCGGCCAGCCCCGGATCGAGGTCGCGCGCGTAGAGGATCTGTCGATGCCCGGTCCCGCCGGGCCGATCGGCGCGCGGCTGTACGTGCCGGACGCCGAGCAGGGCCCGCTGCTCGTCTACTACCACGGCGGCGGGCACGTGATCGGCGACCTCGACTCGCACGACCCGGCCTGTCGGTTCGTCGCACATGCGTCGGGCGTGTCGGTGCTGTCGGTCGACTACCGGCTCGCCCCCGAGCATCCGTTCCCGGCGGCCGCTGAGGACGCCGTCGCGGCGCTCGCGTGGGCGTCCGAGAACGCCGACGCGCTCGGCTTCGACGCCGCGCGGATCGCGGTCGGCGGCGACAGCGCCGGCGGCAACCTCGCCGCCGTCGCCGCGCTCGCGGCGAAGGCCGGCGCCGCGCCGCCGCCCGCGTTCCAGCTGCTGATCTACCCGCTCGTCGACTACGCGGCCAAGCGCCGCTCCTACGAGCTCTTCGACGACGGCTTCCTGCTCAGCGCCGCCGAGATGGAGTGGTTCCGCGACCACTACCTCGGCGCCGACGCCCCGCCGATGCGCGCGGACGGCGATCACTCGGCTGACGAAGGAGCATCGTCGCGCTCGGCGACGACCGACGACGGCAACCCCGCACACGACTGGCGCGCATCGCCCCTGCTCGCGCCCGACCACTCCGGCCTGCCGCCCGCCTATGTCCTCACCGCCGGCTTCGACCCGCTGCGCGACGAGGGCGAGGAGTACGCCCGCACCCTCCAGGCCGCCGGCGTCCCCACCGTCCTGCGCCGCCACGACGGGCTCCTGCACAGCTTCGCCAACCAGACTCAGGTCAACCGCCCCGCCCGCGACGCCATGCTCGAGGCGGCCGGCGCCCTCGCCCTCGCCCTCGCCCCGCGCTGACCCGGGCGCCGACGCGACGGGCACCGCCGGGTGGAGCCTCGGACGCTCAGCCCGTGCGCTCGTCGATGTCGGCGATCGGCTCTGCGTCGCTCATTCCGACGATCTCCCAGAGCGGATCCTCGTCGAGCGGCGGGAGCGGTCGAAGCGGCTTTACGAATCTGACGTAACAGCGATTCGACGGGCGTTACGGCTGCGTGACAGCTTCGTCCCAGGCGGGAGGAGTCGGTTGGGGGCGGGCGAAACGGGTGGCGATGACCGACGTGACGGCAGAGCGCAAGCTGGTGAAGTCGCGCCCGGAGCTCTGGGCGGAGGTCAGCGAGGTCGAGAGCCTCGCGCGGCACCTCGGAGAGCTCGGGGAGATCCGGATCACGAAGGTCGAGCCCGAGAGCACGGTCGCCTGGGAGGGCGAGCAGATCCGCGGAACCGTCGAGCTCGAGCAGTCCGGCTGGGGAACGAAGGTCACGCTCAGCGCGACCGTTCCCGAGCCGGACCAGGCCGGCACGTCCGTGGATCCCGAGCGGACGTCCGCGAAGGTCGCGCCACCCGTCGACCTCGAGCCGACGACGGAGGCGATCGCCCCGCCCGTCGAGCCCGAGCCGAGCCCGATCCTGCCGCCCGACGAGGAGCCCGATCCCGAGCCGATCGAGATACCCACGCCCGGTCGCCACGAGCCGGACCCGGCCGCCGACGCGCCGGCCGAGGACGTTCGCCCTGGCTTCTGGAAGCGCCTGCTCCGCCGCCGACGGCCCGATGCGACCACCGCTGCCGAGCCGGAGGATGTCGTCGAGCCGCAGCCCGTCGCCGAGCCGCAGCCCGCGGTCGAGCCGGAGGCCGGGGTGGAGCCGCCGGTGACGATCGCTACGCCGGCGCCGAAGGTCGCTATCGGCGAGGGCGCCGGAGTCGACGCCGAGCGCGTGCAGGAGATACTCGACGGCACGCTCGACGCACTCGGGCAGGCGCACCACCGGCCGTTCTCACGCTCGTAGTCACCGTTCGCCAGGGCGGCCAGCGAACGATGGGCAAGCGGCGCCGGGCGGCGGGCTATGGTGGCCCCGCGCGCCGCCGACGGGGGCGATTCGGATGAGCGAGAGCAGAACGACAAGGCGGCGGTTCCTGGAGGCGAGCGCCGCGGCGGCGGCGCTGGCGGCGACGGGAAGCTCCGACAGGGCGCTGGCGGCGGCCGACGGACCGAACGTCGTCGTCATCGTGATCGACACGCTGCGCACCGACCACGTCTACGGCTCGCGCGCACGGACGCCGAACATGGACGAGCTGCTGCGCAGCGGCCTGCGCTTCACGCGCGCGTATCCGGAGGCGATGCCGACCGTGCCCGTGCGCAACGCGCTGCTGAGCGGGCGGCGCCAGTTCCCGTTCCGCGGCTGGCACGACCACCGCGGCCTGCTCAACCAGCCCGGCTGGGAGCCGATCGACAACGTCCGCAGCGCGTTCACGACGGCGCTGCACCGCGCCGGCTACTGGACCGCCTACGCCACCGACAACCCGTTCCTCGGCTACGCCGGACCGTACGAGCGGCTGCGTGAGAGCTTCGACGCGTTCGCGCGCCGCGGCGGTCAGCTCGGCGTCGTCCGTCACCCCTCCACCGTGTCGAACGCCGAGCTGCGCAGCTGGCTGCACCCCGGCCGCGCCGACCGCGATGCCACCGCGCGCGTGCGCCGCTACCTCGCCAACGGCCGCTACTCCCACGACGAGAGCAAGTCGTGGGCGGCGCAGGTCTTCAGCGACGGCGCCCGGCTGCTCGAGATCGGCGCGCGCAAGCGGCCGTTCGCGCTCGTCGTCGACACCTTCCAGCCGCACGAGCCGTGGACGCCGCCGGACAAGTACCTGAAGCTCTACGCCGACCCGAGGGAGTTCGCCCGCGAGCCGGCGCTGCCCCGCTACGGCCGCACCGACTACCTGAAGGGCCGCAACCGCAGGCGCGTCGTCGACCGCATCCGCGCGCTCTACGCCGCCGAGCTGACGATGACCGACCGCTGGCTCGGCACCTTCCTCGACCGCCTGCACGAGCTGAACCTCGAGGACGACACCGTGATAGCGCTCGTCGGCGACCACGGCTTCTACCTCGGCGAGCGCGGTTGGACCGGCAAGATCTCGACCGAGCTGCACCCCGAGCTGACGCGCGTGCCGATGGTGCTCGTCGACCCGCGCGGGCGGCGGGCGGGCGGCTCGACGTCCTACTTCGCCTCGCCGCACGACATCGGCCCGACGCTGCTGTCGATGGCCGGCGTGCGGGTGCCCGCGGCGATGGACGGCGTCGACCTCTCGCCACTGCTCGCCGGCGGATCGCCGCCGCCCCGACCGTACGCCTACGGCGGCTACAAGAACAGCTTCTACATCCGCACCGACCGCTGGGCGCTCAGCGGCCTCAACCGCGGCAGCGACTTCCAGCTCTACGACCTGCGCAAGGACCGCGGCGAGCGCAACAACCTCGCCTCCTCCCACCCCCGCAAGGTGCGCCAGCTCTACGGAGTCGTGCGTAAGCAGGCCGGCGGCCGCCTCCCGCACTACGACACCTGACCCATGCCGGGGGGCCGGTCTCGGCCATATTGCGGCCGAAGTCGGCCCGACGCGCTCCCACCGTTGGGCCGCGACCCCCGACGGGCCGGTCGCGGCCACATTCCGGCCGGAGTCGGCCCACGACCGTCGGCCGGCAGAGCGGCTTGCGCCGTGCGTCATCCTTGTTAGGACAGATGCGCGACTGACGGCAGGGAGCATGGGACCGACGGCAGCACGCCAAATCAGCGACCCGGACGATCTCGCGTTCGCCGGGTTGCGCCGCCAGGCCGAGCTCGTGGCGGCGGGCGAGTTGTCCGCGCGCGAGCTCGTCGAGTCGTCGCTGCGCCGGATCGAGGCGGCGCAGCCGACGCTCGGGGCGTTCCGCTGCGTCCGCGCCGACGCGGCGCTCGCCGAGGCCGACGACGCGGACCGCCGCCTGTCCGCCGGCGAGCGGCTGCCGCTGCTCGGCGTGCCGGTCGCGATCAAGGACGACATGGATCTGGCGGGCGAGACGACCGCGTTCGGCTGCGCAGGCGGCTTCGAGCCCAAGTCCGACGACGGTGAGGTGGCCCGCCGCCTGCGAGCCGCCGGCGCGGTGATCGTCGGCAAGACGAACACCCCGGAGATCGGGCAGTGGCCGATGACCGAGGGTGCCGCGTTCGGCGCCACCCGCAACCCGTGGAGCCTCGACCACACGCCGGGCGGCTCGTCGGGCGGCTCGGCCGCCGCGGTGGCGGCCGGGCTCGTACCGGCGGCGGTCGGCTCGGACGGGGCCGGCTCGGTGCGGATTCCCGCCGCGTGGACCCACCTCGTCGGCATCAAGCCCCAGCGCGGCCGCGTCTCCACCTGGCCCGACCCCGAGGCGTTCAACGGCATCACCTGCATCGGGCCGCTCGCACGCAGCGTCGAGGACGCGGCGCTGCTGCTCGACGCGATCGCGGGCAACCGCCCGGGCGACGCGCACCGCCCGCCCCCGCCCGCCGAGCCGTTCGCGGCCACCGCCCCGGCACGTCCGCTGCGGATCGCCCTGTCGCTGCGCATCCCGTTCACGCCTGCCCCCACGCGCCTCGACCCGGCGATCCGCGCGGCCGTCGAGCGCGTCGCCCACCTGCTCGAGCGCCTGGGCCACCACGTCGAGGAGGCCGACCCGCGCTACGGCCTCGTCGGCGCCAGCTTCATGCCGCGCTCGACCGCCGGCGTCAGCGAGTGGGTCAAGCGCGTCCCGGAGCCGCTCCACCTCGACCCGCGCACGCACGAGAACGCCCGCCTGGGCCGGCGGCTGCGCCCGCTGCTCGGCTTCGCCCGCAGGCTCGAGCGACCGGTGCAGCGGCAGATCGGCCGGATCTTCCGCCGCTTCGACGTCGTGCTCACGCCGACCACGGCGCAGCCGCCGCTCGCGATCGGCGCGATCGACGGCCTCGGCGGCTGGAAGACCGACAAGCTGGTCACCGCGGCCTGCCCCTACGCCTGGCCCTGGAACGTGGTCGGCTGGCCCGCTCTCAACGTGCCCGCCGGCCTCACCGCCGGCGGCCTGCCGATCGGCGCCCAGCTGCTCGGCCCCGCCAACGGCGAGCCGCGCCTGCTGTCGCTGGCAGCCCAGCTCGAGGCGAACGAGCGCTGGCACCGCCTGCGCCCGGCGTCCTGACATACGATGCCGCGCTCTATGCGGCAGAAGAGTCCGGAGACGTACGAGGAGAAGCTGGCGCAGCTCCAGGAGCTGCGCGAGCAGGCGGCGCACACCAACCCGAAGGCCGAGGAGAAGCAGCACGCGCGCGGCAAGCTGACGGCCCGCGAGCGGATCGGGAAGCTGCTCGACCCCGGCTCGTTCCGCGAGCTCGACACCTTCGTCCGCCACCGCACCTACGACTTCGACATGCAGAAGAACCGGCCGTGGGGCGACGCGGTCGTCACCGGCCACGGCAACATCGACGGCCGCCCGGTGTGCGTCTTCTCGCAGGACTTCACCGTCTTCGGCGGCTCGCTCGGCGAGGTGATGGCCGAGAAGATGTGCAAGGTGATGGACCTGGCGGCCAAGATCGGCTGCCCGGTGATCGGCATCAACGACTCCGGCGGCGCGCGGATCCAGGAGGGCGTCGTGTCGCTCGGCGCCTACGGCGACGTCTTCGCCCGCAACGTCGACTGCTCCGGCGTGATCCCGCAGATCTCGCTGATCATGGGGCCGTGCGCGGGCGGCGCCGTCTACTCCCCGGCGATGACCGACTTCATCTTCATGGTGAAGGAGACCTCGCACATGTTCATCACCGGCCCAGACGTGATCAGGACCGTGACCGGCGAGGAGGTCGAGTTCGAGGAGCTCGGCGGCGCGATGACCCACAACATGAAGTCGGGCGTCGCCCACTTCGCCTGCGAGGACGAGGAGTCGTGCCTCGAGGACGCGCGCTACTTCATGTCGTTCCTGCCGCAGAACAACCTCGAGCTGCCGCCGCGGATGGACTCGGGCGACCCGCACGACCGGATGGACTCCGAGCTCGACGGGATAGTCCCCGACGCGCCGAACAAGCCGTACGACATGCGCGAGGTGGTCACGCGGATCGTCGACGACGGCGACTTCTACGAGGTGCAGGAGCACTTCGCGCGCAACATCGTCATCGGGCTGGCGCGCCTCGGCGGCCAGCCGGTCGGCGTCGTCGGCAACCAGCCGTCCCAGATGGCCGGCGTGCTCGACATCGACGCCGCCGAGAAGGCGGCCCGCTTCATCCGCTTCTGCGACGCGTTCAACATCCCGATCGTCACCTTCACCGACGTCCCCGGCTTCCTGCCCGGCACCAGCCAGGAGTGGGGCGGCATCATCCGCCACGGCGCCAAGCTGCTCTACGCGTTCACCGAGGCCACCGTGCCGAAGCTCACCGTCATCACGCGCAAGTCCTACGGCGGCGCCTACGACGTCATGGCCTCCAAGCACATGCGCGCCGACTTCAACTTCGCCTGGCCGCAGGCCGAGGTCGCCGTCATGGGACCCGAGGGCGCGGTCAACATCATCTACCGCCGCGACATCGCCGAGTCCCCCACCCCCGACGAGCGGCGCCAGAAGCTGATGGACGACTACAAGGCCCGCTTCGCCAACCCCTACGCCGCCGCCGAGCGCGGCTACATCGACGACGTCCTCGTCCCCCACGAGACCCGCCCCCGCCTGATCCAGGCCCTCCAGATGCTCGAGACCAAGCGGGTTCCGGGGCCCAAGCGCAAGCACGGCAACATCCCGCTTTAAGCATATTTGCCTCTTACCCTTGTAAATCTGGCATCGTGATGTCAGAATTGCAAGGATGATCGGGCGTAGGACCACTTCCACCGTCGTCGATGCGCTGGACCGCCAGCCGGCGGTCGCGCTGACCGGACCGCGCCAGTGCGGCAAGACGACGCTGGCGCTCGAGCTCGCCGCGGGGCGGCCCTCGACCTATCTCGATCTCGAGCTGTCAGTGGATCGCGTGTTGCTGGACGAGCCGGGCCCCTACTTCGCCGCGCACGCCGACGAGCTGATCGTGATCGACGAGGTCCAGCGCCAGCCGCAGCTCTTCGAGGAGCTGCGCGGCGTGATCGATCGCGGACGGCGCGAGGGACGCAAGACCGGCCGCTTCCTCCTACTCGGCTCGGCATCGATCGACCTCCTGACGCAGGCCGAGACCCTCGCCGGGCGGATCGCCTACATCGACTTGGCGCCCTTCGACGTCACCGAGGTCGTGCCCAGGCCGGCCTCGACGACGCCGAATCCACCGCCCACGATCCCGGAGCTGAATCGGCTGTGGCTTCGTGGCGGCTTCCCGCGCAGCTTCCTCGCCTCGACCGACGACGAGAGCCTCGCCTGGCGCGAGGACTTCATCCGCAGCTGCGTCGGCCGCTATCTGCCTGAGCTCGGCCCACGGCTGCCGACGACGACGCTCGAGCGCCTTTGGGCGATGCTCGCGCACAGCCAGGGCGGCCTGCTCAACACCGCGCAACTCGCAGGCAGCCTTGGCATCGACGGCCGCACGGTCAACCGCTACGTCGACGCGCTCGTCGACCTGCTGCTCGTCCGCCGCCTGACCCCCCGCGGCGCGAACGTGCGCAAGCGGCTGGCGCGCTCGCCCAAGGTCTACGTCCGCGACAGCGGCATCGTCCACGCGCTCCTGCGCATCGAGGACGGGGAGGCCCTGCTGCGCCACCCCGTCGCCGGTCCAAGCTGGGAGGGCATGGCGATCGAGAACCTGCTCGCCGTCGCCGACCAGCGCGCCCTTCCCAGCTTCTACCGAACCACCGCCGGCGCCGAGATCGACCTGATCCTCGACTGGCCGGACGAGACTTGGGCGATAGCGATCAAGCACAGCCAGACCCCAAGGCCCACCCGCGGCTTCTACTCGGCCCTCGAGGACGTCGAGCCCGACCGCGCCTTCGTCGTCTACCCAGGCACCAGGCGCTACCGCGTCGCCCCAGAGGTAGAGGCCCTCAGCCTCCCGGACCTCTGCCAGGAGATCCTGCACCGAGCCCTGGCCACCGAGCGTCGCGGAGTCGCACGAGCCAGGCCGCTATGAGCTTGCCGACAACGGCACCTGGGCAGACTGGGTTCCGCTCGGAGCGACCTGAGGGCCAGAGCCTCGACTAGAAGCGAGAACCGCGCCGGCAGCTCGTGGCGCGCTAGCCTGCGGCCCTCGTGAGCACGAACGGCAAGCAGACGCCGCAGCGCCCTCGCATCGAGATCAAGCAGACGGCCGCGACGCCCGAGGAGGCGGCGGCCGTGGCCGCGGCGATCGAGCAGTTCCTGCGCGACACCGCCCCGGCTCCCAGCGAGGAGAAGCCCGCGGTGAGCCCCTGGCTCCGAGCGGCCCTCCGCGAGGGCGTCGGCCTCGAGGCATAGCCAACGCGACGGGCCGGCCGCGGCCAAAATACGGCCGCAAGTCGGCCATCGATCGATGCGTCCAGACGACGCACGATTTGTGGCCGGCACCCGGCCGCAAATCGGTTCTCGCGCCGTTCCCATCCGCGGCAAAGCCGCCGTAACCAACCACCGGAGACAGGACCCGTGGCCTGCCACGCCGGATTCGCGGCCAGCAACGTCCAGCCCGCCCACCTGCAACGCCCAAGACATAACCCTTGAATTCCCCCCGGCTTTTGCTAGTTTGAATCGCATGGAGCCGACGACGACCGCCCCACACGCCCAGAAGCCAGAGCGCAAGGGCAAGGAGGGCGCCCTCAACAACCCGGAGATCGTCGAGAACGTCCCGGGCCACGTGATCCCGATCCTCGAGCGCGAGTTCGACGACTTCGACAACGAGGCGGAGAAGTTCCTCGACGGCCAGACCGAGGAGACGGAGTTCATCGGCTTCCGCCTCAAGCAAGGCGTCTACGGCCAGCGCCAGCCCGACGTCCAGATGTGCCGCATCAAGCTGCCGATGGGCGGCGTCACGCCGGATCAGATGGACGTGCTCGCCGACGTCGTCGAGGAGTACGCGCCGCTGAACAAGGCGCATATCACGACCCGCCAGAACATCCAGATCCACCACATCCCACTGCGCCAGATGGCCGAGCTGATCCGCAAGGTGGCGGACTCGGGCCTGTCGAGCCGCGAGGGCTGCGGCAACACCGTCCGCAACGTCACCGGCGACCCGTTCGCCGGCGTCTGCGAGGGCGAGCTGTTCGACATCACGCCGTACGCCGGCGCCTACGTGCGCTACTTCGTGCGCCACCCCACGACGCAGCTGATGCCGCGCAAGGTCAAGACCGCTTTCACGGCCACGGACGAGGACCGCGCGATCACCGGCATCCACGACATCGGCTTCATCCCGCGCGTGCGCGACGGGGTCAAGGGCGTCGAGATGCGGGTCGGCGGCGGCACGTCGATCATGCCGCGCGTCGCCCCCACGCTCTACGAGTTCGTCGAGCTCGACAACGGCGACTACCTCAAGGTCGCCGAGGCCTGCTTCCGCATCTTCGACCGCCAGGAGTGGCTGCGCGTCAACCGCGCCCGCGCCCGCATCAAGGTCCTGATCGACAAGATCGGCATCGACGCGTTCCGCGAGCAGGTCGAGGAGGAGCTGGCGGGCGACTGGGTCGCCGAGCGCGACTTCGACCCGACGCCGCTGCTGCTCGAGCACGACGAGGAGGCGAACGCGCCGGCGCCGAAGGCCGCCTACGCCTCGCCGAACGGCGACGTCTCGGAGTTCGAGCGCTTCCGCGCCTCGAACGTCAAGCCCCAGCGCCAGGAGGGCTTCTCGACCGTCGCGATCAAGGTCTACCGCGGCGACCTGACGCCCGACGAGTTCGGCGGCATCGCGGAGATCATGCGCGACTACTGCGGCGGCTACGCCCGCACGACGGTCGAGCAGAACCTCGTCCTGCGCTGGGTCCGCGACGAGTCGATCTACGAGGTCTGGCAGCGGCTGAAGGAGCTCGACCTCGCCGATCCCGGCTTCAACGAGATCACCGACACCGTCAGCTGCCCCGGCACCGACAGCTGCAAGCTCGGCATCACCAGCTCGATGGGCCTCAACAAGGCGATCAACGACCGCCTGCTCGAGATGGACATCCAGGACCCGCTGACGCGCAAGGTCAAGGTCAACATGTCCGGCTGCCCGAACGGCTGCGGCCAGCACCACCTCGGCAACATCGGCTTCTACGGCGCGTCGATCAAGGTCGGCGACAAGACGATCCCGGCGTACATCCCGCACGTCGGCGGTTGGCACGCGAACGGCGAGGTCGTCTACGGGACGCGCCTGAAGTCGCGCCTGCCCGCCAAGCGCGTGCCGGACGCGGTCGAGCGCTGGATCCGCTTCTACGAGGCCGAGCGCGAGGACGGCGAGGAGTTCGTCCCGTTCGCCGAGCGGGTCGGCGCCGAGAGGTTCACCGAGCTGGTCAAGGACCTCTCGCTGCCGGTCGAGTTCAACGTCGAGAACATGGACTTCTTCATCGACTGGCAGCGCAACCAGCTCTACGAGGTGATCCGCGGCGAGGGCGAGTGCGCGGTCTGACCATGGCCACCGTCGCACCCGGAAACCTGCGGGCGACCCCGTCCGACGTCGAGCATCCGCCCGACATCGAGGACCTCAGCGCCGAGGGGGTGCTCGCCTACGCGGTCCAGCGCTTCCACCCCGGGCTGAAGGTCGCCTGCTCGTTCCAGAAGGAGGCCTCGGTGATCATGCACATGCTGTTGCAGATCGAGCCCGAGGCGCAGTTCTTCACGCTCGACACCGGCCTGTTCTTCCCCGAGACCTACGAGACCTGGAAGGCGCTCGAGCAGCGCTACGGGATCGAGATCGAGAGCGCGCACGGCGGCATGAGCCTGGCTCGCCAGGAGGCGGTCTACGGCCCCGAGTTCTGGAAGCGCGACCCCGAGGCCTGCTGCGGGATCCGCAAGGTCGCCCCGATGCGCCGCGCGCTCGCCGGCTGCGGCGCCTGGGTGACCGGCCTGCGCCGCGACCAGTCGCCGACCCGCGCGAACGCGCCGAAGCTCGGCTGGGACAAGAAGCACGGCCTCTGGAAGATCGCCCCGCTGGCCGAGTGGAGCGACAAGGACGTGTGGCGCTACATCGCCGAGAACGACATTCCCTACAACGATCTCCACGATCGCGGCTACGCCTCGATAGGCTGCACCCCTTGCACCAAGCCTGGCTCCGGGCGAGACGGGCGCTGGGCGGACAGCAACCGCCTCGAGTGCGGCCTCCACTGACGGAGGCGCCGTGCAGCGCCCCCTCGCCCCCTCTCACGCCGTTCCAAGGACCGCTTTGAGCAATACCGCCGTCAGCTACGAGGTATCCCACCTACGCGCCCTCGAGGCTGAGGCGATCCATGTCTTCCGCGAGGTCGCGGCCGAGGTCGAGCGCGCGGTGCTGCTCTTCTCCGGCGGCAAGGACTCGATCGTCCTGCTGCGCCTGGCCGAGAAGGCCTTCCACCCGGCGAAGTTCCCGTTCGCCGTCATGCACGTCGACACGGGCCACAACTTCCCCGAGGTGCTCGAGTTCCGCGACCGCCGGCTCGAGGAGCTCGGCGCGCGGCTGATCGTCGCGAGCGTCCAGGACGCGATCGACTCGGGCCGCGCGATCGAGGAGACCGGTCCGCGCGCCTCGCGCAACCGCCTCCAGACCGTCGCGCTGCTCGACGGCATCCAGAAGGGCGACTTCAAGGCCGCGTTCGGCGGCGCCCGCCGCGACGAGGAGCGCGCCCGCGCCAAGGAGCGCATCTTCTCGTTCCGCGACGACTTCGGCGGCTGGGACCCCAAGGCCCAGCGGCCCGAGCTCTGGAGCATCTACAACGCGCACATGAACCAGGGCGAGCACATGCGGGTGTTCCCGCTCTCGAACTGGACCGAGCTCGACGTCTGGCAGTACATCCGCGAGGAGGAGCTCGAGGTGCCGTCGATCTACATGGCGCACGACCGCGAGGTCTTCGAGCGCGACGGCATGCTCTACGCCGTGTCGCCATACGTCGAGCTGCTGCCGGGCGAGGAGCCGTTCACCGAGTCGGTGCGCTACCGCACCGTCGGCGACATGAGCTGCACCGGCGCCGTGCGCTCGAGCGCGACGACGCTCGACGACGTCGTCACCGAGATCGCCGCGACGCGGATCACCGAGCGCGGCGAGACGCGCGCCGACGACCGGGTGTCGGAGGCCGCGATGGAGGACCGCAAGCGCGAGGGCTACTTCTAGTGCCGGGCGCCGCAAGCAACGGCAGGGTGGTCGTCGACGCGCGGCCGTCCGAGCTGGTGCGGGTCGCGACGGCGGGGTCGGTCGACGACGGCAAGTCGACGCTGATCGGCCGGCTGCTGTTCGACTCCAAGCAGGTGCTGCAGGACCAGCTCGAGCACGTCGAGCGGGTGTCGACCGAGCGCGGCGACGGCTACGTCAACCTCGCGCTGCTGACCGACGGCCTGCGCGCCGAGCGCGAGCAGGGCATCACGATCGACGTCGCCTACCGCTACTTCCACACGCCCAAGCGCAAGTTCATCATCGCCGACACGCCGGGCCACGAGCAGTACACGCGCAACATGGTCACGGGCGCGTCGACGGCCGACCTCGCGCTCGTGCTCGTCGACGCGCGCAACGGCGTCATGGAGCAGTCGCGCCGGCACGCGTTCATCGCCTCGCTGCTGCGGATCCCGCACCTCGCCGTCGCGATCAACAAGATGGACCTGGTCGACTGGGACGAGGAGGTCTTCGAGCGGATCACCGCCGAGTTCGCCTCCTGGGCCGCGAAGCTCGACGTCACCGACATCACGTTCATCCCGATCTCGGCGCTGCACGGCGACAACGTCGTCGACCGGTCGCAGAACATGGACTGGTACGACGGGCCGTCGCTGCTCTACTACCTCGAGCACCTGCACGTGGCGTCGGACCGCAACTTGATCGACTGCCGCTTCCCGGTCCAGTGGGTCATCCGCCCGATGGACGACGACCACCACGACTACCGCGGCTACGCCGGCCAGGTCGCCTCGGGCGTGCTGTCGGTCGGCGACGAGGTCGTCGTGCTGCCGTCCGGCCGGACGACGACGATCGCCGGCATCGACACCCAGGACGGCCCGCTCGAGGAGGCCTACCCGCCGCTGTCGGTGACGGTTCGGCTCGAGGACGACGTCGACGTGTCGCGCGGCGACATGATCTGCCGGGTCAACAACAGCGCGACGGCGACGAAGGAGGTCGAGGCGACGGTCTGCTGGATGTCCGAGCGCCCGCTGCGCCCCGGCGCGCGCTACCGCATCAAGCACACCACCCGCACGGCGCTCGCCAAGATCGAGAACCTGCGCTACCGCGTCGACGTCAACTCGATGCACCGCGACGAGGCGGCCGACGGCCTCGCGCTAAACGAGATCGGCCGCGTGCGGCTGCGCCTGTCGGCCCCGCTGCTCGTCGACGAGTACCGCCGCAACCGCGCCACCGGCAGCTTCATCCTGATCGAGGAGAGCACGAACGACACGGTCGGCGCGGGCATGATCCTCGGCGCCGACGAAGACTGAGGTGACCGAGAACGTCACGTGGCACGCGGGGGCCGTGACCCGCGAGGCGCGCGCGGCAGTGACGGGCGGCGAGGGGGCGACGGTCTGGCTCACCGGCCTGTCCGGCTCGGGCAAGTCGACGATCGCGGTCCAGGTCGAGGCGGAGCTGATCGCGCGCGGGCGCCACGCCTACCTGCTCGACGGCGACAACCTGCGCCACGGGCTCAACGGCAACCTCGGCTTCTCGGCCGAGGACCGCGCGGAGAACGTGCGCCGAGTCGGCGAGGTCGCGCGGCTGCTCGCGGACGCCGGCACGGTCGCGCTGGTGTCGCTGGTCTCGCCCTACGCCGCCGACCGCGACCGAGTGCGCACGCTCCACGACGAGGCGGGCCTGCCGTTCCTCGAGGTGCATGTGAACACGCCGCTCGACGAGTGCGAGCGACGCGACCCGAAGGGGCTCTACGCCAAGGCCCGCGCCGGCGAGATCAGGGGGATGACGGGAATCGACGACCCCTACGAGCCGCCGCCGCGGCCGGAGCTCGAGCTGCGCCCGCTCGACCAGCCGGTCGAGCAGTGCGTCGCGGCTGTGCTGTCGGCGCTCGGCGCGTAGGTACTCTCCCGGAGTGCGCGCGGTCGAGGAGAGCTGATCGGTGGACCCCGCGATCGTCGGATTCGGGCTGGGCGTCGGCCTGCTGATCGGCATGACCGGGATCGGCGGCGGCTCGATCATGACGCCGCTGCTGATCCTCGTCTTCGGGATCAAGCCCGTGACGGCGATCGGCACCGACCTCGCCTACGGCGCTGTCACCAAGACGGTCGGCGGCTGGCGCCACTTCCGCAACGGCGGCGTCGACATGCGCCTGTCGACGTGGATGGCGATCGGCTCGGTGCCGGCCGCGGTCGGCGGCGTCTACGTGCTCGAGCTGCTCGAGCGCGCCTACGGGTCCGAGTTCGACGAGGTCGTGATCGTGATCCTCGCGATCACGCTGCTGTTCACCGGCGTGATGACGCTGGCGCGCGCGCTGTTCATGAAGGCGCTGCACGACAAGGAGCGCCACACGATCGACATGACCCGCCGCAACAGGATCTCCGCGGTCGTGCTCGGCGCGACCGTCGGCTTCGTCCTCGGCGTGACCTCGGCCGGCAGCGGCGCGCTGATCGCCGTCGGCCTGATCCTGCTGTTCCGGCTCGTCCCCCAGCGCGTCGTCGGCACCGACATCTTCCACGCCGCGATCCTGCTGTGGGCGGCAGCGGCGGCGCACATCGTCGCCGGCAACGTCGACTTCGGCCTCGCCGGCAACATCCTGATCGGCTCGGTGCCAGGCGTCTGGGTCGGCTCGAACGTCAGCTTCCGCGTCCCGGCCGGCGTCCTGCGCGCCGCGCTCGCGCTCGTGCTCGTCGGCGCCGGCCTGGCCCTGCTGACCAAGGCCGGCGTCGGGATCCCCGGCCTCGTGATCGCCGCCTTCCCGGCCGCGATCGCCGTGATCGTCATCAGCGTGCTGATCCGCGACCGCCGCAACGGCAAGGCCACCCCCGAGACGCCAAGCCAAGAGGCGCCAGTCGAGACCGAGGCATAGCACCGCCGCGCCGACCGATACCCTTCCGCGCCGCATGTTCTCGAAGGTCCTGGTGGCTAACCGCGGCGAGATCGCGATCCGTGTGATGCGGTCGCTGGAGGAGCTGGGCGTCGGCACGGTCGCCGTGTACTCCGAGCCGGACCGCGATGCGCCGCACGTGCGTCGCGCCGACGAGGCGTACCTGCTCGGGCCCGGGCCGGCGACCGAGAGCTACCTGGTGGTGGACAAGATCCTCGAGGTCGCGAGGCAGTCGGGCGCCGAGGCGATCCACCCCGGCTACGGCTTCCTGGCCGAGAACGCCCCGTTCGCGCGCGCATGCGACGAGGCCGGCATCGTGTTCATCGGCCCGCCCGCGGACGCGATCGACGCGATGGGCTCGAAGACGCGCGCCCGCGAGCTGATGCAGGCCGCCGGTGTGCCGATCGTGCCGGGCACCACCGACCCGGTCGCGACCGTCGAGGACGCGCGCAAGATCGTCGACGAGTCGATCGGCTACCCGGTCGCGGTGAAGGCGACGGGCGGCGGGGGCGGCAAGGGCTTCCGCGTCGCGCTGTCCGAGGACGAGCTCGAGGGCGCATTCGAGGGCGCGGCGCGCGAGGGCGAGAAGTTCTTCTCCGACGCGACCGTCTACATCGAGCGCTACCTGCCCGATCCGCGCCACGTCGAGGTCCAGGTGCTCGCCGACGGCCACGGCAGCGTCGTCCACCTCTTCGAGCGCGACTGCTCGGTCCAGCGCCGCCACCAGAAGGTGATCGAGGAGGCGCCGGCGCCTGCCGTGGATCCGGAGCTGCGGGCGCGGATCGGCGAGATCGGGACCGAGGCGGCGCGCGCCGTCGGCTACCGCTCGGCCGGCACGATCGAGGGGCTGCTGCAGGACGGCGAGTACTACTTCCTCGAGATGAACACGCGCGTCCAGGTCGAGCACTGCGTGACCGAGATGGTCACCGGCGTCGACATCGTGCGCGAGCAGATCAAGATCGCAGCCGGCGAGCCGCTGTCGTTCGCCCAGGAGGACGTCGAGATCCGCGGCCACGCGATCGAGTGCCGCATCAACGCGGAGGACGCGTCGAGGAACTTCGCCCCCGCGCCGGGGAGCATCGCGAGCTACCGCGAGCCGTCGGGCCCGTTCGTGCGCGTCGACTCCGGCGCGGAGGCCGGCTACGACGTGCTGCCCCTCTACGACCCGATGATCGCGAAGCTGATCGTCTGGGACGTCGACCGCGAGGCGTCGACGCGGCGGATGCTGCGCGCCCTGTCGGAGTTCGAGATCGGCGGGCTCAAGACGCTGATCCCGTTCCACGAGGCGCTGCTGGCGACCGACCAGTGGAAGGCTGGCGAGACGTGCCGCGACCTGATGGAGGACAAGCAGTGGCTGAAGGAGAACGCGGCGCCCGAGGCGGCGCCCGCGCCGGCCGCTGACGACGAGGATGAGCCGAAGGTCGAGCGCGAGTATGCGGTCGAGGTGTCGGGGCGCAGGTTCGACGTCAAGGTGATCGGCGCCGTCGGCGGACCGGTCGCGGCCAACGGTGCCGCGCCCCCGACACGCACTCCGCCCAGGCGCGGCGAGCGCAAGAAGTCCGCGGGCGGCGGGCCGGACGAGATCACCTCGCCGCTGCAGGGCAACATGTGGAAGGTCGCCGTCAAGCAGGGCGACGCCGTCGAGGAGGGCCAGCTGCTCTGCATCATCGAGGCGATGAAGATGGAGAACGAGATCATCGCCCACAAGGCGGGAACGATCGCCGCCCTCCCGATCGAGGAGGGCAAGCCAATCTCCGCCGGCGACCCGATCGCCACCATCACCTCCGCCGTCGCCGGCTCCTAGCCCCGCGCCGGCCACCCGGCCGACTCCGGCCATATGGCGGCCGCAACAGGCGCGGGCAGGGCTGGCCGCACCGGCCGCTCCCCGCCTGGGCCGATTCCGGCCGGATAGCGGCCGCGGCAGGCCCGTGGTGGCGAACGTGAGCGGCGCGCGTGCGATCCTGAGCGACCTTGGCTGGACGGACAAACAGGACCGGCCGCGGCCGGCGGCTGCTGCCGCTCGTGTTCGCGACGACGGCGACGCAGGCGTCGATCGTGGTGCTGGCGCCGCTGATCGTGGCGATCGGGCGCGACCTGGGCGCTTCGGTCAGCGCGGTCGGCGGCGCACGGTCGGTGCTGGCGGCGACGGCGTTCGCGGGGGCGCTGGCGATCGGGCCGCTGATCGACCGCATCGGCGTGCGCCCGCTGATCGTCTGGGGCGCCACGGCCGCGCTCCTGGGCGCCCTGGCGACCGCTGCGTCACCGTCGCTGCCCGTCTTCTACGCCGCCCACGCGATCACCGGCGTCGGCGTCGCGTCCCTGCTCTCCGCCGGGTTCGCGGGCGTCGCATCGCAGTTCGAGCGCGAGGAGATGCCGTGGGCGATGGGCTACGTCGTCGGCGCCCAGTCGCTCGCGTGGATGCTCGGCAACCCGATCGTCGGCGCGCTCGCCGACGCGGGCTCCTGGCGCCTCGCCTACGCGGTGCCGGCGACGATCTGCCTCGCCGCGCTCGCGGCTGGGCTGCTGCTGCGGCACGTGGAACGTCCAGGTGCGGGCGCCACGACGGCCGGCGTCCGGGCGGCGGAGAGCTCCGGCGTCGCGGCGGTCGAGCCTGAGTCGCTGCGGGACGGGCTGACGGCAGTGCTCGGCGACCGGTCGGCGCGGCGGTGGGCGATCGCGGAGATCATCGGCTACTCGGCATGGGCGGGCGAGCTGACCTACGCCGGCGCCTTCTACATCGAGCGGTACGGGGTCAGCGAGGGCGCGGTCGGAGTGCTGCTCGCGGTCGGCTCGGTGGTGTTCCTCGTGGCGTCGCTGAGCACGGTGCGGCTGACGACCCGCTACGCGCGCCGCCCGCTGATCGTCGCGTCCACGTTCGGCATGGGCGTCGTGCTGATCCCGATCCTCAACTGGGCGCCGGCCGTGCTCGTCACGCTCGGCATGCTCTGCGTCATGGCGGTCTTCGCCGGCTTGCGCTCGGCCGGCTCGAGCTCGCTCGGCCTCGACCAGCTGCCCGATCGCCCCGGCGCGATGATGGGCGCCCGCACCGCCAGCGCGCAGCTCGGCTACATGATCGGCGCGGCTGGCGGCGGCGCGGTCATCGCCATCGCGGGCTTCGGCGCGCTCGGCTTCGTGCTCTTCGCCGGCATGGCGTTCGCCGCGCTCATCCTCGCCGGCGTCCAGGACCCAATTGCCTCGCGGGCGCCGCTCGGCCCCGTCCTCCCCGAGCCGATCCCGGACTGACCGCCGCGTCGCCGCGTCACGCTGCCAGAAGATCTCGAACGATTGACGGTGTCGACGAGCACGCCGTCGCAGTCGAAGATCACGGCCTCGGCCATGGGATCAGGCGACGGCGCGCAGGTTCTCGGCGTGGATCGCGCGCTGACGGGTGTCGTCGCGGCCGTCGGGGAGCGAGGGCCGCTCGTCGCCGCGCTCGAGGGCGCCGAGGTAGGCCGAGTCCTCGTCGAGCAGGCGGAGGGCGGCGTCGCGCGGCTGCGGGGCCCCGTGCCCGGCGATCACCGTCTCAGCCTGCTCGACTAGCGGGGCGAGCCGCGCCAGCGTGGCGCGGTAGGCGTCGATCGAGCCGCCGGGGCCGATCAGCGGGATCTCGGCGTCGCAGAGGTAGTCGCCGCTGCAGAGGACGGCGAGCCACGGCGCCCAGACAGCCATGCCGTCGGGCGTGTGGCCCTCGGCCGGGTGCAGCTCCAGCTCGTGCTCGCCCAGCCCGAGGTGGCCGGGCACGGGAAGCGCCTGGACCTGGCCGAGCGAGAGCGGTCGCGCCCGCGGCACGTAATGCTCGGCGTCGGCGTCGCGCAACTCGCGCTGGGCCTCGCCGGGGCGCTCGCGGATGCGGCGCATCGTGCTCTCGGCGACGCCCAGCGACAGGCCCGGGAAGGCGAGCCGGCCGAGCAGATGGTCGAAGTCGCCGTGGGTGGCGAGCAGGGCGCTCGGCTCGAACCCCGCCTGCGCCAGCACCCCCGGCAGGAGCTCGAGCTCGTCGGGGAAGTAGGGCGAGTCGACCAGCATCGCCTCGTCGCCGGCGCGGATCGCGGTCGCCGTCGTCTGCCAGAGCAGGCTGGTGACGACGATGACGTCGGCGTGGACGGAGACCGCGCGCATCGGCGCGACCGGCTAGACGGCCTTCAGCAGCTTGCCGGCGTCGCGGAAGCTCTTGACCTCGGCGGTGGGCTTCTTCTGGCCCGAGTCGAGCTTCTCGCCGTGGCGGTTGACCCAGATCACGGCGATCTTCGCCTTCAGGCACGGCTCGACGTCGGTCTGGTAGCCGGAGGCGATGTGGACCCAGTTCTTCTTGCGCTTCTCGATCCGGCGCGCGCACTCCTTGAAGTGGGCCGGATCGGGCTTGTAGCTGCGCACCTGCTGGGCGGTGACGACGAGGTCGAAGTCGGTCCGCAGGTGGCGGCGGCTCTGGCCGAGCAGCTTGTCGTCGATGTTCGAGAGGATCCCCGTCTCGTACTTCTTGGCGAAGCGGTCGAGCTGCGCGTTCGTCTCGCGGAACGGCTGCCAGCGCGGCACGCTGTCGGGCAGGAACTGCGCGCGGGAGGACTCCAGGCCCCAGCCGAGCTCCTCGGCGACGGTCACGGCGGTCCGGCGCAGGACCTCGGCGTAGAGCTCGTAGGAGCCCGCCTGGATCTTGTGCTGGATTTCGAGGAAGCGCGGGATCAGCGCGTCCTTGTCGATCGTGAAGCCGTCGCGATCGGCCTCCTTCTGAAACGCCTCGTGGACCCCGTTCTCCCAGTCGATCAGCGTGCCGTAGCAGTCGAACGTCACGAACTGGATGTCCTTCGGTAGCGGCACTGGCCCTCCTGAGGCTGACGGGATGGTGAGGCGGCGCGGGATTCTATGTGCCAGGCCGCGCTGGGCGCGCCAGGCCCCCGGACCGCGCCCTCCCCGCCCGCTCCGATAGCCTGCCGCGCCGCCGATGGACCTCCTCGAGCATCAGGGCAAGCAGCTCTTCGCCAAGCATGGCGTTCCGGTCCCCGACGGGCGCCCCGCGACGACCGTCGACGAGGCCGTCGCCGCCGCCGATGCGCTTGGCTATCCGGTCGTCGTCAAGGCGCAGGTGCTGATCGGCGGACGCGGCAAGGCCGGCGGCATCAAGGTCGCCGGCGACCGCGACGAGGCGAGCCAGCACGCCGAGGCGATCCTCGGCATGGACATTCGCGGCCTCACCGTCCATGAGGTCTACGTCGAGAAGGCCAGCGAGATCGACGAGGAGTACTACGCCGCCTTCGTCTTCGACCGCTCGGCCAAGAAGACGATGGCGATGCTCTCGCGGATGGGCGGCATGGACGTCGAGGCGATCGTCGAGGAGGACCCCGAGGCGATGCGGATGCTGCACGTCGACCCGCTGCTCGGCTTCCAAGACTTCCACGGCCGCCGGCTCGCCTTCGAGGCGGGTATCGCGGCCGACGTCATCCGTCCCGTCGGGGCGATGCTCGCCAAGCTCTACGAGACGTTCGTGGAGGAGGACGCGATGCTCGTCGAGGTCAACCCGCTGCTGGTCACGAAGTCCCGCGACGTGGTCGCGCTCGACTCGAAGGTCACGCTCGACGGCAGCGCCCTCTACCGCCACCCCGACTCGGCCGACTTCCGCAACGTCGGCGCCGAGGACGAGCAGGAGCAGATGGCGAAGGAGCGCGGCCTGACGTACGTCAAGCTCGACGGCAACGTGGGCATCCTCGGCAACGGCGCCGGGCTCGTGATGTCGACGCTCGACGTCGTCGCCCAGGCCGGCGGCGCGCCCGCGAACTTCCTCGACGCCGGCGGCGGCTCGAAGGCGGAGGCGATCACCAGCGCGGTCGAGGTGATCCTCTCCGACCCCAAGGTCACCGCCGTGCTCTTCAACATCTTCGGCGGCATCACCCGCTGCGACGAGGTCGCGAAGGGACTGATCGCGGCGTTCCGCCAGATCGAGCCGACCGTGCCGTTCGTCGTGCGCCTCGACGGCACCAACGACGAGGCCGGCCGCGCGCTGCTCGCCGAGGCCGACCTGCCGAACGTGCACACCGAGGCGACGATGCTGGGCGCGGCCCGGCGCGTGGTCGAGCTCGCCGGCGCGGCGACCGAGCGGGCGGCGAGCTGACATGGCGGTCCTCGTAGACAAGGACACGCGCCTCTGCGTCTCGGGCATCACCGGCCGCGAGGGCACCTTCCACTCGCTCAACAACCGCAGCTACGGCACGCGGGTCGTCTCCGGCGTCACCCCGGGCAAGGGCGGGCAGGACGTCGAGGGCATCCCCGTCTTCGACACCTTCCACGCCGCCGTCGAGGGCACCGGCGCGAACACCGCGATGATCTTCGTCCCGCCGCGCTTCGCCGCCGACTCGATCCTCGAGGCGGAGGACGCCGGCGTCGAGCTGATCGTCGCGATCACCGAGGGCATCCCCGCCCACGACGAGCTGCGCGTCTACAACCACCTCGCGCGCAACCCGAACGTGCGCCTGGTCGGGCCCAACTGCCCGGGCATCCTGTCGCCCGGCAAGGCGAACGTCGGGATCATCCCGGCGTCGTTCTTCAGCGAGGGGAACGTCGGCGTCGTCTCGCGCTCAGGCACGCTGACCTACCAGATCGGCAACGAGCTGGCCCAGAGCGGCTTCGGCAACAGCTCGATCGTCGGCATCGGCGGCGACCCGGTCCCGGGCTCGAGCTTCATCGACATCGTCGAGCTGTTCGAGGCCGACGACCAGACCGAGCTGATCGTGCTGTCCGGCGAGATCGGCGGCGACGCCGAGGAGCAGGCCGCCGAGTACATCGCGGACAACGTCACCAAGCCGGTCGTCGCCTACATCGCGGGCTTCACCGCTCCGCCCGGCAAGACGATGGGCCACGCCGGCGCGATCGTGTCGGGCTCGAAGGGCACGGCGGCCGCCAAGGCCGAGGCGCTCGAGGCCAAGGGTGTTCGCGTCGGCCGCACCCCGACGGAGGTCGCCGAGATCGCCGTCGAGATCCTGCGGGCGTAGCGGCGCTTCGACCTAGGGTCGTGGCGCTGGTGGCCGCGGGGCCCGTCTCCGGTGGCGCCACCCGCGGAAGCGGCGTCTACGGCCCAGGGAGCTGGTTGCGGGCATACGATGGGGTGGTGAGCGAGACGGGGCATCCAGTCGAGATTCATGGCCTTCCGGGTGGAGATCTGTTCAGCGAGGGTCTGGCCGATCTGCGGGGCGGGCGGGATACGACATCGGCGGCACTCGTTCGGATGGCGGCGCCGCGACTGCGCGACATCGGGTTCGAGGTGCCGGTGGTGCAGGCCGACGAGCCGGCGGGGCACAGGTTGTACGACCTGCTCGCAGCCGAGCACTCGACGGGCGCGCACAGCCGATACAACGCGCTGGTGGCTCGCATGGTGAGCTTCGCCCGCGCGGCGGAGCATGCGAGCAAGGGCTGACGCCGAGCAGGTCCGGGCGCTGGCCCGCGACCTCGATCGGTTCGCTCGCGACGACGTGACGATCTATCTCACGGGGGGAGCGACCGCGGTGATCGAGGGCTGGCGCGACTCGACCGTGGACATCGACCTGCGGGTGGAGCCCGACTCCGACGACGTGATGCGGCGCATCGCGGGAGCCAAGGACGACCTCGACCTCAACATCGAGCTGGCGTCTCCACCGGACTTCATTCCCGAGCTGCCCGGCTGGCGGGACCGCAGTCCGTTCGTCTTCCGCGAGGGACGGGTGACCGTGCGCCACTTCGACCCCTATTCGCAGGCGCTCGCGAAGATCGAGCGCGGATTCGAGCTGGACGAGACGGACGTCCGCGCCATGATCGACGGCGGGTTGGTCGAGCCGGACCGCCTACTGCGGCTCTACGCGGAGATCGAGCCGGCGCTGTTCCGATATCCGCGCATCGATGCGGACGACTTCCGCCGGAAGCTGGAGCGGGCGGTCGAGAGCGAGCGCTGAGGCGCGTCGGTATCGTGGCGGGCCGCGTGAGTCCGGCCGACAGCATCTCGCTCGCCCGTGGGGCGCCCTCGCTCGACATCGTCGCGGTGGAGGACCTGAAGGCGGCGGCGAATGCGGCGTTCGAGGCGGATCCGGCGGAGACGTTCTCGTATGGGACGTCTGAGGGCTACAAGCCACTGGTGGAATGGATCGCGGGGCGGCACGGGGTCGCCAAGGAGCAGGTGATCGCGACGAACGGGTCGATGCAGGCGGACGCGTTCCTGTTCCAGCTGCTGGTCGAGCCGGGCGACACGGTGGTGGTCGAGGCGCCGTCCTACGACCGCACGCTGCTGGCGCTGCGCAACCTGGACGCCGAGATCCTCGCGATCCCGCTGCAGGACGACGGGATCGACGTCGACGCGCTCGAGCAGGCGCTGGCGGCGGGCGCGCGACCGAAGCTGGCGCACATCATCCCCAACTTCCACAACCCGGCCGGCTGCACGCTCTCGCGCGAGAAGCGCGAGCGGCTGGTGGCGCTCGCCGCCGAGCACGACTTCGTGCTGTTCGAGGACGACCCGTACGTCGAGCTGCGCTTCGAGGGCGAGCCGCTGCCGACGATGCTGTCGCTCGACCGCGCCGAGCGGGTCGTCTACGCGTCGTCGTTCTCGAAGACGGTCTGCCCGGGCATCCGCGTCGGCTACCTCGCCGGCCCGGCGGGGCTGATCGGCGCGGCGCGCAAGCTCGCGACCGAGACCTACATCTCGCCGAACATGGTCGCCCAGTCGATCGTGAACGAGTTCTGCCGCTCGGGAGCGATCGAGCGGTCGATCGAGACGGTGAAGGAGGCGCTGCGCGAGCGGCGCGACGTGCTCTGCGCCGCGCTCGAGCGCGAGCTTCCGGGCGCCCGGTTCGTGGTCCCGGCCGGCGGCTACTTCCTCTGGGTCGACCTGCCCGACGACGGCGTCGACGTGGCCGAGCTCGACGAGCGCGCGAAGGCCAACGGCGTGATCTTCGTCAAGGGAACCGACTTCCTGCTCGAGGGCGGCGACCACTCGCTGCGGATCGCCTACTCGGGCGTGCGCACCGACCAGATCGACGACGCGGTCTCACGCCTCGCCGGCGCCTACCGCGAGCTGGCGGGCACCCGCACGTGACGGTCGCCGAGCGGCTCGATCTCGCGCGGCCGCGTGAGATCCGCGATCTGCTCGGCACCGCGATCCGCATCTACCTCGGCCACCTGCCGACGGTGCTGGCCGTCGGCGCGGCGGTCGTCGTCCCGGTCCAGCTGATCGTCGCCGGCATCGGCCTCGAGGAGCTGACGTCGAGCTACCGCGAGACGAGCACGACGGCCGAGACGGTCCTGCCGACGGTCGTCAGCTTCCTCGTGATCGCGCCGCTGCTCGCCGCCATCACGATCCACGTCCTGCAGCGCCTCGCCGCCGGCGACGCCCCCCGGCCGGGCCCAGCGCTGCAGGCCGGCCTCGACGTCTTCCCGCCGGTCTTCCTGGCCGTCCTGCTGGCCGCCGGCGCGATCGCCGTCGGCCTCGCCATCTTCATCGTCCCCGGCATCTTCCTGGCCGTGCGCCTCTACTTCGTCGCCCAGAACGCGGTCGTCGACCGCGCCCACGGCATCGACGCCCTGCGCCACAGCTGGGAGCTCACCCGCGGCTTCTGGTGGCGCACGCTCGGCGTAGTCCTGCTCGCCAACCTGCTCGCCCTCCTCCCCGGCCTGCTGGTCGTCGTCCCGCTGCAGTCGATCGCCGAGTCCGCCGACCGCCAGTGGATCTCGCTCGCCGGCATGATCCTCGCCGAGACCCTCACCGCCCCCTTCGTCGCCCTCGTCTCCGTCCTCCTCTTCTACGACCTCCGGGCGCGGCGTGCCGCCGCGACCGCACCGATGTCGTAGCCACGCAGGGCCTCCTACTGCGCGGTCTCCGGAGCACGCCAGGCTATCCGTCGGAAGCTATGTCCAATGCGCAGGCCGGGATGCCCAGATGAACGGGGTGGCGACCATTGAAATCGTTCGTGGAGAGAGCGGCGCCCGCGCCACAAGCCCGAAACGTGCTCGGCCCGCCAGAGGCGGGCCGAGGCCGTTGGAGTGGGAACCACCCACGCGCGGTTGCCAACTGCCGCCTACCTTAGCGCGGCTCCAGCCGTCTTTGCAGGCCCGTAGCACTCGGAGCAGAACCGTTACGCAACGAGCAGCGAGAGCCCGAGGACAAAGCCGCGCTGTACAGCCGACGCTCGTTCCGCGGGTGGCGACGGTGGCGACTTTCGAGCGCAGGCGTAGCGTCGCGCGGAGCCCAAGCCGTCTGACCCCGTAAGCGCCCTACACGGCAAACCGCGCCAGGCTGTGGGCGGAGTCGCAGCGGAGCCGAGCACGAAAGGCGCCACCGGAGACGGGACCCGCGGCCGCCAACGCCCGGGCCCGGTCCTGCAAGTTCGATGGACGACTTGCGGCCAGAGTGCGGCCGAAAGTCGTCCGGTCGACTTGCCGCTAGATCGAGGAATGACTTGCGGCCGTAAAGCGGCCGGAATCGGCCCAGGTGCGGCGGGGGCGCCCCGGCCGCCTATGCCGCGGCGAGCGAAGCGACCTTGCGCTGCACGTCCTTCGTCTTCACCACGTGCTTGTTCATCCCCAGCTCCTTCGGCTCCAGCCCCAGTGCCAGCCCGACCATCTGCGGCAGGTGGAGGACCGGGACGTCGAGGTCGCGCTCGGCGAGCTTCGCCGCCTCGGGCTGCTGCATGTCCAGGTTGAGGTGGCAGAGCGGGCAGGGGGTCACCAGGCAGTCGGCGCCGGCGTCGATCGCGTCGGCGAGGTGCCGCCCGGCCTGGCGCAGCGACGTCTTGCGGTTCATCGTGATGACCGGGAAGCCGCAGCACTTGCGCGCGCCGGCGTAATCGACGGACTGGGCGCCGAGCGCCTCGATCACGTGGTCGAGGTACATGCCGCGCTCGGGGTGGTCGGCGAAGCCGAGCCGCTTGGTCGGACGGACGATGTAGCAGCCGTAGAAAGGGGCGATGCGCAGGCCCTCGAGCGGCCGGACGACCTTCGAGCGCAGCTTGTCGAGCCCGATCTCCTCTACGAGCAGCCAGAGGAAGTTCTTGTTCCACCACTCACTGTGCTGCTGATAGGCGAGGCTCTCGGCGGCGAGGTTCGAGTTGATCGTGTCGCGGTAGCCGGAGTCTGCGTCGAGCCGCTCCTGGCACTCGGACTGCGCGCCCTGGCACGTCGAGCAGATGTTCATCATGCCGGCGGCGCCCTCGACGTTCTGCGCCATCGCGAACGTGCGCGCGTTCAACGTGTCGACGAGCTCCTGGTTGTGCTCGGCGATCACGCCGGCGCCGCAGCAGTTGGCGCGGTCGAGCTCGACCAGCTCGAGGTCGAGCTTCGGCGCGACGAGCGCCATCGAGCCGTGCAGCTCGGGCGTGAACCCGCGCGATACGCAGCCGGGCCAGTAGGCGAGCTTCACGACTCCATGCCTCCCTCTGACTGCGCGCCGTGCTCCTCGCCGCCGCTCTCGCCGACGATGTAGAGGTTGAGCTCGAGGCGCTCGTCCTTGGAATGGATCTCCTCGAAGATCCGCTTGACGTTCTTCTGGTCCGGCAGCTTGTCGTGCATCAGCGCCTTGCCGATCGTCACCTTGCCGGACTTCAGGCCGCGGATCGCGGTCGGCAGGTTCTCGATCAGCTCCTTGACGGCGCTCGGCTCGGTCTGGCCCTTGATCAGCGACCCGTCGCCGAACGAGCGTGGCAGCAGCTGGGCCTCGTGGAGGGTGCCGTACTTCTCGATGATGTTGACGAACGCCTGCTCGTGGCCGTAGCCGTTGTTGCGGTCCTTGATGCCGTGGTCGCTCGTCGCGCGCCGGCGCAGGCGCATGATCTGGCTCATCGGCGCGACGTCCTTGGGGCAGACCTCGATGCAGGCGAAGCAGTGGGTGCAGTCGTAGAGGCCGTGTGGATCCTCGGCGAGGTCCTGGAGGCGCTCGGACTCCTGGCCGTCGCGCGGGTCGCCGACGAAGCGGTAGGCCTTCGCGAGCGCCGCCGGGCCGATGAACTCGGGGTCGACCTCGAGCGAGAGGCAGGCGCCGACGCAGGCGCCGCACTGGATGCAGGCCATCGACTGCGTGATGTCGATCATCGACTCGGCGGGCACGATGTGCTCGCGCTCGGGCGGTGGGCCGTCGGGCAGCAGCCACGGCACGACGCGCTGGATCTTGCGCCAGTGGACGGCGTCCATGTCGACGATCAGGTCCTTGAGCACGGGCATGTTGCCCATCGGCTCGACGACGATCGGGTTGCCGGCGCCCGCCTTCTCCTGCGCCTCGCCGATCGCCGTGTTGCAGGCGAGCGCGGTCTTGCCGTTGATGCGCACGGCGCACGAGCCGCAGATCGCGGCCCGGCACGAGCAGCGGATGCCGATCGACCCGTCCTCGCCGTCGCGCGCGTTCAGGATGCCCTGCAGGACCGAGCGCTCGGAATCCACCTCGACGTCGTACTCGCGCCAGTACGCGGACTCGCCCGACTCCGGGTCGTAGCGGCGGATCTTGAGCGTGTAGTCGGGCATCTAGGCGGGGGTCGGGGCGGTCAGACGGAACATAGGGATCGCGTTCTCAGTACTTGCGCTCCTGCGGCTCCCACTGCGTCATCGTGACGTCGGAGTAGGAGACCTCGGGCTCGCCGTCGGCGCCGGCGACGAGGTTGATGTGCTTGATCCACTCCTCGTCGTTGCGCTCGGGGTGGTCGGTGCGGAACTGGGCGCCGCGGCTCTCGGTGCGCTCGATCGCGCCGCGCACGATGCACTCGGCGTTGTCGAGCATGAACTGCAGCTCGAGCGCGGTGAGCACGTCCTGGTTGAAGACGCTGCCCTTGTCGTCGACGGATACCGTCTTGGCCTCCTCGCGCAGCCGGCGGATCGTCTCCTGGGCAATGCGCAGGCCCTCGTCGTCGCGGAAGACGGCGCAGTGCTTGTCCATCGTCGCGCCCATCTCGTCGCGGATCTCCGAGATGCGGCGGCCGGTGCGCTCGCGGTTGACGATCGAGTCGATCGTCTCGCGCTCGCGCGCCAGCTCCTCGCCGGCGGGCTTGGGCATGCTCATCCCCTTGGCGACGCGCGCGGCGTGCGCGCCGGAGCGGCGGCCGAAGATCAGCGTGTCGAGCAGCGAGTTCGCGCCGAGGCGGTTGCCGCCGTGGACCGACACGCAGGCGCACTCGCCGGCGGCGTAGAGGCCGGGCACGTCGGTCTCGCCGTCGACGTTGGTCTTGACGCCGCCCATCACGTAGTGGTTGCCGGGCTTGATCCGGATCGGCTCGCGCGTGATGTCGACGCCGGCGAAGTCGCGCCCGACCATGACGATCTCGCGCAGCGCCTCGTGGATGCGCTGCTTGGGGACGACCGTGATGTCGAGCGCGACCGTCCCGTCGGGGAAGCCGCGGCCCTCGTTTATCTCGGTCTGCTCGGCGCGTGAGACGACGTCGCGCGAGGCCAGCTCCATCTTGCTCGGCGCGTACTTCTCCATGAAGCGCTCGCCCTGGGCGTTGTAGAGGTGGGCCCCCTCGCCGCGCGCGCCCTCGGTGATCAGCAGCCCGATGCCCGCGAGCGTCGTCGGGTGGTACTGGACCATCTCCATGTCCATCAGCGCGGCGCCGGCGCGGTAGGCCATCGCGATCCCGTCGCCGGTGCAGATCAGCGCGTTGGTGGTCGGGTTGAAGAGCTGGCCGTTGCCGCCGGTGGCGAGGATCACCGTCTTGGCGGTGAACAGCTCGAGCGAGCCGGTGCGCAGGTTGCGCGTGACCGCGCCCGCGATCCGGCCGCTGTCGTCCTTGACCAACGCGGTGGTGAACCACTCCTCGAAGCGCTCGACCTCGTCGTGCTTCATGAGCTGCTCGTAGAGCACGTGCAGGATCGCCTGGCCGGTGATGTCCGCGACGTAGTAGGTGCGTGCGGCCGAGGCGCCGCCGAACGCGCGCGTGCCGAGCCGGCCCTCCGCGTTGCGGTGGAAGGTGACGCCGAGGTGCTCGAGGTGGATGATCTCCTCCGGCGCCTCGCGGCACATGATCTCGATCGCGTCCTGGTCGCCGAGGTAGTCCGAGCCCTTGACGGTGTCGAACGCGTGCGACTCCCAGGAGTCCTCCGGGTTCAGCGCCGCGTTGATGCCGCCCTGGGCCGCGTTCGAGTGCGACCGGACCGGGTGGACCTTCGAGATGATGCCCACCGACGCGCCAGACTCGGCGGCGGCTAGAGCCGCGCGCTGGCCGGCGAGGCCGGCTCCGATCACTAGGACGTCGTGCTGGGGCATGGGGCAGGGGAGGAGAAGCGGCGGCGATGCTATCCCAACCCGTCGGGGAACCGCGGGCACCTGGAAGAGCGAGAGGGTTGCCGCGCGGCGAGTCGCCTAACGGCCGACGGCCGGCGCCAGCGCTCGCCGGACCGCGTCGGCGGTCAGGACGCCGCGCAGGCGGCCGTCGGCGTCGACCGCGAGGATCGCGCCCAACCGAGTCAGTCCCTCGCGCCCGAGCACCGACTCGAGCGGCTCGTCGTGGCCGACGCGGAGCGAGCTCTCGCCGTCCGCGGAGTCGCTGGCCATCACCGCGGCGACGGTCCGCTGCGCGCGCACCGGCTCGGGCAACCCCTCGACCGCGTCCTGCGTGACGAGGCCGACCAGCCGGCCATCGGCGTCCACCACCGGGAACCAGGGCCAGCGGTAGCGCAGGAAGTACTCGTCGTAGGCGCGGTCGACCGTCAGCTCCGCCGGCACCGCGACCGGCTCGGCGTCCATCACGTCGGCGACCGACAGGCCCTCGATCCGGCTCGCGAACTCGGTCTGGACGACGGCGGAGCGGGCCGCCTGGCCGAGGAAGAGCCCGATGATCGCCATCCACACCGCGGTGACGATCGCCCCCTGCAGGAAGGCGAATATGCCGACTCCGATCAGGAGGAACGAGAACCCGCGGCCGAGCGTGCCGGCGAAGCGCGTGGCCCGCGTACGGTCGCCGGTGATCCGCCAGGCGGCCGCACGCGCGATCCGCCCGCCGTCGAGCGGGAAGCCGGGGATCAGGTTGAAGACCAGCAGCAGCACGTTGATCGACGCGAGGTAGCCGAGCACGGCGACCGCCTCGCCGCCGCCGCCGCCGGCGTCGAAGAGCGCCGACTCGGACGCGCGATCGGCGCCGGCGACGAGCGCGCCCGCGCCCCAGCACGCCGCGGCGATCAGCAGCGTCACCACCGGCCCCGCGACGGCGACCCGGAACTCCTCGCCGGCGCTGCGCGTGTCGCGCTCCATCTTCGCGACGCCGCCGAACATCCAGAGGTCGATCCCGACGATGCCGATGCCCGAGCGACGTGCCTCGAAGGCGTGTCCCAGCTCGTGCAGCAGCACGGACAGGAAGAACAGCAGCGACGAGACGACGGCGAGCACGAACGCGGTGCTGCCGTCCGGGAAGCGCTCCTCGTAGTAGCCCGAGAGCGACCAGATGATCAGGAAGAGGATGAAGAACCAGCTCGGATCGATCCCGATGCGGATGCCGAAGACGCGCGCGAGCTGGATCGATCCGCCACCGAGCACAGGCGACATGGTGGCAGGCCGAGACCCGCGCGGCGCGGCGGCGTGGGTAGTGTCCGTCCGCCAACCAGCGAAGGAGCGCGGTGGCCAAGATCAGAGTCGAGAACCCGATCGTCGAGCTCGACGGCGACGAGATGACGCGCATCATCTGGGCGTTCATCAAGGACCAGCTGATCCTCCCCTACCTGGACGTCGACCTGAAGTACTTCGACCTCGGCATCGAGAGCCGCGACGCGACCGACGACCAGATCACCGTCGACGCCGCGAACGCGATCAAGCGCTACGGCGTCGGCGTCAAGTGCGCGACGATCACGCCCGACGAGGCGCGCGTCGAGGAGTTCGGCCTGAAGGAGATGTACCGGTCGCCGAACGGCACGATCCGCAACATCCTCGGCGGAGTCATCTTCCGCGAGCCGATCGTCATCTCGAACGTCCCGCGGCTGGTGCCGAGCTGGACGAAGCCGATCGTGATCGGCCGTCACGCCTTCGGCGACCAGTACCGCGCGACGGATCTGGTGGTCCCGGGCGAGGGCTCGCTGACCCTCACCTACACGCCGAAGGACGGCTCGGAGCCGATCGAGCTCGACGTGTACGACTTTCCCGGCCCCGGCGTCGCGATGGCGATGTACAACCTCGACGACTCGATTCGCGACTTCGCGCGCGCATCGATGCGTTACGGGCTCGAGCGCGGGTTCCCGGTCTACCTCTCGACCAAGAACACGATCATGAAGCGCTACGACGGCCGCTTCAAGGACATCTTCGAGGAGGTGTACGAGACGGAGTTCAAGGCCGACTTCGAGGCCGCCGGCATCACCTACGAGCACCGCCTGATCGACGACATGGTCGCGGCGGCGCTCAAGTGGGAGGGCGGCTACGTGTGGGCGTGCAAGAACTACGACGGCGACGTCCAATCGGACACCGTCGCCCAGGGATTCGGGTCGCTCGGGCTGATGACCAGCGTCCTCATGACGCCCGACGGAAAGACCGTCGAGGCGGAGGCCGCGCACGGCACGGTGACCCGTCACTACCGCCAGCACCAGCAGGGCAAGCCGACGTCGACCAACCCGATCGCGTCGATCTTCGCCTGGACGCGCGCTCTCGCCGCGCGCGGCCGGATGGACGACACCCCGGAGGTCACACGCTTCGCCGAGACGCTCGAGCGCGTGTGCGTCGAGACGGTCGAGGGCGGCAGGATGACCAAGGATCTCGCGCTGCTCGTCGGCGGCGGTCAGGAGTTCCAGACGACGCAGGAGTTCCTCGCCTCGATCGACGAGGGCCTCCAGCAGGCGATGGCGCGCGAGGATCCCTCCCGTGCGCACCCGGTCGAGCCGGGCGCTACCGGCTAGCCGGCTGGAAGCGCCCGACCAATCACTACATCCAGGAGACGAACCAACCCGTGAGCACTCCAGTCAAGGTAACCGTCACCGGCGCGGCCGGCCAGATCGGCTATGCGCTGCTGTTTCGCATCGCAAGCGGCCAGCTGCTCGGGCCGGACACCAAGGTCCGGCTCAGCCTGCTCGAGATACCGCAGGCCGTCAAGGCGGCCGAGGGTACCGCCATGGAGCTCGACGACTGCGCGTTCCCGCTGCTCGAGGGAGTCGACATCTCCGACGATCCGAGCCGCGCGTTCGATGGCACGAGCATCGCACTGCTGGTCGGCGCCCGCCCGCGCACGAAGGGCATGGAGCGCGGCGACCTGCTCGAGGCCAACGGCGGCATCTTCCGCCCGCAGGGCCAGGCGATCAACGACAACGCGGCCGACGACGTGCGCGTCCTCGTCGTCGGCAACCCGGCGAACACCAACGCGCTGATCGCGATGTCGAACGCGCCCGACGTGCCGCGTGAGCGGTTTACCGCGATGATGCGGCTCGACCACAACCGCGCGATCTCCCAGCTCGCGTCGAAGGTGAGCTGCGACGTGACCGGCATCGCGCGCATGACCGTCTGGGGCAACCACTCCGCGACCCAGTACCCCGACCTCTTCCACGCCCAGGTCGCTGGTCGCACGGCGGCCGACGTGGTCGACGACCAGTCGTGGATCGAGGACGACTTCATCCCGACGGTCGCCAAGCGCGGGGCGGCGATCATCGAGGCGCGCGGGGCGTCGAGCGCGGCGTCGGCGGCGAACGCGGCGATCGATCACGTGCACGACTGGGTGCACGGCACGCCGGACGGCGACTGGGTCTCGATGGCCGTTCCCTCGGACGGCAGCTACGGAGTCGAGGAGGGGCTGATCTCCAGCTTCCCGTGCACGACCGCCGACGGCAGCTGGTCGATAGTGCAGGGCCTCGACATCGACGACTTCTCCCGTGCGCGAATCGACGCGTCCGTGAAGGAGCTCGCCGACGAGCGTGACGCGGTGAGGGGACTCGGGCTCATCTGAATCGTCCCGGTAAGCACCCGGCCGAGCCGGGTGCTTCCCGCTGAGCCCGAGCCCCTGTCACCGGACCGGTACCCCGCCTCAGGCGGGGTACCAGCCCTTGTCCTTCTTGGCGACCTTGCCGTCCTGCTCGAGGCTCGGCAGAACCCGATACAGGTAGTTCGGCTGGATCTTCATCGCCTTCGCCAGCTCGGGGATCGTGATCCCGGGCTGACCCTTGACCAGGTCGAGCGCCTGCTGTGCACGCTTGCCCGAGCCGCGCGGACGGCCACGCCGGCCCGTGCCGGTGGTGCCGGGCGAGCGGGCGGGGCGGCGGCGACGCGGGCCAGACGGTGTACGGCGGGGCGGCGCGGGCCGTCCCCTGCCGTCGACGCCCTGAAGCGCGGCCGCAGCCTCCTCGAGCTGGCGGTACTCCTCGACAAGCGGCTCTAGCTCGCGGCGGCGAGCCTCGATCTCGTTCAGTGTCTTCTTCAGGAAGTCGGTCACTGTCGTGGGAACCTCCTCAGGTTCGAACCGGTGGGGGTAGGGTGTCCACCGGCCGTTATTCAAGCAGTGTTACAGACGGACGAGCGGATTAGGACACCAAGCTTTAGGTAAGCGCATGTTCCTATTCCTTATCCGCCGCGCTTGCGCCCCGTCGCAGGGCCTCGTCCCGGTCCGATCCTGTTACTCGACGAGCAGTCGCAGTCGCGCCAGCGAGCGATCTGACTCTCCGGCCGTCGCGCGCTTGATCACGGGCCCGGCGATCCTCGCCAACGGGCCGCCCGGGAGCGAGAACTCGTTCGTGTAGGTGAAGCGCGTTCCGCCGTTACGCGGCTCGAGCTCGTACGTCACACCGGCGCTCGAGCGCATCGGCCCCCGTCCCTCCCATACGACTCGCCGCGCCGGCTCGTTCTCCACCACCCGCCAGCGCACGGTGAAGCCGCGCCCGGCGATATGCAGCCTTTGTGTCAGCTCCGAGCCATGCTCGAGCGGACCTTCGGGAGCATCCTCGAGCGCCTCGTGGATCGTCACCCAGTCCTCGAGGCGAGCGGGGTCCATGATCACGGCATAGACCTGCTCCGGCGTCGCCGTCAGGTCGATCGCACGCTCGCTCCTCACCGCGCGGCCAGCTCCTCGCGCGACTCCCAATCGGCCAGTGCGCGCTCGATCGCACGGTCGAGTCCGAGTGGCCCGACCCCGTACAGCTCCCACGCCACCTTCGCGTCACGCGGCAGCAGGTCGTGCTCGAGGCTCTCCATCAGCGGCCGCACCAGCTCGAGCGGCTCGCCGCTCACGGCGCTCACGATCACGCTCGCCGGCGGTGTCAGCGAGACGCCGAGGTCGAGCGGGACGCGGCCAACTCCCATGTGATCGGCGATCCGCTCGATCATGTCGCCGTAGCTCACCACGTCACGGCCGGCGATGTCGAGCGACCGCCCCGCCGTCTCCGGAATCGAGGCGGTGCGCGCGAGCATCTCGATCGCGTCGCGCTCGGCGATCGGTTGCGTGCGGTGCGCGCGCCATGCCGGCAGCGGCAGGACCAGTAGGCGCTCGACCAGCCGCACCAGGATCCGGAACGACGACGAGCGTGCGCCGATCACGATCGACGCGCGCAACGCCGTCGCCGGCGGTCCCGCTGCAAGCAGGATGCGCTCCACCTCGAGCCGCGACCGGATGTGCGGCGACGGCACGCCCGTCTCGGGCGCAAGGCCTCCGAGGTACACGACGCGCTCGACGCCGGCCGTCGCGGCGGCGGCGGCGAACGTCTCCGCTGCCCGGCGGTCGCGGGCGGCGAAGTCGGCCGCGGCCGGGGCGCCCTCCATCGAGTGCACGAGGTAGTACGCGACCGAGCAGCCGTCGAGCGCCGCCTCCAAGCCGGCGCCGTCGAGCAGGTCGCCGCGCACCGCCTCCAGCCCCGGTCGCGGCTCCACGCGCGCGGGCTCGCGCGTGAGCGCGCGCACGGGGCGGGCCTCCGCCAGCAGCCGCTCGACCAGCCGGCCGCCGACATAGCCGGTCGCTCCCGTGACGAGCTCCATGCCGTGATTGAAGCCGCTCGCGGGCAAGCCCTGTCGTATGACCCGGATCGGCCCCGTCTCAAACGTCGCAAAGAGCGGGCGAGAAGCGAAGATCCTGCAATTTCGGGGAAATCGAAAAAGGCGGGATTTGCGAGCTTCGGTCCTGCAGCGCCCGGCGCGGTGGTGCACCATCGGGATCGACCCGAGCAAGCGAACCAGGAGACCTGAGCGGAAGATGGCGAAGCAGGCGAAGCGAGCGAAGTGCGAGGACTGCTTCTTCCATCAGAACCATCTCTGCGCTCTGGATCTGGGCGAGCCGTGCACGACGTTCAGGCCGGCGGAGCGAGGGTTGGCGCCGGAGCGGCAGCTGGCGTTCAGCTTTCGGTCCGAGCGGACGTGGGCGGCGTATGCGTTTCCTCAGCCGGGGTAGGGGCGCGGAGCGAGAGGGATCGCAAACGGAGTGGGGGCGGCCGGGGCGGCGGCGCGGGATGCGATAGACCGCCAACGGAGCTCCGTTCCTAACGCTCCTCTGGCGGTCTATCGCATCCCGCGAGAACAGTTGCGGGCGGGTCGGGTTAGGGTCCGGCCATGCGGCTGACGATTCTGGGGAAGTCCCCGGCTTGGCAGGACGTGGGCGGGGCGTGCTCGGGATATCTGCTGGAGGAGGGCGGGACGCACGTGCTGTTGGATTGCGGCAACGGCGTGTTCGGAAAGCTGCGGCAGTTCATCGACTACGTGGACGTGGACGCGGTGGTTGTGTCGCACATGCATGCGGACCACTTCGTCGACCTGGTGCCGTTCTCGTATGCGTTGATCCATGCGCCGCGTCAGCAGCCGGTGCCGGTGCCGCCGTGGCCGGGGACGGAGTCGCCGGCGCGGCCGCGGTTGGCGCTACCGCCCGGTGGGCGGGCCGTCCTGCGTCAGGTGGTGGGGGCATGGGGGAACGAGGAGCTGGTCGAGCAGGCGTTCGAGGTGGAGGAGTACTCGGTGGAGTCGGTCGTGGAGGTGGGGCCGCTGCGGTTCGCGTTCTCGCCCGTGCCGCACTTCGTCGCTTCCTTCGGGGTCTCGGTCACCTCCGCCGACAGCGGTGGGCGCCTGGCCTTCGGTGCGGACTCGCGGCCGGCGCAGGAGGTGGTCGACTTCGCGCGCGGCGCCGACTTGTTCCTGGTCGAGGCGACGCTGCCGCGCCCCGAGCGCAGCGGCGTGCGCGGGCACCTGACCGCGCGAGAGGCCGGCGACCACGGCCGCCGGGCCGGGGTCGGGCGCGTCGTGCTCACGCACATCTCGGACGAGCTCGACCACGAGCAGGCGCGCGAGCAGGCGGCGCAGGCGTTCGGCGGTCCGGCCGAGGTCGCCCGCGAGGGCGCCACGTACGAGATCTGACGCCTGTTTAGATTGGGGCCCGTGACGCCGCAGAGGGACCTGTTCGCGAACTTCGAGCGCATGCGGCGCGAGATCGACGAGCTGTTCGGCGACGTGTTCGAGCGCACCGGCTTTCGCGGCCGCGGGTTCTCGCCGTCGGTCGACGTGTACTACGTCGACGCGCCGCCGCGCGCGATCGTGCGGGCCGAGCTGGCAGGGGTCGACATCGACGACGTCGGGCTCGAGATCCGCGAGCGCCAGCTCCTGATCGCCGGCGAGCGGCGCGCCGAGCAGGCCGAGGGTCGGCTGTACCAGCAGATCGAGATCGAGCACGGGCCGTTCCGGCGCGCCGTCGAGCTCGGAGCGGACGTCGTCGCCGAGCGGGCGCGCGCGAGCTACGAGGACGGCGTGCTCGTCGTCGAGGTGCCGCTCGCCCAGCGCGAGGACGAGGTGCGGCGAATCGCGATCCGCGAGGGGGACGGGTAGCCGTGGGAGCGACGATCGAGATCCCGACCGGGGACGGGCGCACGCAGGAGATCCCCGTCGGCAGCAGCCTTCCGGAGGCGCTGCCGGTGCTGCCGCTCAAGGACAGCGTTCCGTTCCCCGACACCCTGACGCCGCTCGCCGTCGGCCAGCAGCGGTCGATCGAGCTGGTCAACGACGTGCTCGGCGGCAACCGGATGCTGGTGATGGTCGCCTCGCGGAGCGGCGAGATCGACGATCCCAGCCCCGACGACCTGTACTCCGTCGGCGTCGCCGGCGTGGTGGCGCGAATGCTGAAGGTTCCCGACGGCAGCCTGCGGATCCTCGTGCACGGCTCGCAGCGGGTCGCGCTCGGCGACGTCGTCCAGCGCGATCCCTATTTGATCTCGCGGATCGCGCCGGCGCCCGACGTCGTCGATCCGTCGCCGGAGCTGGAGGCGCTGTTCCGCAACGTCCAGGCGACGTTCTCGGCGATCGTCGAGCAGGTCCCGTACCTGCCCGAGGAGCTGCAGATGGCGGTCGCGAACCTCGACGACCCCGCGGAGCTGGCGCACATGATCGCGGGCTCGCTGCGGATCAAGACCGAGGAGCGCCAGGAGCTGCTCGAGGAGCGCGACGTCGTGCGGCGGCTGCGCCGCCTGTCGGAGCTGCTCGCGCGCGAGTCGGAGCTGATCTCGATCGGCTCGAAGATCCAGTCGCAGGTCGAGTCGGAGATCGACAAGGGCCAGCGCGAGTTCTTCCTGCGCCAGCAGCTCAAGGCGATCCAGGAGGAGCTCGGCGAGACCGACGAGGCGCAGGCGGAGGCGGCCGAGCTGCGCGAGCGGATCGAGGCGGCGGGACTGCCCGAGCATGCCCTCAAGCAGGCCGAGCGCGAGCTGACGCGCTTCGAGCGGCTGCCGCCGCAGTCGGCCGAGCACGGGACGATCCGCAACTACCTCGAGTGGCTGGCGACGCTGCCGTGGTCGAAATCGACCGAGGACCACATCGACCTGCAGGCCGCGCGCGAGGTGCTCGACCGCGACCACTACGACATCGAGAAGGTCAAGGACCGCATCCTCGAGTTCCTCGCCGTGCGCAAGCTCAAGCCCGACGCGCCCAGCTCGATCCTCTGCTTCGTCGGCCCGCCGGGCGTCGGCAAGACGTCGCTGGGCCGGTCGATCGCCGCCGCGATGGAGCGCGAGTTCGAGCGCATCTCGGTCGGCGGGGTGCGCGACGAGTCGGAGATCCGCGGCCACCGCCGCACCTACGTCGGCGCGATGCCCGGCACGATCCTGCGCGCGATCCGCGACGCCGGGTCGAGCAACCCGGTGCTGATGATCGACGAGATCGACAAGATGGGCGCCGACTTCCGCGGCGACCCGTCGAGCGCGATGCTCGAGGTGCTCGACCCCGAGCAGAACTCGAGCTTCCGCGACCACTTCCTCGATCTGCCGTTCGACCTCTCGAACGTCCTCTTCATCACGACGGCGAACCAGCTCGAGCCGATCCCCGCGCCGCTGCGCGACCGGATGGAGACGATCCAGCTCGCCGGCTACACCGAGGAGGAGAAGCTCGAGATCGCCAAGCGCTACCTCGTGCCGCGCCAGGTCGATCGCAACGGGCTCGTCAAGTCGAAGATCGAGCTCACCGAGCCAGCCCTGCGCGAGGTGATCGACGGCTACACGCGCGAGGCCGGCGTGCGCAACCTCGAGCGCGAGATCGGCGCGATCTGCCGCAAGGTCGCCCGCGAGTACGCCGAGGGCACGCGGCGCTCGAAGCGGACGATCCGGCCGAAGACCGTCACCGAGCTGCTCGGCAAGCGCCGCGTGCAGCCCGACGTCCGGCGGCGCACCGGCGAGCCGGGGGTCGCGACGGGACTCGCCTGGACCCCCGTCGGCGGCGACGTGCTGTTCGTCGAGGCGACTGCGTTCGCCGGCGACGGCAAGCTGCAGATCACCGGACAGCTCGGCGACGTCATGCGCGAGTCGGCCTCCGCCGCGCTGTCCTACGTCAAGCGCAACCGCGAGCGCATCGCCCCCGAGGCGCCGGAGGACTGGTTCGCCAAGCACGACCTCCACCTCCACGTTCCCGCCGGCGCAATCCGCAAGGACGGCCCGAGCGCCGGCATCACGATGGCGACGGCGCTCGCCTCGCTCGTGCGTGGGCGGCCGGTCAGGGACGACACCGCGATGACGGGCGAGATCACGCTGACCGGCCAGGTGCTGCCGATCGGGGGCCTGAAGGAGAAGGCGCTCGCGGCCCAGCGCGCGGAGATCATGCGCGTGATCGCGCCCCGTCGCAACGAGGCCGACATCGACGAGTTTCCGGCCAACCTGCTCTCGGGTATGGAGTTCGTGTTCGTGGACACCGTCGACGACGTCTTGGCAGAGGCCCTCGGCTGACGGTTATCCTCGGACCACGGTCAAGCCGCAACGCGAGGAGAGCCATGGCAGCGAAGAAGAAAGCCGCGAAGGGCGCAGCCGGAGCAATGGCGGCGGGCAAGGCAGCCCGCGACAACCCTTACGTGCGCCGGCTGATCGAGGACGACGAGCTGCGCGAGGAGCTGCGGTCGGCGTTCGAGTCGGCCCGCAAGGCATACGGGCGGATCGACGGCAAGGGGCCGGGCAGGGCGCTCGAGGACAAGAAGGTCCAGCGCGAGCTCAAGCGCGCCGCGGAGTCGCTCAAGAGCGCCGGCGAGTCGCTGCGCGAGCGCCCGAAGCGGCGCAAGCTGGGGATCGGCCGGCTGCTGATGCTCGCGATCGTCGGCGCCGTGCTCGCGCTTGCGCTCAGCGAGGACCTGCGCAAGAAGGCGCTCGATGCCCTGTTCGGCGCCGAGGAGGAGTACGAGTACAGCTCCACGACGACGCCTGCCGCCGCGGCCGAGACGGCGAGCGCATAGGCGTCCGCACCGCGTCTGGCTGGCCGGCCAGCTAGACTGGTTGACCGATGGAGGCCTCGCTCGACACGCCGCGCAAGCTCGAGGGCGAGAAGGCGCAACGCATCGTCGAGGCGATGCGCGTCTGCGTCGGCAAGCGCGGCGCGGCGGGGTCCACGTTCGACGTCGTCGCACGCGAGGCCGGCGTCTCGCGCGGCCTGCTGCACTACTACTTCGGCTCCAAGGAGCGCCTCATGGTCGAGGTGGTCCGGACCGACTGCGACGCCCGTGTCGCGGCGCTCGAGCAGCAGTTGGCGGGGGCGGGGACCGTCGACGAGATCGTCGGCGTGCTCGTCCACACGCTCGAGTCGTTCGTCGCCGAGCCCGACGTGCAGGCCGTCCTCTACGAGATGCTCAGCGCGTCGCGCCACAGCGAGGAGATCCGCGCCGAGCTGGCCGGCCTCTATACCCGCTGGCGCACGAAGCTGGCCGACGCGCTGCTCGAGAAGGAGCGCGCGGGCGTGGTGACGCTCGACGCCGAGCCGGAGGCGATCGCCTCGCTGCTGTTCGGGCTCGGCGACGGCATCGGCCTGCAGCTGATCTCCGATCCCGAGTGGGACAGCCGCGCCGCGCTCGAGCTCGGCGTCCGCACCGCCCGCCGGCTGCTCGGCGCCTCGGCCTAACGCCGCTGGCTGGCGCCGCCGATCGGCGGTACGGTGGCCATGGAGGTCGTTCGTTGGACAACGCCCGTGCCATGGTCGCTCGCGCGCCGCACGCCGTGCCGCAGGTCGCGGTGTGGGCAGCGCTGCTGGCGGTGCCGCTCGCCGGGTTCTGGGTGCTGATCGCGGCGCCCGCCGCGGACGTGCAGTGGGAGCACCACCCGTCGCACTTCTGGCTCGTGTTGAGCGCCGCGCTGGTCAGCGGCGCCCTGGCGCTGTCGACGTCGGGCATGGCCCTGCGCCGGCGCGACGCGCGGCTCTACCTCGTCTCGCTCGGCTTCCTCGCGGCGGCCGGGTTCCTGGCCCTGCATGCCCTGGCGACGCCGGGCGTGCTGCTCGAGTCGAGCAACCAGGGCTTCACGATCGCGACGCCGCTCGGGCTGCTGATCGCGTCCGTGCTCGTCGCGGCATCGGCCGCGCCGCTGCCGCCGGCGCGAGCCGACCTGGTGATGCGCCACGCAGCCGCGCTGCGGCGCGGCCTGCTCGCGCTGATGGCGCTGTGGGCGGTCGCGTCGCTTGCGTTGCTGCCGCCGCTCGAGGACGCCACGCCGGTCGAGCGCGCCACCGGCCCGCTCGTGATCCCGGCGATCGTCGCCGTCGGCCTCTACGCGTTCGCCGCCGCGCGCTACGTGCGCCGCCAGACCCTGACCGGCTCGACGATCCTGCTCGCCGTCGCGAGCGCGTGCGTGCTGCTCGCCGAGGCGATGATCGCCGTCGCCTTCGCGCGCAGCTGGCATGCGAGCTGGTGGGAGTGGCACCTGCTGATGCTCGCCGCCTTCGCCGCGATCGCCTACAGCGCCCGCCAGGAGGACCCCGAGGAGCGCTTCGCCGACCTCTACCTCGACGAGACCGCCGCCGGCAAGCGCGAGGTCAGCGTGCTGTTCGCGGACCTGCAGGGCTTCACCACCTTCTCCGAGGGCCGGGACCCGCGCGAGGTGTCGGAGATGATCAACACCTACCTGCAGGTCGCGATCCCGCCGATCGTGCGCCAGCACGGCGGCCAGATCGACCGGCTGATCGGCGACGCGATCATGGCGACCTGGGGCACTCGCGGCGACCAGCCCGACCACGCCGAGCGCGCCGTCCGCGCCGCCCTCGCGCTCCAGGCCGAGACGGCGCGGATCGCCGACGAGCATCCCGAGTGGCCGCGCTTCCGCGCCGCCGTCAACAGCGGCGAGGCGATGGTCGGCGTGCTGGGCGTCGAGAGCGGCCGCAGCTACACCGTCATCGGCGACACGGTGAACCTCGCCGCGCGGCTCGAGGGCCAGGCGCCCGTCGGCGGCGTCGCGATCGGCAGCACGACCCTGCGCCTGCTCGACGGCGCACGCGTCTCGTCGCTCGGGACGATCCGCGTCAAGGGCAAGCGCGACCCCGTGGAGGCCTGGCTGCTCGAGGGGCTCGACGGCCAGCCGGCCTGAACGCGGCTCAGGGCACCGCCGGCGCCGGCGCCGGCGCCTCGGCCGCGTTGCGACGGCTCATCGCCCAGGCGAAGGCGCCGCCGGTGAAGAGCATGAACGAGCTGTAGACGGCGGCGGGGATGGTGAGGGCGACGGCCAGCGAGGCGCCGATCGCGATCGCCAGCGCGCCGTTGTGGATGCCCAGCTCGAGCGCGATCGCGGTCGCCTGGCGGTCGTTCAGGCGGGCGAGCTTCGAGACGCCGAAGCTGATCGACATCGCGGCGAGGTTGAGCGCCAGCGCCGCACCTATGACCTCGGCGGCGTGCTCGCGGACGGTGTCGTTCTCGGTGGCGATCGAGCCGATGACCACCAGCGCGAACACCGTCGCCGCGATCCTGCGGATGGTGGGATAGGCGGCGTCGACCCGGTCGGGCCAGCGGTGGCGCAGCGTCATGCCGATCGAGACGGGGAGGACGGTGACCGCGAACACGCGCGCGACGACGCCGGCCATGCTCGGATCGCCGATGTCGCTCGCGCCGAAGTGGCTCGCGGACAGGCCGAGGAACAGCGGCACGGTGACCATTGCGCCGACGCTGCTGACCGCGGTCATCGTCACCGACAGCGCCGTGTCGCCACGCGCGAGGTGGGTCAGGACGTTGGCCATCATCCCGCCGGGCGAGGCGCCCAGCAGCACCAGGCCGACGGCCAGCTCGGGAGGAAGGTCGAACAGCGTCGCCATCGTCACCGCCAGCAGCGGCGACACCAGCGCCATGTTCACCATCCCGATCGCCACCCCGCGCGGCGCCACCGCGACCCTCCGGAAGTCCGCCCCCGTAAGCGTCGTCCCGAGGCTCAGCATGATCACTCCGAGCGCACCCGGCAGCAGCAACTCGGTCACCAGCGCGCTCCCCATCCGGCGGGGAGGCTACCGGTGGTGGGTAACGCGCTGTCGCGTTCGCCGCTGGGCCGGCTACGGCCGTATTGCGGCCGGAAGTCGTCCCTCGGCGTGGCACGCTCGCCGCCGGGTTGATCACGGCCGTATTGTGGCCGGAACTCTGCTACGGGCGTGACGGTGGCCGCGGCGGCGCGGCGTCAGCCCAGCTTCGGGCTGCGCCAGGGGGCGGCGAGCCGCCGCTCGAGCTGCTCGCCGAGCTCGCCGATCGGCACGCGGGACTGCTCGAGCGAGTCGCGGTCGCGGAGGGTGACGGTGTCGTCGTCCATCGTCTGGTGGTCGACGGTGACGCCCCAGGGGGTGCCGATCTCGTCCTGGCGGCGGTAGCGCTTGCCGATCGAGCCGCCGGTGTCGAACTCGGCCGGCATGCGGCGGCGCAGGTCCTCGTAGACGGCGCGCGCCTTCTCGGGCTGGCCGTCCTTGTTGAGCAGCGGCAGCACGGCGACCTTGACCGGGGCGAGGCGCGGATGGAGGCGCAGAACCACGCGCTCGCGGCCCTCGACCTCCTCCTCGTCGTAGGCGTCGACCATGAAGGCGAGCGTGCCGCGGTCGGCGCCGGCGGACGGCTCGATCACGTGCGGCATGTAGCGCTCGCCGGTGCCTGGGTCGACGTAGTCCAGCTTCTCGCGTGAGTACTCGGCGTGCTGGGTGAGGTCGAAGTCGCCGCGGTTGGCGATCCCCTCGAGCTCTGACCAGCCCATCGGGAACAGGTACTCGATGTCGCTCGTCGCGCTCGAGTAGTGCGAGAGCTCCTCGCCGCCGTGCTCGCGCAGCTGCAGGTGGTCGGGGCGGATGCCCAGCTCCGTGTACCAGCGCATCCGGTCCTCCATCCAGCGCCGGTGCCACTCGGGCGCCTCGGCCGGCGGGACGAAGAACTCGATCTCCATCTGCTCGAACTCGCGCGTGCGGAAGATGAAGTTGCCGGGCGTGATCTCGTTGCGGAACGACTTGCCGACCTGCGCGATGCCGAACGGCGGCTTCTTGCGCGCGAACTGCATGACGTTCTTGAAGTTGACGAAGATGCCCTGCGCCGTCTCGGGCCGCAGGAAGACGCGCGAGCCCTCGTCCTGGACCGGGCCCATGTGGGTCTCGAACATCAGGTTGAAGTTGCGCGGCTCCGAAAGCTCGCCGCCGCATTGCGGGCAGCGCAGCTCGGCGGCCTGGTCCCCGCCCTCGGCCTCGATCGCCTCGCGCAGATGGTCCTCGCGCCAGCGCTTCTTGCAGTCGCCGAGGCACTGCACGAGCGGGTCGGTGAAGCCCTCGAGATGGCCTGAGGCCTCCCAGGTGCGCGGGTGCATCAGGATCGCCGCGTCGAGGGCGACCATGTCGTCGCGCTCCTGGACGACGGCGCGCCACCACTCGGCCTTGACGTTCGACTTCAGCAGCACGCCGTAGTGGCCGTAGTCGTAGGTCGAGGCGAGGCCCCCGTAGATCTCGGAGGACTGGAAGATGAAGCCGCGCCGCTTGCAGAGCGACACGATCTTGTCCATGGTCACGACGTCGGCGGGCATCGGCGGCCAACCCTATTCGTTGGCGCCCCGCGGTCGGTCTGAAGTGCGGTCTCTCGGGTACAGCGTCGTCTACTATCCGTCCTAGGCGACAGTTAGGTTGAAGCTGTGACCAACGCGCTACGTCCCATAGGCCATATCGCCGCGTGGATCGTCTGGCACTCTACTGGCGTCTCGCTGCTCCGGGACCTGGACGCGCCGCAGCCGCCCCGCGACTGAGCGGACGGCGAGCGCGTTGGCACTCGTATACTGAGAGTGCCATGCCGATCTACGAGTACCGCTGCGACAACGGCCATACCTTCGACGTCATGCAGCGCATGGCCGACGACCCGCTCTCGACCTGCCAGGTCTGCGAGGCGCCGGTCCAGAAGGTCCTGAGCCCGGTCGCGGTCCACTTCAAGGGCTCCGGCTTCTACACGACCGACTACGGCAAGAAGAAGAGCCCTGCCGGCGGTGCGGGCGACGCGAAGAAGGGCGATTCGGGCGGTAGCTCGGAGTCGTCCTCGGAGTCAGGCTCGTCGAGCTCCGACTCGGGGTCCTCGGGCTCCGACTCGGGCTCCAAGGACAAGACGTCGTCCGGCTCCGAGTCCGCGAAGGCCTCGACCAAGTCCGCCTGACCCGGCGCCCCTCGGCCTAGCGTCCGAGCAACTGCTCGACGGCGGCCGCGCGCTCGTCGGACGGCACCTGCAGGCTGCCGTCGATCCCGCAGCCGAGGCACGAGGGCGCCAGCACGCGCGTGTCGCCGGCGCCGCCGGTGGCGATGTCGGCGCCGAGCGCCAGCAGCCCGGGCCCGCGCATGTCGGTGCGGATCGTCTGCGGTGCGCGCCAGCTCACCCACGGCAGCCGCAGGAACGTTTCGGGTGAGATCAGGGCGCCCCGGATGCCGCCGAGGACCTCCTGCTGGCGCTCGGCGCGAGCGAGGTCGTTCTCCCCGGGCGCGCACGGGTTGTCGCGCACGCGCGCGAAGCCGAGCGCCCGGCGGCCGTTGAGCTTGCGCTCGCCGCGGCGCAGCTTGAAGCCGCGCCAGAAGTTGTCGAACGGAGGGGCGCAGATGCGCGTCTTGTTGTCGACGACGATGCCGCCCAGGGCGTCGACGAAGGCCGGGAAGTCCGCGAAGTCGACTTCGATCAGATGGTTGATCTCGAGCCCGTTGCCGAGATAGCCCTCGACCGTCTCGACCATCAGCGCGGGACCGCCGATCGCGTAGGCGGCGTTGATCTTGGTGATGCCGTGCCCGGGGACGTCGGCCTCGGTGTCGCGCGGGATCGAGAGCTTGCGCACCCGGCCGAACGAGGCGTGGACGAGCATGATCGAGTCGGCGCGCCCGGGGCCGGTGAGGGTCTCGTCGATCGACTCGCCCTTGCGCTCGTCGGAGCCGAGCACGAGCGTCGTGCTGCCCGTGAGGAAGTTGCCGTTGGCGGACAGGGCGTCCTTGGCGTCGTCGGAGACGCCTCCCTCGAGCTGCGCGCTGACCATGAAGAGCACGAACGAGAGCGCGAGCCAGGCGCCGACGGCGATCAGCGCCCAGCGCAGGACGCGGCGCACGCCGGGCGGCCGGCGCGGCGTCCGCGGGCGCTCGGGCCGGCGCGGCGCGCGCCGGGGATCGCGCCCACGATCGGGCTCGGCGGGACGGTCCCTGAAGCGGTCGAGATCATCGGAGCGGCGGAGGGAGTCGAGTGGGCTCCGGCGCGACCGGTAGACCTTGTAGTCGGGCCGGTCGCCCTTGCCGGAGTCGTTCACCACCCCTCTGTATATCGTCCCGCCATGTCGCCACGACGAGCTATCGGGATCGACGCAGGCGGCACCAAGCTCGTCGGCGGGGTCGTTGACGAGCAGCTCGTCGTCCACCACAGGGTCCACCGCAGCTGGCGCGGCGCCGACAGCGCCGAGACGCTCGACATCATGGTCGGGGCCGTCGAGGAGATCCGCGCGGTCGCACCCGACGTGCGCGTCGTCGGGTTCGGCGTCCCGGCGCTCGTCGATCGCGGGGTCTCGATCTGGTCCAACCACCTGCCACTCGACGGGGTCCGCCTCGGCGACCTGCTCGGCGAGCGGCTCGACCTCGACGTCCGGCTCGACAACGACGTCAACGCCGCGATCCTCGCCGAGCACAGCCACGGCGCCGCACGCGGAGCGCGGCACGCGGTGATGCTGGCGCTCGGGACGGGCATCGGCGGCGGCCTGGTGATCGACGGCCGCCTCCACCGCGGCGCGCGCGGGTTCGCCGGCGAGCTAGGCCACATGACGGTCGACCTGCACGGCGAGGACTGTCCCGGCGACTGCCCCGGGCGCGGCTGCTTCGAGACGATCGTGTCGGGGCGTGCGATCGGCGTGGCGGGGGAGCGCGCGGGCCGCGAGTCCCCCGGCTCGACGCTTGGGTCGATCGTCGCCGACGGACGCGAGGTCACGGGCGGGCTCGTCACCGAGCTCGCGCACGACGGCGACGAGCAGGCGCGGGGGATCCTCGCCACGGTCGGCGAGCGGCTCGGCATCGGCATCGCCGGCCTGGTCAACGCGCTCGACCCGGACGTCGTCGTGGTCGGCGGCGGCGCCATCGCCGCGGGCGACCTGCTGCTCGACCCGGCCCGCGCCGCGCTCGCCGAGCGCGCGCTCCCGCCGGGTGGCGAGCCGCCGCCGATCGTGCCTGCCCGCTTCGGCGCCGAGGCCGGGATGCTTGGCGCGGCGCTGCTGGCGCTGGAGGAGGCGGCGTGATGGCGCGCGGCCGCAGGCGTCGCCCAGAGAGGCCCGCATGGGACTGATCGTCTGCCCGACGCCGATCGGCAACCTCGAGGACGTCACGCTGCGCGTGCTCTCGGCGCTGCGCGAGGCCGATGTCGTCGCGTGCGAGGACACCCGCCGGACGCGCACGCTGCTCGACCGCTACGGCGTCAGCGCGAAGCTGGTCAGCTACCACGAGCACAACGAGGAGCAGCGCTCGGCCGAGCTGGTCGAGCGGATGCGCGGCGGCGCGACCGTCGCGCTCGTCTCGGACGCGGGCATGCCGCTGGTGTCCGACCCCGGCTACGTGCTCGTGCGCGCGTGCGTGGCCGCGGGGCTGTCGGTCGAGGTCCTGCCGGGACCGTCGGCGGCGCTGGCCGCGCTCGTCGCCTCGGCGCTCCCGGCCGACCGCTGGCGCTTCGCCGGCTTCCTGCCCCGCAAGGCCGGCGAGCTGCGCAAGGTGCTCGCCGAGCCCGGCGGGACGCTGGTCGCGTTCGAGTCGCCACGGCGCGTGCCGGGCACGCTCGCGCTGCTGGCGGGGATCGACCCCGAGCGCCAGGTCGCGGTCTGCCGTGAGCTGACCAAGGTGCACGAGGAGGTCGTCCGCGGGTCCGCCGCCGAGCTCGCCGGCCGCTACGCCGACGCGCCGCCGCGCGGCGAGGTCGTGCTCGTGCTCGGACCGCCCGCCGAGGGCGCGGCGGGCGAGGGGCCGCCAACCGGCCTCGACGAGGTTCGCCGGCTCGTGGACGCGGGCGCGAAGCCGCGCGTCGCCGCCCAGGTCGTCGCCGACCTCACCGGCGGCAGCGCCAACCGCCTCTACGCCGCCCTGACACAGATGTGAGTCGAGCGTGACGGCTCGGGCACAGCGCGATCGACGAGAGGTCCGCGCGCGTACGTTCGTCGGATGGCACGGATGCTCGCCATCGCGACCGCGGTCCTGCTGCTCCTACCGAGCGATGCGGTGGCGGGCGGCTGGACCTGGCCGGTCCGCGGGTCGGTGGTCGCGGCGTACGACTATCGCGGCGCTACGCCCTACTCCGGCGGCCAGCATCGCGGGATCGACATCGCCGCCGCGCCCGGCACGCCCGTCGTGGCAGCTGCCGCCGGGACCGTGCGGTTCGTCGGGACCGCGGGCTCGTCGGGGCTGACGGCGTCGATCCGGACCGCCGACGGCCGCCACGACACCTCGTACCTGCACCTCTCGTCGGTCGCGGTGGGCGGTGGCGAGGCGGTCGCCGCCGGCGAGCGGATCGGGTCGGCCGGCACGAGCGGCAGTCCGTCGTCGTCGACGCCGCACCTGCACTTCGGCGTCCGGCTGGCAGGCAGCCGCCACGCCTATCGCGATCCGCTGAGCCTGCTCGCGCCTCCGACCGCGTTCCGCGACGGCCCGCGGGGCGTGCCCGTCGCCGTCCCGGCTCCGATTCGCGTCGCTCCCGGCCGTGCGCCGGCGCCGCGCCCGGCTCCCGCCGCCCGTCGCGCGCCGTGGCGCGTGCCGCGGCTAGGTGTCGCGCCGGCGCCCGAGCCGCGGGTCGGCGCCACACCGTCGCGGTGGGCGCCGATGCCGGCACGCCGCCCGCCGGCGACCGGCGGCCTCGACGCCGCCCGGACGATCGCCGGCGCGGCGCTGCTCGCCGCCGCGCTGCTCGGCGGCTCCCGTCCGGCCGCCCGGCGGCGCGCCCGCGGGCTGCTGCGCCTCCGCCCGTCGGCGCAGGGCGCTGAGTAGCATCGGCGGCTCATGCCGTACTACGTCACCACGCCGATCTACTACGTCAACGGCGAGCCGCACCTTGGGCACGTCTACACGACGGTCGCGGCGGACGTGCTCGCGCGGCACATGCGCCAGCGCGGCGACGACGTCTTCTTCCTGACCGGCACCGACGAGCACGGCGAGCCGGTCGCGCAGGCCGCCGAGCGCGAGGGGATACCGCCGCGCGAGCTCGCCGAGCGCAACGCCGAGCGCTTCAAGGAGGTCGCCCGGCGCGTCAACGCCACCAACGACTTCTTCATCCGCACGAGCGACCCCGAGCACGAGGCGGTCGTCGCCGAGATCGCGAACCGCCTGAAGGACAACGGCCACGTCTACCAGGGCACCTACGAGGGCCTCTACTGCCCGCGCTGCGCCGACTTCAAGTCCGAGAAGGAGGTGATCGAGGGCAGCAAGTGCCCGATCCACCTGATCGAGCTCGAGCGCGAGCAGGAGGAGAACTGGTTCTTCCGCCTGTCGAGCTTCCAGGAGCCGCTCGAGCGCCTCTATGCCGAGCGGCCCGACTGGGTGCTGCCGCAGAGCCGCTCGAACGAGGCGCTGTCGTTCATCGAGGGCGGCCTCAACGACCTGTCGCTCAGCCGGGCGCGGCTGAGCTGGGGCGTGCCGGTGCCGTGGGACCCCGAGCAGGTGATCTACGTCTGGATCGATGCGCTGCTCAACTACTACTCCGCGCTGCGCTACGGCCGTCCGGGCGAGGACCTGACCGACCGCTTCTGGCCCCCGGCGGTGCACCTGATCGCCAAGGACATCCTCAAGTTCCACGCCGTCATCTGGCCGGCGATGCTGATGGCCGCCGAGATCGAGCTGCCGCGCCGGCTGTTCGTCCACGGCTACCTGCTGATGGACGAGCACAAGATGTCGAAGTCGCTCGGCAACGTGCTCGACCCGTTCGAGGTGATGGACGTCTACGGCACCGACGCCCTGCGCTACTACCTGCTGCGCGAGGTCGCCTTCGGCCAGGACGGCTCGATCTCGCCCGAGGGCTTCGAGGCGCGCTACACCTCCGAGCTCGCGAACGAGTACGGCAACCTCGCCAGCCGCACGGTCGCGATGGTCGGCAAGTACCGCGACGGCGTGGTGCCGGAGGCGGAGCCGGCGCCCGAGCTGGTCGAGCGCTTCGAGGGGCTCGCCGCCGTGGTCGCCGAGCGGATCGACCGGGTCGAGGTCAGCGGCGCGCTCGAGGACATCTGGGAGCGCGTGCGCGCGCTCAACCGCTTCGTGACCGAGCGCGAGCCGTGGAAGCTGGCGAAGGACGATGGCGCGGCGGCCGAGCTCGACCAGGTGCTCTACACGCTCGCGGAGGGCCTGCGCGTCGTATCCGTGCTCCTGCACCCGTGGATGCCCGACACCTCCGTGCGCCTGCTCGCCGCGCTCGGCCGCGAGGACCTGTCGCTCGAGACCGCCGAGCTGGGCGCAGTCGGCGGGGGCGCCCGCCTCGGCGAGCTCGGCCAGCTCTTCCCGCGCGTGGAGACGAAGGCCGAGACGCCCGCCTGAACAGCGACCCCGTGGTCGACACCCACTGCCACCTCGACTCCTGCAAGCCCGCCGACGGCGAGCTGGTCGCCCGCGCGCGCTCGCTCGGCGTGACGCGGATGGCGACCGTCGGCATGGACCCGCAGACCAACCCGCGCGCGCTCGCGGCGGCGCGCGAGCTCGACGGCGTCTTCGCGATCGTCGGGCGCCACCCCAACGCCGCGACGGGCTGGTCGGACTCCGACATCGAGGAGATCGAGCGCGCGGCGTCCGAGCCGGGCGTGGTCGCCGTCGGCGAGACCGGGCTCGACTACTTCCGCGACCGCGCGCCGCGCGAGGACCAGCGGCGTGCGTTCGAGGCCCAGCTCGACCTTGCCCGCCGGCTCGACCTGCCGGTGGCGATCCACAGCCGCGCCGCCGACGACGACACGATGGCCGTCCTCGCCGAGCGCGCAGACGGGCTGACGGTGATCCTGCACTGCTTCTCGATGCCGGACCGCGTCGACGAGGCGGTCGAGCGCGGCTACGTCTGCTCGTTCGCCGGCAACGTCACCTACCCGAGCGCCGGTGACCTGCAGGAGGCGGCCCGCCAGGTGCCCGACGACCTGCTGCTCGTCGAGACCGACGCTCCCTACCTCACGCCCGTGCCGGTGCGCGGCGAGCCGAACGAGCCCGCCAACGTCACCCACACCGCCGAGCTCGTCGCCGGCCTGCGTGGCGTCGAGTACGCGGAGCTGGAGGCGATCGTCGAGCGCAACGCGGCGCGGGTCTTCGGCTGGTGAGTCGCGGCCGCGCCCCGCGGGACGCCCAGGCGCGCGCCGGCGGTGACGCGGAGGCGGGCGGTGAGCCGGCCGAGCTTCCGCGCCAGGGGAGCCTCAACCGGTTGCGCCGCTTCGACGTGCGGCCCAACCGCGAGCTCGGTCAGAACTTCCTGATCGACGACAACCTCCTCGGCGTGATCGGGCGGGCCGCGGAGCTCGAGCCGGAGGACGTCGTGCTGGAGGTCGGCGGAGGGCTGGGCGTGCTGTCGGAGTACCTGGCGCCGCGTGTCGGCCACCTGCACGTGGTCGAGATCGACCGCTCGCTCGAGGCGCCGCTGCGCGACGCGCTCGAACCGCATCCGAACGCGACCTTGCACGTCGCGGACGCCGTCGAGCTCGACCTCGCCGCGCTCGATCCCGCTCCGGCGAAGGTCGTCGCGAACCTGCCGTACGGCGTGGCGGCGACGGTCCTGCTGCGGACGATCGCCGAGCTGCCCGGCGCCGGCCTCTGGGTCGCGATGGTCCAGCGCGAGGTCGGCGAGCGGCTCGCCGCGACGCCCGGCGGCAAGGTCTACGGGGCGACGTCGGTGCTCGCACAGCTGGCATGCGACGTGCGCGTGTTGCGACGGGTGCCGGCGACCGTCTTCCATCCGCAGCCGAACGTCGCCTCGGTGCTCGTGGTGCTGCGTCGCCGGGCGCCGTGGCTGCCGCCGTCGGTCGTCCGCCTCGTGCACGCCGGCTTCGCCCACCGCCGCAAGGCGCTGCCCGGCTCGCTCGCGCTCGACCCGGGTGCTCCCGAGGATCTCCGCGAGCGCGCCCGCGAGGCGCTGATCGAGCTCGACCTGCCGGCGGACGCGCGTGCCGAGCGCCTGTCGCCGGGCCAGTTCGCCGATCTCGCCGAGGCGATCGGACACGAGCGGCTGGGCAGCCTGCGGGCGAGGCGGGCATGACGCGCGGGCGGGGAGGCGGCACGGCGCTCGCGCCGGAGGAGGGCCCCCGGTGATCGAGGAGCGCGCGTACGCCAAGGTCAACCTGGTGCTGCGCGTCGGCCCTCCGCGCGCCGACGGCCTGCACCCGCTCTGCTCGCTGTTCGCGTCGCTCGAGCTGGCGGACGCGGTCCGCGTCGAGTGGCGGGAGGCGCCGCCGCACCAGACCGCTGTCGACATCGACATGGCGCTGCCGGCGACGCCCGGCGCGGCGGTCGTGCCGCCGGTGCTCGACGAGGTGGTCTGCGCGGGTGTCGACGGCGACAACCTCGCGGCTGCGGCGGCGGCCGCCTTCCGCGCCGCGGCGCCGGTGCCGCTGCCGCCGCTGCGCGTCGAGATCGACAAGCGGATCCCGGTCGCCGCGGGGCTCGCCGGCGGCAGCGCCGACGCCGCCGCCGTGCTGCGCGCCGCCAACGCGCTCGCTGGCTCGCCGCTGTCGGCGCACGACCTGCGCCGCGTCGCCGCCGGGCTCGGCTCGGACGTGCCGAGCCAGGTGCAGCCGCGGCACGCGATCGTCACGGGGGTAGGCGAGCGGGTGGAGCCGGTAGACCTTCCCGGCATGGCGCTCGTGCTCGTCCCCCAGGAGGAAGGGCTCTCGACCGCTGCCGTCTACGCGGAGCTCGACCGGCTGCGCGCCGAGCGACCCGGCCACGGCGCGACGGTCGCCGAGCCGCACGACCTAGATTTCGAGCCGCTCCGCGCGCTCGCGCAGCGGCCGTTGGACGCCCTCGTCCCCGGGCTGACCAACGACCTCGAGCCGGCCGCGCGCTCGCTGCGCCCGGAGCTTGCCGAGCCGATCGCGACGCTGCGCGACGCCGGGGCCCTTGCCGCCCAGGTCACCGGTTCCGGCCCGACCGTCTTCGGGGTCTTCGCCGAGCGCGCCGCCGCCGAGCGCGCCGCAACGTCGATCGCCGGCTCGATCGTCACGGAGCCGCGTGCATGACCCTCCTGCGCGAGCACCGCGGGATCGCCACCCTGGTGGCCGTCGCCGCCGTCGTGGCCGCGCTCTACGCGACCGGCGCGATGCCCGACTTCCCGGATGTCGAGAAGCTGATCGAGGACGTCGCCCAGGCGCTCGGCACGTGGACCTACCTGCTCGTCGGCGCCTTCGCCTTCCTCGAGACGGGCGCCTTCGTCGGCCTCGTGGTGCCGGGCGAGAGCCTGGTGATCGTCGGCGGCGTGATCGCCGGCCAGGGCGAGATCGCGCTGATCGTGCTGATCGGCATCGTCTGGTCCGCCGCGATCCTCGGCGACACGACGAGCTTCCTCATCGGCCGCCGGCTCGGGCGCGGGTTCATCATCCGCCATGGGCCGCGGGTCAAGATCGACCGCGCGCGCTTCGAGCAGGTGGAGTCCTACTTCGCCCGCCACGGCGGCAAGACGATCGTGATCGGGCGCTTCATCGGCCTCGTGCGCGCGCTGGCGCCGTTCATCGCCGGGTCGTCGGGGCTGCCCTACGGCCGCTTCCTGCCGTTCAGCGTGATCGGCTGTGGGCTGTGGGCGACCGCCTTCTCGGTGCTCGGCTACGTCTTCTACCAGTCGTTCGACCAGGTGGCGAACGTCGCCGGGCAGGCGACGTTCGGGTTCGGCGTCACCATCGCGCTCGTCGTGGGCGGCGTGCTCGCCTACCGGCGCCTGCGCCATGCCGAGCAGCGCCACGCGGCCGTGGCATGGATGGAGCGGCAGCCGATCGCGGGACCGCTGGTGGTGGTCGGGCGCGGGCTCCGTCGCCACGTGCTGGCCCCGGTCTGGCGCGTCGTCGGGCCGCCGCTGCGGTTCGTCGGCAATCGCGTCACCCCCGGCGAGCTCGGGCTCGAGCTGACCACGGCGCTCGCGGTCGCCGGGGTGGGCCTCTATGCCTTCGCCGTCTACGCGGTCACCTTCGCCAGCGGGGTCGAGACGACGCCCGCCGACCGCGAGCTGCTCGACCTGGCCGCCGAGCTGCACGTCGGCGAGACGGTGACCGATGTCGTCGTCTTCGTCACCGACCTCGGCGCCGGCCCGACCGTCGTGGCCCTCGCCGCGGGCGTCGCGGTGCTGCTCGCGGTGCGCCGTAACTGGCTCGAGCTCGTCACGTGGGTGATCGCGGTGGCGCTGCTGGTCGTGGCCATCGACCTGGCCAAGGCGAGCATCGATCGAGCGCGCCCGAGCGGCGGCCTCGTGCGCACCGAGAGCGCCGGCTACCCGAGCGGGCACGCCGGCTACTCGACGGTCTGGGTCGGGGCCGCTGTGATCCTCGCCCGCGTGCTGCCGGGGATCGGCGGCCGCGCCGCTCTGATCGGCGGGGCGCTGGCGCTCGCCGCGGCGATCGGGCTGTCGCGCATCTACCTTCAGGTCCACTACTGGTCCGACGTCGTCGGCGGCTGGGGCCTCGGCGCCGCGGTGTTCGGCCTCTGCGCCATGGTGGCCCTCGTCGTCGCTCATGTCAGGCACAATGGCGGCAAGCAAGCCGCCGCGCGCGAGGAGGCCCGAGCGCACCGATGAGCCTCGACCTGACGACCACCGAGCTGACGATCGCCGCCGCCGCCGGCATCGTCGGCGCCGCCTACATCGCCTTCATCGTCCTACCTGCGATCCGTGCGTACGGGCGCGTGTGGGAGAAGATCGCCGCCGGCGCGCTGACGCTCTACATCCTCGCCACGCTGCTTGGCATCGGCGCCGTCCTCGGATTGGCGATCGTGTGGTCGTATGACCGATACGCGTAGCTCCTTCCTGGAGGGGTTGGAGGAGGTCTCGGCGGCGGTCGAGGGTGGGGCCGGGCTGCCGACGGTGGCGCGGGCGTCGTCGCGGGCGCTCGCTGCGAGCGTCGTGGTGCTCGACACGGCGAGCAGCGTGCTCGCGGTGGCGTGCCAGTCGTCGGAGGACGAGCGGGCGGTGGTGGCCGGGGAGCACGGCAGCGGGCGGGTCGAGCTGAGGGTCGCCGACGAGGTCGTCGGTGAGCTGCGGATGCGGGCCTGGGAGGAGCCGCCGGAGCCGGCGCTGCTGCGGATGGTGACGACGCTGCTCGGGCTCGAGGTCGACCGGGCGCGGGCGCCGGGCCGGGCGACCGAGGCGGCGGTGGGGGACTTCCTCGCCGACCTGCTCGGGCGGACGCTGACCGACCGGGAGAACGTCGTCGCCCGCGCCGGCGAGCTTGGCTGCGACCTGGGCGAGGGCGGCGCCGTCGTGGTCGTGCGGGCGCGGCCCCAGCAGCCCGAGGAGGGCGACTGGCGCGCGCGCGTGCTGACGCTCGCCGAGCGCGGCGCGCGCGCCGTGGAGCGCACCTCGCTCGCCGCCGCGGTCGCCTTCGGTCCGCCGCGCCGCAACGCGGTGCACGGCGAGGGTCGCGCTCCGCGGCCCGAGCGCGAGCTCGTGATCCTGGTCCCCGGCAAGGGGCCCGATCCCGGTAGCCGCGTCGCGCACTCGGTCGAGGGGGAGCTGCAGGCCGGGCTGACCGGCTACCACGTGACCGTCGCGCTGAGCCGGCCGACCGCCGACCCGGTCGACCTGCACCGCGCCGGCGCCGAGGCGCTGCTCGCCGCCAACGTCGCCGCCGCCCGCGGCGAGACGCTGCTCGCGTTCGACGAGACGGGCGCGTACCGGCTGCTGCTGCCCGCCATGAGCGAGGACCCGAGCGAGCTCGAGCGCTTCCAGGAGGAGACCGTCGCCCCGCTCGTCGAGTACGACGCCCAGTACGAGACCGAGCTCGTCCGCACGCTCGAGACCTTCCTCGCCGCCGACGGCAGCGTCGCGAGGACCGCCGAGCGCCTCTTCACCCACCGCCACACGATCCGCTACCGCCTCGACCGCGTCCGCGAGCTCTCCGGCCTCGACGTCGGCTCCACCGACGGCCGCGAGCGCCTCTCCCTCGGCCTCAAGGCCATGCGCGTCCTCGGCATCTCACCGCCCGGCGGCCCCGCGCACGAGCCCGGCACGTCCGCGGGCCGGATCCCGCGCGACAGTGGGCGCTAGGTAGCTACCGCGGCCGATGCTCGTACTGGTACCTTCGGCGCGGCGCGCCTTGGGGAGTGGGGTAGTTGGCTAGCCCGGCAGGCTTTGGCCCTGCAGGCCCAGGTTCGATCCCTGGCTCCCCAGTGGTGCGTCCGAAGCGGATGCGAACATACGTTCGCTATGTCGAGTGGGCCGCGTTACTCAGAAGCCGAGGGTCGGGCCGCGATAGCCGCGTCGCATTCGTGGACCGAGGCGCTCAGAAGGCTCGGCATGTGCTCAACGGGAGGCGGGCACATCACGCTGAAGAAGTACGCCGCGCGATGGGAGATCGCGACGGACCATTTCGATCCGAACTACGGCAAGCACCGTTATGGGCGGGAGCGGCGGACGCCGTTGTCGGCTGTGCTGGTCGAGGGCTCCTCGTTCAGCCGAGGCACCTTGAAGAAGCGGCTCTACGAGCACGGTCTCAAGGACCGTCGATGCGAGCTGTGCGGCCAGGGCGAGATGTGGCGAGGGAAGCGGATGTCTCTGATCCTCGATCACACCAACGGCGTTCGGGACGATCATCGACTGGAGAACCTGCGAATCGTCTGTCCGAACTGCGCGGCGACGCTGAGCACGCATTGCGGCCGCAACGTCCCCCGCGAGAGGGAATGCCGGCGCTGCGGGACGTCCTTCGAGCCGCTCGCGGGTGACCGGCACTACTGCTCGGTGGCTTGCTCCAAGAAGGGGCAGGGGCTTGGTCTGCCGCGGCCCGAGCGCAGGAAGGTGGAACGTCCGTCCAAGCAGCAGCTACTGGCTGATCTCGAGCACATGAGCTATCGGGCGGTGGGCCGGAAGTATGGCGTGTCGGACAACGCTGTCCGCAAGTGGCTGGTTTGGTACGAGCGGCAGGCGGAGCGTGAGCGAGGCGTGCGCGCGGCATGCGTGCACGGCGGTACGCTGCGCCCCTGATGGCCGAGCGGTTCACGGCAGTGGTGATGGCGGCGGGGAAGGGGACGCGGATGCGGTCCTCGCTGCCGAAGGTGCTGCACCCGGTTTGCGGTCGGCCGATGGTCGAGTGGGTGATCGAGGCGGCGCGAGGGGCTGGGGCGTCGGAGGTCGTCTGCGTGACGCGGCCGGGGGACGGTGTCGCGGAGGGGTTGCCCGAGGACGTGACCGTCGTCGAGCAGGCGAGCGGCGAGGGGACGGGGGCGGCGGTGCTGGCGACGCGCGACGCGGTCGCGGCGGGGGAGACGGTGGCGATCCTGTCGGGCGATCACCCGCTGACCTCGGAGGATCTGATCAGCGACCTGGTGGCCGCCCACCGGCGCGAGGCGGCGGCGGCGACGCTGCTGACGACCGAGAGCCTCGATCCGGCGGGCTACGGCCGCATCGTGCGCACGCCCGACGGCTCCGTCGAGCGGATCGTCGAGACCAAGCACGCCGAGGCGGTAGGCGCCGACGAGCTCGCGATCCGCGAGGTCAACCTCGGCACGTACGTGTTCGAGTCGGAGGCGCTGTTCGAGGCGCTCGCCGCGGTGCGGCCGGAGGGCGGCGGCGCGGCCGGAGAGCTGTACCTGACCGGCGTGCTGCCGCTGCTGCGCGACGCGGGCCGGCGGATCGCCTCGCACCTGACCGACGACGTCAGCTGCGCCGTCGGCGTCAACAGCCGCGTCGACCTGATGGACGCCGAGCGGCTCGCCCAGCGGCGCATCCTCGAGCGCCACGCGCTCGCGGGCGTCAGCTTCCTCGCTCCCGACTCGGTTCGCGTCGAGGCGGACGTCGAGATCGGCGGCGACACGACCGTCGCCGCCGGCGTCACCCTGCGCGCCGGGACCCGCATCGGCGCCGGCTGCGAGATCGGGCCCCAGACGACGATCGCCGGCTCGGCGGTGGGCGACGGCGTCGCCTGCGTCCATTCGTTCCTCGTCGGCTCGCAGCTTGCGGACGGGTCCTCCTGCACCCACTCCCACCTCGTCGAGGCGCGGGTCGAGCGCGGCGCCGGCGTCGGGCCGTTCGCCTACCTGCGCCCGGGCGCCCACATCGGCGAGGGCGCCAAGATCGGCACGTTCGTCGAGGTCAAGAACTCGGAGATCGGCGCCGGCGCCAAGGTGCCGCACCTGTCGTACCTCGGCGACACGGACGTCGGCGAGGGGGCCAACGTGGCGGCCGGCAACATCACGGCGAACTACGACGGCTTCGCCAAGCACCGCACGGCCATCGGCAGCGGCGCGAAGACCGGCGTGAACACCTCCTTCGTCGCGCCCGTCACCGTCGGGGACGGCGCGTATATTGGGGCCGGATCGGTGATCTCGAAGGACGTGCCGCCGGGCGCGCTCGGGATCTCCAGGCCCCCCCAGAAGAACATCGACGGATACGCCGAGCGGATCGAGAAGGAGCGCGGGTGAGCGCCGTAAGCACCGAGACAGACCTGACCGCCGGCACCTTCATCCCGGCCACCTACGACAAGCGGCTGATGGTCGCCGCCGGCCGCGCGACGCAGGCGCTCGGCGCGAAGATCGCCGACAACCTCGGGGTCGACCTCGCCGACGCGGGCCTGAAGACCTTCTCCGACGGCGAGGTGTACTGCCGCTACGCGGACTCGATCCGCGGCGCCGACCTCTTCATCGTCGCCTCGATCGCGGGCAGCGAGGAGCAGGGCATGACAGTCAACGACTCGTTGATGGAGCTGGCGATCATGGTCCACGCCGCCAAGCACGCCTCCGCGCACCGGATCATCGCCGTCGCGCCGTGGTACGGCTACTCGCGGCAGGACAAGAAGTCGGCTCCGCGCGAGCCGATCTCCGCCCGCCTCGTGGCCGAGCTGCTTGAGACGTCCGGCATCGACCGCCTCGTGACGATGGACCTCCACGCCGGCCAGATGCAGGGCTTCTTCTCCAAGCCCGTCGACCACATGACCGCGATGCCGATCCTGACCCAGTTCGTCCAGGACCAGCTCGCCGACGAGGACCTCGTGATCATCGCCCCCGACGCCGGCCGCGTGAAGCTGGTGCGCAAGTTCGCCCAGAAGGTCGGCGCGCCCTATGCGCTGCTCGAGAAGGAGCGGCCGGCGCAGCAGGTCGCCGAGATCGGCTACGTGATCGGCGACGTCAAGGGCAAGGTCGCCGTGATCGTCGACGACATCATCGACACTGGCGGCACCCTCAGCGCGGCCGCCCAGACCGTCCTCGACGAGGGCGCCTCCAAGGTCTACGCCGCCGCCACCCACGGCGTCTTCTCCGGCAGCGCGTTCGAGACGCTCGAGGCCTCGCCGCTCGCTGGCATCGTCGTCACCGACACGGTGCCGCTGCGCGAGGGCGCGCCCGACCGCATCCGCGTCCTGACGAGCGCCGACATCCTCACCGACTCGATCCGCCGCATCTTCCTGGACGACTCGGTCTCCGAGATCTTCCAGGGCGAGAACCAGCTCTTTTGAGCGGCGCGGCAGGCGTCCGGCGGCGGGGATAGCCTCGCGCGCCATGTACGAGCTGCTTCTCACGATCCACGTCATCGCCGCCGTCGTGTGGGTGGGCGGCGGCACCGCGATGCACATCCTCGGCCGGCGGGTGCTCAAGCGCGGCAACGGCCAGGAGATCCACGACTTCTCCAAGGAGATCAACGTCGTCGGGCTGCGCCTCTACGCGCCGACCGCGCTGATTCTGCTGATCGCAGGCGTGCTGCTGACGATCGAGTCGAACTACGACTTCGGCTCGCTCTGGATCACGCTCGCGCTCGTCGGCTGGGCCTTCAGCTTCATCGTCGGCATCGCCTACTACGGCCCGCAGGACAAGAAGCTGCAGAACCTCGTCGCCGAGAAGGGTCCGCTCGACCCGGGCGTCGCCGGCAACGTCCGCGGCGCGCTGATGGTCAACCAGGTCGAGCTGCTGATCCTGTTCCTGGTGGTCATAGACATGACCACCAAGCCCGGGCTCTGACGTTCAGACGGACCGCAGGCGCGAGTCGAAGTAGTCGCGCTCCTGCTTGCCGAGATCGGTCGCCGGGTCGTCGCCGAACCACCACTCGCGGCCAATGCGGTACCAGTTGCGCGTCGCGCGCAGCTGGCCGAGGACGGCGAGGACGCCGACCTCCATCCGGCGACCCATCAGCTCGTTCGCCGGGACGTTCTCGCGTCGCATCAGGTCGAAGAACTCCGAGCGCGGGTCCGAGCCGGCGGCGATCGCCTCCATCACGCGCTCGGAGTCGATCGTCACGTCGCGGTCCTCCATGTACCAGCCGCCGATCGCGATCACGTGCGCCATCAGCCGCTCGGCGTCGACCTTCCTCGGGTTCTTGACGAAGCCGAGGTCGTGCAGCGCGACCCGCAGGCGCTCCGGGTCGGCGGCGAACACGGCCTCGAGCGCGGCGATCTCGAGCTCGATCTGCTCCTTGTCGAGCTGCTTGGTCATGCCGAAGTCGAGGAACGCGACCTTGCCGTCGTCCATCAGCAGGTAGTTGCCGGGGTGTGCGTCGGCGTTGAAGTGCTGCAGGTGGTAGATCGAGCCGAAGCAGAAGCGGAAGACGATCTCGGCGAAGCGGTCGCGCTCGTCCTGGGGCAGGCGCTTGACGTCGTCGAAGCCGACGCCGTCGACCCACTCGGTCACCAGCACCCGCCGGCGCGAGAGGCGCGTGATCACGTCTGGCACGTAGATGAACGGGTGGCCGCGGTAGCCGCGTGAGAACGCGCGCTGGTTCTGGGCCTCGTACTCGTAGTCGAGCTCCTCGAGCACCCGCTCCTTGAGCTCGGCGGCGGCGGCGCGCGCGTCGAGGCCGGGGGCGATCGCCTTCGCCAGGCGCATCAGCATGCCGGCGTTCTGCATGTCCGCGCGCAGGGCCTCGGCGACGCCCGGATACTGGATCTTCACGGCGACCGCGCGCCCGTCGGGGAGCGTCGCGCGGTGGACCTGGCCGATCGAGGCGGCGGCGGTCGCCTCCTGGTCGAAGTCCTCGAACAGCTCCTCGACGGGCTCCTCCCACTCCTCGTCGAGCACCGCCTTGACCTTCTTCCACGGCATCGACGGCGCGTGCGAGCGCAGGTTCGCGAGCTTGTCCTGGTACAGCTCGCGGTACTCCTCGGGCAGGAAGTCGGTGTCGACGAACGAGGCGAGCTGGCCGATCTTCATCGCGGCGCCCTTCATCGTCCCGAGCGTGTCGACCATCCGCTCGGCCGCCTCCATGTGGCGGCGGTCGAGATGGGCGGTCGCCTCCTCCTTCGAGCGCCGCACGTTGGCCGCGCGGGTGCCCGCGAGGCGCGCGCCCTGGCTGCCGACGACCGACCCCACCTGGGCCGTGCGCCGCAATCTGCCCTTGGGGATCTCGCGATCGTCGCCAGCCATCGCGCGAACCTTAGACGGCGCTCGCGGCGCGCCCGCCGGGTCCGCCCGGCGGCGACGCGGCGGGGCGAGACGCCGGCGGGCGCGCCGAGAGCTACACTGGCCGGCCGATATGGCTTCCGAGCGCCCAACCCTGACCGTCGACATTCGCGAGGAGCGCGGATCGCGCGCCACGCGCCGCCTCCGCCGCGCCGGCCTCGTGCCGGGCGTGCTCTACGGCGGCACGCATCAGGAGGAGGGCGTCTCGTTCAAGGTCGGCGACCGCGATCTGCGCCGCGTGCTCGTCGAGGGCGCGGCGCTGATCGACGTCGTCATCGGCGGCGAGAAGTCGGTCCCGGCGATCGTCAAGGACCGCCAGGTGCACCCTGTCCGCGACGAGGTGACCCACATCGACTTCCTCGAGGTCAACCTCAAGGAGAAGATCCACGCGATGGTCTCGCTCGAGCTCCAGGGGATCGAGGACGCGCCCGGCGTCACCGAGGGCGGCGTCGTCGACCACGCCACGCGCGAGGTCGAGATCGAGGCGCTGCCGACGGACATCCCGGAGCGGATCGTCGTCGACGTTTCCGGCCTCGACATCGGCGCCACGCTGACGCTTGCCGACATCACGCCGCCCGCCGACGTGGTGCTCGTCCACGAGCATCTCGAGGACGTCGTCGTCGCGAGCGTCGTGCTGCCGACCAAGGTCGAGGAGCCCGAGATCGAGGAGGAGACCGAGCTCGTCGGCGAGGAGGGGGCCGAGGCCGAGGCCGAGGGCGAGGGCGGCGAGGGCGCGGAGTCCGGCGAGTCCGGCGGAGGCGAGTAGCGCCGGACGATGGGCCTGCTCGGCCGTCGGCGGGAGGGCGACGGAGGAAGAGTCGACTGGCTCGTCGTCGGCCTCGGCAATCCGGGCCGCAAGTACGAGGGCACGCGCCACAACGTCGGCTTCGACGTCGCGACGCTCGCCGCCGAGCGCTGGGGGCTGGGCAAGGCGAAGCAGCGCTACGGCGGCCTCTACAGCGAGGGCCGCACCGGTCCCGGCGGCCCGCGCGTCGGGGTGCTGCTGCCGCAGACGTTCATGAACGAGTCGGGCCGCTCGGCCGGGCCCGCGCGCGGCTCGCTGCACCTCCCCTTCGACCGCGTGGTCGCCGTCCATGACGAGATCGACCTGCCGTTCGGCCGCGTCCACAGCCGTGTCGGCGGCGGCCTCGCGGGCCACAACGGCCTCAAGTCGCTCGAGCGCGAGCTCGGCGGCCGTGACTTCAGGCGCCTGCGCGTCGGCGTCGGCCGCCCCGACTCGACGGACCCCGAGATCGTCGTCCCCTACGTCCTCGGCCGCTTCGGCGAGCCCGCGGACGAGGTCCGCGCCCTCGTCGAGAGCGCCGTCGACGAGCTCGACCGGCTCGTCGGCGCCGTCCCCGCCGCCGACGCCTGATTCGACGACCGACTTGCGGCCAAATAGTGGCCGCAAGGTGCTGGAGTTGTCAGCGCCCGGTTTGACGACCGAGTTGGGGCCGAATGCTGGCCGGAGGGTCGGGTGGTGATGGCGCCTATGATCGGGCGGGTGAGGCCGCGCGGGTGTCCGGGCGGCCGCTTTGCGTGCAGATGTCCCTCCGTTCGCTGCTGACATACGCCCACGAGGACGACGACGTCGCGGCGCTCGCCGATGCGGCGCGCGGCGGGCCGCAGCGTGCGTTCGTGTCGATGAGCATGCGCCCGTACCTGCTGGCGGCGCTGCTGGACTCCGAGCCGGATCGGCCGGCGCTCGTGGTCGCCGGCGACGACCGTGCGGCGCGCGACCTCGCGGCCGACCTGCGGCAGTTCCTCGCCCCGCGGCCCGTGCGCCTCTACCCGGCCCGCGGCGTGCGCTACGAGTCGCACCTCGCGCCGCCCCCGCACCTCGTCGGCCTGCGGATCGCCGCCCTCGATGCCCTGCGCGACCACGACGGCGTGTCCGCGGGCCGCTCGACCGCGGACGCGACCGGCGACGACGGAGGTGGACGCGACGGCGCCGGCGCGCCTGTCGTCGTGGCGGGCGCCGTCGCGCTCGCCGAGAAGGTCCCCGACCCGGAGCTGCGTCCGCACGGCTTCGCGATCGAGCGGGGTGGCCTGCTCGACCTCGACGAGACCACCGAGCAGCTCGTCGCCTGCGGCTACGAGCGCGTCGAGCAGGTCGAGGACCGTGGCCAGTTCGCGCTGCGCGGCGACATCCTCGACGTCTACCCGGCCACTGAGGAGCGGGCGGTGCGCTGCGAGCTGTTCGACATCGAGATCGAGCGGCTGACGTTCTTCTCGACGTTCACCCAGCGCTCGCTCGAGGAGGTCGAGCGGGTCGAGATCGCGCCGGCGGCCGAGCTGGCGCCCGAGCACCGCGAGCTGGCCGAGATCGCCGCGGCCGATGTCGCGTCGGCCGGCGACGCGTCCGAGCGGCCTGACGTGGCCGAGCTGCTGCCGGTCGACCGCTTCGGCGAGGTGCTCGACCTGCTGCCCGAGCACGCGCTCGTCGCGGTCGCGGCCGAGGAGGAGATCGCGCCGGCGCTGCGCGACCACTGGGACGACGTGACGACCGCCTTCCACGACGCCGACGCCGGCCACCTCTACGTCGACCCCGAGCGCCTGCGCGCGGCGCTCGACGCCCGCGCCGCCCTCCACCTCTCGAGCATCTCCGGGGACCAGCCGCACCAGTTCCGCGCTCAGGCCGCCGAGCTGGCGGGCCGTTCGCTGCAGGCGGTCGAGCCGGAGCTCGAGAAGCTGGTCCGCTCGGGCTACCGCACGATCGTCGCCTGGGCGCGCGAGGGCGAGGGCCAGCGCGCCGCCTACAACCTCGACCGCGTGCGCGCCGCCTTCCTCGGCGGCGGCGGGCGCTCGCGCGCCGCCACGGTGGCCGAGGCCGACGCGCTCGCGGACGCTCCGCGGCCGGCCGCCGCGCCCGACGGCGCCCCCGGCGAGCCCGGCCTCCACTTTGCGACGGCCGCTCTGCGTGAGGGCTTCGTCGCGCCCGCCTTCAAGCTCGCGATCGTCCCCGACCACCGCCTGCTGCGCCGTCGCCGCGCCCAGGCGCCTGGGCCGCGCACGGCCGCGGGGGCGCTCGCCAGCTTCACCGACCTGCGCGCCGGCACGCCGGTCGTCCACGAGGACCACGGCATCGCCCTCTTCACCGGCTTCGAGACCAAGAGCGTCGGCGGCGTCACGCGCGACTACCTGCAGCTTGAGTACAAGGACGGCGACCGCGTCTTCGTCCCGAGCGACCAGCTGCACAAGATCTCGCGCTACGTCGGCGCCGACGCCGGCGAGCCGCCGCTGTCGAAGCTCGGCGGCACGCAGTGGGAGAAGCAGAAGCTGCGCGCGCGCCGCGCGGCCGAGGCGATGGCGGGCGAGCTGATCAACCTCTACGCCGAGCGCAAGCGCCGCGCCGGCCATGCGTTTCCGACCGACTCGGAGTGGCAGATCGACTTCGAGCAGGCGTTCCCGTTCCGCGAGACGCCCGACCAGATGGAGGCGATCGAGGCCGTGCGCGCCGACATGGAGGAGGCACGCCCGATGGACCGCCTGATCTGCGGCGACGTCGGCTACGGCAAGACCGAGGTCGCCCTGCGCGCCGCCTTCAAGTGCGCCGCCGACTCGAAGCAGGTGATGTTCCTCGTGCCTACGACGGTGCTCGCCCAGCAGCACCACGGCACGTTCGTCGAGCGGCTGCGTGACTACCCGTTCCGGATCGAGCAGGTCTCGCGCTTCCGCTCCGACAAGGAGGTCCGCGCGGCGCTGAAGGACTACGAGGACGGCAAGGTCGACATCCTGATCGGGACCCACCGCCTGCTCTCGCGCGACGTGCGCCCGAAGGAGCTCGGCCTGCTGATCGTCGACGAGGAGCAGCGCTTCGGCGTCAAGCAGAAGGAGCTGCTGCGCCAGATCCGCCTGCGCGTCGACGTGCTGTCGCTGTCGGCGACGCCGATCCCGCGCACGCTGCAGATGTCGCTCGCCGGCCTGCGCGACATCTCGGTGATCGAGACGCCGCCGGAGGGCCGCCGGCCCGTCAAGACCTACGTCGGCGAGTACGACGAGGACCTCGTCCAAAAGGCGATCGAGCGCGAGCTCTCGCGCGGCGGTCAGGCGTTCTTCCTCCATAACCGCGTCGACACGATCGAGGAGACCGCCGAGCGCGTGCGCGCGATGTGCCCGCAGGCGCGCGTGCTCGTCGGCCACGGGCAGATGGAGGAGAAGCAGCTCGAGCAGGTGATGCTCACCTTCCTGCGCGGCGAGGCCGACGTGCTCGTCTGCACCACGATCGTCGAGTCGGGCCTCGACATCTCGAACGCGAACACGCTGATCGTCGAGCGCGCCGACGAGCTCGGTCTGGCGCAGCTCTACCAGATCAGGGGCCGCGTCGGGCGGTCGAAGGAGCGCGCCTACGCCTACCTGCTCTACCCGTCGGGGGGGGGGGGGGGGGGGGG
>JBBECV010000008.1:144810-145059 GCA_040881635.1 Thermoleophilaceae bacterium
CGGCGGCGGCGCTGACCGAGGACGCCGCCGCCCGCCTGTCGACCCTCTCCGACTACACCGAGCTCGGCTCCGGCTTCAAGATCGCGATGCGCGACCTCGAGATCCGCGGCGCCGGGAACCTGCTCGGCGAGGACCAGTCCGGCCACGTCGCGGCTGTCGGCTTCGAGCTCTACGTCGGCATGCTCGACGAGGCCGTCGCCGCGCTCGCCGGCGACTCGGCCGAGGAGGCGCCGGAGCCGGTGCGGGGGG
>JBBECV010000009.1:0-15113 GCA_040881635.1 Thermoleophilaceae bacterium
CACAGCTCGCCTCCGGCGTCATCCAAATGGGCGTCCGCTCCTACATCCCCGCCATGGGGAGGTTCAGCAGCGTCGACCCCATCTACGGCGGCTCAGCCACGGCCTACGACTATTCAAACGCCGACCCGGTAAACAACACGGACATTTCGGGTTTGAGCCCTAAGCACAACTGGGGTTTCGCTAAGACGGTTGAGGTCTATACGGAGTACGGCCTCGATCCAATCCACGTCTTCGTTAAGGGCAGGATTAGTCTCAACGGCCGAACTGCCCGAGTATCGTTCACTGCGCGACGCTTAGCGGCTGACCGGGCGAGCGCCGGTGCTCGCAGTGCGCGAAACAGTCGCGGTCGCATAAGTCGTCGCCGTATGTCTTGTCGGGAGGAGAAGGGCTGGCCGATACCAGACCAATCGTGCGGAGTGCGGCGCCCCAAGCGCAGTAAACTACGTACGTTCAGGCTAAATGACGACGCGAACTATCACATCGATTTTTCGTTCCGGGTCGCCGGTATTGGATTCGGCAGTTGGAAGATGTCGTCCGCTAGCTTTAGCTGCAAGCGGGGTCGTCGCCGAGGCGAGTGTCAGTTCTGATGGTGCGTTCCACGCTGCTTGAGCTAGCTAGGTATCCTAGGGAGAGCGACCATGGTGAGACACCCATTAGGCAGCGACAGGGCGCAGCCCGGTGACCGGCAGGGTTACGTTGTGATCGCCGAGATGGTGGATCCAGAAGACCCCGGCCGGTTCAGCGCCCGATTCGCCGCGCATTGGGAGGCATCGGCGGGTACCGACTGGAAACCAGGACCGGAGAATGCTGAAGTCCTCGACGCAGTTGCGTGGGGCCGCGGGCATGCCCCAATCGTCGTTGTGCGCACTGGCGATGGCCCGGTCTATTCGGCCGGAAAAAGGCAAGTTGACGACGACGAAGCGAAACCATGGCCACTCAGTGGGATTCGGATTGCGCCACGACCGCTCGGTACTCCGCTGGATGGCAGTGTTCAGTCGGTGCTATGGCTCGTCAAGATGGAGACCGGCTGGGACGGTGAGGATCTAGACAGGGTGCTTGAGGTAGTTGCAGGTGAGCCTGAACTTGTGAGGGTCGGGCGCGGAGACCGCCCCGGCGCGGGACTCGTGTTTGTGGAGGGCGCAGGCGTCGTTGAGGTGGACGGTATCGTGTGGGGGGCTATCAACAGAGCGCTAGCAGTTCTCGCGTCCCAGGGTAGACATGTAGGGGCTACCCGTGGGCTTTCACTGCGTGGCCTACACAAGATAGACATTACCCGCGCGTACGGACGAGTGAAGCAGCACATGCGAGGCACGGACCTGGGCATGGGCGGGCAATGATTACCAGCGGTGTGGGTCGACGGCTTTGCGTGATGCCCGCCGCGATACGGCGTACGTGGTGGGAACTCGCGTTGCTTCTGGTGCTCGTTGCGATGGTTTCGCCGCAAGTTGCGGACGGCGCTGTGCGCGCGAAGGCGGATCCCGGCTCGGATGTTCGCTTCGTCTTGCAGAACGAGACTCTGACGGTGAGGGTCCTCGATCGACCGCATCACCAGGTGCACCCGCCCGTTCTTGATCGGCTCGGAGGCAAGCGCGTTCGAGCGGCCTGCGGAACGCGGTTCCAACCCAGCGAGGCAGTGATCGTCAGGGCCAGGCGCCGGTGGCCCGAGGGGAGGTCGACGCTCGTTTTTCGCTTCCGGCGGAACATCTCCCACCGGGTCCGCTGGTGCGTGATCGAGACAGGCAAGTCGGGCGGCGATGTCGCTGGCGTCAGCTTCGTTCGCCGAGAGCCCGCGCAGCTGTTGGCCAGGGGACGCATGGACAGTGGCAAGTGGTGGCGGTTGGCGGTTTGGCGAGGCTCCCGGCTACAGCCGTGCATGCGAATGGCCTACGGCGACGGTTCCTTCGGCATCTGCTTCGACGACGATGCGGAGCGGGAGGCGCAATTGGGAACGGTCCTCGACATGCAGGGTTGCCGTCGTCCGCGTCGGCAGTTCCTGCTCGGTGTGGTGCCGCGCTTGACCGCAACGGTCGATGTCCTCCTCGAGGACGCGCTCGTGGCCGCTCGAGTGTTCCGACGCCCATCCGGATCACGGGTTCGGGCGAAGTACCTGCTGTCGATCCTTCCCGGCGACGCGAAGATCAGACGGGTCGTCGCGCGAGACGAGGAAGGGACTGTGCTCGGCCGGGAGCGCGGCGACAACAGGCTCGCCGTGTGCTGAGGCCATCTAGGCACGCGCTACTCCAGGTTCGCCACCACGTGCTTGATCTGCGTGTAGTCCTCGAGCGAGTAGACCGACATGTCCTTGCCGTAGCCGGACTCCTTGAAGCCGCCGTGGGGCATCTCGGGCGTGATCGAGAAGTGGTCGTTGATCCAGACGCAGCCGAAGCGCAGCGCGCGCGAGACGCGCATGGCGCGGCCGACGTCGCGCGTCCACACCGACGCCGCGAGCCCGTAGCGGGTGCCGTTGCCCCAGGCGATCGCCTCCGCCTCGTCGCTGAACGGCTGGACCGTGATCACCGGCCCGAAGACCTCCTTCTGGGTCAGCTCGTCGTCCTGGGCGACGCCGGCGACGACCGTCGGCTCGAGGTAGTAGCCGGGCAGGTCCGGCTCGCCGCCGCCGGTGACGACCTCGGCGTGCGACGGCCGCCGCTCGAGGAAGCCCTCGACGCGCTCGCGCTGGCGCGCTGAGTTGAGCGGCCCGAGCGTCGTGTCGGGCGACATCGTGTCGCCGACGACCTGCGCCCCGGCCTGCTCGACGAGCCCGTTGACGAAGTCGTCGTAGACGCCCTTGGCGGCGAGCACGCGGCACGACGCGGTGCAGTCCTGGCCGGCGTTCGCGTAGCCCGACTCGGCGATCGTCGCGAGCGCCGACTCCATGTCGGCGTCGTCGAAGACGACGACCGGCGCCTTGCCGCCGAGCTCGAGGTGGACCTTCTTGAGCGTGTCGGCGGCGGCCGCGGCGATCCACTTGCCGGTCGGCGGCGAGCCGGTCAGCGAGACCATGTCCACGTCGGGGTGGCGCACCAGCGGCGCTCCCGCCGGCTCGCCGTGCCCGCCGATCAGGTTCAGCACCCCGGGCGGGAAGATCTCGGCCGCCCACTCGGCCATCTTGAGCGTCGTCATCGGCGTCGTCTCGGCGGGCTTGAGCACGACGGTGTTGCCGGTCGCGAGCGCCGGGCCGATCTTCCAGACGGCCATCATCAGCGGGTAGTTCCACGGCGTGATCTGGCCGACGACGCCGATCGGCTCGCGGCGGACGAACGAGGTCCTGCCGTCCATGTACTCGCCGGCGGCGAGGCCGCCCATCGTCCGCCCGGCGCCGGCGAAGAAGCGCAGGTTGTCGACCATCGCGCCGACCTCGCCGGCGGCCTCGTGGCGCGGCTTGCCGGCGTCGGCGGCCTCCATGTCGGCGATCTCGTCGGCGTGCTCCTCGAACGCGTCGGCGAGCTTCATCAGGCAGCCGGCGCGGTCCGACGGCGTCGTCGCCCACCAGCCCTCGAACGCGCCGCGGGCGGCCGCGACGGCGCGGTTGACGTCCTCCTCGGTCGACAGCGGCGCCTCGCCGATGACCTCGGTGGTCGCCGGGTTGAGCACCTCCTCGGTGCGACCCTCCGCCGGGTCGACCAGCTCGCCGCCGATGAAGTTCCTCAGCTTGGTGATCGTCGTGGCCATCTCAAAGCTCCTTCTCGTATGTCCAGGGGTGGACGGCCTAGGCAGGCTCCAGCGCTCCGAGAACCTCCTCGAGCGGCGTGTGCTCGAGTCCCGTGCCCTCCGCCACGGCGGCGAGTGTCACTCGCCCGCCGGTTACGTTAACGCCCCGCGCCAATCCGGGCTGGGACTCGATCGCGCCCTTCAGTCCGCGGTCGGCCAGCGCGAGCACGTACGGCAGCGTCGCGTTGGTCAGCGCGTAGGTCGAGGTGATCGGTACGGCGCCCGGCATGTTGGTCACGCAGTAGTGGGTGATGCCGTCGACCTCGTAGGTCGGATCGGAGTGGGTCGTCGGCCGCGAGGTCTCGAAGCATCCGCCCTGGTCGATCGAGACGTCGACGAGCACCGAGCGCGGCCTCATCGCCGCGAGCTGCTCGCGCTTGATCACGTACGGCGCGCGGGCGCCGTGGACGAGCACCGCGCCGATCACCAGGTCGGCGTGCGGCAGCATCTCCTCGATCGCGAGCGACGACGAGTAGACGGTCGACGCGCGGCCCGCGAAGGCGACGTCGAGCTCGCGCAGGCGGTCGACGTCGCGGTCGTAGACGAACACGTCGGCGTCCATCCCGATCGCTATCTTCGCCGCGTTGTAGCCGACGACCCCGCCGCCGATCACGAGCACGTTCGCCGCCGCCACGCCGGGCACGCCGCCGAGCAGGACGCCGCGCCCGCCGAGCGGGCGCTCGAGCATGAACGCACCGGCCTGGGTGGCGATCTTGCCGGCGACCTCGCTCATCGGGGCGAGCAGCGGCAGCCGCCCGCGCTCGTCCTCGACCGTCTCGTAGGCGACGCAGGTCGCGCCCGACTCGCACAGCGCGCTCGTCAGGTCCGGCGCCGGCGCCAGGTGCAGATAGGTGAAGAGGAGTTGCCCGGGCCGCAGCATGCCGACCTCCTCGGGCTGGGGCTCCTTGACGCCGAGCACGAGCTCGGACTCGCCGAGCACGTCGGCGGCGCTCGCCAGCACGCGCGCGCCCTGGGCCTCGTAGTCCGCGTCGGCGATCCCCGAGCCCTCGCCCGCGCCCGCCTGCACCAGCACGTCGTGGCCGTGCTCGACGAGCTCGCGCGTCCCGGCCGGCGTCAGCGCGACGCGGTACTCGTCGGGCTTGACCTCGGTCGGGACGCCGACCCTCACGGCGCTGCGCGCTCCTCGCCACCCGCGGCGCCGGCCTCCGCCCGGCCTGCGGCATTCTCCCGGCGCACGTCGACCTCGAAGCGGCAGCTCCGCCGCTCGAGCTCGGGGAAGAGGTCGTCCGGCTCGACGCACAGCTCCGGTGGCAGCGCCCCGCGCGCCGCTATCCGCCCGCGCGCCAGCAGGCGCACCGCCGCCGCGGCCGGCGCCGCGGTCGAGACGATGCTGCCGCCGATGCCCCACGCGTCGATCGGCGCGGTCGTCGCGGTGACGGTGACGACCGCGCCGCCGCCCTCCGCCTCGACGCGGTGGACCGAGACGGTCCGCGGCGACGACGGCACCGCCGTGCGCGCCGCCTGTGCGACCTCGTCCTCGTCGGCCTGCGCCAGCGCGCGGATGCGGTCGAGCACGGTCGGGGCGAGCGAGAGCCGGAAGCTGCAGTCCGCGCAACCGAAGCTCGACGGGAACGTGCGCACCTCGGAGTGCAGCGTGTAGATCGTTTCTGCCCGCCCGATCGGCTCGGGGAGGTCGACGCCGCCGCCCGGCTGCATCGGCTCGAGCGCGACCGGCTCGCCGCCGCGCTGGGCGATCGGGCTCAACGTGAGCTCGTCGACGAGCGTCTGCGGCGCGTAGGGGAAGCTGGCCCCGGCGGGCGGGTCGAGGTCGCGCCCGGCGGCGATCACGTCGATCCGGTGCGGCGTCGCATCGAGCTCGCGCACCGCCCTCACCGCCATCACGTTCGTCTTGCCCGGGCTCGATCCCATCCCGAGCAGCGCCAGCAGCCCGGCGCGCTCGAAGTCGCCGGACAGCTCGAGCTGGTCGCCGGTCATCCAGTAGAGGCCGCCGAGGTCGACGTAGTGCGAGCCCGCCGCCAGGCACGCGCGCATCGCGTCGAGGTTGACGCGGTAGCTCGCTGAGTTGACGAGCACGTCGACGTCCTCCAGCGCCGCCGCCAGCGCACCGTCGCGAGCGTCGACCTGCGCGGCCCGCGCCGTGCCGCCGCCGTGTCGCTCGGCCACCGCCGCGGCGCGCACGCCGTCGAGGTCGAGCAGCAGCAGCTCGCCCACCTCCTCCGATTCGGCCAGATCGCGCACGATCGCCGGCGCGATGATCCCCCCAGCGCCCAGAACCGCCACGTTCATGAGATGAGCTCGCGGGCGCGGAGGGCGAGCCAGAGCTCGATCCGGTCGCGCGCCGACTTGAGGTCGCGTCCGGTCAGCTCCTCGATGCGGCGGATCCGATAGCGCAGCGTGTGGCGGTGGCAGTAGAGCTGGCGCGCCGCCTTCTCCCACTGGCCGTTCTGCTCGATGAACGCCTCGAGCGAGCGCAGCAGCTCGTCGCCGTACTCGCCGCCGCCGTCCTCGACCGGTCCGAGGACGCTGTCGGTGTAGACGCGCAGCGCCTCGTCGTCCTGCACCGACAGCAGCAGGCGGAAGGCGCCGAGGTCCTCGTGCGATGCGATGTCGGGCGCCGACCCGTTTGCGAGCGCGGTCGCCTCGAGCGCGCAGCGCGCCTCGTGGAAGCTGCGCTTGAGCATGCCGACCGGCGCGACGCGGGACGCGGCGCCGCGCGTTCCCGCGCCGCAGTGCCCCCTGACCAGCGCCGCGCGCAGCTCGCGCGCCAGCTCGACCGGGTCGACGCCGCCGCCGGCGTCGACGACCGCGCACAGCAGCCGCTCGCGGCAGGCGACGAGCGCACCGACGCCGGCCTCGGCGAGCGCGCTCTCGAGGTCCGGCTCGGCGTGGGCGGCGTCGTCGCACTCGAAGACCAGCACCGCCGCCTGTGACCCGACTCCGAACGGCCGCAGGCGCGCCTCGACCTCGCTCTCGGCGAGGCGCCCGGTCAGCGCCTGGGCGAGCACGTCGCCCGCCAGCCGGCGCTCGGTGTCGCGCATCACCCGCTGGCGCATCAGCTCGAGCGCGACCACGGTGACGGCCTGCTGGAGGATCAGCCGCTCGAAGTCGCCGAGGCCGCCGGCGTCGCGCACGGCGACCAGCCACGCCTGGGGTCCGCCGCGCCCGCGGGTGGAGATCGGCAGCGCGAGCGCGCGCCCGGCGATCTCGGGGTGGGCGGCGCCGACCTCGCCGGCCGCTCCGCGCGCCGCGCCGGGACGGTCGCGGTCGCGGATGCGCTCGCGCACGGAGTCGACGGCCGCCTCGCTGACGTCGCGGCGGAAGGTGGTCTTGGCGAGCGTCTCGCCGCGCGCGTCGAGAACCATCACGGCGCCGCCGATCGCGGCCGACACCGCGCCGACGAGCTCGTTGAGGCCGCGCTCCTCCAGGACCAGTCGCTCGAGCCGCTTGTGGATCGCGATGCCTCGCTGGAGGACCTCGTACTGCTCGTTGACCAGCCGCCCGAACGCCTTCTCGGTCACCGCGATGAACGGGAGCTCGTACGGGACCTCGAACAGCGGCAGCCCGAGCGTCCGCGCCTCCTCGAGCAGCGGCTCGGGGACGCTGTCGTGCTCGAACCCGACGCCGAATCCGACGCCGGCGAGATGGTGATCGCACAGCAGCCGCGCGAAGTCGCGCTGGCGCTTGGCCGACGTGAGCTGCAGCCCCGTGGTGAGCATCATCTCGCCGCCGGAGAGCCACGGCGTCGGGTCTGGCAGCTCGCTGATGTGGACCCAGCGCACGGGCGCGTCCGCCGCGTCCTGGCCGCTCAGCAGTGCGAGGCCAAGCTCGTCGACGAGCTCGCGGACGGAGAGCATGCTCGCTCCAGCCTCCCTAGCCGCCCGCCACGACCCGGTCCCAGGCCTCCGTGAGGACCGCGCGCAGGATGGTCTCGATCTCCTCGAACTGCTCGCTATCCGCGATCAGCGGCGGCGAGAGCTGGATCACCGGATCGCCGCGGTCGTCGGCGCGGCAGATCAGCCCGCTCTCGTAGAGGGCGCCCGACAGGAAGCCGCGCAGCAGGACCTCGGACTCGTCGTCGTCGAAGGTCTCCTTGGTCTCCTGGTCCTTGACCAGCTCGAGCGCGTGGAAGTAGCCGGCGCCGCGGACGTCGCCGACGATCGGGATGTCGCGCAGCGACTCGAGCATCGCGCGCAGCTCCGGCTCCTTCGCGCGAACGTGGCCGCAGAGGTCCTCGCGCTCGAAGATGTCGAGGTTCGCCAGCGCCGCCGCCGCGGAGACCGGATGGCCGCCGAACGTGAAGCCGTGCGTGAACATGCTCGTGCCCTCGAGGAACGGCGCCGCGACCTTGTCGGACGCGATCACGGCTCCCATCGGGGCGTAGGCCGACGTGAGCGCCTTCGCCGTCGTCATCACGTCGGGCACGAAGCCGTAGCGCTCGGCTCCGAACCAGTGGCCGAGGCGGCCCCACGAGCAGATCACCTCGTCGGAGATCAGCAGCACGCCGTAGCGGTCGCAGATCTCGCGCACGCGCTGCCAGTAGCCGTCCTGGGGGGTGAGGCAGCCGCCCGCGTTCTGGACCGGCTCGAGGATCACCGCGGAGACCGTCTCGGGCCCCTCGAACAGGATCCGCTCCTCGATCGCGTCGGCCGCCCAGAGCGGGTCGCGGTCCTCCGGCCAGCGGTAGCTGTTCGTGTTCGGCGCGTGGCGGCCGCCGGGGGTGAGCGGCTCGAATGGCGAGCGCAGGTCGGGGATCCCGGTCGCCGCGAGCGCGCCCATCGTCGTCCCGTGGTAGGCGATCTCGCGCGCGACCAGCTTGTAGCGCCCGCCCTCGCCGTTGTGGCGGTGGTAGGTCCGGCACAGCTTCAGCGCCGACTCGACCGCCTCGCTGCCGCCGGACGTGAAGAACACGCGGTCGAGGCCCGCGGGCGCGTAGCCGGCGATCCGCTCGGCGAGCTCGATCGCGCGCGGGTGCGCGTAGCTCCAGTTCGTGTAGAAGCCGAGCTCGGAGACCTGCTCGGCCATCGCCTCGCCGATCTCGGTGCGGCCGTGGCCGGCGTTGACGCAGAACAGGCCGGAGAGGCCGTCGAGGTAGCGCTTGCCGTGCTCGTCGTAGACGTAGCAGCCGTCGCCGCGCACGATGATCGGCACCTCGGCGTCCCTGTACGCGCTCATGCGCGTGAAGTGCATCCACAGATGCCGCTTGGCCGCCTCCTGGAGCGAGCTGCGGCCGCCCTCCTGCTCCTGCTTGGCGGTTTGCGGTGTGGTCGCCATCTTCTCCCTCGACGCTAGACGATGTGGACAACCGTACCGATGCTCAGTCCAACCGGCAAGCGATCTAACGTGAAATGCGGGTGGGCCGACATTGTACGTTTAGGCAAAGGCCCCAAATGGAGATTAGGTCTTCTGCCCCTTGCGACCGTGACGCCATGGACATAGCTTGAGACCTAGATGAGCCGCGGTGGAGTCAAGCTCGACCGGGTGGTGAAGCGCTTCGGCGGCTTCCCGGCCGTCGACGGCGTCACGCTCGAGATCGACAGCGGCGAGTTCTTCACCCTGCTCGGCCCGAGCGGGTGCGGCAAGACGACGACGCTGCGGATGATCGCCGGCTTCGAGGACCCCACCGAGGGCAGGGTCCTGATCGACGGCGACGACGTCTGCGGCCTGCCGCCGTACAAGCGACCGACCAACACCGTCTTCCAGAGCTACGCGCTCTTCCCGCACCTCACCGTCGAGCGCAACGTCGCCTTCGGGCTCGAGCGGGCCAAGGTGTCGAAGGACGAGATCCGCCGTCGCGTCGCCGACGAGCTCGAGCGCGTCGGCCTCGCCGACGAGGCAAAGCGCAGGCCGGCCCAGCTGTCGGGCGGCCAGCAGCAGCGGGTGGCGCTCGCCCGCGCGCTCGTCAACCGGCCCGCGGTCCTGCTGCTCGACGAGCCGCTCGGCGCGCTTGACCTCAAGCTGCGCAAGCGGCTTCAGGTCGAGCTGAAGGGGATCCAGCGCGACGTCGGCGTCACCTTCGTCTACGTCACCCACGACCAGGAGGAGGCGCTGACGATGTCCGACCGGATCGCGGTCATGAACCGCGGCAAGGTCGAGCAGGTCGCCGGCCCCGAGGAGGTCTACGACCGCCCGGAGACGACCTTCGTCGCCGGCTTCATCGGCGTCTCGAACCTGATGCCCGGTGTCGTCGAGCGTGCCGGCGACCCCGGCGGCGTCCGGCTCGACGTCGGCGTCACGGTCGAGTCGGCCACCGCGGGGGTCGCCGCCGGCGATCGCTGCCACGCCATCGTGCGGCCGGAGAAGCTCGAGGTGCTCGACGGCGACGAGCCGGCGCCGCTCGACCGCCCGAGCGTCGAGGGGCGCGTCGAAAGCTCGCTCTACCTCGGCACCGCGACGCAGATCGTCGTCGAGCTCGCGGGCGGCGTGCGGATGACCGTGCTGGTCCCGAACGCCGACGACGCGCTGCGACAGAGGCTTCCCGGAGGCGGCGCTCGGGTACGTCTGGCCTGGGCGCCCGAGCACATGCACATCGTCAGGGAGTCGGGATCGACCGCCGCGGCGGACTCGGGACCGGCCGCGGAGCTGGCGCTGGGAGGCGCCGAGAGCTAGGAACCGAGGAGGAAGACCATGAGAGCACGAGATCCGAAGCTGGGCCGGCGGCCGCTGTGGGCGATCGCCTGGCTGCTGGCGCTGACCGCCGTGCTGGCGCTCGCCGCGTGCGGCGGCGACGACGAGGTCGGCGGCGGCGGCGAGGAGCGCGAGACGCAGGTGGCGGAGTCAGGCCCGGCCCGCGGCAACCTGACGATCTCGAACTGGCCCGGCTACATCGACAAGGGGCCGAACGGCACCGTCGCCGAGTTCCAGGACGAGACCGGCGTCAACGTCGACTACAACGAGGACATCAACGACAACGTCGACTTCTTCGGGCGCCTGCGCCCGCAGCTCGAGCAGGGCCAGTCGGGCGGACGCGACATCTTCATCGTCACCGACTGGATGGCCAAGCAGATGCATGACCTCGGCTACCTCCAGGAGATCGACCACGACGATCTCGGAACGGTCTTCGACAACATGCTGCCGAGCCTGCGCGAGCCGTCGTTCGACCCCGAGCGCAAGTTCTCGGTGCCGTGGCAGAGCGGCATGACGGGGATCATGGTCAACACGCGACTGGCGCCCGACCTGCGGTCGGTCAACGACATGCTCGACGACGACCGGTACAGCGGCCGAATCACGATGCTGACCGAGCTGCGCGACACCGTGCCGCTCGTGCTCAAGGCCGACGGAATCGACCCCGAGGACGCCTCGAAGGAGGACTGGCTGAACGCGATCGACCGGCTGCAGCAGGCCGTCGACTCCGGCCAGATCCGCGACTTCACCGGCAACGAGTACACCCAGGACATGGCGAACGAGAACGTCGTCGCGGCGATCGGCTGGTCCGGCGACGCGGCGCTGATCGACAACGAGGACGTCGAGTGGCGGATGCCGGCCGAGGGCTGCACGCTCTGGTCGGACAACATGGTGATCCCCGTCGGGGCGTCCAACACAGCCGCCGCGCTCGAGTGGATGAACTTCGTCTACCAGCCGCGCGTGCAGGCCGACATCGCCCAGTTCGTCGAGTACGTGACGCCGGTCCAGGGCGTCGCCGACGTCCTGCGCCAGCGCAATCCCGAGCTCGCCGAGAACGACCTCATCTTCCCCGACGAGGAGTTCACCGACGAGTGCTCGACCCAGCCCGACCCGCCCGGCGACGCGGAGGACCGGCAGGAGGTCACCGAGGCATTCCAGGACCTGGTGACGCAATGACGGACGGGCGGCGGCGGTGACGTCGCTCCGCCGCCGCCTCGTCCCCTACGGGCTGCTCGGCCCGGGCGCGATCTGGCTCGCGCTGTTCTTCGTCGTGCCGATGTACTTCATGGGCGAGATGGCGCTGCGGTCGGGCACGTTCGACACCGGCTTCACCTTCGCCTGGGAGTGGTCGAACTTCGCCGACTCGCTCGACGGCCGCGAGCAGCAGCTGATCCGCTCGTTCATATATGCGGGCACGGCGACGCTGATCGCGCTGGCGATCGCCTACCCGCTCGCCTACGCGATCGCCCTGCGCGCCGGCCGCTGGAAGCTGCTGCTGCTGTTCGCCGTCGTCGCGCCTTTCTTCACCACGTACCTGATCCGGACGATCGCCTGGAAGACGATCCTCGCCGACGCCAGCCCCGCCGTCGACGCGCTCCAGCTGCTGATGCTCGTCCCCGACGACGGCCGCGTGCTGGCGACGTCGGGCGCCGTGATCGCCGGCCTGACCTACAACTTCCTGCCGTTCATGATCCTGCCGATCTACGCCAGCCTCGAGCGGATGGACGTGCGGCTGATCGAGTCGGCGAAGGACCTCTACGCCTCCAGCACGCAGGCGTTCCTGCGCGTGACCTTGCCGATCAGCATGCCGGGGATCGTCGCCGGCGTGCTGCTCACCTTCATCCCGTCGGCCGGCGACTACGTCAACGCGCTGCTGCTCGGCGGCACCGGGCAGTCGATGATCGGCAACGTCATCCAGTCGCTCTACCTCCAGCAGCGCAACTACCCGGAGGCGGCGGCGCTCTCCTTCCTGATGATGGTGGTGATCCTCGGCGTCGTGATCGCCTACCTGCGGCTCGCCGGGACCGGCGCGTTCATGGGCGACGAGGACGAGGCGAAGACGTGAGCGTCGCCTGGAGCTGGCTGCGGCGCAACGCGCTGCTGCTCTACGCCGCGGTGGCGGTCGCCTACATGCTGCTGCCGATCGCCGTGGTCGGCCTGTTCTCGTTCGACCGCACCCGCGGCGGCGAGCTCGACTACACCTGGAGCGGATTCACGCTCGAGTACTGGCGCAACGCGTTCGCCGACGAGTCGGTCAACGACGCGATGATCGTCAGCCTCCAGCTCGCCGGTCTGTCGACGCTCGGCTCCACGATCCTCGGGACGCTGATGGCCCTCGCGCTCGTCCGCCACCAGTTCCGCGGCCGGCGGCTGTCGAACCTCCTGATCGTCCTGCCGATGGCGACGCCCGAGATCGTCATCGGCGCCGCGCTGCTCTCGATGTTCCTCGTCTACGGCCTCCAGCTCGGCTTCCAGACGCTGCTGATCGCCCACGTCATGTTCTCGATCAGCTTCGTCGTGGTTGTCGTCCGCTCCCGCCTGATCGGCTTCGACCGCAGCCTCGAGGACGCCGCCGCCGACCTCGGCGCCCGCCCGCTCACCACCTTCCGCACGATCACCCTGCCGCTGCTCGCCCCCGGCATCGTCGCCGCCGGCCTGCTCGCCTTCGCCCTCTCGATCGACGACTTCGTCATCTCGAACTTCAACTCCGGCACCACCGAGACCTTCCCGCTCTACATCTTCGGCGTCAGCCTCCGCGGCATCCCCGTCCAGGTCAACGTCCTCGCCACGATGCTCTTCGTCGTAGCCGTCGCCGGCATCTCCCTGGTGCTGTGGCAGCAGCGGCGGGCGGAGCGCATGGCGGAGGTGCGGCCGGAGCCGCCCGTCGGCACCCAGGCCGCCCCGGTTCGCCCGATCCGGCCCGGGCAGCCTACGGCCACATAGCGGCCGAACCCGGCCCATCGTCCACGCCCAATCCGGTCTGGGCCGATTTCGGCCACATGGCGGCCGAAGCCGGCCCGTCGTCCGAGCCCGGCGCCTGCATAGGATGCGGCGATGGCTACCTACGACCTTCTACGTGACCTGCCCCTGACGATCGAGGCCTATGGGCTCAAGGGTCGCAAGCTGCGGTTCTCGTCGGAGTTCGAGCGGTTGACGACGGAGATCGCGTTGCGGGGCGGGGGCGAGGAGGGTCGTGGGGAGGACGTGGTCTACGACGCGGGCGACCATCGGATCTTCCAGGCGGCGGGGTCGACGTGGAATCTGATGGGCGAGCACACGCTGGGATCGTTCTCGGAGCTGTTGGAGGGGTCGGATCTGTTTCCGAAGGCACCGGATCGGCCGGAGTCGCGTGACTACCGCCGCTGGGCGTTCGAGTCGGCGGCGCTCGACCTGGCGTTGGCGCAGGCGGGCAGGTCGCTGGGGGACGTGCTTGGCCGTGAGCCGAAGCCGTTGAACTACGTGGTGTCGATGCGGCTGGCGCCGTTCGGGCACGAGGGGCCGGAGAGCGCGGACAAGCTGCACCGCATCTTGGAGCGCTACCCGGGGACGCGGTTCAAGCTCGATCCGACGAACAACTGGAGGCCGGAGCTGATCGAGGAGCTGGCGGCGACGGGCGCGGTCGACTCGCTCGACCTCAAGGGCCAGTACAAGGGCACGCCGGTCGACGTCGACACCGACCACGAGCTCTACCGGCGGGTCGCGGAGGCGTTCCCCGACGCGTGGCTGGAGGACCCGGACCTCGACGACTCGGAGGCGGCGAAGGCGCTCGAGCCGCACCGCGACCGGATCACCTGGGACGCGCCGATCCACTCGGTCGCCGACATCGAGGCGCTCCCGTTCCCGCCGAGGACCGTGAACGTCAAGCCGTCGCGCTTCGGGCCGCTCGAGCGGCTGTTCGCCGCCTACGACTACTGCGAGCAGCAGGGGATCGCCGCATACGGCGGCGGCCAGTCCGAGCTCGGCATCGGCCGCGACCAGATCCAGTACCTCGCGGCTCTGATGCACCCGGACACGCCGAACGACACGGCGCCGAAGGAGTTCAACCAGCCCGAGGTCCCCGACGGCCTCCCCACCAGCCCGATCGACCTCCCGATCGCATCGTCCGGCTTCCGCCTCGCCCGCTGAGCGCCACCGGGCCGCACGGCCGGCGCTCTACGGATCTCGCACGATCGGCCGGCCCCTGTCCCTGGCAGGCGACCACGAAGGGAAGCCGAAGTCGGGCGGTTGTGTAGCGTCGGATCGGCCAGTCGGTCGAGCGATCCAGGAGGTGCAGGATGCCCGCGCAGCAGTTCGTATCCGAGCTCAACGAGCAGATCGGGCGCGAGTACGGCGCCCACCAGCAGTACGTGGCGGTCGCCGTCCACTACGACGGACTGACGCTGCCGCGGCTCGCCGACTTCTTCTACCGCCAGGCGATCGAGGAGCGCGGCCACGCGATGATGATGGTGCAGTACCTGCTCGACGCGGACGAGCAGCCGACGATCCCGGGCGTCGCCGCGCCGAGGGCGGACTTCGACGGCGTGGTCGAGCCGGTCCGGATCGCGCTCGAGCAGGAGAGGCGCGTCACCGACCAGATCTCCGGCCTCGCCGCGATCGCCCGCGAGGCGAACGACTACGTCAGCGAGCAGTTCATCCAGTGGTTCCTCAAGGAGCAGGTCGAGGAGGTCGCGACGATGTCGGACCTGCTCGCCGTCTGCGAGCGCGCGGGCGACCGCTGGTCCGAGATCGAGGACTACGTCGCCCGCGAGCACCCCGGCGGGGAGGGCGGCGATCCGACCGCGCCGCCCGCCGCCGGCGGC